>CAJTKG010000015.1 GCA_910576935.1 uncultured Muribaculaceae bacterium
CGTCTAAACCGACCAAACCGATGTCAAACGCACATTGACATCGTTGTTACAAAAATTGCACCCGCACAACCACCATAGTAAGGTCACGTGCGACCACCGGTACTTTTGGAAGAGTGTCTTTAAGCCCTTCGCGTCATTATCTCTTTTGGGCGGAATAACAAGATGCGCCAAATCGGATATGATTTGACGCATCATAGTGTTATAAAAAGTATGAAGTTTATTTAATGAGGTATTGCGACGAGATTGATTCGTTTGAGTGGACTCGACGGATGGTGTCGGCAAAGAGGCGGGCTACTGAAAGAATTGTGCATTTATTGCATTCTTTGCGATAGGGTATCGAGTTGGTGAATATCATCTCTGTCAACGGGCTGTTGTTGATGCGCTCTGTGGCAGGATCGCTCATGATGGCGTGTGTGCATAGTGCGCGGACAGATTTGGCGCCGTTTTCGATCATCAGTTCTGACGCTTTGACGATAGTGCCGGCTGTGTCGACCATGTCGTCGACGATGATTACATTTTTGTCTTTGACATCACCGATGACAGTCATTTTGGCTACGACATTTGCTTTGGCGCGCTGCTTGTGGCAGAGTACCAGGGGTACGTCGAGATATTTGGCATAGCTGTTGGCTCGTTTGGCACCGCCTACGTCAGGGCTGGCAATCACGAGATTCTCGAGTTTCAGCGACTGGATGTAGGGAATGAACACCGAAGAGGCGTAGAGATGGTCGACCGGAACATTGAAGAAACCTTGAATCTGGTCGGCGTGGAGATCCATCGTTATGACACGGTCGACACCGGCAGCCATCAGAAGGTCTGAGACAAGTTTTGCGGCGATAGAAACACGCGGTTTGTCTTTACGGTCCTGACGGGCCCAGCCGAAGTAAGGCATCACGGCGATGGTAGATTTTGCAGAAGCGCGCTTGGCGGCGTCAATCATCAGAAGCAGCTCCATGAGATTGTCGCTGTTTGGGAAGGTTGACTGTACAAGGTACACTTCACGACCGCGGACCGATTCTTCAAACGAGACTTCAAATTCGCCGTCAGCAAAGTGTTGAATGTTCATTTTGCCCATTTCGACGCCGAGCTCTTTACAGATCTCTTCAGCCATGTACTGAGAATTGGTTCCTGAGAAAACTTTGAAGGGGGGTAGGGACGTATCCATATTGTAAGAAAGTATAACGATTTTCCAACTGCAAAATTAGCTCTTTTTTGCTTTAGATGTTTGCTTGACTGCGGATTTTTTTGCCACTGCTTTCGCCTCTGCGGGCTTAATATCCGATACACAGTCTTTTATGTCCTTTTTCTTTATTTTCCAGACAACAGCGCCGTGGGCCGGGACCTTGGTCGTGAACGGGCGGTCTGCGGCAAGCGATTTGTTTTTTTCCTTTATGTCGTCGAGCAGTTCACAGGCATTGGCGATACCCTGCGGATAATCGAGTATATCGAAAGCGTGTTCGGGTATATTTAGGGCTATGTCTTTGTCTTGGTCGGCAAAGTTGACGATTATGAGCAGCAGTTCGTCGGCTGTGGCGCGGATGAATGCATAGTCGCGGTGAGGATCGAGGCCCGGATTGTCATAGTTGACATACATAAGGTCGAAGAAGCGACCGTGGCTGATGGCCGGTTCGCTGTTGCAGAGGGTGAGTACGCGACGGTACATTTCGCGCAACCTCAGAGCTGCCGGATAAAGCTCGCCGTCGCATGTGCCGCCGTTGAGCCAGCGCCGCAACGAGGCGATGCTCCAGTAGTCGAATATGGTCGTGCGGCCGTCGTAGCCGCTGTAGCCTTCGGCGTCGGTGCCGGGTTCGCCCAGTTCCTGGCCGGCATAGATCATCATCGGGCCTGTATTGATCATGGCGCTTACGATGAGCGACGGCAATACCTTGTCTGCATCGCCGGCATACTGAGGCGAGGCAAAACGCTGTTCGTCGTGGTTCTCGAGGAAGTTTAACATGTGTGGTGCTATGCCTTCTACTGTTTGCCAACAGTTTGTAATGCGGGCAGCCGATACATTGTCGCACTCGACGGCGCGCAGCGTGTCATAGAGATTTACCTTGTCATAGAGATAGTCGAAGCCGCCTTCGAAGATGTATGGGCGGTAGAGATTCACGTCGTATATTTCGGCAATGAAGACAATCGACGGGTAGTGTGACTTTACGTTGGTTATGGCCCATCGCCAGAATTCGATTGGAACCATATGCACCATGTCGCAGCGGAAGCCGTCGATGCCTTTTGAAGCCCAGAAGCGCAGTATGTGCAGCATCTTTAGCCATGTCGGGGGCACAGGGTCAAAATGACGGCTCCCGTTCCACGGGTCTACGCCGTAGTTGAGTTTGACGGTGTCATACCAGTCGTTTTTGCCCGGGAAAGCATTGAAACAGTCGTTGCCCGACGCTTTTGCCGGGAATTCGACATATGCGTCCGCGCCGTTGCCCATATCGACATGTGGTGCGAAAAGCTGACGCGGTATATAATAGAAGTTATTCCGGGGAGAGAAAAACATCTCTTTGTCGTCGTGTTCGCCGAGATCCTCGATCCCTGCAGGCTTGACGTCAGAGTGATATTGGCGTGCGACATGGTTTGGCACAAAGTCGATAAGCACCTTCATGCCTGCGCGGTGAGTGCGCTTGACGAGGCTGACAAACTCTTCCATGCGACGGGGCACATCGACGGCCAGATCGGGGTCTACATCATAGTAGTCGGTTATTGCATAGGGGCTGCCGGCGTGGCCTTTGATGACATGGGGGTTGTGGCGTGGTATACCATAGGCTGTGTAGTCGGCGTCGTGGGCGTGTTCGATGATACCCGTGTACCATACGTGGGTGAAACCCATTGCCTTGATTTCCTTGAGTATGGTGTCATTGATGTCGTTGAGCTTGCCCGACCGGTTCTGCTCGAGAGTGCCGTTGACAACAGGGTTTGGACAATAGTTGGTAAAGAGTCTCGGGAGTAGCTGATAAATGACCGGTTTAATCTGCATTGGTTAGATGGTGTTGGTGCTTTTTTCGGGATTCCACAGGCCGGCTTCGCGAAGGGCTTTGCGTGCGTGGATATACCCGCTTGTAAAGACACTATTGATATTTTTAAGGTTAAAGACTTTGTAGTGGGCAATCTCGGGCGTTGAGACCGAGATGTCGCATAGATTCATGTCTGCGCTCTGGTTTGCCTTGGCCATTAGGTTGTATGTGCGCATTGCCACATCAAGCAGCGACGACGGGTTTGCCCGTTGGTTGAGCGGACTGACGTTGACCCCGATGAGTGTATCGCATTTGTCGCGTATTATCCAGGCGGGATGATTGCGCAGAACTCCCCCGTCGACATAGTTGACACCGTCGATGTTGACGGGTCGGAAGACTATGGGGATCGAGCAGGAGGCAAGCATGACGTCGCCTATTGGCCCGCGGTGAAACTCTGTCGCTACGCCACGGTCGAAGTCGGTCACTCCTATATACACGGGCATTGGCAACTCTTCGAGCCGTTTGTAGCCGCCTATGACTTTCATTATGAATTTTTTGAATTTTTCGGCCGATAGTATGCCGCCCTGCCCGAAACTGAGCGTTGTGAAGTCGCTCATGCCGGCTTTGCTGAAGAGATGAGGTATTTCGAGAGGTTTTACTCCGGCTGCATAGAGGATGGCAACGACTGAACCGGCGCTGACCCCGGCAACGATATCGGGTTTTAACCCGGCTTCTTCGATAGCCATGAGGGCTCCCGCGTGGGCAAATCCGCGGGCTCCGCCGCCGCTGAGGGCTACGCCGAGCCTGTAGCGTCGCGAAATGCTATTTTCGATCGGATTGTCTGTCGTTTTGCCGTCGTCCATTATTGTAGCGTGTATTAATGTTTTTGTCGCGCTCTTATGACGCCGTTTTCGGTGATAATATAATCGAGGGCCACGTCGTGGTCTTCGGCATCAATGTTATCGACGAGCTGGAAGCCGTATCCAACGCCGATCTTTATCGCTTTGGTCTCGGCAAGGAGACGGTCATAATAGCCTTTGCCGCGACCGACACGGTTGCCGCAAAGGTCGAAGGCCACAGCCGGCACGACCACCATGTCGATCTCCGATATGTCGGTAGTGTCATCGCCTCCGGGCTCTTCGATTCTGAATGCGCCGAGGTGGAGCGACGAACGGTCGTATGGCAATATCTCGAGATTCAGACCGTTGACACGCGGCAGGAAGAAATGTTTGCGGGTGTGCCATTTGTCGATGAAGTCGATGGTCGAGAGTTCGTCGGGAAGAGAGTGGTAGAGCAGTATATTGTCTGACAGTACAAAAGCGGCTGTCTTTTCGAGAAGGTCGAAGACGGTCGAGGCCGCGCGGCGGCGTTCGTTGTCGTCGAGCATGCTTTTATGTGTCTTGACTTTAAGTCTGATCTGTTCTTTATTCATCGTTTTGTCTTTTTGACGTCTGAGGCATTATTGTCTGTCTTGAAACTGACCGGCACCGATGTCTCGTTTTTTTCGATAAGTTTCAAGGCCTCTTTGACGCAGGTATCGTCTGAGTTGTATATTTCATAGAAAGCGTTCATGCCGAGGATGTCGCGAGCGATCAGGGCTTTCAGTTGATTAACAATCAACGACGACGAAATGTTGATGTAATATGGCCGTGCGGCGATGCCGTGTTGCACGGCATATCTCACAAAAGAGTAGAGCAGACTGCTGTCGGAGGGCAGGAGTTTAAGCAGTTCGGCAACGTTGCGGGCTTTTGAGAATTGTTCGCGGTTGAGGTCGGCGGTTTCGTAGGCAAAGCGGTTGAGCAGCCCGGCGTTTGATACATTTATATAGTATGACGAGACGCCCGATGTGTCAGACGGCACGAACAGATCAGGTACAATGCCACCTCCGCCGTAGACCACGCGGCCGTTGTCTGTGCGGTAGATAGAGTCACGTTTGAGTTTAATGCTGTCGGCGCTGAATATCTCTCCGCGGTTATATCGCTCGACGATCTCGCCTTCATAAGCGTCTATGTCGCCACGCTCGAAGTTTTTCTGGATACAACGTCCCGACGGGGTGTAATAACGCTGGACTGTCAGCCTGATCTCGCTCGAGTCGGGCAGCATTACGGGGCGTTGGACGAGACCTTTGCCGAATGTACGGCGTCCGACGATGAGACCGCGGTCGTGATCCTGGATTGCACCGGAGAATATTTCGCTTGAGCTGGCAGTGAATTCGTCGACAAGTACCACGAGGCCCATGTCGCCGAAGGCTCCTGTGCCGTCGGCTAGCACCATTGAGTTGTCTGCCGGTTTGCGGCCGCGTGTCTCGACGATGTTGAGGCCCGGAGCAAGGAATTCGTTGGCCATAAAGATGGCCGGTTCCATATATCCGCCTGTGTTGCCTCGCAGGTCAATGATAAGATTGCGGGCGCCATGATAGCGTAGGTCGCCGATGGCCTGAAGGAATTCAGGATATGTATTGCGGGCAAATTTACCGACTTTGACGTAACCGACGCTGTCGTTGAGCATATATTTGGAGTCGACGGATGTGACGGGGATGTCTCCGCGCTCGATTACAAACTCAAGTGGTTTGGGTGAGTTGAAGCGTTTGACAGTTATGGTGACGTCGGTGCCACGGGGACCGCGTATTTTCGATGCCACGGCGTCCATGGTCATTTTTTTGCCTGCTATGTCGACGCTGTCGACGGCGATTATGCGGTCGCCGGGGTGAAGGCCGACCTTTTCAGACGGTCCGCCCGAGATGACTTCGATGACGCAGACGGTGTCGTTGAGCATCTGGAATTGGATGCCGATGCCACTGAACGAGCGGTCGAGCTCAGAGTTGACTTTCTCGAGTTCGTCGCGAGGTATGTATGTTGTGTGTGGGTCGAGGCATCGCAGTATATTGGGAATTGTAGCCTCGACGAGGCTGTCGAGCGCGATCTTGTCGACATATTCGTCTTCGATGATGTCAAAGACGGTGTTGAGTTTGGTTCGTTCGGGTGTCAGATCGTTGCCCCCGGCGAGGATATATCCAATCCAAATGCCTCCGGCCATGAGAGCGGTAAAAATCAGAGGCAGCCATTTGTTGAGTCTGTTCATTATTGTAGATCTGAGAGATGGACGCAGTCGATGCCTGCACGTTCAAGCAGGTCGATACCGTCACATATACGATAGAGTTCATTGTATACGACACGTTTGATGCCCGACTGTATTATGAGTTTGGCACACTCGAGACATGGCGATGCGGTGACGTAGAGTGTGGCGCCGTCACTGGAGTTATTGCTTCTCGCCACTTTTGTTATGGCATTTGCCTCGGCGTGGAGCACATATGGTTTTGTAAGGCCGTTTTCGTCTTCGCATACATTCTCGAAGCCCGACGGAGTGCCGTTGTAGCCGTCTGATATGATCATCTGGTCTTTGACAATGATGGCTCCTACTTTACGGCGGACGCAGTATGAGTTTTCGGCCCAGATGGTTGCCATGCGGAGATAGCGCTTGTCGAGTATTTCCTGTTTTTCGTTAATACGGCTCATGAGTCAACTTGCGACGATTGAGATTATCCGGCAAAGTTAAGTAATTCTTTTTGTTCGTCAAAATCTAATCTCATTTGTCACAGCAGTTGTGATGTCTGATAGACGGCAAAGGCTACGATCCAGGCGAAAACAGTGTTATATACCACACTGAATGCGCCCCACCGCCATGAACGGGTTTCACGGACGATGGCCACGACAGTGGCTATGCATGGGCAATAGAGCAGTATGAACAGCATGAAACTGAGAGCCGATGCGGGTGTGAAATCCGGTTTGCCGGTGACGGGCGAGGGGGCTGTCAGACGGTCGCTGAGACGGCTGTCTGAGACGGCTTCGTTGTCGGTGTAGAGTACGCCGAGTGTCGAGACTACTATTTCTTTTGCCGGTACTCCGGCAAGAGCTGCCACCGACGCACGCCAGTGAAATCCGATCGGTTCCATAATCGGGTTGATTGCTTTGCCCATCATCTCGAGGTAAGAGTCCCTTGAGGTGTCAATGACGCCATTTTCGACCGATGGGCGATCGGCATATGCTTCGTCGTGACGTGGAAAATAATTTAAAGCCCAGACGATGATGCTGGCTATGAGTATGGTGCCGCCCATTTTTTTGAGATATTGCACGCCTTTGCTCCAGGTGTGTATAACCATGGCGCGGGCTGTCGGCATACGGTAGGGCGGGAGTTCCATGACAAACGGTGTCTCGTCGCGTTTGAAAAGGAATTTTCTGAGAAGCCGGGCGGTTATGACGGCGGCGGCGATGCCGGTCATGTAAATCGCCATGAAGACCAGGGCGGCGTGCGCCGAGAAGAATGTGCCGATAAGCAGCACATAGATTGGAACACGGGCCGAACATGACATGAATGGATTTATAAGTATGGTTATCAACCTGCTCGAACGGCTCTCGATGGCGCGCGACGATATGATGGCGGGCACGTTGCAGCCGAAGCCCATGACGAGAGGTATGAATGATTTGCCGTGAAGGCCTATGCGGTGCATCACTTTGTCCATGATGAAAGCTGCACGGGCCATATAGCCCGAGTCTTCCATAAATGAGATACAGAAATATAATATAAGGATATTCGGCAGGAATACTATTACACCGCCGACACCGCCGATGATGCCGTCGGCAATGAGGTCTTTGAGAATTCCGTCGGGCATCGCTTCGGCTACGAACGAACTGAGCGCGGCCACGCCGTTTTCGATCCATTCGACAGGATAGGCGCCGACGAAAAACGTCGCCCAAAAGATAAGGAACATTATGGCGAAGAACAGAGGAATGCCGAACAGTTTGTTGGTGACAAAAGCGTCGATTATGCGTGTGCGGTCGTCGTTATGTGCCGATGGCTCAGACATGGTTTCGGCGAGAGCGCCCGCGATGAAACCGTATTTTTCGGCAGCGATTGTCGACGATACGTCTTCGTCGGTGATTTCCTCGAGCTGAGCTTTTAGGCGGTCGCGCAGGAGCAGCAGATCGATGCCCCCGGGAAGATCCCGTACCGTTTTTTCGGCTTCGCTGTCGCCTTCAAGGAGTTTTATCGCGATATAACGGGGTGAGAAATGGCGTCCGATCTTGTCGTTGGCTTTGATGGCGTCGATAAGTTTTCTGACGGCGCCTTCGACGTCGTTGCCAAGGCTTACGTGGACGTGTCTGACAGAGGCGTTGCGACCTTCGTATACCGAAATGATTTTGTCGAGCAAGTCGTTCACGCCTTCGCCGTTTTTGGCCACGACCGGTTGCATCGGCACGCCTATCATGTCGCCGAGTGTGCCATAATCGAGGCTGACACCGCGGCTGCGGAGTTCGTCATACATGTTGAGGGCTATGACCATGCTGCGGTCCATGTCGATCAACTCGGTGGTGAGATATAGGTTGCGCTCAAGATTTGATGTATCGACGACATTGACAATGACGTCTGGTGTGTAATCGCGCAGGTATGTGCGTACATAAAGTTCTTCTGGTGAATAACTTGCGAGGGAGTATGTGCCGGGCAGGTCTATGATATTGAATTTATAGTCTTTGTATTCAAATCTGCCGGCTTTGGCGTCGACGGTGACTCCGCTGTAGTTGCCGACATGCTCTTTCATGCCCGAGAGGGTGTTGAAGAGCGATGTCTTGCCGCAATTGGGATTACCGATAAGGGCAATGTTGATTATGTGACGGCTGTTGTCGATTATGCTGCTGACGTGGTCGCTGTCGTGTATTGTTCCCGAACCGGCCACTCCCGCTATGGGAGTCCCGTCATCGATTTTGACTACTTCAATCATGTGGGCTTCAGAGGCACGCAGCGATACGTCATAACCCATTATCGAATATTTGATAGGGTCTTTGAGCGGGGCGTGCAACACAACTTCTACCGGTCGGCCTTTTACAAAGCCCATTTCCATGACCCGCTTTCTGAAAGCTCCGTGACCGAGAATTTTAATGACAATGCCGCTCTCGCCTGTTTTTAATTCTGATAATCTCATTCCACCATGAATTTGGACCGCAAAATTGCAAATTTTTGATGGAATAATAAAATTTTTCGACTGTTTTATTTAAACTGATTTCAAATAAGAGCAAGGGGTAACTGCTAAAATTAACAATAATTAAATGGAGCATAAACGGTTAAAACGCTAACTTTGTCATCATAATGAATCTACAGTTTTGGATATCCCATAAGTTAAAACTCACGGGCTCAGAGGGCGGCAGTGTGTCGACCGGTGTCGTCATCGCTGTCGCCGGCGTGGCGCTCGCTTTGGTTATAATGGTGTTGACTTTGGGGGTAGTACTGGGTTTCAAACATGAGATAGCCGACAAACTGACCGGTTTTGATGCCAAGGTGTTTATCGAACCGGCGTATGATCCGGAAACAAATTCTCTTGAAGATTATATCTCTCTGTCTCCCGTAATCGAGCAGGCTGTCGCCGATGCCGGCGTCGCCGCGCCGCTGTCGCTGACATTCAAGCAGCCCGGTATATTGAAGACCGACAGTGATTTTTCGGGTGTTGTCTTTGTCGGACGTGACGGCAATCATAACGCAACGTTTGAGAGATCAAATATAATAGCGGGTGTTTTTCCTGACTACGACGACGGGTCGGCTGTCAATGATATAGTCATCTCGCAGACGGCGTCGGATGCTCTCGGTCTTGCATGCGGCGACAAGGTATATTCATGTTTCTTTGTTGACGGCAAGCTCAAGACGCGCCGTCATACCGTCGCGGGTATTTACCGTTCTGATTTCGGCGAGTATGACAATGTGGTCGTCTATGCCTCATTGAGCGGGCTTCAGAAGGTGGCCGGCGTCGATTCGCTTACGGGCACGCGACTCGAGGTGTCGGATATTGGTGATGATGAGATCGACGCTGTGTCGGAGACTCTGTCGGATGCTCTCGCCGCCGCATACCATAGCCGTCATTCAGAAAAATATTACCCCGTGTCAGACATACATCAGACCGGCGCTATCTATTATAACTGGCTGGGGTTGCTCGACACAAATGTTGTAGTCATTTTCGTGCTCATGCTTTGTGTTGCCGCATTCACTCTTGTGTCAAGCCTGTTTATGATTATTCTCGATCGTATCCGTACGATAGGCCTGCTACGGGCTCTCGGTCTACAGCGTTCGTCTGTGAGAAGTATATTCATCCATATGGGAATGCGGCTTGTCGGACTCGGTCTGCTTATAGGCAACGTCGCCGCGATAGGTCTGCTGGCGGTGCAGCAGGAGTTCAGACTCGTAAGTCTCGACCCCGAGATGTATTATCTGAGATATGTGCCGGTCGAATTCAGTTGGCCCGGCATCGTTGCCATAAATATCGGCATAGTTGTTGCTGCATGGTCCATTATGATAATTCCGGCGATGTCGGCGGCACGTATCGACCCTGCGAAAACAATGCAGTTTGAATAATTATACCGGTTGTGTCATCTTTTAGTCGCCGACGTTTGTTTATTTTAAGAGAAATATTTAAAATTAATTCATTATTTTTGTTGCCTGAAATAATATATAAGTGTAAATGACAGATAACAACACATTACAAGATCTAATAATCGAAGGAATAACAGACCGTAAGGGTAAGAAAATAACGATAGTTGATATGTCGGGCATCGAATCGGCCGCGGCATCGAAATTCATCATAGCTGAAGGCACATCGTCAATGCAGGTTGCTGCAATTGCTGACAGTGTCAGAGAATATGTCCAAAAAAACGGTGATATAAAACCGTATAATTATGACGGTTATCAGAATGCAGAGTGGATTGTCATCGACTATGGCGATACACTTGTGCATATCTTCGTGCCCGAGACACGTCAACGTTATAACCTCGAGGATCTGTGGAGCGATGCCGTTATTACAGATATTCCCGACCTCGACTAACAGATAAAAATCACACAACAATATGCCACTTCCAAATTCCAGCAACTCCAATAACAAAAAAGGGCCTGTCAAATTCAGTCTGTACTGGATGTACGCGCTTGTGCTCGTTTTTATGGTCGGAGTCTATTTCATGGATGACAAATCTATAACCAAAGATGTCAGTTATTCTGAGTTCGAGAAATATATCTCACAGGACCATGGAATTACCAAAATCATAGTATATTCAGACAAGAAAGAAGCCGAGGGATTTCTGACCGATTCGCTGGCGTCGGCCTTGTTCCATCAGACACAGTTCAAGCCCGGAGAAGGTGCCGTGCCTAAAGTCATCACCGATATACCGTCGGCCGACAAAATCGATTCCAAAATAGAGCAGTGGCGGGCTGAAGGCGCATTCAATGGCGAAGTCAAATATGAGAAGAGCGGCGCTATGTCGTCGATATTATGGTCTTACGGTCCGTTTTTACTACTCATTGTCTTCTGGTTCTATATCATGCGCCGCATGTCGGGCGGTGGCGGTGCCGGCGGTGGCGGCGGTGTTTTCAGTGTCGGCAAGTCGAAAGCGCAGTTGTTTGACAAGGATAATGCTGTCAAAGTGACATTCAAAGACGTCGCAGGCCTCTCAGAGGCCAAGACAGAGATAGAAGAGATTGTCGAATTTCTCAAAAACCCCAAACGATATACCGATCTCGGCGGCAAAATACCGAAGGGAGCGTTGCTCGTAGGTCCTCCCGGTACGGGTAAGACATTGTTGGCAAAGGCTGTTGCTGGTGAGGCAAACGTGCCGTTCTTTTCCATGTCAGGCAGCGATTTTGTAGAGATGTTTGTCGGTGTTGGCGCCTCGCGAGTGCGAGACTTGTTCCGTCAGGCTAAAGAGAAGGCTCCGTGTATCGTGTTCATTGACGAGATCGACGCCGTGGGACGTGCCCGTGGCCGTAATCCGAATATGGGTTCTAATGATGAGCGTGAGAACACTCTCAACCAGCTTCTTACCGAGATGGACGGTTTCGGTAGCAATAGCGGTGTCATAATACTCGCCGCCACCAACCGCGCCGACATTCTCGACAAGGCTCTTCTGCGTGCGGGTCGTTTTGACCGACAGATTTATGTCGATCTGCCTGATCTCAACGATCGTGTCGCCATCTTCAAGGTGCATTTGCAGAAGATCAAGATCGATGACTCTCTTGACATTGACCTGCTGGCACGTCAGACTCCGGGATTTTCGGGTGCAGACATCGCCAATGTATGCAACGAGGCCGCTCTTATCGCTGCCCGTCACAACAAACCGTCAGTAGGTAAAGATGATTTCATTGCGGCTGTCGACCGTATTATCGGCGGTCTTGAAAAGCGCTCGAAGATTACCACAGACGAGGAGAAACGAGCCATCGCGATCCACGAGGCCGGTCATGCGACTGTGTCGTGGCATCTCAGATATGCAAATCCTCTGATAAAGGTTACAATAGTGCCTCGCGGTAAAGCCCTCGGCGCTGCGTGGTATCTTCCTGAAGAACGTCAGATCACTCCGACGCAGGCTTTGCTTGATGAAATCTGCTCGACTCTCGGCGGACGTGCAGCCGAAGAGCTCTTCCTCGGTCATATATCGACCGGAGCGGCCAACGATCTTGAGCGAGTGACCAAACAGGCATACGCTATGGTTGTATATTATGGCATGAGCGATCAGCTGCCAAACCTTTGTTACTACGACTCGACAGGCCAGGATTATGGATTCTCGAAGCCTTACAGCGACGAGCGTGCCAAGATCATAGATCAGGAAGTGTCGCGTATAATCGCCGAGCAGTATGAGCGTGCGAAATCCATCCTGAAAGAGCATTCAGAGGGACACAACAGACTTGCCGATGTACTCATTACCCGCGAAGTAATCTTTACTGAAGATGTCGAGGCTATCTTCGGCAAGCGTCCCTGGGTTTCACGCACCGATGAGATTCTTGCCGCAAAAGCTGTTACCGACGGTGCGGCCGACGACGGCCATGACGTCACCGATGTAGACGCCGAAGATGTTACTGACGGTGCTGACAAACCGGCCGGTGACTCGGGCTCTGACGGTAAAGAGGCGTTGCCTCCGCCTTTCCCGGGCTGATGTGAACATTTCATAATCTGCATGGTTACTATTATATATATTACCGATATTATTAATCGTATTATGCAGATTTATGAAATTCTTTAAAATTATTGCCTTGTCGGCTGTAGCTCTGATTGGTATTCAGACCGCCAGCCCGTGCTCGCGAGTAGTCTTTCTTGGTGACAGCACGACAAAATATGTTATGGTCGGTCGAACGCTTGACTGGCGCACTCCTATACCGACCAATCTGTATGTTTATCCCCGTGGAATTGAAAAGCAAAGCATGCCTTCGGGTCCGATGCTGACATGGAAGTCGCAATACGGCAGTGTTGTCGCTGTCGGTTATGACGGTGGCGTCACGGAGGGTATGAACGAGGCCGGTCTTGTTGTCAACGGACTCTTTTGTAAAGGCACAATTTATAAAAAGGCTATCGGCAGCAATGATCTGCCGGTGATGAGTCTGTCGATGTTTGTCAGTTATTTTCTCGACAATTTTGCGACAGTAGGCGAAGTTTCGGCGTGGCTTGCCGAGAATCAGTTTGCGATTTTCGGCAAGACTTTTGACGGCGGTACGGTCTCGACTCTTCATTGGGCCATGACCGACTCGACCGGTATGACATTGGTGCTTGAGTATGTCGACGGGAATCTCAATGTTTACAAGTCTCGCGACCTGCAGGTCATGACCAATGATCCGCCTATGCCTCAGATGCAGGCCATAGAAAAATACTGGCAAGGGGTAGGCGGCGCAAATATGCTGCCCGGCACCGTCAAGAGTGCCGATAGATTTGTAAGGGCATCCTTCTTTATCAGGCATGTCCCCGACAATGTCGGATATGAGGCCGCTCTCGGTTCGCTTGCCAGCATTATGGGCACGGTTTCTGTTCCTTATGGTTATGAGATCGAGGGAGAGCCAAATGTCTCTTCGACACAGTGGCGTAGCATCGCTGACAGCCCGGGCGGTAAATATTATTTCAAGTTTGCAGATTCGCTTTCGACATTTTGGATTGATCTCGGGCATCTGATGCTTAGCCCCGGAGCGCCGATTCTTAAACTTGACACAAGCGACCATGCCGATTTCAGCGGTTGCGTCAATCGCCTGCTCAAAAAATCATCCGGTTTCACACCGATGTGGTGATGTAGACTAAGTAATACCATATTATATATATTACCCGAAGACTCCGATCAGGCGTTTTCGGGTTGTTTTTGTTAATATTTGTCTAAATGTCTTTAAAAGACATTGTTTGATATATAATATAAAATACTTAACGTTATTTAACGGCGATTTGGTTTATTTTTAAAAATAAGTGTTATAACTTTAGCACGGAAAAAGTAGACAAATTAAACAATTGCCCCCTAAAACAGGGGTGTCAGAATAGATATGGAAGCTAAAAAACATTAGCATAGTTATTAAATTTTAACAATGTAAATTAAAGATATGTAGATAAAAATCACAGATTTTCAAAAAAAATTCCTATTGAAAAATAGAGAACCACAAATATAATACCTTGAAAATTAAGACAAATTAATTATCAAATCCAATGAAAAAACAATTATTATTTCTTGCAGTCGCGATGCTGGCAGGCGGGGCACCTCTGACGATGAGTGGCTCTAATGTTTCGGGTACAGTCCCCGGAGGCCAGGCGTCCGAACAAACAGGAACAGCCACAGGTACTGTCGTCGACGAAAACGGCGAGCCCCTGGTCGGCGTTTCAGTTACAGTGAAAGGCCAGAAAGGTGGTCAGACAACCGACATCGACGGTAAATTCCGCATTGCTGCGAAGGCAGGACAGGAACTGCAATTCAATTATGTGGGTTACAAACCAATGTCTGCTGTTTATAAGGGTCAGGCCATTCAGATTGCATTGCAGCCCACCGCGAGCAATCTCGACGAAGTTGTTGTAACAGCTTTCGGTATTAAAAAAGATAAGAAATCACTTGGTTACGCTCTCGACGAAGTCAGCGCCGACGAGCTTATGAAGATCAAGACCGCCAACCCGCTGAACTCACTTTCGGGTAAAGTTGCGGGTGTCAACATCACCCAGTCGAGCGGTGCCGCCGGTTCAGGCGCACAGATCGTGCTTCGTGGTGCGACATCGGCGGCTGAAGGTGTCGACAACCAGCCTCTGATCGTTGTCGACGGTGTCATCTACGACAACTCGTCGGCAGTCGGCGGTAACTCTGCTTTCGACGGCTCGACAAACTCGTCAACGACATCGACCAACCGTCTTATGGATATCAACCCCGAGGATATCGAAAACATGTCGATCCTCAAAGGTCCGGCCGCTGCCGCGCTCTACGGTTCTCGCGCTGCCAACGGTGTCATCCTCATCACAACCAAGAAAGGTAAAGCCGGCCGCGTCGAGGTCAATCTCTCGGCCCGTTATACCACTTCTTGGGTTAAAGACCTGCCGAAGGCTCAGAAGACCTTCAAGCGCGGTTTCCTTCAGGAGACTTATAACGACGACAAATCATATAAAGACTATTACTATGATGACTTCGCCTATAACTCTTGGGGTGAGAAATATGCAGCCGGTGACAAGATCTACGACAACAACATCGAGGATTTCTTCCAGCACGGCAATATCTGGGATACCAATGTCAGCGTAGCCGGCGGTAATGAAAACGGCAACTTCTACCTCTCGGGTTCTTACTATGACCAGGATGGTGTTGTTCCCGGCACAGGTTACAAGAAAACCACCTTCCGCTTCAACGGCGAGCAGAAATGGAGAATGTTGACATTCACCGCCAATGCCGCCTACTCGGAGAACCGTACGGAGAAAGCTCTCACATCGGGCGGTCTCTATGGTTCGAGCGGTAACGGCGCCATGCACCGTATCTATACCTACGGTACGACCGACGACATGACCCATTATCTCAACGAGGACGGCACACGCTACCGTATGTTCGGTGATCGTCTTGAACCGTGGGAGGAAACTGACAACCCCTACTGGATCATCAATAAAAACAATATCAACGACAAAACCTCGCGTTTCACAGGCAACTTCAGTGTCAAGGCCGATATCTTCGACTGGTGGTGGATCAGCTACCGCATGGGTATCGACAAATATACTACCGATTATGCAAAACGCATCCAGCCCGGCGGCGTTGTCAAACAGGAGTGGCAGGACGGTATGATGTCAGACAACACAACCCGTTATGACTACATCAACACCAACCTGATGACCAACTTCAACAAGACGTTCGGTGACTTCGGCTTCAACCTCCTCGCAGGTATGACGACCGACAACACCAAGACCATCAGCGACTACCGCATGGCCTACAGTTTCCAGGTTCCCAACTTCTTCTCTTATGGCAACACAGACGAAAACCATAAGAAATTCCAGCACAATATCTATCGCAAACGCCTCGTCGGCGTCTACGGTGAGTTCCGTGCCGACTGGAAGAGCACAGTCTTCCTGACTGTTACAGCCCGTAACGACTGGACTTCGACACTTCCTAAAGAAAACCGCAGCTACTTCTATCCTTCATACAGCGGTGCTGTCGTCTTCACCAACATCCTTCAGGATCTCGGCGTGATGGATAACAACAGTGTCTTCAACTTCGGTAAGATCCGTGCATCTTGGGCAAAAGTAGGTAAGGACACCGCCCCCTACGCAACCAACACCAACCTCTGGCCTGTAGGTTCATATCTCAACGGTCTGGTATCGCTCGGTAACGAATGGACCCGCGGTAATCCCTATCTCAAACCCGAGATGACAAAATCGACCGAAATCGGTCTTGAACTCCACTTCTTCAACAGCCGTCTGCGTATGGACTATGCTTACTATACCAACGACTCTGAAAACCAGATTCTCTCGCCCCGCGGTCCTCAGTCGACCGGCTACATCTTCTGCTCGTTCAACGCAGGTAATGTACGCAACAAAGGTATGGAGCTCTCTCTTACCGGTATCCCCGTACAGACAAAAGACTGGACATGGGAAACCAGCATCAACATGGCCGGTAACCGCGGTAAGCTCGAAGGCCTCCTCCCCGGCATGGATATCATGTATGTAACCGACGTACAGTATGGTTCGGCCAAAGCAGCTTCATTCTCGGGCGGTAACTTCATGGCTATCGCAGGTACACGTCTGCAGACAGTTCAGGATGAAAAGAGCCAGTATTACGGACAGACAATTCTCGGTAAGGATATGATGCCTCTCACCGACGGCACGACTTACGAGGTTGGTAACCGTGAGCCCAAATTCACCGGCGGTTGGAACAACACACTGCGTTACAAAAACTTCACATTCAACATGCTCTGGGAGTTCCGCAACGGCGGTGATGTATTCAACGGCACACGCTGGGCCATGGACCAGTGGGGTACTTCAGAGCAGTCAGCCGTATGGCGCCAGCAGACTCTCACCATCGACGGTGTCGAGAACGTAGGCACAGCTGACAAACCTGTTTACGAGGCCCGCAACTATGTGATCGAGCCCGGTAAGGTCTACAACCAGAACGGTACATACAAACTCGGTTACAACATCATCAAGTCTTACTATCAGGGCGCTTACTCAAATGACACACGCAACTACCTGACAAAGGTACGCAGCCTCCGTCTGCGCAGCGTCTCACTATCATGGGATCTGCCCCAGAACTGGCTTGAGAAGACCAAAGCCTTCAAACGTGCTGTCATCAGCGCAACAGCCACCAACCTCCTGCTCTTCACCAACTATGACGGTGATCCCGAAGCAGCAGCTTCAGGTGCAGGTGTCGGCGGTTCATCATCAATCGGTTTCGACTACTGCGGTGTTCCCTCGACAGCAGGCTTCACATTCGGTGTCAACCTGACATTCTAAAAACAGTTATAAAGAATAATTCGATTTAAGATTATGAAACTAAATAAATCAATACTGGCGGCCGGCGCAGCTCTTATGCTGATGACATCTTGCTCTGATTGGCTCGATGTCAACGACAGCCCCAATAGTGCAACCGATGCTGCCGCTCCATACGACAAGCGTCTTGCCCACATTGAGTTCTATACCAACCACGCTTACTATATCGGCGGTCAGCCTATCGCCTATATGTGCGGCGATATCACCCAGAACGCCCGTACGGACAATCAGGGCAGCTTTGCCCAGTGGGTGATGACCGAATGGCGTTCGACAACCGTCTATCAGTGGTGGTTTGTCGGTGCCGCATGTAACATTCAGCTGATGATCGACGACGCCATGGCACACGGTGCTTACCACTATGCAGGTGTCGGTCATCTTCTCCTTGCCTACGGCATGACCATGATGAATGACCTTCACGGTGAAATGCCCTGCTATGACGCTCTCGGTTCAAACGTAACACCGACCTACAGCAACGGCAAAGAGATGTATCGCTACATCATGGAGCAGATCGAAACCGGTCTTGAGCTTCTCGCCCGCGAGCAGGCTGCCGGCGCTTCTTCACTTGCCGCCAATGACTATTGGGGCGGTGGCGATGTCAGCAAATGGGTTAAATTCGGTAACCTCATGAAAGCCCGTCAGATTCTGAAACTCACCAAAAAAGGTGCAGGCACATTCAATCTCGAGAACGAAACGTTCCTTTATGATGCCGACGCTATCCTCGCAGCTCTTGACAAATCATACAAGAGCAACGCCGAGAGCATGGTCATCAACCATACAGACCAGCCCGACGGTTCTACCGATAACCTCGGTTGGGGCGAACAGGTCTACTACGGCCCTCTTTACTCTTGCGTCGGTATGAACAGCAACATCTACTTCACCAAGACAGTAGAGGATAACCTCACTCACTTTGCCGGTGCTACAATCGAAGACCCCCGTGCAAACCATATCCTTCCCTGGGCAAAATCTGAAATCACGGCTACGACTCCCGAAGGTCTCGTATGGGACGAAACAAAAACATGGCGTCGTACCAAAGGCCTCGACATGCTGTCGAACGTGCGTATTTCGGGTTCTCCCTACTCAACCGGTTGGGATGCAGATAATCAAAGATTCTATTGCGATAGCGAGCAGAACCCCGGTGATACTGTCTATGTACAGCAGCGCTGCGGCGGTACGGGCTACTATGGCGGCACCGACCTGCTGATCTATCTCGACAACCAGAAGGGCAGAGGCACAGAGCGCTCGGCAATGTCAGGCACGTTTATGACCCGTCCGTCGTCTCCCGGCCCGGTCGGCACATACTATGAGGCATGCTTCATCCGCGCCGAAGTCCTTTTCAACAAGGGTGACAAGACCAATGCTTTTGCAGCCTATAAAGAAGGCGTCAAGGCTCACATGGAATTCATGAAAGCCAAGATCGACCAGTGGCTCTCTGAAGATAGCAAACTCGCCCGCTGCCCCTCGTTCAAGGCCATGACAAACGAAGAGATCAACAACTATGTCGACAACGCTCTCGGTACAGCCAACGATCTCACTATCGGCAAAATCATGACTCAGAAACACATCGCCATGATGTTTACCCAGGAGGTATGGAATGATATGCGTCGCTACGACTATAAGCCCGAAGTCGCATACATGGCATGGGACAAACCTTATGAATATGGTGTCAGCACGAAGGTCACCATTCCCGAAGGTCAGTATCCCCGTCGCTGGAAAGTTTCGTCACACGAATACCGCTACAATACTACTAATCTCGATGCCGCCTGTCCGGATGATCTCTGTGATCTCGTAGGAGCCAAGAAAGGTGCTAACTGGTGGGCAGATCCCGCAATGTGGGTGATTCCAGTATGGTGGGACAGCAACCTCAAATAATCGTAATCTGATTATATAAAGCAAAGCTGCGTCGGTTTCCGGCGCAGCTTTTTTTGTGTTGAAAAAATGAGTTTCCCCATCATATTCCCGTTAATAAAAATTAAATAATGAGCGCTTTACAGTCTGTGACGGCCTTTTGTCGTAAATTTGTGCAATATAATTTCAGAATAATGAGAAAAGTCTTATTACCATTACTTTTATTTGTCTCAATCATGACATCAGCGACAAACATGTTTGAAAGGCCCTTTGACACCGTCAAAGGTACGATACCATTCTCAAAGATAGACAATTCGATGTGGATGCCTGCGATAGACCGCGGCATAGAGCTCGCCGGGCGCGACATCGACAATATAGTCAACCAAACCGAAGCACCGACGTTCGAGAACACGATCGTTGCACTTGAGCGTAGCGGTGACGCACTCAACCGAGTCACCAACGCTTTCTTCCCGCTTCTGTCGGCTCTCAGCGACGACGAGATGATGGAAATCAGCGTCGAGGCGTCGGGCAAGCTAAGCGATTACTCGACGTCGATTATCCTCAACGAAGGCCTTTGGAAACGCGTCAAGGCCGTATGGGATATGCGCGACAGCCTCAATCTATCGCCCGAAGACGAGATGTTGCTCCGGCGCACATACGATTCATTTGCCCTGTCGGGCGCCAATCTCGTAGGCGATGACCGCGAGACATTCAAGAAGCTCAGCGCCGAGTTGTCGGAACTGACGACCAAATTCGGTCAGAATGTGCTTCGCGAGCTTAACACATATGAAGTATGGCTTACAAAAGACGATCTCGCCGGTCTGCCTGAGAGTTCGGTTGCCGCAGCCGCTGAGGCCGCCAAGTCGAAAGGCCGCGACGACGCCTATCTGTTTACGCTCGATCAGCCTGTCTATATGGCATTCATGAAGTACTCGGACCGCCGCGACCTTCGTGAGAAGATGAACAAACTCTATACTTCGCGCAATACCAAGGGGCAGTACAGCAACATCGACAATATCAAACGCATCTCCGAGTTGCGTCTTCAGCTCGCCAAGCTCCTTGGCAGTGATAACTATGCCAAGCACTCGCTGCAACAGACGATGGCCCTGACGCCTGAAAATGTCTATAATCTGCTCGACCGTCTGCGCGAAGCCTACACACCCGCTCTCAAGGAAGAGATGGCTGAACTGACAGAGTTTGCGTCGAAGCTCGAGGGACATGCCATAGAGATCATGCCATGGGACTATTCATATTACGCCAACAAGCTCAAGGCATCGAAGTATGCTTTCGACGAAGAGTCAATGCGTCCGTATTTCGAGCTCAACAATACGATAGCCGGTGTCTTCGGTCTTGCTACAAAACTGTACGGACTGAAATTTACCGAGAATCCCGACATCGAGGTCTATCATCCCGATGTCAAGGCCTTTGAAGTCACAGATGATAAAGGTGAATACATAGGCGTGATCTACACCGACTTTTTCCCTCGCGCTTCGAAACGTCCGGGTGCATGGATGACCGACTTCAAGAGCCAATATGTTACGCCCGAGGGTGAGAACTCACGCCCGCATGTTTCGATAGTGATGAACTTCACCAAGCCGACGGGTGACACACCGTCGCTTCTGACTCCTTATGAGGTCGAGACATTCCTTCACGAGTTTGGCCATGCTCTCCACGGGCTGCTCGCAAATACCAAATACTCATCTTTGAGCGGTACAAATGTCTACCGCGACTTCGTCGAGCTGCCCTCGCAGTTCAACGAGAACTATTTGACCGAGAAAGAATTTCTCGACGGTTTCGCCCGCCACTATCAGACCGGCGAAGCTATTCCCGCCGAGATGATAGACCGACTTGTGGCCGCATCGCGATATGGCGCGGCATATGCCTGCATGCGCCAGCTGATGTTCGGCTATCTCGATATGGCATGGCATACCATCACTGCGCCGGTGACCGATGCGGCGGCTTTTGAGAACGAGGCTGTCGAGCAGGTAGCGATATTCGCGCCGGTCGAGGGTGCGATGACCTCGCCGCAGTTCAGCCATATCTTTGCCGGTGGTTATGCGGCAGGATATTACAGCTATAAGTGGGCCGAGGTGCTCGACGCCGATGCGTTTGCCAAGTTTAAGGAAAACGGCATCTTTGACCGTGCGACAGCCGATTCGTTCCGCAAGAATGTTCTCGAACGCGGCGGCACTGAAAATCCGGCCGAGCTTTACCGACGATTCCGCGGGCAGGATCCTTCGATCGATGCTCTTCTCGAGCGTGACGGCATCAAAAAGCCCGAAAGCGGCCGTATAGCTCCTGTCAAAGTTGACTGACCGGACACAAAGCCTATGCGTTTTGTCAGCAATGAATATAAGTGTGATCCCGCGCGAGTGATGTGCGGGATCGCCTTTTCATGGCTGATCCGCCATATCGCCGCAGTGCTGCTGCCGTTAGCGGCGCTGATAATCGCGTCGGCCTATGACATGAGGTTTGTATATGTGACGCTGATTTTCATATTCATTGTCTTCCCGATGGTACTGACGATGGTGTGGCTCAGACACGGGCTTTCTCCCGAGGCTGTCAGACTCTCGGAACCGCAAAGCATTATAGCCGATGACCGTGGATTGACAGTCGAATACATCAGCCGCGGTGAAGAACGGCCGCCCGCTTTCGCTCCCGATTTTTTCGATTGGAGTGAATTCAAGGGTGTCTCGAGAACGTCGCGCTCGGTTACCTTTATTTTCAGCAGACTACGTCGCCCCGGTCTTGTCGTGCCCTTGGTCGCTTTTGAACCCGAGGTATGGGAGACTATTTTATCGCGATTTGAAGGTTATGTGGAAGATTGAGAGAGTTTTTGGCACAAAATTTGCCGTAGAAACGTTATATAAGAAACTAAAAACAGCTCATGACTGCCAAAGAGATAGATAAATTCAAACAAGATTTCGACTCGATGATGGCACACCGCCGTCTCCTCGAAGCTCTTGAAATGTTGTCGAATGTTTCGGCAGCCGCCGGCGAATGGCGGATAAACGACCGTGTCGCTTCGATGCGTCAGAGTTATAACTACCTGCTGAAATATTTTGCCGAGGGCGTTGCCGATCCCGGACGCGATGCATTGTATTCGTCGCTTGTCATTTATGCGACGGCAGTGAGGGATCAGCTTGCCCGCTCGCTTTCGATGACAGATACTCCGACGTTATATTATAATACGGCCAGAAGCCTTTCGATGCGCAAAGACGAGACATTCGTTTCGCTTTATGCGGCCTATGTCAAGTCGCTTGACGCGATATCGCCTTTCAATGCAATAGAAAACGGCGTTGAGACAACACGTGAGGCCCGTCGTCGCAGCGAACTGATAGAGATTGATATTTTCAATCGTCTTTGGACCTCATATCCGTTGACAGCCGACGATGCTTCTGTAATATCCGACATGCTCGACGACGATGCAATATCTGACGGGGCAAAGGCGCTTTTTGTCAGTGGCATAACCGTCGGTTTACTCGAATTTTTCGACGAACGCAGATTCGATCTGCTTCTTGACGCCTATAAATGTAAATCGGTGGTTGTGTCGTCGCGCGCCATAGTCGGTTATATCATTGCCATGATGAAGTATGACAAAGCGACTTTCTCTGACAATTTTGACAAACATCTTGCCGCTGTCAGAGAATTGCCCGGATGGTATGAAAACCTTGCCATCACAGTTAAGGAACTTGTCAATACGGCCGATACCGACCGTATTGCAACCCGGTTACGCGACGAGATAATGCCACAGATCAAAAAGATGAGTCAAAATATATCCGAGCGTCTCGACGAGATGGCCCTTGATGCAGACGGCATGTCGCCTGAGGATAATCCCGATCTTTCAGAACTCTTATCGGACAGCAAAATTCGCGATACGCTAAAGGAATTCGGCGAGATGCAGGAGCAGGGCAGTGACGTCTTTCTGTCGACATTCGCCAATCTCAAACAATTTCCATTTTTCAATGATGTCGCCAATTGGTTTATGCCTTATCGCACCGACCTGACGGTTGTGAGCGACAACGACATCAGCAATGATGCTACATTCGCGACGCTTATCGACAGTGCTCCCTATATCTGCGACGGCGATAAATATTCGATGATACTGTCGGTGTCGATGATGCCGTTGGCACAGCGCGAGATGATGATGAAACAGTTTGACATGCACTCCCGTCAGTTCAGCGAATCGCTCGGTATGATGGCATCGTTGCCTCCGGCAAAACGCAAGGTTGTGACAAACAACTATATTCTTAGCATCTATCGCTTTTATAAACTCTTCCGCCGCAAAGGCGAGTTCTTTAATCCTTTTGCTGTTGTGGTGGATGTGCTTGACAACCGGAAGCTTGCCGAGGATTTCAACGACACTGACGAACTTGAATCTCTCGCAGCTCTGTATATCAGGCTTCAGTGCTATGACAAGGCGATACGCTATCTAAGTCTTGTCGACGAAACTGCCGCTCCGTCGGCAGCCCGCAGCCGTCAGCTCGGTTACGCCTACGAACGTCTCGGTCTCTACGATCGTGCCGCTTTGGCTTATGAACAGAGCGATCTTCTCGAAGGGACGAACAGGTGGACACTGCGTCGTTATATATATGTTCTGCGTTGCCTTGGTCAGTATGACCGCGCGCTTTCTGTATGCACGCGTCTCGAAAAACTCGACCCTCAGTCATTTGATCTCGCGATGACACAGGGCAATCTTTATGTGAGAATAAAAGACTATGACAAGGCTGTCAACAGCTTCCTTAAAGCTGAGTTTATCGACGAATCGTCGTTGAAGCCTGTCAGGGCTCTCGCACGCCTCTATTTTCTGATGCGACGCCATGATCTCAGCCGACGCTGTTACGACAGACTTTTTGAAGCCGACACTACGGCTGACGACTGTCTTGGCCGTGCCCACCTTGCATGGGCCGAAAACGACATAGCCCGGGCGGTCGAAGGCTATAAGCGCTATTGCGCTCTCGCGCCCTACGGCGTCAAAGATCTTGTCAGGCGTCTTGATAAAGACACCGACCGCCTCGTCGAAGCCGGGGTCGATGTGTCATGTAAACCTCTCGTGATCGATGCGATTATTAATTCATTAAAATCTTAAAATATATGGTAATTCAAAGATGGCAGACCGTCTTGCTTGCTCTCGCGGTCATTGTGATGGCAATTTTCTGTTCGACACCTTTTGCTACGGTTTCGGCTACGGCAGAACAGGTTGAGAGTGTCTATCTCAAAGACGCTCCGGTTCTTATGATTGTGAGCATACTCATCGGTGTGGTTTTGTTCCTGTCGATATTCATGTATAAGGATCTTAAACGTCAGATGACGATGACGCTTGTATCGATGGTCTTGCTTGTCGCCGCTATTGTTACAGGTATTTTCATAGTATATTATGCTATGCCCGACGCCAAACTTGTCATACTTGGCGGTGTCACATTGCTTGTCGTGACATTTATCCTCGCACTCGGGGCATATTCGATGATGAATCGCGACCGCAAACTTCTTGACAGCTATAACCGTCTGCGCTGATTCCAACACATAGAAATTGCTTGGGCCTCGCCTGTATGAGCATAAACGCTCATACAGGCGAGACTGTTTTATTGAGATGGGGAAAAACACTTGCTTATCCGTAAGTGTTTAATCTTAAGAATTTATATGTTTTTCATATTATGTATACGTGCCGTCATCCGATAAAATTGATTCTTATTTTGAGCCTGATGCTTACGTCATGTATATATGACTATGACAATTGTCCTTCGACATTGATGATTACGATTGACAATGACTGGATTGATGCGCCGACAGCAACTCCCGGAGGCATGGCCTACATGTTTTTCACACCGGAAGGCGGTCAACCCTGGCGATTTGATTTTCCGGGCACTGGTGGAGGACGTGTCAGCTTACCCGTAGGGTGTTATAGTGTTTTGAGTTATAACGATGACACATATAATATAAGATTCAGGGAAGATGAAGGTTACAGCGGCTATACAGCATATACCGACGAGTCTGATCATATGGCATTTTATGCTGTCGGGAATATGCCTGCGGTGAAGTTACCTTCATTCATATCAACAAGTGGTGAGCGGGTAGTGCTTTGCCCTGACATGATGTGGGGCTGTGCGTATGATAAGGCCATGATTGAATACGGGGGTATCACTTATTCAAAAGATGGTGTCAATTCAGTGCATTATTCAAGAGACCATATACTGACATTGGAGCAGAAGCAACTGACGGCACGATACAGTTTTATAATAGACGAAGTTGAAAATCTCGATGGTGTGAAAGCGATGGGCATTGCATTCAGCGGTCTGGCCGGCGCGATAAATCTTGCTTCGGAAGTTAAGGAAGATTATCCTGTAACCGTCAGGGCTGATGCTTATAAAAGCGGAGATTCGGTGATAGAGGGTGAATTTTTAACATTCGGTATACCCGAAGAGCCTGAAATCGATAATAGTCTGACTCTGCTTGTGCTTCTTACCGACAACCGGAAGTTTAGTTATACCTTTGATGTCACACGTCAGGTGCGTGGAGCCATAGACCCGTTGGATGTCAAGGTGATTATCCACGGCCTTAAGATTGAAAAATCGGAACATGACGAGAGTTCGGGAGCTTTTGAAGTCGGTGTTGACGGGTGGATTTCAGTCACTATAAACATAAACAGCTGAAGAGCGTTTAAATAATATAATATCACTCTACGTTTCAAAGAGCAATAATTAATACTATAAAAGATGAAAACAAAAATTATGATTCTCGGCGTGATTGGCATTGCAGCGACAAGCGGCGTCATGATGTCTTGCAGTGACAAGGAGAACGATATGCCCGTAGACGGCAATGTCATATCGTTCAGTGCTGTGGCTCCAAACGGATCACGTGCGGCGTCGACGACAACAGCGACACTTAAAGAGTTTATTGTCTATGGCTTTACAGAAGGGGCGACCCTTATGGACGGAGTGAAAGTTACTCGCGACGGCGGATCATGGACATATTCGCCTGAGGCTTATTGGCCTGTAAATCCTATCAATTTCTATGCATTCAGCCCCGATATTACCAATTCTCCCGATATAAAAGGCATGGAAGGTGGCAATATTCCCGATTATCTTAATCCAGGCAATATTGACCTGTTGTATTCCGTGAAGACCAACGTTACGCAGCAGGCTGCTCCTGTACTACTCAACTTCCGTCATGCGCTTTCAAAGATAAGTGTGATGCTCAGTAGCACAAATCAGCGTATCACGGTAAAAGTAGGCCATATTTTGCTCAACAACATATATCTTCAGGGTACATTCAATTTCCCGACATCATCGACATTGGCGTCAACGCCTGATGTTGTTGGCTCGTGGACAATGCTGAAAAAACTGAGTAATAACCTCTTGTTCTATGCGGCATCGACTGATGATGTTGCCACTTTGACACATGTGCCGACCGATTATACGGAAAACAATCTCAATTACAGTTTCGTAATTCCTCAGCCTCTTGTCGAGACACAGTTGGCAGGCTCTGACTATACAGGTACATTCATTCAAGTCGACTGCGAGATATTTGATACAGCCACAGGGGTCAAACTGTGGCCAAATTCAAAGACACCCGATTATATGCTCGTGCCTGAATCTGCTTATGGACGCATAGTTTATCCTACTACGTCTGATAATATCAAGGAATGGAAACCGGGACATGCCTATATATACAATATCGAAATAAATAATCCTGATGTCCTTGACAAGATTGAGTTTGACGTTACAGTCGACGATTTTTCAATTGATGAAATGTAAGTTATCATATTTGATAAACAGAAAAAGCGGGGTTAACCCCGTTTTTTCTGTTTATATAGTTGTTATAGCTTCAGTCGCCGATATATCGGTTGAGGTCGGCGAGACGTAGGCGATAGTCATGGCAGAGCGACAGGTAGTTTAGCCGGGCTTCGGTGAAATAGTTGATTTCAAGAAGGTAATCGAGCACAGTTATCTGGCCGCCGTCATAAGACTTTTTCAGCAGTGTGAGATAATCGACGTCGTTGGCAAATATGGCATCATAGGCGTCAATGCGTTTTTCGAGCCGTTTTGCTGTCTCGAAGTCGGTGACTATGCGCGTCTGAGCCGACATGTGGTAGTCTGTGACGGCTATTTCGGCCGCTTCGGCAGCCAGCAAGGCACTCCGGCTTTTATGACGGTTTGAGAAGAAAGGTAGCGTGACACTGACCGAGAAGCCGTTGAATTTCTCGCCCAATTCAACATTATGGACATACCCGAGGCTGAAACCGGGATAGGCGCCTAATCTCGCTACCTGTGCGCCGGCATGCTGATAATCGCTCTCGGCTTTCAATGAGGCTGCTGTGATATCACCGCAGTCGATAGCCTCGAGATATCGGTCTTCGCTAAGAAGCCTGTCGCTGTCATATGCCTCGAGACCGTCTGTCGAGACCGCCTGATTGCCGTTCAGAGCTATGAGGTCGGCGCGCAACGATGCCAGCTCGCTGTCGATTGTTTCAAGAGCCGTTTTGCTTTCGGCGAGTTGGAGTTTTATTTTGCTGAGGTCTAAGATAGTGGCTTGTCCGTGCTCGTATGCCGTAGATATCAGTTCATTGAGCCGTGCAACGTTGGCGTTGACAGTTTCTGTGAGCTTGCGGCGCTGAAGGCAATAGCTGATATCTATCAGTAGACGGCGTGCGTTGAGCTTAAGATCGTTTTCTTTGCTTTTATAAAGCATGGCGAACGCGTTTTCGGCTTGTCGCGACGCTTGGCTGCGGGCACGGTAAGCGCCGGGCCAGTCGAATGACTGGCTCACGGTAATGTTCCATTTGTTGCCAAGCGCACCTTCTCCCCACTGATGTTCGAAGCCTAATTCGGGGTCTGGGAGATTATTGGCTGCCTTGATTTCGAGACCGCGGCTCTCGAGAGAGGCTCTTTCGGCTTTAAGAGAGAGATTGTTTGACGTGATCTGAGAGATAATGGAGTCGTAGACGCCGGAATCGGCATTAGCCGTGGCAGCTGTAGCGACTATGAGGCATATGGCGCTTAGATTATTCTTTTTCATGTTTCTTGTTTGTGATTAGATAGATAGCGGGGACTACAAACATGTTCAATATCGTCGAAGTGATCAGACCGCCGAGAATGACAACAGCCATCGGCGACTGTATCTCGTTGCCCGGTTTGTCGCCGTTGACAGCAAGCGGTATCAGAGCCAGTGCCGAGGTAAGCGCTGTCATTATGATAGGCAGCAGACGGTCGCATGAACCTGTGACAACTCGTTCGACCGGACCGTAGCCTTCGTCGCGCAATCTGTTATAGCGGTTCATCAGCAGCATGCCGTTACGGGTCGTGATGCCCATGAGCGATATGAAACCTATGATGGCCGGTATGTTGATCTCGCCCGATGTCAGTCTGAGCATGAAGATGGCGCCTATCATAGCCAACGGCATGTTGACGAGGATTATGAGAGATTGGCGTATATTCTTGAACTCCTGGTAGAGCAGCATCAGTATTATCATCAATGCACACAATGAGGTCCACATCAGAGTTGACGACGCCGATGCCTCGCTCTCAAACTGGCCGCCATAACTTACATAATAGTTGGCCGGTAGGGTTATTTCGTCTTCGATGCGCCGGCGTATGTCGTTGACGGTGCTGCGGAGGTCACGTCCCTCGACATTGGCCGAGACGACGATGCGGCGTTTCACGTTCTCACGATTGATGGTGTTGGGCCCCGAAGACGATATGATATCGGCTACGTCAGACAGAGGTATTTTGCCACGGTTTGAGTCGATCGATAACTGTGAAATGGCGTCGATTGTCGAGCGGGATTCAGGATCGACGATGACAGTGACGTCATAAGGTTGTCCGTTTTCGTATACCTGCGAGACTGCCGAACCTCCGATAGCAGTGTTTACGATGCGGTTGAAGTCGGCGATTTTGATGCCGTAGGCTGCGAGTAACTGACGGCGGGGTCTGATCACCAGTTCGGGCCGTTCGATCTGTTGTTCGATATTTGCATCGACGACGCCATCGACACCGGTGATGATCTCTTTGATTTCGTTGCCTGTGGCAAAAAGGCGGTTGAGGTCATCACCGAAAATTTTAATCGCGATCTGTGATTCCGTACCCGACAGCATGGCGTCGATACGGTGTGAGATCGGTTGGCCTATTTCGATATTGACACCGGGCAGAGCGCCGAGTTTCTGACGCAATTCGGCCACAACCTGACCGCGGGTGCGTCCGTCGAGTTTGTATGGCGCTTCGATTTCAGATGTGTTGACGCCGAGTGAGTGCTCGTCAAGTTCGGCACGGCCGGTCTTGCGGGCGACAGTCTTGATTTCGGGCACAGACAAGATCATACGCTCGGCCTCGCGTCCGATCTTGTCACTTTCTTCGAGCGATACGCCCGGCAGTGTCGAGACGTTGATCGTAAACGACCCTTCGTTAAATCCCGGCAGGAAGCCACGGCCAAGTGTGAAGAAGACAATGGCGGCTGTTACAAGAAGTACGGCTGTTGCTGTAATAATGGCTTTTGTGTGGCTGACAGATGCTGTGAGAGCGCGGCGGTAGAGGTCGGTCAGTTTGCGTGCGATAAGAGGCTGTTTCGAGAGCTTGCCGTTTTCACGTTTTGTGCCGAGCAGGAAACTGCATAGCGTCGGAGTCACCGTCAGGGCGACAAGTGTCGATGCGAGAAGAGCTACAATAAATGCCACTCCCAGCGGTATAAGGAGACGACCCTCGATGCCCGATAGGAAGAAGAGCGGCAGGAAGCTGGCGATGATGATGAGCGATGAGTTGAAGATAGGCATTCTGACTTCGGTCGATGCCTCATAAACGACTTTGATAGCCGGTTTCCGGTCGGCGGCAGGGAGCGCAGAGTTCTGTCGTAGTCGTTTATAGACATTCTCGACATCGACGATGGCATCATCGACGAGCGAGCCGATGGCAATGGCAATACCGCCGAGACTCATGGTGTTTATCGTATAGCCCATGAAATGGAGAACAAGCACCGATATGATGATTGACAAGGGCAGCGCGACAATTGATATCAGCGTCGTGCGCAGATCCATCAGGAAGAAGAACAGCACGATGATGACGAAAACAGCGCCTTCGAGCAACGCTTTCTGTAGGTTGCTAATAGAGTTGTCGATAAACTCGCTCTGCCGGAATATGTCGGTTGCGATTTTTACGTCAGAGGGCAGAGTCTGCGTCATGTCGGCGAGTTCGGCGTCAATGCGTTCGGTAAGGTCTATAGTGCCTTCGGCCGGCTGTTTTGTGACGGTGATTATGACAGCCGGCTCGGCTTTTACCGAAGCGAGCCCGATCTGTGGCACGGCGCCGCCGATAACAACATCGGCGATGTCGCCGACGGTGACAATGCCGCGTTCGTCACTTCTGACGACAGATGCGGCTATATCATCGACCGAGGTGGTGTTGACGTCGCCTTTCACTATATATTCATTACCATATTGATATATTACGCCGCCGGCAGAGTTATCGTTTATGCCCTCGACACTCTCCATTACTTCACCGAGACTGATGTCTAAATATTTCATGCGGTCGGGCGACAATCGTATCTGATATTCCCTCACGTCGCCTCCTATGACAGACACCTGCGAGACACCTCCCATGGCAAGCAGACGCGGCCGCATGATCTTCTCGGCTATCGTGCGCAGGTCGAGCATCGATGTTGAGTCGGCTGTGAGTCCTATGATCATCATTTCGCCGAGAATAGATGACTGCGGACCGAGGGTAGGCGTCTTGACATTAGGCGGCAGCACTTCGGTGAGAGCGCCGAGACGTTCGGTGACAATCTGACGGGCGCGGTAGATATCCGTTCCCCAGTCAAATTCGACCCAGACAGTGGACAGACCCGAGGCTGAGGCCGAACGCACACGTCGCACGCCGGTCGAACCGTTGACTGCTGTCTCGATGGGGTAGGTCACGATTTTTTCCACTTCTTCGGGAGCAAACCCCGGAGCTTCGGTCATGACCACGACTGTCGGGGCATTGAGGTCGGGGAAGATGTCGACCTCTGTCCTGACGAGTGTTATCATGCCGGCGACAAACACGACAGCCATGAGTATGAGCACGGTCAGACGGTTGTCGAGCGAGAATTTTATTATTCTGTTCAGCATGGTTTATCAATGGTTGTGGGTGTGACCTTCGGGAACATTGCCGCTCGATTCGGCGAGGCGTACGGTGACAGCCCCCTCGACAACTACATCCTCGCCTTCGTTGAGCCCTGAGACGATCTCGGTTTTGAAGCCATCGGTGCGGCCTGTCATGACAGGTGTCTTGCGGTAACAGTCTTCGTCGAGTCTTACAAAGACAAACATGCGGCCCTGTTGCTCTGACAGGGCGCCGACGGGCACTGATATGACAGGCGCACCGCTGCGACCGAGGAGATAGACCTCAACACCGGCACCGCGGACAAGACTGCCGTCGTTGTCGAACGTGAAGTATACCGGCACATATCCCGGGACATCCGAACTTGCCGATGCCGCCGGGGCAACGCGCTTGCCTCCGAGCGAGCTGATGGCGACGGCTTCTTTACCGTATGGGAGTCTGATACGGGCGTCGTCGATGTCTGTGAGCGAGGCGTAATAACGCTGGGGCACATCGGCGCGCAGCGTCAGTTTTTTATTTGACGAGATTGTCGCTATAGGATCACCGGCGTTGACAAAACTGCCGCTGCTGACATTCAGTGTCGTGATGATGCCTGAGCACGGAGCTGTGGCTCGTCCCGATGCGGCGGCGCTGCTGTAGTTGGCGCGCGCTTCGTCATAGGCGCGGACGGCGGCATTATAGTCACTCGCCGTGACGAGGCGATCGTCATAGAGGGGCTTGAGCCTGTCGAGTTCGCGGCGTGCGGCGTCGAGTGCCGCCTTGGCGGCGAGGTTGGCGTTGCCGCCTGCGACCTTGTCGGCATTGACGGTCGCTATGGCGCTGCCGGCGTTGACGCTACTGCCCTGAGTGATTCCGGGAACAATGCTTATGATTCCCGAAACAGGCGCCGAAACAATCCCCGTGCCACTTGGGGCGTCGGTGATGACGCCTGCGACTTTGATTACTTCATTGAACGGTTCGGCCTTGACAATGGAGGTCTTGACACCCATCAGTTCGGCAGTTTCGGGTTCGAGAACTATCACGCCTTTGTGGCTGTCGTCTTTTTCTTCTCCATCGTGGTCATGTTTATGGTCTGCATCGTGTTGTTCATGCCGGTGAGTTTTGTCGTGGTCGTGGTTATGGTGGTGCGAAAGCTCATCGTTGGCGTTAGGATTGCATCCTGTGATATATATGGTGATTGTTCCCGCGCACAGGAATCTCATTAATGATTTCATAAGTAATTAAGGCTTGAATTGTTAAGTGTGATTTGAGTCAAATTGTGTAATAAACTCAAATCGCCGGGGGTGCGCGGAGTCCCGATGGACATATATGGAATTGGGGTATCAGCGGTGACATATCGCGCCGGCTGACGGTAGCTATACATTCGTTATCTCTGAGCAAAGAGGCAGCGACGAACGGCACTCCGGCTGTTGGCAACGTGATGTAGCTGTCGTGGTTGTCATCGTCGTTGTCGTGCAGAATCTGAAAATCATCGAGAACAAGGCCGCAACAGTCGGCGCTGCCGCTATGACTGCAATCGTCGTTGTCGCCGTGGTTGTGCGAATGAGCTTCGGCATGGTTATATGCGTCGTCTAAAGAGAGACAAAAGCAGGCACGGTTGTCTGGCGTGTGATGATGAAAGCGGGCGAAGCCGCCGGCCATGAGCATCATAGCCACTACGATAGACATAAATATATCAATAGCCTTTTTCGCTTTCATATCATACAAAATTATAAAACAAAAGGCTTGTCGCCAAATTTTTTTGTCTGAAACTGAAAAAATCATTAGCTTTGCATAAAACATAGGATTATGTCGATAATAGATTATAAAGGAGTCGAAATTCTGCGCAAAGAGCTTGTCGTGCTCAAGAATGTCACTTTCGAGGTCGAAAGCGGTGAATTTGTATATCTTATCGGTAAAGTCGGCAGTGGCAAAAGTTCGCTGCTGAAGTCGCTTTATGCCGAAGTTCCGGTCGAGACAGGCGAGGCGAGGATATTTGACTATGATCTTACAGACATTAAGAAGAAGCAGATTCCGTATCTGCGGCGCAAGATAGGCATTGTCTTTCAGGACTTCCAGTTGCTTACCGACCGCAATGTCTATGCAAACCTTGAATTTGTGCTTGATGCTACCGGCTGGAAAGACAGACAGGCGCGCGAAGATCGCATCGAGGAGGTTCTAAAGGAAGTCGGCATGACCAATAAGTCATATAAGATGCCACATCAACTTTCGGGCGGTGAGCAACAGCGAATCGTCATCGCGCGTGCCTTGTTGAATCGTCCCGAGCTTATTATTGCCGACGAACCTACCGGCAACCTCGATCCCGAGACAGGCAGTCAGATTGTCAGCAATCTCTATGAGATATCGAAGACAGGAGTGACTGTTATCATCGCGACGCACAACATGGCGATGCTCGATTCGTATCCCGGGCGTGTGCTGCGTTGCGAGGGTAAACATGTAATCGAGGATACCGATGGCCGGTGACACTTGCAGGCGTATAACGTCAGATCAACTGAACAACGAATGTCTGCGACGCCGATATGTCGGCATGCTGTCGCGTCCCGAAGTGTTCCCTACGGCGGCAAACTGGGATTTTATAATAACCAACCGCCTTCGCGGTCTTACTGCCGGGCTATATCGTAAATATCTCGTGTCTTGGCTGCTTGATCCTTCTGATCGCTGCGATTATCATAGGCTGGCAATCGAGCGTATGCCCGACTATGTCAATGCCGTTGATCGTGAAGAAGCTCTTGATGTAATATATGGCGATGTCGATTCATCTCCAGATGCTTTTGTCGCTTTGGTAAGACGTTGCCATCTGTTTGATGCCGATCGCCTTAACGAGCTTCTTGACGAAGGTTACAGCACTCTTGTTGTCGATCTGCTTGATGCCGGACGTCCTGATTACGGTTTGGATGACCTTGCCGCCATGAGGCGTCTGTCGCTGCGATTGTCAGAATTGCCGCAGCTTGGTTCGATTGAGAATCATAAAGGGCTTCTTTCTGGAGGCATGCGTTATATATGCCCTAACGGACATGTCAATCAGGCTGACGTTGTTTTCTGCGCTCGTGAAGACTGTGGTCTTGATATTTGTGGTCTGACCGCCGCTCAGCGTGATGCAGTCGACAGGTTTGCCGAGCGGATCGATGTTCTTGCCGATATGCTTGATAGCGGTCATTCAGATTATTGATAATGCCACTCTGTTTGCTTGTTGTAGTAGCCGCGTCGCTTTCGTTGATATCATATGCTCCCGACGTCTATGATGATCTCGATAATGCAATCGAAAGTGAACTTTATCGATCGGCACAGACTGAGATAGATATTGATGCCATAGATACATCGCTGACAATCTCCGGCGAAAGCCTTGTCGGCATCGATGAGTTATATGCTTTTATCGCGCGACAGAATCCCGGCTTCGACCGCGATATAGCCCGTCACTACTATGAAGTGGGACATCTGTACGGTATACGCGGCGATGTCGCTATCTGTCAGGCTATAATAGAGACCGGGTGGTTTAGATTCGACGGCGGCACGGCAGTTGTCGCCGACCAGTATAATTATTGCGGGCTCGGCGTTACGTCTAAAGGACTTAAGGGAGCCTCGTTCGGCTCGGTGCGCGCAGGTGTTGCGGCACATATACAGCATCTGTTCGCTTATGCGACAGACAGACCGCTACCAGAGGGCGAAGTGCTCGTAGATCCGCGCTATTCTTATGTCAGGCGCGCGTCGGCGTCATCGTGGCGCGATCTTGATATGAAGTGGGCCATGAATCGCCGTTACGCCGCAAGCATAATAGCGTTGTATCATAAACTACTGCAATATGCCGGTAAAAAATAACGGCTGCCCGTATCGGACAGCCGTAGTTTTGGCTTATTGTGGATTTTTTTGCGTTCGCTGTGGTCTGACGCTTAAGCGTTTTTCACTTTCTCGACAACAGCCTTGAAAGCGGCAGGGTTGTTGAGAGCGAGGTCAGCGAGAACTTTGCGGTTGATTTCGATGCCGCTCTTGTGGATCAAGCCCATGAGTTTGCTGTATGAGAGATCTTCGAGGCGGGCGGCAGCGTTGATACGCTGAATCCAGAGTGCGCGGAAGTTGCGTTTTTTGTTTTTGCGATCACGATAGGCATAGGTGAGACCTTTTTCCCATGTGTTCTTTGCTACGGTCCAGACGTTGCGACGGCAGCCGTAATAACCGCGTGTAAGTTTTAAAATTTTCTTTCTGCGAGCACGTGATGCTACGTGGTTGACTGATCTTGGCATTTTCTTTAATGATTTTGAATGTTAGCGGCAGATGATAGCGCTTTTTGAGCTAAACATTCGGTTAATAAAAAGAATTATAAAATCACGAATTAAAAGAAATCAAGTTTCTTGTTTGGGTGACGTTTTGGGGCGTTGCTCTTATTTGAGAGCGAGAAGGGCCTTAACGTTGCCTTCGTCTACTTTCGCTACAAGACCGAAGTGGGTGAGGTTTCTCTTCTGCTTTTTGGTCTTTTTGGTCAAGATGTGGCTCTTGAAAGCATGTTTTCTTTTGATTTTTCCTGATCCGGTAAGGGCGAACCTCTTTTTGGCACCGGAGTTAGTTTTAATCTTAGGCATTTTGTTTACTTTTAATAATTAATTCGAGTTATTTATAATAGTGTGCCATCTCGTGACACGTTGTTTTCATTTCTTTTTGGGCGAGAGCATGATTGTCATGCGTTTGCCTTCGAGTATGGGCATCTGCTCGACTTTGCCGTAGTCTTCAAGGTCGTTGGCAAATCTGAGAAGTAGCACTTCGCCTTGTTCTTTGAAGAGTATCGAGCGTCCTTTGAAAAAGACGTAAGCCTTGACTTTGGCGCCTTCCTGAAGGAAGCCTACGGCGTGTTTGAGCTTGAAGTTGTAGTCGTGGTCGTCGGTCTGAGGGCCGAATCTGATTTCTTTTACCACAACCTTTGTCGATTTTGCCTTTATCTCTTTGGCTTTCTTTTTCTGCTGATAAAGATATTTCTGATAATCGAGCACTTTGCATACCGGAGGCTCGGCGTTGGGCGAAATCTCGACCAGATCAAGCTCGAGTTCTTCGGCGATGCGTAGCGCTTCCTGAATAGAGTATATGCCGACAGTGACGTTATCGCCTACCAGACGCACCTCACGGGCTCTGATGTGCTCGTTGATGTTGTTGGGCGCGGCGTTGCGGTCGTTGTGGCGAGGTTGCGGTCCTCGACCGTTAGATTGATTTTGCATCGGACGAGGTCCGGGGTTAAAGGGCTTTTTCTCCATTCAAGGGGGTTATTGATTAATCATTTGATTGACCTCGTTGGTCAAATATTCTGCAAAGTTAGTAATTTTCATGATACCTTTATCGCCTTCGCCCTGTTTTCTTACTGAAACTTCGTCATTTTCGGCTTCTTTTTCGCCTACGATGAGCATATAGGGGATGCGTTTTAGTTCATTGTCGCGGATTTTCTTGCCGATTTTCTCGTTTCGGTCGTCGACGGTGGTTCTGATGTCGGCGGCGTTGAGCCGGCGTGCTACATCGTGGGCGTAGTCGTTAAACTTCTCGCTGATTGGGAGCACAACAGCCTGATCGGGTGCGAGCCACAGGGGGAAGCGGCCGGCGGTGTGCTCGAGGAGCACGGCGACAAAACGCTCCATCGAACCGAAAGGTGCGCGATGGATCATTACCGGACGGTGCTTCTGGTTGTCAGAGCCGGTATATTCGAGCTGGAAGCGTTCGGGCAGGTTATAGTCGACCTGGATTGTGCCGAGTTGCCAGCGGCGGCCGATGGCGTCTTTGACCATGAAGTCGAGTTTCGGTCCGTAGAACGCGGCTTCGCCGAGTTCTTTGCGGGCCTTGAGACCTTTTTCCTCGCAGGCTTCGATGATGGCCTGCTCGGCGAGATGCCAGTTTTCGTCGGTACCGATATATTTTTCTTTATGTGCAGGGTCGCGCAGAGAAATCTGGGCCTCGAAGTTTTCAAATTTGAGAGCCTTGAAGATATAGAATATGATATCCATCACTTTGAGGAACTCGTCTTTGATCTGTTCGGGTGCGCAATAGATGTGTGCGTCGTCCTGCGTGAAGCCTCTCACTCGTGTCAGGCCGTGGAGCTCGCCGCTCTGTTCGTAGCGGTAGACAGTGCCGAATTCGGCAAGTCGCAGAGGCAGGTCACGATATGAACGGGGTAGTGCGCGGAAGATTTCACAGTGGTGGGGGCAGTTCATCGGTTTGAGCAGGTACTCCTCGCCTTCTTCGGGGGTGTGTATGGGCTGGAACGAATCCTTGCCGTATTTTGCATAGTGGCCCGAAGTGACATAGAGGTTCTTGTTGCCGATATGAGGTGTGATTACCTGCTGGTAGCCATACTGTTTCTGTATTTTTCTGAGGAATTGCTCGAGACGGTCACGCAGAGCGGTGCCTTTGGGAAGCCAGAGGGGGAGACCGGCGCCGACGTTCTGCGAGAATGCAAAGAGCTCCATCTCTTTGCCGAGCTTGCGGTGGTCGCGTTTTTTTGCTTCTTCGAGGAGCGCGAGATATTCGTCGAGCATCTTTTTCTTGGGGAAAGAGATGCCGTAGACTCTGACGAGCTGGTCGCGCTTTTCGTCGCCGCGCCAGTAGGCGCCGGCGAGCGATGTGATCTTGACGGCTTTTATGGGTGCTGTCGTGGGTATGTGCGGGCCGCGGCAGAGGTCTGTGAAATTGCCTTGGGTATAGGTTGTGATGTGGCCGTCTTCAAGCTCTGAGATGAGTTCGCATTTATATGTCTCGTGGCGGTCTCCGAATAGTTTGAGCGCATCGGCTTTTGAAATGTCGGCGCGTTTGATGTCGCTCTTTTTCTGGGCAAGCTCGATCATCTTCTTCTCGATTTTGTCGAAATCTGCCGAAGTCAACTGGTTGTCACCCGGATCGATGTCGTAGTAAAATCCGTTTTCGATAGCCGGGCCGATGCCGAATTTGACGCCGGGATAAAGTTCCTGAAGCGCTTCGGCGAGAAGGTGTGCCGAGCTGTGCCAGAATGCGTGTTTGCCTTCGGGATCGTCCCATTTGAAGAGCTTGAGAGCGGCGTCTTCTTTTATAGGGCGTGTGAGATCCCATTCCTGCTCGTTGACAGATGCAGCCAAAACGTCCTGCGCCAGACGCGGGCTTATCGATTCGGCAATCTGAAGCGGCGTCGTGCCTGCCTCATACTGCTTTATGCTTCCATCGGGAAATGTTATATTAATCATATCTAATTAGTTTATAATCAACATGGAATGATGTGCGCAAAGCCGACTCTGCGCAATTCGGTCGCAAAGATAAGAAAAATATCGTGATTATCAGAACTTTTTTATCTGATTTTTGTAATTGCAAAATTTTATCTATATAATTCTGTCGTCGGCCCTACATGGTGTCCGAAAATTTGTGAGATATGTCGGATTTTTATAATTTTGGCATGTGCGATTGTCCGCAATCTTTTAAATCGATAAGCCATGAAATATGACATTTTTATAAGTTATAGCCGTAAAGATTCTAAAATTGCCGATATGATATGCTCGGCTCTCGATCACGCCGGGATTACATATTTTATTGATCGACAAGGCATAGCCGGTGGCATGGAATTTCCTGCTGTTTTGGCTGATGCCATTGCCGGCAGCCGTATATTTCTCCTGCTTGCAAGTGAAAATTCATATGAGTCGCCATATACCAATAAAGAAATTTACTTTGCGTTCAATTGCAAGTGTATGATGTTGCCGTATATTATCGACGGCTCGAAATTGCCGATGCGGCTTCAGTTTACTTTTGCCGATATTAACTGGCGAACGATTCAGGAACATCCTGTACGCCCCGTTCTCGTAAATGACCTTATGCAATTGCTCGGTAAGAAAACCGCTTCATCAAAACCGAGTTTTGCGGGCGGTTCGAACGTGATATCCGCCGGGTCGCCGGGTGTGATAAAAATATGGAATTCAAAAACCGGACGTTGTGTCGATACTATCGGGCATGACGGGGTGAAATATAAGTCGGCCGTTTATAGCCCTGACGGTGAAAATATTTTGGCATATCTATACAACAGACAATCTGCAAACTTCGAATATCATGTTCTTGACTCAAAGACGGGCGACATTCTGTTTGAGATCTTGCCGGATAATAAAGAACGCTTTCAAGACGGTGCTGTTTTTACCAAGGATGGTTGTGACATTGTTATTTGTTGCGAAAATGCTAAAGATTTAAGCCTGCGAATATGCGGCCGAACGGGTAATTTAAAGAAAACCGTCTCATTGATATCGGGAGCTTACGCCTATTTCAAATGTTTTTCGCCCGATGGCGGGATGGTTGCCGTTATTATTGATTATACACCTCATGTCTACGCTGTTGAGAGTGGCAGGCTTTTGTCTAAGCTTGAGAGGGGCAGCTATGAGTCTCTGGCATTTGGCAATGACGGCAAAACAATATTGACGGGCGGCCTCTACGGGAGTATAAAGATATGGAAAGTGTCAAACGGTCTTCTGTTGGATACGTTAGCGCAGGATCGGGATGCGTATTGTATTAATTCGATGGCTTATAGCCCTGATGACAAGCTTGTGGCATCGGGTGCATACGGAGTTTTCAGATTGTGGAATATCGAGACCGGTGAATGTCTTCACACTTTATATGGTGAAGATATGGAGCAGGTCAAGAACACTGATGTGAAATCCGTGTCATTCAGCCCTGATGGAAAAAAGATTGTATTCACAGCAGCCCTTAAGGTCTGTGTGCTGGATGCCGGTGATGCAAGCCTTGTAGCCGAAATGAAAGGTCATACAGAATCGGGAATCAAGGCGTCTTTCAGTCCGGATTGACGCGATTTGAAGGTACAGGTGCAAAATAAGCGGTGTTTTAATGTTAATTAACAGCTATTAACCACTATCTTGTTGTGGAATTTTCAACAGTTTATTATCTTTGTGACAAGACTTAAAAACATCAACTGACAGATACACAATGAAGACGTTAAAGGCAATATTAGTGACTGCATTTCTGCTCATTGCAGGCGGAGGCGTTGTCGCGCTTGCAGCTGACGATTCGTCGCAGCATATCGGTCAGGAGACGGTTCAACAGACTGTCATAACCGTCAAGGGCGGTTCTATCGAGATTAAAAACAGCTCCGAGGCAGAAATTCAGGTCGTGGTCTATGGCATCACCGGGCAGATTGTGAAATCATTAAGAGCTCAGCCCGGAGATATGACCACGGTAGACCTGACAACAGGCTATTATATTGTTAAGGCCGGTAATGTTACCCGTCGTGTAGCTGTGCGTTAAGGAATCCCCCTTGATTAGAGTACCTGTTTGTGATTCTATTATATCATTTAAAATACTTACTTTCTTAACTTGATGAACAATCAAATGAAAAAAATTCTGGGTGGTGTTCTGTTTACAGGCGTCACCTTGTCGCTCTCGGCTGCCGGTCAGGCAGATGATGCCGCATATCTATCGTGGCCCTCGTATTCGGGAGAAGATCTCGAGCTCTCGGTCAATGAGGCCGGGACGCATTTCAGACTGTGGTCACCCGAAGCTCAGGCGGTAGAAGTGCTGATATATGATACCGGTCGCAATACACCGGCTGTCGACACTCTCGACATGAAGAAGGCCGGGCAGGGCACATGGACGGCTTCGGTCGATCGACAGCTCTACGGCAAGTATTACACATTTCGCGTTAAACATAACGGACGTTGGCTTGCCGAAACCCCCGGTGTATGGGCCAAGGCGGTAGGTGTCAACGGTTCGCGCGCAGCGATAATCGACTTTGCCAAAACCAATCCCGAGGGATGGGACTCAGACCGCGGTCCTGTTGTAAAAAACATCACCGATGCCGTTATCTATGAGATGCACCACCGAGACTTCTCGGTCGATCCGTCGAGCGGTATAGCCAACAAGGGCAAATTCCTCGCTTTGACCGAGCACGGCACCAGATCACCGCAAGGTCAGAAAACGGGTATCGACCACCTCAAGGAACTCGGTGTGACACATGTCCACATCCTTCCATCATATGACTATAATTCGGTCGACGAGGCAAATCTTCCGGCCAATCAGTATAACTGGGGCTACGACCCGTATAATTATAACGCGCCTGAGGGTTCGTATTCGACAAATCCGTCAGATCCGATCGCCCGTGTGCGCGAGATGAAAGAGATGGTCAAGTCTCTGCATGATGCCGGTATAGGCGTGGTGATGGATGTTGTCTATAACCATACGGCCAATAACGATGATTCTAACTTCTCGCTGACAGCGCCGGGCTATTACTATCGCCATCGCCCTGACGGCAGCTACAGCGATGCCTCGGGCTGTGGCAACGAGACAGCCTCAGAGCGCCGGCAGATGCGCGATTTCATTGTCAACTCGGTGAAATATTGGGCTAAGGAATATCATATAGACGGCTTTCGCTTCGATCTTATGGCTATCCATGACATAGAGACCATGGACTCCGTGGCGGCCGCCCTCAAGGAGATAAATCCTTCGATATTTGTGTATGGCGAAGGTTGGACAGCCGGCGATTCGCCACTGCCTGTCGAGCGTCGCGCTCTTAAAGAGAATGTCGCCAAGATGAAGGGCATCGCCGTATTCAGCGACGATATACGCGATGCCGTCAAAGGTCACTATAGCAATGCGGCTGACCGTGGATTCGCTACCGGAAAGCCGGGTAATGAAGAGACTGTCAAAATCGGTATAGTGGCATCGACGGCGCATCCTCAGGTCGATTACGCCAAAGGCAACAACTCAAAATTTGCCTATGCATCGGCCCCGACACAGATAATCAATTATGTGTCTTGCCATGACGACCTCACGCTGACAGACAAACTTGCCAAATCTATGCCCGGCTCTACCGAGGCCGACCGTCAGCGCGCCGCCCGTCTTGCCCAGACCATAGTATTCACCTCGCAGGGCACACCATTTATGTTTGCCGGCGAAGAGGTTTTCAGAGACAAAAAAGGTGTGCATAATTCATATAAATCTCCCGACTCGGTCAATGCCATCGACTGGGATCTTAAAGACTCCAACCGCGAGCAGTTTGACTATTATCGCGAGCTAATCAAACTGCGCAAGGCTCATCCGGCATTCCGCATGACAACAGCCGATGATATCGCCCGTCATGTAAAATTCGACAAAACCGATCGCGACAATCTGATCTCATATTCGATCAAAGACAATGCCAATGGTGATGAATGGAGAGAAATCAAACTCGTCTTCAATGGTTCTGAACAGCCTCAAGAGATCAAGATTGCCAAAGGTGACTGGATTGTCATTGCCCGAGACGGCAGGATCAATGCCGACGGTATGGGCGTCTTCAAGGGCGGCAAGATTGAAGTCGAGCCTACCTCAGCCCTTATTCTCGCAAGAAAATAAACATTACCATACATTATTTATCATCGCAGGCGATGCAAAGAAAAACGTCGCCTGCGATTTTTTTGTCTCATTATAATATAATAAGTAACTTTGCGATCGAAAATAAAATATATTGAATATGAAAAAGCTTATAATTATATGCTCGCTGGCAGCGGCACTTCTTGGTTCATGCGGTGGTAGCGGTACTGCCCGACAGGCCGATGATGCCTGTTGCGACTCTGCCGCCCGGTGCAACATGACAAAACTTTCCGGCAAATGGAATTTTGTAAACATCGTAAATGACAGCATCCACCTCGACCGTAATTTTATCGATTCGATCGGCTCGGATCAAGGCATAGTATTAGGTAAAGATTCAACATATTCTGTTGTGACCAACTGTAACAGCATTGGCGGCAGTTATACGGTCACATGCGACTCTATCGCTTTCAGTGACGGTTTTATGACCGAGATGGCGTGTGACAATATGGAGGTCGAGGATGCCGTCAGATTTATTCTGCCTAAACTCAACGCCTATATTATAGAATCGGACAGTACCCTTCGTCTTATCTCAGACGATGACAAATGTTTTATCGTTCTTAAAAAGGCTGAATAAACAGTGCCGTCGTTCCTGCAACTTGAACAAGTCACCAAAAGCTATGGCGACCGTCTTCTTTTTGCCGACATAACCTTCGGCATTGAAGAGGGCGATAAAATCGGTCTGATAGCCAAGAACGGCACAGGCAAGACAACCTTGCTCAGAATTATCGCCGGAGTAGAATCAGCCGACAGCGGCGACGTAGTGTTCAGAAACGGCCTTAAAGTCGCTTTTCTCGAGCAGATGCCTGCCTTTGCTTCCGGCAGCAATCTTATAGAAGCTTGTCTTAATGGCGGCGGACCGACGGCCGATGTTGTGTGCCGTTATGAAAAAGCTATCGCCGGTGGCGATACCGCAGAGATAAATATCGCAGTCCACGAGATGGATAACGCTCGGGCCTGGGACTATGAAGACCGTCTCAAGCAGATGCTTTCACGTCTCGAACTCAACGACATCACGGTCTCGGTAGATCATCTGTCAGGCGGACAGCGCAAACGCCTCGCCATAGCCCGCATGCTTATGCAGGAACCGGATATGATCATACTCGACGAGCCGACCAACCATCTTGACATTCCTGTTATCGAATGGCTTGAGGCATATCTCAGACGCTCGAGGGTCACATTACTCATGGTGACCCACGACCGTTATTTTCTCGACCGGGTATGCAACCGCATCATCGAACTTGACAACAAGACGTCATATACCTACGACGGCAATTACGATTATTATATCCACCGTCGTGCCGAACGTATCGAGGCTATGTCGGCCGAGCTTGTCAAGGTGAAGAATTCCCTTCGCCGCGAGCAGGAATGGATGAGCCGCCAGCCTCAGGCTCGTGCCGGTAAAGCCAAATATCGCATCGATCAGTTTTATGATCTAAAAAACCGTTCTCGGATTAACCTTTCAGACAAAAATGTCAGTCTTGAGGTAAAATCGTCATATATCGGATCCAAGATTTTCGAGGCCAAAGGTATTTCAAAGAGTTTCGGAGACAAAAAGATTCTCGATGACTTCAATTACACCTTTGCCCGTTATGAAAAAGTCGGCCTTGTCGGAGCGAACGGCGTCGGCAAATCTACGTTTGTCAAGATGTTGCTCGGCCTTGTTAAGCAGGATGCCGGCGAGTGGAATGTCGGCGAGACTGTCCGTTTCGGTTATTACAGTCAGGACGGTCTGTCGTTTGACAATAACAAAAAGGTGATAGACGCGGTCACTGAGATTGCCGAGGATATAGATGTCAACGGCCATTCGGTCGCACCGATGCAGTTCCTTCAGAAATTTCTGTTCTCGGTTCCCGATCAGCAGAAATATATCCATACTCTCAGCGGTGGCGAGCGCTGCCGGCTGCATCTTGCGACGATATTGATGCGTCAGCCAAATTTTCTGATTCTCGACGAACCGACCAACGATCTTGACATTGTGACACTTGGTATTCTTGAAGAATATCTTGCCGATTTTAAGGGCTGTGCTATAGTCATAAGCCATGACCGGTATTTTCTCGACAACGTCGTCGACCATCTTTTTGTCATGCAGGGCGATGGAGTCATCAAGGATTTCCCCGGCTCATACAGCGAGTATCGCGATTATGTTGCGACGAACGACAAAAATGAATCGTCTCAGGTGGTTCGAGTCGGGAAAAAAACTCAGGACGAGCGACATCGCTCTGACCGTGCCGAGAAGATGACTTATAAAGAACGTCGCGAATTCGAGGCCCTGACAGCCGAAATCGAAGATCTTACCGCCGAGAAAGCCCGTCTCGACGCCTTGTTCAACAGTGGTGAAGTGATTGATGATGTGGCCGAGAAATCAGCGCGTTATAACGTCGTCAGCGAGCTCCTCGATGAGAAGGAAATGCGTTGGCTCGAACTCTCTGAAAAATCTTAGAGTCTCAGGCGACGGATTGACAAGTATGTTTTGTCCTGTCCGGTTTACTTTTAACAAAGGAGCGTCGTCGTGGTGGTCGGTGAGGACATAATTCAGCTTCAGGCCATTTGATTCAAGCCATTGGTCGACGCGACGCCGTTTTTCTTCGCCGCGACATTCGAGGCGTAGCTCGTTGTTGTCGAATGTCGTAGCCACAAAATCGCCGTCCCATATCGCCGGAATATAAAAATCGGCTGCAGCCGTGGCAAGCAGAATACGGTCGCCGGCATCCTTTCGGCGTTCGATAAACTGTTTGACATCGCTGTTTAACGCGCTTTTGATCTCAGCGCCGAATTTCTCCATAAGTTCCGGGTCTTTGCCGATGATCCGGAGAGCGTTGAATTTCATCGTCGTGTGACTTATCAGCTTCAGCCCTCTAATGGCAACAAGCGTTGTCACTGTCACTGCCGAGGTAAGACGCCATTTCGACAAAAGATACCTGACGCCGAGCCTGATATATGTTTTAAGCGTGTTTTGTCGACTGTAAGTGCCGTCGAGATCAATGACGGTAGCGCCTCGACAGATATCTAATTGTCTATCGACCATGGAAATCTTACTAATGTGCGGTCGTTATAAATGCAATAATCGGGCATTATCATCGGTTCGTCCGAGGTTACGGTTATTGCGGCCGTCCTGATCTCGGCTTGAGGATTGGCATGCTTTATTTTGTCGAACACGGCTTTAAGTGTTGCGCCGGTGTCGACTGCATCATCGACGATAAGAATGCGTCCGGCTGTCGAACATTCGTCTGGGAGTAATATTTCGACGTGTTCCATATGGTTGCTGCGATGCATAAGATAGCGGGCCTCGACTTTACGTAGCATATTGTTCATGCCGCGCGGCAGTTTGCTGAACAGAGGCTTGAGCAGACGTTTGATTTTGCCGCCCTTGGCTTTGCGTATCAGTATTATGTTGCTATGTCTGTCTTTGCGGCAGGCGATATCGGCAACCACATCTCCGCCACGAGGAATACTAACGGTCAGATCCGGGTCAAAACCGTCATTGTATACGGTCTGTATCAGCCTGTGACAGTGTTCGGCAAATGTTTCGTCGTTTAATGTCAATATTTTGAAAGCCATCGCGATAGAGATATTATTGTTTTTGTCCCGCCATAAGACATTATTATACCGATTTTATTTTTGAGCCTGACTTTCGGATTCAGCAAGCTCTGTAGTCTGAGCCGTTTTATCGTCTGTCTGCAGTGGTCTGCTACAGACGGCTCGACATTGTTGCGAGTCGTGTTTATAAAAATATTGAATGCTGTGCTCAGACATCTGTCATCGGCGGCTTTTTTCAGAGAAGGTAATTTATTATATATATATTCGGCCATAGTATCGCATACTTTTAGGGCATCGAGTCGGGCCGGAGACCACGTGTTGATGAAGCTCGTCGGATTGGCGCGGTAGAAATAGACCAATGCCTTACTGACGGCTATTCTGTCGGTTAGGTCATACAATCGGTAGAATATGTCGAGATCTTCAAACATTGTTCCGCCTGTAAATCTCACTTTGTCGAATAACCGCCGCCTGAATAGCTTGCCGCATACCGAGTTGTTCATAGATCGAGTCTGGTAGAGAGTAAGTTCGATAGCATTCTCTGACGTCATTGTCGAGAATTCTGAAGACAACGGCGTTTCAAAATGTGGTGTCGCGGCGTAATCATAGCGGGCCGCAACTATGTCACAGCCGCTTTTTTCGGCAATGAAATTCATTATTGTAAGGGCGTCGGGATGAAGCATATCGTCAGAGTCGACAAACGCCACGAAATCTCCCGTAGCATTGTCGAGACCGGTGTTGCGCGCCCGCGACAGACCTCCGTTAGGCCTGTCGATGATTTTGATGCGCGCGTCATTGCCAGCTTTATGCCGGCATATTTCTCCGGTTGAATCAGTCGAACCGTCATTTACGACAATTATCTCCAAATCCCGGCAACTTTGCCGTGTGATGCTGTCGAGACAATCGCCTATATAATCTTCGCGGTTATAAGTCGGTATGACGACTGAAATCATTGGCTATTTCTTGACAACTTCCGACGGAACTGATTCGTTGTTTACTCGGTCGAGTGCCGTGACAACATAATATCCTTCTTTGTCGACGGTCAGTTTCTTGTCGCGTGTCACCGCTACGATGGCCGACGGATCATCCAGATTGATTCTGTCGTTGTCAAAACGATAAACAACAAACTTTACGGGATCTGATATTTTATTTACCGTAGCATCTGCGTTCCATGATAGCCGGTTGCCCGTTAGCTTTAAATTTCTGACGGCGGCAGGGGCTTTGTCTGAAATCCAGGGGTAGGTGGGTACGAGGGCTATTGTCGACTGATGGTTGGTCGACAGCGAATCGGCGACGCCGTTGAAATTTCGGGTGACGGCATAGCCCGGCCACCAGCAGTTGCCGCTGATGTTCTCGGCTTCGCGGGTGAGTCTGATTTTATGGTCGAGCTGGCTCTTTTGTGACGACGGCGCGAGATCGGGCAGTTTCATGGTTTTGCTGACGTCCTGACCGATATACATATGTCGCGGCCCGGCGTTGTTGTTCCACCAGTCGACGAGCGTCAGATAAGAGGCGGCTTTGTGCTCGAGTTCCCAGTATAGCTGAGGGAGCAGATAGTCGACCCAGCCTTTTTCGGCCCACAAGAGCACATCGGCATAGAGGGCGTCGTAGTTTTGAAGCCCGTTTGTGTCGCTGCCGCGCGGATCGCTTTTCTTGTTGCGCCAGATGCCGAAGGGACTGACGCCGAATATCACCCACGGCTTTGTAGCGGCGATATTGTCGTGAATCTCTTCGATCAGAAGGTCGACGTTTTTGCGGCGCCAGTCGCCGATGGCCATGCCTTTGCCATATTTTGCAAAAGAGGCTTTGTCGGGAAATGTCTCGCCTTCTTTGGGGTAGGGGTAGAAATAGTCGTCGAAGTGGATACCGTCGACGTCATAACGGTTGACGATGTCGAGCACGACATCATTGATGAACTTGCGGTTTTCGGGCAGACCGGGATCGAAATATATCTGGCCGCCATATTTTACGAAACGTTTCGGTTCTTTGTAATATAGATGGTTTTTAGGAGGCAGCTGCTTGGCTGAACCGGTGACGCGGTAAGGATTGAGCCATGCATGTAGCTCCATGCCTCTGGCGTGGCTCTCCTCGATCATAAACTGGAGGGGGTCCCAGTATGGAACGGGAGCTTTGCCGCCGTCTGTCAGATAACGGCTCCAGGGCTCGAGTTTGCTCGGGTAAAAAGCGTCGGCTTGAGGTCTTACCTGGAATATGACGGCATTGACGCCCGCAGCCTTGAGTTTGTCGAGCTGGTCACGCAGATATTGTTTGTTCTGTTCGGTTGTCTGTGAATGGTATTGGTCCTGAAAAACGGTGTGCATCCATGCACCTCGAAATTCGCGCTTCGGATTTTTGACTGCATCTGCCGCCGGCGATACCAGTAAAAGCGCCAGACCGATTGTTATAAATAGTTTTTTCATTAGGTCGTAGTGTTGATATTTTTACAAAGATACGAATAGTAGGTGTTTTATGCAAATCGTAATTTTGAATTCAAATCCAAAATGCCTATTTTTGTAGAGAAATATAGATTGGAATCGCGAATGGAACCTCTTTTTACAATTATTACGGTCACCTATAATGCTGCCGAGACGATCGGGCGCACAATTGAAAGCGTCGACAGTCAGACGTTTAATATTTATGAGCACCTTATTATAGACGGTCGTTCAAAAGACGCCACTCTCGATATTGTAGCCCGGCATACCAATCCGTTGCGTGCTGTCTTTTCGGAGCCTGACAACGGACTTTACGACGCGATGAACAAGGGCATCGGCCGTGCCAAGGGAGATTATCTGATTTTTCTTAACGCGGGCGACAAGTTCCATTCAAACGATACGCTGAAGCATCTTGCCGATCTTGTCATTGAAAACGATAAACCCGGGATACTCTACGGTCAGACCGACATAGTCGACAATGAAGGCACACGACTTGGCGACCGCCATCTTAGAGCTCCGGAGACATTGACACTCAAGAGCTTTTCAAAAGGAATGCTCGTCTGTCATCAGGCTTTCATCCCGCTCAGACGCATTGTTGGGATGTATAATCTGAAGTATAGATATTCGGCAGATTATGAGTGGTGTATCCGCTGTCTCCAGCATTCGCGTAACAACGTCTATGCCGGCGAGGTGCTTGTCGATTATCTCAGCGAAGGCCTGACGACCGAAAACAGACGCAGATCGCTCAAGGAACGCTTTGATATAATGTGCTATTATTACGGCACATTCCCGACGATAGTACGCCATATAGGCTTCTTCTTCCGTCGCTTGCGTCAGGCAAGAAAAGAGAGGCGTCAACAATCACTGAAAAACTGATCGCATGTATATATACAACACTACATTTCATCTTGATAAAATCCTCGAAGTTGAGTTTGGCGCATGGCTGCGCGATTATCGTGCCAAGGCTTTGGCTACAGGACTTTTTGATACCGCTAGAATCTTGGCTGTCAGATCAGACCATATGGAAGAGGGTGTGACGGCACGAGCCCTTCACCTCGAGACTTCAGATAACGGTAATGTCGAACGATGGGTCTCGGATGTCGAAACCCATTGTCTCTCCGAGATATTCAGGCGCTGGCCGCAACGCGTTGTCGCTTTTTCGACCCTTCTTGAAGAAATAGACTGAAAGTATGGCAGATGAAATGCAGTGGGATAGGGTGATAATGGGTGTTGACCCGGGCACGAATGTCATGGGATACGGTGTCATAGGCATCAAAGGTAAACGCCTGTCTATGATAGCCGCCGGCGTTGTCACACTCTCCAAATTTCCCGACCATTATCTCAAGTTGCGGCACATCTACGAGCGCACTCTTGCTCTTGTTGTTGGCTATCTGCCTGATGAGCTTGCTATTGAGGCGCCGTTTTTTGGTAAGAACGTGCAGTCTATGCTCAAACTCGGCCGGGCGCAAGGTGTTGCGATTGCAGCGGCTTTGTCGCGTGACGTACCGGTAGCCGAATACGAGCCTCGAAAGATAAAAATGGCCATAACGGGCACCGGCGGTGCTTCGAAAGAGCAGGTGAGAACTATGATAGAACATCAACTCGGAGTTACCGAAGATGTATTGCCCCCCGAACTCGATGCAACCGACGCGCTCGGCGCGGCATTGTGTCATTACTATGAAACCGAGCGTGACAGAATGATTGCATCATCCAAAGGCTCTGCGAAGATAAAACTGCCGTCATCCCGCGGCAAATCATCGTGGAAAGATTTTGTCGAGAAAAATCCCGACCGTATTAAAAAGATATGACGGTTTGTCTTGTTATTTCAGAAAAAGACAAGCGTCACCATAGCTCAGAAATCTGAAGTTATGATTTAAAGCATAGTTGTAAATATCAATCCATGAGTCGCCTATGAAAGCTGACACAAGTAGTAGAAGTGTCGAACACGGTTGATGAAAATTGGTAATCATGCCGTCGACGATGCGGTAAGTATAACCGGGTGCTATGATGATGCGGGTCGAGGCGTAAAGAGTCGTTTCGCCAAGTCGGTCAAGATAATCCATGAGAATGCCGAGGGCTTCTTTACGCGTGATCTCCGGCTGATTTTCGTCGTATGGCATCCACTGGGGCACTTCACCGTTCCATTTGCCTTCTTTGATGAGCACGGCGATGTGATATAGGCTTTCGAGGGTTCTTACCGATGTTGTGCCGACAGCTATTATCGGATCGCTTGTGTTTGCGAGTGTATCGATGGTGTCTCGCCTGACGGCGATAAACTCACTGTGCATATCGTGGCCGCCGATATTTTCGGCCTTGACAGGCTGGAACGTACCGGCTCCGACATGGAGTGTGACCTCGCTTCTTGTTATGCCGTGGCGATCGACTTCAGAGAGGAGTTCGGGTGTAAAATGCAGTCCGGCGGTCGGAGCTGCGACCGATCCGTCAATTCGGCTGAAAACGGTCTGGTAATCACGACTGTCGCTCTCTTCGGTCTCGCGGTTGAGATAGGGCGGTATGGGTATCTCGCCGGCAGCCGATATGATATCTGCGAATGTATATGAACCATTGTTCCATGAAAGCTCGACCACAGATCCTCTATCGTCTTTTGTCAGACGCTCGGCTTCAAGAATTACGCTTTTGCCGTCGATTATAAGAGATAGGGCGAGTTTGCCTTCTTTCCAACGCTTTGAGTTGCCTACAAAACATTTCCAAGTACATCTATCGGTCGATGAGAAGTTTGTTGCATAGTCGGCAGGGCTTACGGGCTCAAGGCAAAAAATCTCTATTTTACCTCCTGACGCTTTGGTGAAACGCAGGCGCGCGTTGATTACACGGGTGTTGTTATAGACCAGCGTCGCCGGTGTAGGCAGCAGCGAAGGCAGGTCTTTGAAAATATGCTCCGATATGACCCCGTTGCGGCACATCAAAAGCTTGCATTCATCTCTGACGGCCAACGGATGACGGGCTATCTTTTCGTCGGGGAGGGGATAATCGTATTGCTCGATTCGGATATCTTTGGGATTTGACATTCGTTTTGGTTTTTGGGTTTGCAAAATTACAATAAAACGGGCTAAAATATCGTTTATTATATGTAATTTTGTGTTATGAAAAAACTAAAATATTCAATATCAGTCACAATGCTGTCGCTCTTGGCTCTGTTTGCATTAGTCTCGTGCGGCGACGAGCCTAAGGGTGGAGACGATGATTCTATTGGACGCACCGTTCTCGTCTACATGGTCGCTAATAACTCTCTTGGCCGCGTCGGATATGATTTGATGGACATAGAAGAGATGAAAAAGGCTTCGCTTGCAGGTGATATAAAAGACGGACGTCTTATTGTCTATCACTCTGATGTCAATGGCGATGTGACGCTCAACGAGGTCAAAGACGGCGAGCTTGTTGTGTTGAAGGCATATGACAATTCGTCTCTTTCTGTCGAGTCGTCGCGTATGCGCGAAGTTGTGGCTGATACAAAGCGATTTGCACCTGCCGCCGATTACGGTCTTGTATTGTGGAGTCATGGTTCGGGCTGGCTTGTCGACGGCATTGAAGACTTGGAATCGTCTGCGCCGTCGGTCCAATCGTTCGGTGAAGACAGCCGCAAGCGAATGAATGTCTCCACGCTTGCCCGTACACTAAAAGGTGAAGACTTCGGTTTTATTTACTTCGACTGTTGCCTCATGGGTTCGATTGAAGTAATATACGAACTTCAGGGTTGTGCCGATTATATCGTGGCATCGCCAACCGAACTGCCTGTGTATGGCATGCCTTATGATAAAAACATAAAGCATTTCTTTAAGCCTGTTCCTGACTTGGTCAAGGCGGCTGAAGAGACATTCAACTACTATAATACCCCCGGTGTCTCTCCTGTCGAATGGTGTACGATGGCCGTCTATGACATGAAAGCCGTCAGTCGTCTTGCCGATGCGACAAAAGCTGTTTATTCGGCATCTGTGATAGGTTTTCCTGATGGCTATCAGCCTCAACGCTACTCTGACGAGGCAGTGTGTTATTATTATGATTTTGTCGATTACGTAAATATTTTGACCGATGACAAAGCTTTGCTTGACGAATTCAATGCTGCGGCATCGGCGGTTGTCATATACCATGCTGAGACGCCGATGCTGTTTAATGTCGTGAAACTTGAACATTGCAACGGCTTTGCGACTTATATAATGAGAAACCACGATGATAACCGCAAGAATTATAAGTCGACGGCGTGGTATCGCGATGTTGTGTCACTTTTAAAATCGTAAAAATTAATGACTTTTATCGAACTGTTACAGAGCACGGTGCCTGTCCTGCCTGATTCTGTCCCTGATAAACAGCAGGAAATTGCCATGCTGAAATCTTTGCCTTTCGACGAACTGATGGACAAGCTCGTCCATTCGATGGTGACGTTTGCCATCAATCTTGCCATAGCGATATTTGTTTTTTATCTCGGCAAATTCATTATAGCCAAACTTTATAAGTTTGTTGCCGGTATAATGGTCAAACGCAAAGCCGACAAGTCGCTGACAACCTTCATTCTCAGCCTTGTGAGAATGGTGCTGTATTTTATACTGATAGTGACTGTTATCGGCATAATCGGTATAGAGACATCGTCGTTTATCGCGATATTTGCCTCGGCCGGTGTTGCTATCGGTATGGCTTTGAGCGGCACGCTCCAGAATTTCGCCGGCGGTGTCCTGATTTTGCTGATAAAACCATACAAAGTCGGCGATTATATCGAGGCACAAGGTTATGCCGGTACAGTCAAAGAGATACAGATATTCCACACTATAATATTAACCCCTGACAATAAGTCGATCATTATACCAAACGGCGGTCTGTCTACGGGTTCTGTCAACAATTACAGCCGCGAATCATACCGTCGCGTAGATTGGTCGGTCGGCATCTCTTATGGCGATGATGTAGAGGTTGCGCGCAAGGCAATTCTCGATATTTTCGCTTCAGACGAAAGAATTGTAGAGAAGTATATCGCCGACGATGTGTCGCAGCGTCTCAAGGAAGAAGCCGCTAAAGCTGTCGAGAGTGGTATTTCTGTTGAGGAAGAACCTGAAAAACGCTCCTTCGTTTATCGTATGTTTCACCGCACCAAGCGCGTGAAATCAAAAATAGACATCTGGAAAGAAGAACAGATCAATCAGCCGGAATATCTCAAGCGCAGTGTCGACTGCAGCCCGACGGTCGTTGTTGACCAGCTTGGCGACAGTGCGGTTGTGCTTAAGGCCCGGGCTTGGACTCGCAGTGACTTCTATTGGGGGGTGTATTATTCTGTTAATGAAAGAATTTATAAAGAACTGCCACAGGTTGGCGTTAATTTCCCGTTCCCGCAACTCGATGTGCATCTTTCTGAAGTCAGCAACGAAAGCGACGCATAGTTTTCGCGTGTGATTTTTAATATATAAATAAACTTAAATAGCCGAAATAATTCAATTATTTTGGCTATTTTTGCATTATAGAAGGCAGGAAGTGTCTCCTCTCGTTTTTTCTGAAGCCATCGCTATACCATCTCCTCTCCGAGGCCTATGGCCGCTATTTATTCTGCAAAATAAAAAACAACATAAATGACAAGTAAATGGAACTATTTACCCCTATCGACAGAAGAACAGCGCATTGGGACGGAGTTGGCTCGCAGGTTTGCCAACTGTGCTCCGATCAGTGATCTTTTGATCCAGCGGGGCATCACAACCATGAGCGATGCGGAAAAATTTTTCCACCCGTCGCTAAGGGATCTCCACGACCCCTTTCTGATGCCTGATATGGACAAAGCTGTCGACCGCCTTAACAGAGCCATGGGGTCGAAAGAGAGAATAATGGTCTATGGCGACTATGACGTTGACGGCACCACAGCGGTGGCTTTGGTCTATCGTTATCTGCAGAACTTTTATTCGGAGATAGATTACTATATCCCGACACGTTATGACGAGGGCTATGGCATATCTGTCAAAACCATAGACATAGCGGCCGAACAAGGTGTAAAACTGATTATCATTCTCGACTGTGGCATCAAGGCCATCGAGGAAATCAAATATGCCAAAGAAAAAGGCATAGATTTTATAATCTGCGATCATCACGTACCCGACGATGAGCTTCCTCCGGCCGTTGCTATTTTGAATCCGAAACTCGAAGGTTCGACCTATCCGTGCCCACATCTGTCGGGATGCGGAGTCGGTTATAAGTTCATGCAGGCTTTTTCAATAAGTAACGGCATTGGCACGGCCGAACTCGACAGCATGCTCGATCTCGTTGCAGTCAGCATTGCCGCCGATATTGTGCCCATGGTCGACGAAAACCGTGTGTTGGCTTATGTCGGTCTGAAGCGTCTGAACTCAAACCCCAATATGGGTCTTCGTGCCATCATTCGCACCTGCGGACTCGGTGGCAAGGAGATAACCATCAGCGATGTTATTTTCAAGATCGGGCCGCGCATCAATGCTTCGGGGCGTATGCAGAGCGGACGTGAGGCAGTCGAACTTCTTGTCGCCCGTGATGCCAAAGACGCCAACCGCAAGAGCATTGCCATCGACCAATATAACAAAGACCGTAAAGAACTTGACAAACGCATCACCGAAGAGGCAAACGCCATCCTTGAGGCACGGGGTGAGATGAATTCGTCTAAAAAATCGATCGTCATCTATAACAAAGACTGGCATAAAGGCATTATAGGCATCGTAGCCTCGCGTCTTACCGAACTATATTACAAACCGTCGGTCGTGCTCACACTCACCAACGGTCTCGCAACCGGCTCATCGCGTTCGGTGCAGGGATTTGACGTTTATAAGGCCGTCGACTCCGCCCGCGATCTTCTCGAGAATTTCGGTGGCCACACCTATGCCGTCGGACTTTCGATGAAAGAAGAGAATATACCCGAATTTACACGCCGGTTTGAGGAATACGTCGCCGCTAACATACTTCCCGAGCAGCAGACACCTCAGATCGATATCGACGCCATCATCTCTTTCGGGCAGATAACCCCCGAGTTTGTCTCGACTCTGCGTTTGTTCAACCCCTTTGGTCCTGGCAATCAGACACCGACATTCTGCACTCACCGTGTCAAAGACTTCGGCACAAGCAAACTCGTCGGCAAGCAGCTCGAACATATTAAGCTCGAACTCGTCGATGACACTTCGGGAAAAGTCTTCAACGGCATTGCATTCAATGCCGCACGCTATTTCCCGCATATACATTCGGGACAGCCTTTCGACATCTGTTACACCATCGAAGAGAACAAACACCGCAACGCTTCATCGACTCTGCAACTTCTCGTCAAGCAGATTCATACCAACGTCATCTGACACCTCCGCCATGACACCTGCCCAAGTGCTGTCGCGCTATTGGGGCTATGACTCGTTCAGGCCCGTTCAGGAAGACATCATCAACTCCTTCCTGTCGGGCCGCGACACGATAGGTCTCATGCCCACCGGAGGTGGCAAGTCATTGACTTTTCAGGTGCCTGCCATGATTTTTGACGGGCTCACATTAGTCGTCACTCCTCTTGTGTCGCTGATGAAAGATCAGGTCGACAATCTTTTCGAACACGGCATCAGAGCCGTTTATCTTCACTCGGGGCTGTCGGCACGTGAGACCCGACTTGCTGTCGACCGATGCCGTGCGGGTTATGCCCGGTTGATATACGTCTCTCCCGAAAAGCTCAGCCGGCAGTTTTTTATCGAAGACCTCAAGACATGGCATATCAGCGCCATAGTCGTCGACGAAGCTCATTGTATTTCGCAGTGGGGTTATGATTTCAGGCCTTCTTATCTGAAAATTAAGGATCTACGCGCAATTTTCCCCGATGTGCCGGTTCTCGCTTTGACGGCATCGGCAACGCCCGAAGTGGTCCGCGACATAGCCGACAAACTTTTGATGACCGATCCTGCCATATTCTCCAGAAGCTTCGACCGCAGCAATCTGAGCTATATAGTCAGACACGACGAAGACAAAGAAGGTCAGCTCGTCAGGATATTGCTCAACACCCGTGGTGCAGCTATAGTATACACACGTTCGCGTCGCCGTTGCCGCGAGCTTGCCGAAGTCTTGACCAAGGCCGGGATATCGGCCGACTACTATCATGCCGGACTCTCGCCTGAAGACAAGGCTAACAGACAGGATAAATGGAAATCCGACAACACACGCGTCATTGTCGCTACAAACGCCTTCGGCATGGGCATCGACAAACCCGATGTACGCACGGTCATACATTACGACATGCCTTCGTCGCTCGAAGAATACTATCAGGAGGCCGGTCGCGCCGGCCGTGACGGCAACGAATCATATGCGGTACTGCTCGCGGCAAAAAAAGACAAGGCTTTGCTGTCGAGGCGACTGACAGATAATTTTCCTGCAAAAGACAAGATATTGAGAGTCTACGAACTTCTGGGAAATTTCCTCGATATCGTTGTCGGCGGCGGCTTCAATGTCGTCTACGAATTTAATTTCGACCTTTTCTGCAAGACATTCAGCCTTCAGCCCGTGATGACGCGCAGCGCCTTGACGATATTGACGCGTTCGGGCTATATTGAGTACTCTGACGATACGATGATGCGCTCACGTGTAATGATACTCGTTAATAAATCAGATTTTTATAATCTTGACATCGACAATATCACCGACTCGGTGCTCCAATGTCTACTTAGAAATTATCCCGGTCTCTTTGCCGACTACGTCATCATAAGCGAGAGCCGTATCTCCTTGTTGCTGAATATAAACGAGCAGAAAGTCTATGAGGCGCTGATTAAACTCTCGCGTCTCCACGTGATCCATTACATCCCGAAACGCGAGACGCCATACATTTATTATCCGACTCCGCGTCAGCTGCCTCGTTATCTTGTGATACCAAAAACCGCTTATGAAGACCGACGTGAGTCGATGAAAGAACGCCTTGAATCCATGAAACGGTTTGCGTACGATGAAGGCACATGCCGCTCACGTCTTTTGCTCGGCTATTTCGGTGAGAACGAAACCGTTGACTGTGGCAAATGCGATTACTGCCGTTCGAAAAAGGCCGTTACGCTTCCTTTCAGACGCGACAATGATTATGAGCGGCGCCTATTAGCCTATATTGACGACAATGCACCCGTGCCGATCGACCGTCTTTTTTCCGGCAACGCCGCACGCCGCAATTTTATCGCCGAGACGCTGAGAATTCTCGCCGAAGAAAATCGCGTCACACTCGACGGAAATTTTGTCGGTATTCCCAAGAATTGATTAACTCAATTTAATCACTTTTAGTTATTTAGGCCTGATAATCAGAGGCTGTGATTTGTTATATAGTTGTAGCGTAAGAAGAAAGTGATACGCGTCATAACATCTCTCGTCCTCGCTATCGAGTAGTGATTACTGGTTATCGAGGCTCTCATAAATAAATAGTTGAAACGTAGCAGGTTGTCGCCTGAGCTGATTTGAATTCTTTAATCAAGCCCGACGACACCTGTTTGCGTATATAGATATTTTTGTATAAATTTGTCAGCAAAAATAAATATTTTCTAAGTACACGACAAAAATTTGAAGACATCGAATTTCGGCTTGTAGAGCGGTCTGAGGAGTACGTTTGTAATTTCTTCCAGGCCATACTTTACCAGCGATTTGGCTCTCTTGCCGTGTTTCAATATTCTGATAGCTTTAACATTCATATCCTTATGTTCGCCAACGAGATACGCCCATACCAATGCCATACAGACCATCGCCGTCAGACGCGCGATGCGGTCGATGTCGCGCAGGTGGGTGTCCTCGATATTGAATCCGGAGGACTTCATGGCGCGAAAGCATGTCTCAATCTGCCATCGCCGTTTGTAGGTTGCCACGGCTGTCTCCGGGCGGTTGTAGCAAATCAGGATTTGCAGTTCAGGCACGCCATCGGAGTTTTTCAACAAGGCTCCGGCAATGTAGACATATTCACCTTTGAGGAGAAACAGCTTGTCGTAGACACGCTCTTGTCCGAGCTTGAG
>CAJTKG010000016.1 GCA_910576935.1 uncultured Muribaculaceae bacterium
CGGCACCGTGGGATCCGCCGGTCTGTTATTTCAAACAGGCAGACGACCCCTCGGAAGGTTTTGAACTCGTGCATCCGCTCAAATTTTATTATTGAGTATCAATAATTTCAAAGAACTCTTTTGATTATTTAGTGGACACTAATGTTTGAAGAAACATAACTACTTGGATTTTTCATATAGAAAAATGCTCCTTAAATGAGTCTCCGTTATCGTATTTTGACTCTCTTCGGTTCTTCGAGTGTGAGGATGCGGGGCTATCATAGCCGTGTCAACACTCACGACTATTATATAAACTCCAATTACGCAATAAACTCGGTCTCGTTAAGTTTTCTTTCGCCGTTTAAGTACACCGCTTTCTATCTTTATACTTGAGTATAGGCGTCGATTTTGACCGTGGCGGCAGCGGATTCTGAGAAAATTTAAATAAAAACAAATAAGTCTGAAAATTTGGTGCGTAATTGCAAATTAATTGACTACCTTTGCCGTCGGTTGGCGCGACCGGTCGCATCAACCCGCTAAAATAACCTTAAAAGACTATAACAAACCAGCAGTTATCATGTTAGAGAAAACCAATGTGAAAGTTCTCGACAAGGTCGTCGTCCGTTTCTCGGGAGACTCGGGAGACGGCATGCAGCTTGCCGGAAATATCTTTACAAACGTGTCTGCCGGCATTGGCAACCAAGTGTCGACTTTCCCCGACTACCCGGCCGAAATCCGTGCCCCCCAAGGCTCGCTCAGCGGTGTCTCGGGCTTCCAGGTCAGCGTCGGCACAGGCGTCCACACCCCCGGCGACCAATGCGACGTGCTGATAGCCATGAATCCCGCGGCGCTCAAGCAGAATGTCAGATTCCTCAAACCCGGCGGCGTCATCATCGTCGACATAGACTCGTTTAAGGAAGCAGACCTCAAAAAAGCGCTTTTCACCACCGACGAGCCGTTCAAAGAATTAGGCATCACCGCCCAGGTCGTCGAAGTTCCCGTAACATCAATGACAAAAGCGGCCCTCGCCGACAGCGGCCTCGACAACAAGAGCATACTCAAGTGCCGCAACATCTTCGCGCTCGGCCTTGTCTGCTGGCTCTTCGACCGTCCCGTCGAGAGCGCCAAACGCCACCTCGCAAAGAAATTCGCCAAAAAGCCCGCCGTCTTCGAAGCCAACTCGCTCGTCCTCGACGCCGGCTACAACTACGGTCACAATATCCACGCATCAGTCTCGACATACCGCATCGAGACCGAAGATCCCCGCCCGGGCGTCTACACCGACATCAACGGCAACACCGCCACCGCCTGGGGTCTCATCATGGCGTCGGAGAAATGCGGCCGTCCGCTCTTCTTAGGCTCATACCCCATCACCCCCGCGACCGACATACTCCATGAACTGGCAAAACGCAAAGACCTCGGCGTCAAAGCCTGCCAGATGGAAGACGAGATCGCAGGCGTCTGCTCGGCCATCGGCGCATCGTTTGCCGGCAACCTCGCCGTGACATCTACCTCAGGTCCCGGTCTGGCACTCAAGAGCGAAGGCATCGGCCTCGCCGTCATCGCCGAGCTGCCCCTCGTCGTCATCGACGTACAGCGCGGCGGCCCCTCGACCGGCCTCCCCACAAAGACCGAACAGACCGACCTTATGCAGGCCCTCTACGGCCGCAACGGCGAGTCGCCCGTAGCTGTCGTCGCACCCGCATCGCCCACCGACTGCTTCACCATGGCCTTCGAAGCCTGTCGTATAGCCGTCGAACACATGACCCCCGTCATCCTCCTGAGCGACGCTTTCATCGGCAACGGCTCATCGGCATGGCGCATACCCGACGCCGACGAATATCCCGCGATCAAGACACCCGACGTACCCGCCGACATGCGCGACGGCAGCTGGCGTCCCTACATGCGCGACAGCGAGACTCTCGCACGCTACTGGGCCGTTCCCGGCACCGAAGGCTGCGCACACCGTCTCGGCGGCCTCGAGAAAGACGCCGCTACCGGCGCCATCTCGACCGACCCCGCCAACCACGAGAAGATGGTCATGACACGTCGCCGCAAGATAGCCAACATCGCCAACGACATACCCGCGCTCGAAGTGCTCGGCAACCCCGACGCCGACACACTCATCATCGGTTGGGGAGGCACATACGGCCATCTCCACACAGCTGCCGACGAACTCTGCGCCGCCGGACGTCCCGTGGCATTCGCCCACTTCAGATATATCAACCCCCTGCCGGCAAACACCGGCGAGGTCATCAGCCGCTACAAACGGGTCATCGTCGCCGAACTCAACACCGGCATGTTTGCCGACTATCTGCAGGCCAAATTCCCGGGCATCGAAATCAAACGCATCAACAAGATCCAAGGCCAGCCCTTCCTCGTGAGCGAACTGGTCGACGGCGTCATCAAATTAATGGATAAATAAGAGTCTGATATGGAACAGAACAATTATAAAGCATCCGACTACAAGAACGACCAGTCAGTGCGCTGGTGTCCCGGTTGCGGTGACCACGCCATACTCAACACCCTCCACAAAGCAATGGCCGAGCTGGGCGTCGCTCCCCACAAGACAGCCGTCATATCGGGCATCGGCTGCAGCTCGCGCCTGCCCTACTACATGAACACCTACGGCTTCCACACCATCCACGGACGTGCGGCAGCCATAGCCACAGGCTTCAAGGTCGCCAACCCCGAGATGACCGTCTGGCAGATCTCCGGCGACGGCGACGGCCTCGCCATCGGCGGCAACCACTTCATCCACGCCGTCCGCCGCAACATCGACATCAACATGCTCTTGTTCAACAACAAGATCTACGGCCTAACCAAAGGCCAGTATTCGCCCACCAGCGCCCGCGGCTTCGTCTCCAAATCGTCACCCTACGGCACGACCGAAGACCCCTTCATCCCCGCCGAACTCGTCTTCGGCGCCCGCGGCAACTTTTTCGCCCGCTCTATCGACGTCGAGCTCAACACCTCGGTCGAAGTCATGGTCGCCGCCGCACGTCACAAAGGCGCCTCGGTCGTCGAGATTCTCCAGAACTGCGTCATCTTCAACAACGGCATCCACAACCCCATCACCGACCGTGAAGTCCGGGCCGACAAGACCATACATCTGCGCCACGGCGAGAAGATGATCTTCGGCAAAGACAACAACCGCGGCCTCGTGCGCGACGGATTCCTCCTCAAAGCCGTCACCATCGGCGAAGACGGCTACACCATCGACGACGTCCTCGTCCACGACGCCCACTGCACAAGCAACTTCCTCCACCAGCAACTCGCCATGATGGACGGCGACACCCTCCCCCTCGCCGTCGGCATCATCCGCGACGTCGAGGCCGTCACCTACGACGAAGGCGTCTCACGTCAGGTCGAAGAAGTCCGCGCCCGCAAAGGCTTCGACAACCTCCGCGAGATGATTCTCGCCGGCGAAACCTGGACAGTGGAATAAACCGACACATACACATCAAACCCATACCCCGGCCCCGCCCCTCAACACAAGGAGCGGGGTCGCCTCATTCCGCTTCGACCCGTTTCAAACCGCTTCACAAACGTAATTTGTTAAATTTTGGCTGAATTTAGAATATTTTAGCTATATTTGACAGCTAATTGCCTATCTATGCCTCAAAAGCCGTGTGGCGCAACGCGCGCCCACACCTCTATTGTCGTCGCAGATAAGCTTTAGTTGTTTAACTGACAATTTTTTACATAACAATAAATACAACCATTTAACCATTTATGAGACTGAAACTGTTTCTGCTACTGCTTCTGACGGCCACATTGCCGTCATTGGCGCAAACTGCCACCGTCGTCGGCATCATCACCGACGGATCCAACGGCAGTCCGGTCAGCGGAGCCTATGTCACCCTTCAGGACAGGGGCGTATCGGCGACCACAGGCTTCAACGGCGACTTCCGCGTCACCGGAGTACAGCCCGGAGATATTTACATTATCGTCACCTGCGACGGCTATCAGAGCGCCGGGTTCAACGCCACCGTCACCGCGCCCTCGACCGACCTCGGCACCATCACCCTCACACCCGACACCGCCGATGACTTCTACGGCGACAACGAAGACATGATCTTCGACGAATCGGTCCTCGAGGACGAGGAAGGCAACACCCAGGGCATCGCCGCACTCACAGGCGCCAACGACGACATATACTATAGCACCGCCTCATATAACTTCTCGCCGATGTACTTCCGCTACCGCGGCTATGACAGTGAGTATCAGACAGTCTATATCAACGGCGTGCCCTTCAACGACCTCATCCGCGGCCGATTCAACTTCTCGAGCCTTCTGGGCATGACCAGCCGCGCATTCAGAAACAAGACAACCACAATAGGCATGGGCGCAGCCAACTACGGCTTCGGCAGCATCGGCGGCAGCACCAACTACAACACAGTCACCGACCTCTACGCCCCCGGCTTCAACGGCAGCCTCGCCTTCACCAACTCAAACTACATGCTCCGCGCCATGGCCACATACGCCTCGGGCGTCAACAAACACGGCTGGGCATACACCGTCAGCGGCATCGGCCGTTACGCCAACGAAGGCGTCATCGACGGCACATTCTACAACTCGGGCGGCCTGTTCCTCTCGGTCGAGAAAATATTCAACCCCAACCACTCGCTGACACTCACAGCCTTCGGCGGTCCCACACAACGCGCCACAGCCCAGGCCACTTATCAGGAAGCCTACGACCTCGTAGGCTCAAACCTCTACAACCCCGCTTGGGGATGGCAGGACGGCAAAAAACGCTCACAGCGCATCACCGAGACATTCGACCCTACCGTGATGCTCAACTACATCTTCAAGAAAAACAACACAACCGTCAACACATCGGCAGCCATGCGTTGGGTAAGATACACACGCACAGCCATACAATACTATCAGGGCAACAACCCCGACCCGGCATACTACCGCAACCTGCCATCCTACTACAAAGACAGCAAAGACCAGTTTGACATGTACACCGAACTGTGGAAGCATGACGAGCACTTCCGTCAGATCAACTGGGACGAGCTATATCAGATGAACTACCTCAACAACATCCAGAACGAAACTCTTCCCGAAGCCGATAAAAAAGGCTCGTCATACATAATGGAGAACCGCGTCAGCAACCAGATCAACGCCATCTTCAACAGCTATGTCAACACCCGCATCAACGACTACATGAGCCTTCAGGGCGGCGTGACATTCAACTACACCAAGGCATCGTTCTACAAGACCGTACGCGACCTCATGGGCGGCCAGTTCTGGATCGACGTCGACCCCTTCAGCCTCCGCGAGTATGCCATCGCTCCCGACAACCTTCAGAACGACCTTGACCATCCCAACCGCCGCGTCAAAGAAGGCGACAAATTCGGCTATAACTACGACATCCGCGCCCTTCAGGCAACCGCATGGCTTCAGAACGTCATCACCCTCCCCCACTGGGATGTCAACTACGGCATCAAGCTGAGCTACACACAGTTCCAGCGTGAAGGCTACATGCGCAACGGACGCGCCCCGCAAAACTCGCTTGGCAAGAGCGATATGCTCAAATTCGACAACGGCGCCATCAAAGCCGGAGCCACATATAAACTCAACGGCCGCAACTACTTCTCTGCCCACCTCGAATACGGCACACGCTCACCTCTGGTCGACAACGTCTTCATCGCTCCCCGCGTCAAGAACACCGTCGCAGCCAATGTCGAGAGCGAACGCGACTTCTCGGGCGACCTCTCTTACACATGGAACTACCGTCGCTTCCGCGGCTCTGTAACAGGTTTCTACACTCAGGTAGACAACGGCATCGAACGCACAGGCTTCTATGACGACTACTACCGCACATACACCAACTATGTCCTCACCGGCGTCAAGCGCGTCTACAAAGGCGTCGAGCTCGGCATGGCTTACAAGATCACACCCTCGATAACAGCCACATTCGCCGGCACATATGCCCGCTATCAGTATAAAAACAACCCTCAGGGCACACGTACATTCGAAAACGGCCTGCACCCCGACACCACACAGACCGTCTACCTCAAGAACTTCTACCTCGGCTCGACACCACAGACACAATGCAACCTCGGCATCGACTGGGCCGCGCCCGGCAACTGGTTCTTCAACGTCAACGGCACATTCCAGGGCGATGCCTATGTCAACCTCTCGCCGCGCTACCACGAACAGTTCCCAGGCCTCGCTTCGGCCGATATCTGGAACGGCAACGTGCCCACACGCGAGCAGATCGAAGCCAAAATCGAAGAACTCACCGATCAGGACAAACTCAAAAACGCGTTTACTCTCAACGTCTCTATCGGCAAGCTGATCTACATCAACCGCAAAGTGTCGATGAACATCAACCTCAACGTCTACAACGTCCTCAACAACCGCGACGTCGTCACCTACGCCTACCAGCAGGGCCGACTCAACGAAACGACCTACGACCGCAACGCCTATCCCAACCGCTACAGCTACGCGCAGGGCGTCAGAGCGTTCCTCAACGTCGGCGTAAGATTCTAACGTATAAACATTACAATAATGAATATCACGACAATGAAAAAGTCACTCTTATATATCACATCACTGCTGTTGAGCGCCACGGCCCTGACATCGTGCGACGACGACTTCGCCCGTCCGCCCATCGTGATGCCCGAGTCTGAAATGGCCGGCAAAGAAAACATCACCGTCGCCGGCCTCAAAGACCTCTATTGGCAGAACGAAAACAACTATGCCGTGCAGACAACCGTCAATGCCGAAGGCAACGACCTTATACTCAAAGCGCGCGTTATATCGACCGATATCAACAGCACCCTCTACAACTACATCTACCTCGCCGACGAGACCGGCGGCCTCAGCATCGCGGCACGCCAGATAAAATCGAGCCAGAAACTCGCCACCCAGTTTGCCCTCGGCCAGGAAGTATATGTCAACGTCACCGGCCTCTATGCCGGCCGCTACGCCGGTCTCTTCCAGCTCGGCGCACTCTCTGACAAAGGCGGCACAACCTTCCTCGAAAACGCCGTCCTACTCGAGCACATGCAAGCCAACGGCCTCGCCGAACCCGAGCTCATCAACTATAAAGATGTCACACTCGCCGAACTCAAAGCCGCCCTCGGCTCGCAGGAGACAATCCGCGACATGATGGCCACATCGGTCAAGATCAGCGACGTCACCTTCTCTCAGCCCGGCACCAAGTTTATACCCACCGAAGGCCAGGACAACAGCATCGCTTTCAAAGACGCCGACGGCAATTCGATGGTGATACGCCTCAACCGCTACTGCACGTTCGGCCGTGACCTCATTCCCTCGGGAACAGGTTCGATCAAAGGCATCCTCGGCTTCTTCAACAACGACTGGCAGCTCATCATCAACAGCATCGACGATCTCGAAGGCTTCACCCCCGCCGAAGACAATACCGATAACCCCGATCAGCCTGACCGGCCCGACCAACCCTCGACAGGCAACGGTGACGGCAGCGAGGCATCGCCCTACAACTGTGCCGCAGTCATCGGCGGTGCCACCGGCACCGACAAATGGGTCAAAGGCTATATCGTCGGCTGGGTCGACGGCATGACTCTCTCTGAAGGTGCCAAATTCAACAATACGGCCAACTCAAACACCAACATCCTAATCGCCGACAACGCCGACGAGACCAACGTCAAAAACTGCGTGCCCGTCCAGCTTCCCGCCGATGTCCGCAACTCGCTCGGACTCCAGGCCAAGCCCGACAACTACAAGAAAGAAGTCTCGCTCAAAGGCAGCCTCGAGAAATATTTCGGCACCGCCGGCCTAAAGAGCGTCACAGAGTTCAAGATCGACGGCGTCGAGACACCCGACACACCGACCGAACCCGTCAGCTTCATCGACGAGACCTTCTCGACCGGACTTCCCGCCGGATGGGCCAACATCAAGATCTCCGGCGACAAGCAGTGGTATCAGACTGTCTTCCAAGAAAACGGCTACGCCGCCATGACAGGTTACAAAGGCACACAGCCCCCGTTCGACGCATGGCTCGTAACCCCCGCCATCGACATGAGCAAGGTGACCGACAAAAACTTCACCTTCGACACTCAGGTCAACGGCTACGGCTCGACAACATCTGTCTTTGAAGTCTACGTGCTGACATCGGCCGACGTCGCCAACGCCGACAAGACCAAACTCAACCCGACTATAGCCACCGCACCCGCCACAGGCTATTCAGAGTGGGTTAACTCGGGCAATATCAGCCTCGCCGACTACAGCGGCATCATCTACTTAGGCTTCAGATTCTACGCCACACAAGACGCCTACTATGCCACATGGTGTGTCGACAACGTCAAATTAGGCAAAGCCGAATAACCCTAAACAGAACAGACAAATGAAAACATTCAGATATTATATAAGCGGGGTTGCGGCAGCCATGATGCTCGCCGTCGCCCTACCCGCATGTCAGGACGATGTCGACGCCCCCAAGGTCGACGTGCCTGTGGCTTCAATGCAGGCCAACACCTCAATTCTCGAGCTGAAGACCCTCTTTTGGGACGACGCAACCAACTATGCCGTCACCGTCCCCGCCCGCGAAGACGGCACTCACTATATCATCAAGGGCCGCGTCGTCTCGACCGACGAAGAGAGCAACATCTACAAGAGCCTCGTCATTCAGGACGAGACCGCAGCGATGGCCTTCTCTATCAACTCATATAACCTCTACCTCAAATATCGTCGCGGCCAGGAAATTGTCGTCGACGCCACCGGTCTCGATATAGGCAAATATAACGGTCTCCAGCAGATAGGCATGCGCGAGTTCTACGAACAAGGCAACGCCTGGGAAGTATCGTTCATGTCGCCAAGCCTCTTCGACTCTCACGTCGAGCTAAACGGCCTGCCTGAAGTAGAGAAGATCGACACCCTCGTCATCAACAGCTTCGACGAACTCCCCACGGGTCCCGAAGGGCTGCGCTCGACCCAGAGCCGCATCGTGCGCTTCAACAACGTCGAGTTTCAGAACGGCGGCGTCGAACAGTTCTCGACCTATCAGTCAAGCGGTGTCAACCAGAACATCGTCGACGTCAACGGCTCGTCGCTTCCTGTGCGCACAAGCGGTTATTCGACATTCTGGAGCAAGACACTCCCCACCGGTCGCGGTGACGTCGTCGCCATATGCAGCTACTACGGCACTACCGGCTGGCAGCTGATGCTCAACGGCTACAACGGCTGTATGAACTTCGGCAATCCCACTGTCGCCCCCGGCACTGAAGACAATCCCTACACCGTCGACCAAGTCGTCGCTTTCGAACAAGCCGAGAAACCCGCCCGCGGTTGGGTCACCGGATATATTGTCGGCACAGTAGCTCCCGGAATAGAAGAAGCTTACCCTATTAAAGACAACAACGATATAGAATGGACCGGTACTCCATCTTTGCCTGAGCTCGATTATACTTTAGTCATCGGTGCGACAGCAGATACCAAAGACCTTGCCAACTGTCTCGTAATTGTATTACCGAGGGGGTCAGACCTGCAAAAATATGGAAATCTTGCAAATAATTCAGATAATTACCAAAAACAGATATGGGTCAACGGCACCTTTGAAAAGGTTTATGGCACATATGGCGTTGCCAACAACCGTGGCACAGCCTCTGAATTCAAGATCGAAGGCCTGACAATCGAAGACCCATCGAAACCCGGCGACGGCACAGAAGCCGCCCCCTATAATGTCACTCAGGTAATCGGCGGAGCCACCGGCACCGACGCCTGGGTCAAAGGATACATCGTCGGGTGGGTCGACGGCAAGACACTCGCCGACGGCGCCAGATTCAACGCCACGGCTACATCGACATCAAATGTACTTATCGCCGACAATCCCGAGGTTACAGACGTCAACAAGTGTGTCCCGGTACAGCTCCCCGCAGGCAGCGTACGCAACGCCATAAACCTCCAGAACAACCCGGGCAACTACAAAAAAGAAGTCTCGCTCAAAGGCAGCCTCGAGAAATACTTCGGCGTCGCCGGACTCAAGACTGTCACTGACTATAAACTCGACGGCGGCTCGGTAACACCTCCGTCACCCGTCGACCCCGTCACATCGATCGACGAGAATTTCGACGCAAGCCTCAACATGCCCGCCGGATGGTCACAGGTTCAGATAGCAGGCAACAAAGACTTCTATGTTCGTGAGTTCAGCGGCAACAATTATGTTTCAGTATCAGGCTACCAGGGCAATCCTCCCTTCGACCAATGGTTGCTCACACCACCTGTCGACCTGTCGAAAGTAAGCGACAAAACCCTGTCGTTCAGAACTCAGGTCAACGGCTACGGCTCGACAACCACACTGTTTGAAGTCTATGTGCTGACATCGGCCGATGTCGCAACAGCCAACAAGACAAAACTCAACCCGGCACTGCCGACTGCTCCCTCATCGGGCTATTCAGAGTGGGTCAACTCGGGCAACATAAATCTTGCTGACTTCAGTGGCATCGTCTACATCGGCTTCCGCTACTATGCAACACAGGATGCCAACTATGCCACATGGGGTCTCGACGACGTCAAACTCGGTGTCTCCGGCGGCGACACTCCGACTCCACCAACCCCGGCAGGCGACTATAAAGGCGATTTCAACAGTTTCAACGGCGGCGCTCCCAAGGCAAGCCCTTACGGCACATATACGAACGCCACCGGCTGGACCGCCGACAACTCTATCATACTCGGCGGTAACTCGAGCGGCACTGACGCCAATCCCAAATTTGCTTTCATCGGCGACGACAAAACCCTTGCCGTGTGCCTCAACGGCCGCACCGACAAAGTAGGCCGCATCACATCGCCGACACTCACCGGCGGCTGTGGCAAGCTCACATTCAACTACGGCTTCGCCTACTCTGACAGCAAATGTTCGTTCACCGTCAAAGTATCACAGGGTGGCGCCGTCGTCAAAGAGCAGACAGTCACCGTCGACCCGATAGAGAAACTCAAAGCCTATGACTTCTCTCTCGACGTCAACATCAGCGGTGATTTCACCATCGAGATTGTCAACGATTGCCTGTCTGCGGCCAACAACAAAAACACCGACCGCGTAGCCATCTGGAATCTCACCTGGAGCAACTGACCCAACCCCTAAACCCAATACCCCAAGGGCGCGACAACCATCGCGCCCTTTTTCTTTGACCACAGCACTTTTTTAATGCACAAAGCATATCGCACAATTTATTGTACTTGCTGAGCTACGGTGAGCCATTTTTTTGTAACAACGATGTCAATGTGCGTCTGACATCGATTCGGTCGGTTTAGACGCGCGGGGATGTCTGCCGCAGTAGCTATATCGGAGTGAGTTTGAGGGGGATGAGGATGGGGAGTAGCGCGTAATTGCTTGATTTTATTGTGTTTTTGGCCGATGGCCGGGAGGCCATCGCTCCATACGCCGTAGCTCCGTGCGCCTTGGATTCGGACGATGGCCGGGAGGCCATCGCCCCATATCGCCTCGGTCCGGGCGCCGTGGATTCAGACGATGGCCTCCCGGACATCGCCCCATACGCCTTGGATTCGGACGGTGGGTGGGGCGAGAATGAGGGGTCGGTGTATTCTTTGAGGCCGGGCCAGCAGTGGAGGTGGGGGATGTCGGCGCGGGCGTGGAGGATCAAAAGGCTGTTGGGGTTGCTCGATATGACGGGGAAGACGGCGGTGGCGACGCGGCGGAAGTCGTTGTTTTTCCTTGCGGGGCTGCACACGCCGTAGTCCTGAATGTCGAAGAGGAGGGCTGTGTCATAGGTCAAACCGCGGATGTTCTCGGGCCGGTGACCTGTGGCGGCGTAGGTCTGTGCGTCGGGGGTCTTTAAGCGCCTGGCGATGTAGACTGACATCTCTTTGCTCTGTGTCATGATGAGGATGTCACTGGTCGGATTGTAGCACTTGCGGAGGTATTCGACGTAGGCGCAGAGGATGCCGCGGGTGTCGACTCCGGGCGGGTCGACGACGAGCAAGCGCCGTTCAAGGCGGCGGACGCGCATTTTCTCGAGCGGGGCGATGACGGCGGCTTCGGCGCGGGTGAGGTTGCGGCCGAGGTAGCGGCGGAAGTGGTATGTGTAGACCGTGTTTTTCATCTCCGATGCAAAGATAAGGCCTCGCAGGGTCGAGTTTATACCTAAAATTGCACTCTCGTGCAATTTTAGGTATAAATGCACAAAGCATAATGCATAATTCACAATTTTTGGTGTAAAAATTGGTCTAATTAGGCAGATTAGTCAACTTATAGTCAAACCATTAATGGTTGATGCAAGGGTTAAAACCCTTGCTCCATGCGCCATGGGTTCATGACGATGCTCGGGAGAGCGTCGCCCCATAGCGTCGTGGATTAGCTCGGGCAATGGAGCGTGGGAGCAAAATGACGAGTAGAGTCCAACCACGGTACAGAGGCGTCTATATATAAACAATCGGCGGCGCCACGATGTGTGGTGCCGCCGGAGTTATCGATTAGATATGATAAATGCGTTATTGTCTGATGATCACTTTTTCGGCTTTGACTTTGCCGTCGGCATAGGTTGTGCGACGGATACAGAGCCCTTCGGGTTGGCTAAGACGAGCGCCTGTGAGATTATAATATTCTGTAGCTATGGCTTCGGGGTTGGTGACAGTGATGTCGCCTGCACCGCCGTTCTCAAAATTATAGGTTATGACTTGGCTGGTGTATTCGTTGCCGTCATACTTATAGACCGACTGAATACCGATGGTTTTGAGTGGTTCGAAGAACAGGGCGAAGTGCCAGTTGTCACCGATATACATGATGTCGTCATAATCTTTGCCAAACTGACGGAGTTCGTCGCCGGGGGCAAGTTCGCCGTTAAAGAATAGGCGGTAGTAGAGTTTATCGGTGTCGAGAGCCTGGCCGTTGATGTCGACAGAGGGTATCATGAAGTCGCCGATGCCCATGCCTTCTATGTCGCTCCACTCCGGCTCGCCCCATTCAGGAGCTGCCGGAATCGGGTCGAGGGCGGCTATTTCGGTGAGTGTCAGGTTGGCGATGCCGTTACCAAACCAGGGATGGCCTTTGCCTATGTTTATCATCATCTCGCTGTCTGCTTTCCAGGCATTGTCTGTTTTGGTGAGCGTTACGTTGTCGCGCCATGCATATTTTTTAGCTGTTGGCGTCGATTGGTTTTCTGCACCATAAAAGAATATGAAATACTCGCTGTAGATGCCCAGATACTGCTCGGAGTCGAATGTTATAGAACCGTCGTCGTTGAGGCTGCCTTTGATCCAAGCCTGAGGCAGAAGCGTTGACAAACCTTTGATCCAAGCTGTTCGGCCGTCGATACCAAGTTCGACACGTGTTGTAAACGATTCGTTCCATTCGTTGTTGTATGCGGCGGTATATGCTGTTGTCGATATGCCGTCGGCAGGTGTCTCGGCTGTCTTGTCCCAGATGGTATAGGTGACATTGACTTCTCCGTAAGACTGGAATGTGCCGTTTTCTGATGTCAGGCCGATCATGCCGTCGAATTTTGACGGGGTGCCTGTCGCCGGGATAATCTGTGTCAGTTTCGTGCCGTCCCATGTCAATCGCAGTTTTGAGTTGTCAGGGTCAGGCACGAGTGTCGTTACCGTACCGTTTGCAGTGGCTTTCATCATAGAGGCGTAGAGCGTTTCGCCCTTGGCGTTCTTGGCAACCGGCTGTGGAAATGCAAACTCGACGATGCCGTCGGTGCCGATAGAGCCTTTTACCCATGAGTCTATGCCGGCATATTCTCTGATTATGTTATGGATATAGATATCGTTACCGTTGATTACAATCTTTGTGCGATAGCCGTCATTGTCTGAAAAAGACCCGAAACCGCCCTGCGATATGAGGTATGTGGCGGCGCTTGTGCCGTAAACCTCAGAGTGGAGTGTGCCGTCGGGTGTCGAAGTGATAATCGCAGGCTCGGCTGCATATGCTACCGATGCGATACATGTTAGGACAGACAGGAGTAAATTTTTTTTCATAAGCGAATGTGTAAATGATATGTGAATGAATAGTGTCGCTACAAAGATATATAAAAAAATCAATTTAAGCGTCGAATGTTGTTTGAAATCGCTCAAACCACATCAAAATGTATATTACAGAACCAGCTCGGCCAGCAGTCGGTCGAAAGTGGCGTCGAGGTCGCGGCAAAGGCCGGAATGGGGACGTGATGTCTGTATGCAGGCACTTCTGACTGCGGTCAGCCATCTGAATCGCTCTTCAGTCTCGAGAACGGCGATAGGATTGGATTTATCTCGGGCATTGCCGATTATATCAAAGGATGATAGCTGGCGGCTTATGTCATCGCGGTCGACAGCTCCGGCGATGGCTTCGACGCGTTGCCACGCGGGCGATATGGCAACACGCAGCCAGCGGCGACGTTTACACATCATGATCAGGCCGACGTTGACAAACTCTTCGCGCTCGACACGCGGCAAAAAACGCACGATTGCGTATTCATATAAGTTTTGATCTTGCATCTATGGCCTGTTTTAGAAATATGTGAGAATTGTCGCGTCGGGTCTTCAGGAAGTTGCGATAGACTTCGCGAGCCTCGGCGTCATTGTGGCCGACTTCGTCATATACGAGCCATTCGGCCGGTATGTTGTCGACGATGCAGTCGATGACGCCATCGGTCAATAGTCGCCGCATTTCGGAGTCGGTTTCTTCGAGGTGCGTGGCATAGCGCAGCAAAGCGTGGTCTCTGATATAGGCAAACGGCGTCAGAGGCGCTTTATCGAGATCGCGCCATGAGTGGTGGAAGTAGAGTGTGGCGCCGTGGTCGATGAGCCATAGCTCGCGGTTCCAGACGAGCATGTTGGTGTTGCGTGTCGTGCGGTCTACGTTTGTCAGATAGGCGTCAATCCATACTATGCGTGAAGCCGCCATTGGGTCGACATCGTTGACGACGGGGTCGAAGGTCAACGCTCCCGAGAGGAAATGCAGCCCGATGTTGAGTCCGATGCTGGCTTTTAGCAGGTCTTGTATCTCTTCGTCGCCCTCGGTGCGACCGAAGTCTTCGCCTACAGTAAGGAAGACGAGCTCCGGCACACGCAAGCCGGCGGCGCGGGCGATCTCGCCTCCGATCAGCTCGGCGACAAGGGCTTTTGTGCCGTGTCCGGCACCGCGGAATTTGACGACATATTTGAAGTCGTCGTCAGCCTCGGCGAGGGCGGGAAGCGAGCCTCCCTCGCGCAGCGGTGTGATGTAGCGCGTCACTGTCTGAGACCTGATGAGCGCGCTGCTGTCAGGTTTAGCGTCAGTCATTTTTGTCGCCATATTCTTCGAGGTAAGCGTCGGCGGCTTCGACGAGTTCGTCATACCATTCGCGACCGAAGCGCCTTACAAGCGGACCTTCGAGGAAACGGTAGGCGCGGATGCCGTTCTTGCGACCGAGAATCTCGGCGCATTTGCATATTTTCCACCGGTGGAAATTTACGGCGGTGAAGCCGTCATATTGGCGTATGCGCACGGGATAGAGATGGCATGACATCGGTTTGATGAAGTCGATGCGTCCTTCACGCCAAGCCTTCTCGAGAGCACACATACACATGCCTCCGGGGCCGTAGGTGGTGAAGACGCAGTTGCGGCCGTCGACGATCGATGTCACCAGATCGCCCTCGCAGTCGATATAGGCCACGCCGTTTTCTTCGATCTCGCGGCGTGCGGCAGGCAGCAGGTCGTCGATGACAGCGGGCAATACCTCTTCGAGTTTGCGGCGCTCGTCTTCGGTGACGGGTGCGCCGGCATCGCCGTCGATGCAGCATTCGCCGAGGCAACTGTCGAGGTCGCAGCAGAAGTAGCGTTCGACAAGGTCGAGAGAGATGAGGGTGTCTTTTATCTGAAGCATAACGTCGTTATAGTCTTGTGAGTCGTTGATTTCGTTGTTGTCACACATGGGTTATCGGTCTGAAAGAAATGAGGCGACGCCTATTAGACGGTCGTAACGCTCGCCTTGGCGTCGGGTATAGACTTTAACAAGATATTCGTTGACAGTCTGATAGCGGTCGCCTTCGATTACAGAAGTGAAGCCTCTTGATTTTTTCGGCGGCACGGCGAGATACTGATAGTTGTATGAGCCTTGTTTTAGCAGCAACGCGCGCTCATATCGCCCTGTGGCGCTGTTGTAGACCATCTGCGACGATGGGTCGAAGCGCCGGCAGACAAAGTCGCCGTCGAGGAAAATCATCAGACCGGGAGTCTCGGGATAGTCGAGGGTGAAATGTACCACGGCATAGTCGGCTTCGGTGTCGCTCTCGGTAGAATTATATTCGCGCACGACGAATCGTCCCCGCTGGGTGCTGTCGAAGAGATATTGTTCGGTGTTGCGCGGGGTGTCGGTCTCGATGGTGAAATGATAGTAGGGATCAAGCCAGTCTATGTCGGCCACGTGCATGCCGGGATAGTTGACCGAAGTGGTCTCGAAGCGGCGGTATTCGTTGCCGGCGTCGAAGATAAGACCCGGTTGGTGCTCGTAAATAAGCGTGCGGCCGCTGACGCGCAGGGGGTGGGTAAGGGCTACCTCGTTGTCGAGACGTCCGTTTTGCTGTATCATGACCTTGACGTCGTTGAAAAGGTCTCTGACGTCAGAGCGTTCGACATCGACGGCGAGCGAGAGTTGCTGGCTGCTTTCATTGTAGTCGCGGTCGGTGCGCGAGGTGATCTCGGCGCCGATGACGGCCGACTGTTCGCTGACCATGAAGCGGCATTGGGCCACGATGGTGTCGGGGTCGTCCTGACGGTAGATCTGTAGCAGATAGTTGCCCGAGACAAGAGGCGTCATGTCGGGGTTGGGTATCGTCAGGCGGTAGTTGACGTAACGGACTGTTGTGGCGCTCGAATAGTCGAAGTCTTCTATCAGTCCTTCGTTGAAGCCGTCGATGATCTCAGAGTCTACGAGTCCCGACGGCTGCCATGAAGCATTGCAGTGTATGAGACGGTATCTGAAGTATTCGCGGTCGTCGGCGAGATGGTCGAAACTTACGGTGATGCTGCCCGGCGCGTTGAGAAACAGAACCGGCGGGGCAAATATATCGCCGTTGGCGATGACCTGAAGGGTGTGGATACGGTCGTCAAACGTGCCCGTCATCGTGTCGGTGAATCCTGCGGCGCCGACGACAGATGCGGTAAGCCAGAGCAATGGCAATATGAGTGCACGTTTTACCATTCGATCGGAGTTTTGCCGTGGTCAGCGAGATAGTCGTTGGCCAGAGAGAAGTGATGGTTGCCGAAGAACCCCCTGTAAGCCGACAATGGCGACGGGTGGGGCGATGTCAGCACCAGATGGCGTCTGCGGTCAATGAAATCACCTTTGCGAATGGCGAAACTGCCCCAGAGCATGAAGACGATGTTGTCGCGTTTTTCGGCAAGCGCGCGTATGGCTGCATCGGTGAGCAATTCCCAGCCTTTGCCCTGATGTGAATTGGCCAGGTGGGCGTCGACGGTTAGGGTCGAGTTGAGCAACAGCACTCCCTGACGCGCCCATCTCTCGAGGTTGCCGTCGGGCGGCATCGGTTTGCCAAGGTCGCTCTCAATCTCTTTGAAGATATTTATCAGAGAGGGCGGCATAGCCACGCCGGGAGATACGGAGAAGCACAGACCGTTGGCCTGGCCGGGTCCGTGGTAGGGGTCTTGTCCGAGGATGACGACCTTTACTTTGTCGAACGGGCAGGCATCGAAAGCTGCGAATATCTTCGATGCCGGCGGATAGACGGTTGTCGTGCGGTAGCGTTGGCGCACAAAGTCTGTCAGGGTCTCGAAATATGGCATGTCCCATTGGTCGGCGAGAGCGTCGCGCCAGGTAGGGTCTATTCTGACGTTCATTTTGAGGCTTTTGATTTTTCTTTTTGCAAATCTACGAAAAAAAGCATAAATTTGCAGACGATTGACAGTTTAAAGGCTGTTAAAACGATGCACCCATAGTTCAATGGATAGAATTACGGATTCCGGTTCCGTCGATTGGGGTTCGACTCCCCATGGGTGTACAATGATAAATATAAGCCAAAAGGCTATATCTGCAATCAAAAGCATATTTCCATGAAAAAATTCGTCACTGTTGTAATTGTCATGCTTGTTTCGTGTGTTTCGTATATCGAAGCGCGCTTCTCTGACTATCGCGGTGTATGGGCGTCAGATGATGCCGAGGCTGTGATAACTGATTCGGTATGTATATTTTGGACAAAAACAGATTCTACAATGCAGGCCACGCTTGAGGTGCCGTCGGAGGGTATTCTCCATAAGACGATTTTTGCCAAAGGCGGCAAGGTGTCTTTTCCCGAGAATGTCAGGCCTCTTGATATTGTGTTGTCGAAAAACAGACTTGTTGTTGACGGCCGGACTCTTGTAAAGGTAGAAGATATAGAGACTGTTGCGCCATACGAGATGAAAGAGTGCAAATCGAAGTATGATGTCGGCGATTGTCTGCAGCAATGGCGTCTTGGCGTCGATTACGGCACAGACGGAAATGTTGTATACTGCGAGGTCAACACAAACCGTCATATGATGGTCTATATGGTAAATCAGGCCATGGTCTACATTAGGGCGGCGGCGACGCGCAATAACAGCAACGGAACGCTTTTCTTCCAGAATATCAGGATGATGAAGAACAGTAATACCGGCGAATACACCATGGCTGTCGAACCGCACAATCTTGCGGCTGCACGTAACGACCTCGAAATCGACAACTCGCAGTTTCAGCCTGACAAATGTACGTTTACGCCCGATGGCGGCATCTATTGGTCGCTTATTTCATTTGAGCCTGACCGGATACTCATCAACGGTTGCGGCGAGACTTACCATGTTGACCGTCCACTTGGCTCCGACGACCGCTGTGAATGGATTAAATTCGTGCCCTACGGCAATGAACGATTGACGATAAGATAAGATGTTTATCTTTTGCGGTAGTCGATGTCGCCGATGATATCTTCGGGGGTGCTGTCGACAGGCATTTCTTTAGTGAGTATGAAATGCCAGACGTGACTGCCATCCGAGTCTGTCGTGACGATTATGGCGCTAACCGAACATGGCCCGGAAAGCTTCTTCGACTTTGGCGACTTCGCGGATGTTGATTTTGAAGCGTGATGTGTCGACGCCTTTGAGGTTGTTGCGGGGAACGATGATGTCGGTCATGCCGAGTTTTTCGGCTTCGACGATGCGCTGTTCGAGGCGTGTGACGGGCCGTATCTCGCCCGAGAGACCTACTTCGCCGGTCATGCAGAAGCCTTTGGGTACGGCCATGTCGACGTTGCTTGACAATATGGCGGCGATGATGCCGAGGTCGAGCGCCGGATCGCTGACTTTCAGTCCGCCGGCGATGTTGAGGAAGACGTCTTTTTGGGCGAGTTTGAAGCCGACACGTTTCTCGAGGACGGCGAGGAGCATGTTCATGCGTTTTGCGTCAAAGCCTGTGACCGAGCGCTGCGGTGTGCCGTAGGCGGCAGTGCTGACAAGAGCCTGCACTTCGATGAGGAAGGGCCGGGCGCCGTCGACGGTGACGCCGATGGCAACGCCTGAGAGCTGTTCGTCGGGGTGTGACAGAAGCATCTCTGACGGATTGGCGACTTCCCGCAGACCGCGGCGGCACATCTCGTAGATGCCTAATTCAGAAGTGCTGCCGAAGCGGTTTTTGATGGCGCGCAGCAGGCGGTACATATATTGTCGGTCGCCTTCAAACTGTAGCACGGCGTCGACGATGTGTTCGAGCACTTTGGGCCCGGCGAGAGTGCCTTCTTTGTTGATATGGCCGATGAGAATGACCGGCACGTTTGACTCTTTGGCATATTTGAGCAACCTTGCGGCACACTCTCTGACCTGGCTGACGCTGCCGGCGGCCGATTCGAGGTCGTCGGAGGCGATTGTCTGTATCGAGTCTATGACGATGATGCCGGGGTTGAGGTCGTCGATATGGCTGAAGATGGTCTCGAGCGATGTCTCGCAGACGATGAAGCAGTTGTCGCTGCCGCGGCCTATGCGATCGGCGCGCAGCTTGAGCTGGGTGGCGCTCTCTTCGCCCGAGACGTATAGTATGGTCTTGGATTTTATCGACAGCAGGTTCTGAAGAACGAGAGTCGATTTGCCGATGCCGGGTTCGCCGCCTATGAGGACGATCGAGCCGGGCACGAGGCCTCCGCCGAGGACGCGGTTTAGCTCTTCGCTGGGGAGATGTATACGCGGGTCGTCACCGGCGACGATGCTGTTGACGGTCTGTGCGACGCTGCGCCCGGCTTTTGAAGGTGACATGGTTTTCGAGGGTCCGGCGGCGACTTTTTCTTCGACCATGGTGTTCCACTCGCCGCAAGAAGGGCATCGCCCGACCCATTTTGGAGAATCTGCGCCGCATGACGAACAGAACCACAGTGATTTATATTTTGTTTTTGCCATAAAGTAAGGGACTGCTTAATTTCTTGATTTCATCTGCCGGCTACGGAACTCAGACAGGGTGATGGCCGTTGCCGTTGCCACGTTGAGAGATTCTGAAGTCGGTCGTCCGGGCGGGAATGATGGTATCAGCAGGCGTCGGTCGACCATCGAGGCGATGGCGTCGCTGATGCCGCGGCCTTCGTTGCCCATGACTATGATGCCGGTGGCGCTTAATGCGCTGTCGTAAATGTTGTCGCCGTCGAGAAATGTGCCGTAGACGGCCTTGGGGGCTATAGCCGATATCATTGCGGCGAGGTCGCCATAGTGCACACTGACGCGGGCGATGGCGCCCATGGTGGCCTGGACGGTCTTTGGATTCCACATGTCGGCGCTGTCGTCAGAGGCGATTACCGTTGTGATGCCAAACCAGTCGCATGCGCGTATGATGGTGCCGAGGTTGCCGGGGTCCTGGACGCGGTCGAGCGCCACGACGAGTTGATGGGCGGCGGCATCGGAGTCGAGCGTGGCGTCGGGTATTCGGTAGACGGCGATGACCTCGGGCGGAGTCTTGAGCGAGGAGATGTGGCCGAGGTCGGCGCGCGACATTTTTATCAGCCGGTCATGGCCGACGGTGTCGACGACTGATGCGTTGGCTTCGATCCATGATGAGGTCGCCAGGAGCGTGTTGCAACGGAAGGCTGATACGGTGTCGGCGACACATTTGGTGCCTTCGGCCACGAAGAGACCGTATTCGCGTCGGTATTTGGCTTCGGCGAGCGATTTTATCTTTTTTCGCAGAGCGTTTGTCAGTTCCATGGGTGTTGTCAGAATTTATAGCCGGCGTCTTCGGCGAGAGCGCGGTCTTCGTCTGTCGTAGAGCCGATTGTTGTCAGCAGGTCGCCGACGATGGCGCCGTTGATGCCTATGCGCATGGCTTCGAGTTGTGTCTCACGGCTGAGGCGGGCACGACCGCCGGCAAAGCGCAGATGAGTCTTCGGGTGAATGAAGCGGAAGAGGGCGATGGTGTCGAGAATCTCGTCATCGGAGATTGGCGCCATGCCTTCGAGTGGCGTGCCGGGGATGGGGATTAGAATGTTGAGGGGTATTGATACCGGTCGTGCGCGGCGCAGTGTCAGGGCGAATTCGACGCGTTGGCGGCGGCTTTCACCCATGCCTATGATGCCGCCCGAGCAGACGTCGAGTCCTTCGGCCCGGGCGGCTTCTATTGTTGCGAGCTTGTCTTCAATCGTGTGGGTGGTGCATAGGGTCGAGAAGTGAGACGGCGCGGTCTCGAGGTTGCAGTGATAGCGTTTGATGCCGGCCTGTTTGAGGCGGTGCATGGCTTTGCGGTCGATGAGGCCGAGCGATGCGCAGGTGAGTATGCGTCCGTCGGCGACGATGTCGGCTATCATAGCGCAGATGTCGTCGAGGTTCTTGCCCGTCATGGCCCGGCCGCTTGTGACGATAGAGAAACGTTTGACGCCGCGGTCGATGTTGTGGCGGGCTACGGCCATGCATTCATCGGGGCTTATCAGGCTGTATGTATCGCAGTTTGTATTGTAATGAGCCGATTGGGCGCACCATTTGCAGTTTTCAGAGCAACGGCCCGAGCGGGCGTTGACTATAGAGCACGAGTCGAAGTCGCGGCTTGAGAAGGCGGCGGTTATGTCGGCTGCGGCGTCGCGGAGAGTCTTGCTGTCGCCGCATTCGGCGAGGGCATATGCTTCGTCGTCGGAAATAAGACCGCCGGCAAGCACTTTATCCTTTAATTTTTCGATCATAGCTGATTACTTTTTAGCAAATCGGTTAATGCTGGTAGAGATAGCGTTTTATAGAGCGTTTGGGTGTCTTCTCGAATTCCTCGTGGAATATGCGGAAGCGGGCTATGCGGCTGTATGCAGGCAGTTCGTTGTTGAGTTGATTGATGTTCTGTTGCATTATGTCGTTGATTTCGGCATCGCTCATGCCCTGTTTGCGTGCGTTCTCGAAGTCGGGGTAGATGAGGGCGACAATCTTGTGGTCTTCGTCGACGGCGAGTGATTCGCTGACGTATGGCATGTTGTTGAGTTTCTGTTCGATTTCCTCGGGGTAGATGTTCTGTCCCGAGGGACCGAGAATCATGTTTTTGTCGCGGCCCCGTATATATATGAAACCGTCGGCGTCGACGTTGCATATATCGCCGGTGTTGAACCATTTGCCGTCGAATGACGACTGAGTGGCCTCGTTGTTTTTGTAGTATCCTTTGGTGACGTTGTCGCCTTTGACCCACAATACTCCCGGAGTTGCTGCCGGATCGTCAGACATGACTTTGATTTCCATGCGGTCGACGACTTTGCCGCATGATCCGGGGCGCTGGATGTCCCACGGCGCGTAGGCGATCAGAGGACCGCACTCGGTCATGCCGTAACCGACGGTAAATGGGAATTTTATCTTGCGGAGGAATGTCTCGACGTCTTTCGACACACCGGCGCCGCCGATAATCATCTGTTGCAGATTGCCGCCGAAGATTTCATAGAGGCGGTCTTTTACTTTGCCGAGAAGATGGTCGTCGATAAACGGTACGTGAAGCAGTACTTTCATCATCGGTTTATCGAGCAAGGGGAACACTTTGTTCTTGATGATTTTCTCGATTATCAGGGGCACGGTGACAATCATCTTGGGTTTTACGCGTGCAAAGGCATCCATGATGATCTTGGGCGATGGTGTGCGTGTCAGGAAATATACGTGACATCCTTTTACAAATGGGTGCAGCATCTCGACCATAAGACCGTACATATGTGCGAGCGGAAGCATGCACACCACGCCGTCACCGGGTTTGAGGAATGTAAGTCCGTCGATACAGAACTGTATGTTTGACCATAGATTGCGGTAAGTCAGCATCACTCCCTTGGAGAATCCTGTCGAGCCGGATGTGTAATTGATGAGGGCAAGACTGTCGGGAGATGGTGTCTCGTATCTGACATCGGCTGCAGTGAAACGCTCGGGATAGTGTTCGCCGAAAAGACGGTTGAGATTGTAGCGCACTTCGGCAAGTTTCTTTTCACGGGACATCAGTAGCGAATAGTCGTTTAGCAGAAGTGCGCCGTAGATGCCCTGCATGGCGTCGGGGTCGAGGTTTTCCCATGTCGAGGCGTCGGTAAACAGCAATTTGGCTTCGCTGTGGCTGACGAGGTGGTGTATATTGTCGGCTTTGAAATCGTGGAGGATGGGTACGGCCACCGCGCCGTATGTCAGTGCGGCGATGGCGGCGACGGCCCATTGGGCGGAGTTTTTGCCGCATAACGCAATCTTGTCGCCAGGTCTGATGCCCGAGCCTTCGAAAAGCAGATGTAGTTTCGCGACCTTGCGCGCGACAGCTTTATATTGAATAGACATGCCGTCGAAGTCGGTCAGTGCCAGTTCTTCCCAATTGTTTTTTATTGATTCCGCGATATATGATATCAGATTGTCTTGATTAGTCATTGGCGTTGATGATTAAGTGATATTAATACTCTCTCGCATAAATCGTTGATATGTCATTATAACCCGAAGGTATTTTATTTTGTTTAAAAATACCGCGGATGTAATAACATACAAAGCTAATAAAATAATCGTTAGCAACAGTCAAAAGCAATCGAAATGTTACAGGAGAGAGTTTTGAACTATCAAAATGCGTTGAAGAGAGCTATGGTTTCGGTATGGCGGCGAAACGCACCTGCGAGTTGTGTGACGGGAAGTTGAGTCGTAGTATCGACATGTCGTTTTCGATGGTCGCGTTGGTCTCGCCGGGAGCTATGATGCCGGTAGCGTCAAGCCAGACGAGATTGAAATGGCCCATAAACGGTGTAGCTTTTAGCCGGCCTTTTATCATCATGGGCTGCCAGTTTTTGTTTTTCACGCGGGCGCCTGAGATATAGACGATGTTGTAGTCTCCGTTGCCGTCGGAGACTGTTGCGAGTGTGTAATTTCCGCCGAGAGAGAACAGTCGGTGGTCGGTGTCACGGTCGAGATAGGTCCATAGGCGCTCGTATGGATCGGCAGATTTTTCGATATAATCATTGAGATTTTCAAGACTGTCGAACGCGGCGCGGGTTATGCTTGAGGCGGGGGTAGATTCAATGGTGTGACGCAAAACGTTCATATTGCCGGCGGTGAGTAGTCCGAATACGCCGTTGGAGCGGTCGAGGGTGATGTGATATGATGCAATCGGCGTTTTACGGCCTACGGTTATGACGGAGCTGTCACCGACGCAGCGCAATATCATTGACCAACGGCTGTCAGAGCCGTCGGCAGCGTTATCGATGTGTTGGCGCCGGGTTATCGTTGTACTATCGGTGTCATGGCGCCCGAAAGTGATTGTGACGGGAGCTGAGATGTCGGTGTCGAAGCGGTCTTCACTGTTGTCGACGGTGACGAAATCATATGTGTCGGCGGTGATGTTGTAGGCTATGCCCCATGAGACGGCGCGCCCGCGGGTGTCGACGCGGAGATGTATGTCGGCCGAGCCGAAAGGCGCGGCGATGGTGTCGAGATATGCGACAGCCGGAGATGCGGCGACCGTGGATAAGGCGATCGTCAAGCCGATGACCAATGATGAATATCGGGCTGTCGGTTTCATAGCCCTTGCTCTGTAAGCTCTTTTGCCAAGGCGGCGAACCGGTCGACGGGAAGCTCTGACGACAGCCAGTTTATTTTGAAGCCCCGGCGCTCCATGCCGCGAAACCATGTCATCTGACGTTTGGCAAATTGGCAGATGGCGATTTCGAGCAGCGACACCATCTCGTCGTAAGTATGAACGCCTAAAAGATAATTTGTGATGAAACGGTATTCGAGGCCGTAGCTTATAAGAGTCTCGGCTGTGATACCGCTGTCGAGCAGAGCCTTGACCTCGTCGATCATGCCTTCGTCAAGACGGCGGCGAAGACGCATGGCTATGTTGTGTCGTCGTCGGTCGCGGCTGATGTCGACACCGATTATTGTCGCAGGTAGGGCGACAGGGTCGGGCGTGGGGTGCTCTTGCTGCCATAGGGCGATTTCGATGGCGCGGAGTGCCCGTTCGCGATCGGTTATATCGGTGTGGTTGTGGAGGCGTTTCATAGTCGCGAGCATGTCGGCGAGTCGGTCGAGGGGAGTGTCGTCGAGTTGCTTTCGCAGGCTGTCGTTACGCGGCACTGTCGGCATGACGATGCCGCCGAGGAGCGACTCGACGTAAAGGCCCGAGCCGCCGCATATCACAGGACGATGGCGACGTGCGACGATATCGTCGATGGCTTGGCGGCTGTCTCTTAGAAAGTTGCACAGATTGTAGCCTGAGCCGGGGTCGGCGACGTCTATGACATGACATGGTATATCGCCATACTCAGAGATGTCTTTGCCGGTGCCTATGTCCATGCCCCGGTATACCTGACGCGAGTCGGCGCTGACGATCTCACCGGCGACGAGACGTGCGAGGGCGACGGCACGGCCGGTCTTGCCCGATGCTGTCGGGCCGACAATGGCGGTTATGCGTGGACCGTCGTATGTTTTCATGATGTGCGTCGCAGTGATGAGAACAGGCGTCGCCACAGCCGGCGCAGGCGGTAGAATGCGCAATCCTGATTGTTGGTGGCGATGTTGAGCCAATGAATGTCGTTGTAGTCGACGGCCCATTCGCGCAGGTCGCGCAGGCGGAATGTGGGACGATAGTGCCGGATGGGATATAGTCTGCGTCCTTCGCGGTCGTAGGTCTTCCATGCCATTGTGACGGTGTAGATGCGGTAGATTTCGTTTGCGAGCAACGGTGAGATCATCGATGCTTTTATCAGGCGGTCAAGTCCGTCGAGTGTCATCGGGTCGGCCGGAGCGAGAAGCCCGATGTTGTTGTCGGGGATAAATGCGGCGTAGTGGATGATGTTCGAGCCGCCGGCAAATCCGTCGTTTGAATAGATATATTTCAGTTCGAAGTCATCGAGCCCCGATAACTTGGCGAAACACTTGCGGGCTTGTTCTGGCGTCAGGCTTTCCGTGCGGCTGACGGTCTCGGTGGCAGGTGTGTCGAAAAGGCCGTTATTGTCTGAGCGCAGATATACGTGGTCGCCGTTTAATACAAGAAAACGTACACGGGTCAGAGTGGAAGACCTGGTGTCTGAAACGCCGATGCGACCGAGTGACGCGGCTATCGAACGGTAGCGCGCCGACATGTAAACTGTGCTGAGTATAAAGAAAATGACCGGGATGCCGTGGAATATGAAGATGTCGGCTGAATTGAAGTTTATGTTTACATATCTTACGAGATAGTATGTCCACGAAATGACGGAAATCAGAATAGCTCCGGCCAAAAGAAGTCTGATCTGGAATTTGGATTCGTGGTAAAACAGAGTCGCTACAAGTCCGTCGCCGCTATAGTAGCCGTGGGTTCGGCGGCAGTTGCGGCAGTAAGTGAGATTCTGTCCCGCAAACAGGGCGTAGGCGCTCATGGCGATGACTACAGGGAAGAGTATCAGCGATGTTATATAGGGTTGGGCCGGATTGAATATAGGGTCTTCGAGCATGTTGCCGAAAAACCATTCGGCGGCCATTAGATTGATGGCCAGCATGACGGTGGCGGTCCAAAAGAGGGTCTCTGAAGCGAGTTTCACGACGAGCCCGCAGGCTTTTAGCGCTTTACGGGCGTTGTCTGACCGGAGAGTCAGGACGAGGCCGTAGGATATGCCATAGACTACGAACGGCAACCAGATTTTCGGTATGACCAGAGAAAGTATCACGACAATAGCCAATGCACCTGAGGCTAAAATCCACTTTAGCCACATGTTGAAGATTGTCGAGATTGAAATTATGTGGTTTTGAGACATTTTATCGGTGTTTGTATTTGCAAAGATACAAAAATAATGTCAACGTCGTCCGGCTACCATATTTTTATTGAGGAAGTCGAGCATTTTGGCGTAAACGACGGCACGTGAGTTGTAGCCGTATATCGAGTGGTTCATGCCCGGGAAGATAAACATGTCGCAGATGCCGCCGTTGAGCTGCAGTTTTGAGACGAAGTTATAGGTATTTGATATGTGGACGTTGTCGTCAGCGGTGCCCGACATTATGAGCAGCGGGCATGCGAGCGAGGCCACACGGCGCAATGGAGCGCTCTTGGCGTAGCCGTCGAAGTTCTGTTGGGGTGTGAGCATATATCTCTCGGCATAGACGGTGTCGTAGAAGCGCCAGTCGGTGACGGGTGCGACGGCGACGGCGGCGGCAAATGGCGAACTGTCGGCTGTAGCGCACATCAGGGCTTCGTAGCCTCCGTAGCTCCAGCCGTAGATAGCGATGCGCGACGGGTCGACGAACGGCAGTGTGGCGGCGTAGCGGGCGGCGTTGATCTGGTCGATGGTCTCGTAGTGGCCGAGCTGTTTGTAGACGGTGTCGCTGAATGCGCGTCCGCGTCCGCCGGTGCCGCGTCCGTCGACACATATGACGGCGTAGCCGTGTTCGGCGAAGTAATAGTCCCAGTCGAGAGCCCAGCGGTTGACGACGCTCTGGGATCCGGGGCCGCTATATTGGCTCATGATAACGGGCACCTTGGCCGGGGAAGCTCCGACGGGCTTGATGATGTAGCCGTTGAGAGTTACGCCGTCAGAGTCGAACGTGAAAAATTCTTTGACCGGCAGGTTCTTGGGGATTCCGGCGCGATAGACGGCATTGTCTTCGACTGTCCGTATGGTTTTGCCGTTGTTGCTGACGAGAGTGTAGACCGGGGGTGTGGTGATGTCGCTGTGGCATAAGACTGCCTTATCACAGCCGGGAGCAAAAACGGCTGTTGACCAGCCTTTGTCTTTGGATATGGTGGTGATTGTGCCTTTGCGGTCGAGGCGGCAGACAGTGCGGTCGAGCGGTGAAGGCAGAGCTGCCTGGTAGTAGCGGTTGCCGAGGGCGTCGCAGCCGTAGTAGGCGGTGATGTCAGCGTCACCGGCACTTATGCGATTCATTTCGGCTCCGGCATAACTGTAGCGGTATAGGCAGCTGTAGCCGCTCTTCGATGAATTTATGACGAAGCCGTCGGCTTCGAGAACAAGGTCTTCGTAGGTCTCGGGAGATATCCAGGTCTTTGAATTTTCGACATAAAGCGATTTGACTATCGTCGATTTGGGATTGACGCTGTAGATCTCAAGACGGTTCTGGTCGCGGTTGAGAGTGGAGACAATCAGCAGTGACGAGCCGGGGGCGTAGGCTATGCGGGGAATATATTCGATTGCTTTGTCAGACAGAGTGATGTCGGTGGTCTTGCGGTTGTCGACGCTGTAGCTGTGGAGCGATACGCGCGAGTTGGGTTCGCCTGCGACCGGATATTTATATGTGTATGACCCTGGATAAAGTTCGGTCTCGCTGTTGTTGTCGCAGGCCGACCAATAGACAGGCATCGTGTAAGCCGGAACGTCAGTCTCGTCATATCTGATATAACATAGTGTCGAGTTGTCGGGCGACCATGCCATCGAGCATGTTGTGGTAAATTCTTCTTCGTATGTCCAGTCGCTGACGCCGTTGATGATCGAGTTTATCTTGCCGTCGGAGGTGACAGCGACTTCACTCTTATAATCTATTTTCTTGATGTGGATGTTGTTGTCGCTGACAAATGCCACCATGCGTGAATCGGGTGAGAACAGAGGCGAGCGCTGTCGTTTGTGGTTTTGAGACAGAGGTGTCAGTATTCGTGATTTTACTTCGTAGACATAGTATTCGGCGGTGAATGAGCGTCGGTAGACGGGTGTGTCGTTGTTGTAGACGAGTATTTTGGATGCGTCGGGGCTGAGAACGAAGCCGGAAATGCCTTCGATCGAGTTCTCACGTGTCGTTGTGACGTCGAAGTATTTTTCTATCAGCTTGCCCGAGGCGGTGTCGAATCTGTCGATGCCCCGGCGGTCGGGAGAGACGACAAGGTAGCTTGCTCCGTCGGGCATGAAGATGAAATTTGCGGGAGATGCCGGACGGTTGGCCGGATAGACATAAGGGGCAATGTCGTTGACGACGGGATTTTTTGCCGAGGCGTCAGAGATGCATGCGAGTGCTGCAAGAAGTATTGTGATTGTTTTGTTTGTCATAAATGGGGGTAAATCAATTTTAAAATAATGACATTTGAGCGTCGTTGTCGTTGTCATGGCGACGACGGCGTGAGTTGCGGGTTTCGTCGCTCTCGCTCTCACGGGCTGTTTTGGTTGTCACGATGCGGGTTGTGTCGGTGGTTTCTATTACCGGACCGAGATTGAAGCTCTCCTCGATTTCGATAAGGTCTGTGTCAGAGATTCTTGGTGATACGAGGTTGTCGGTATCGGTCAGGTCATCGCGTCCGTTGTCGATGTCACCTAGGATAACGGGTGTTGTTGGCGAGGCTTCGAGTAGGGCGATGCGCCGGCGCAGATTGTCTTCGGTCTCGGCTTGTACGGCGAGGTTTCGGGCGATGGTTTCGCGCAGCGAGTCGGCTTCGGCTTCGAGTGCTGTGATGTTTTGTTTCAGCGATTCTATTTTTTTGTCGCGCTTGGCGATGACTTCTTCTATAAGCGTCATCTGCTGCTCGACGGCGGTAAATTCGGCGCGTAACCGGTCGGCTTCGTCGGCTTTTTTGTTTGCTGTGGCGAGAAGTTGTTCTTTGTCTTCGAGCTCTTTGCGGAGATCGGCAGTTTTCTTGCGCATGTCGTCGACCATTGCGTCGGCGATGTCCTGTTTGGCCTTAAGGGTTTCGAGGGCTTCGGTGAGTGCGTTGTTGTCGGCAGTCAGTTTCTCGATGTCGGCGCGGTCTGACGCCGGAGCGCCTTCTTTGAGCTGACGGCGGAGGCTGTCGATCTCGGTGCGCAGACGCTCTGTGTCGTTCTCGACGACACCGGCAGCTTTGATTTTATTCAGCAGGCTTTTGTTTTCGAGGTCATATTGTTCGCGTTCGGCTTCGAGAGCGGCGATCTGTGACTCAAGGTCGTGGACACGGTCGGAAAGCGCCCGCTTCTGACGGTCGGCGCTTAGTTGCTGGCGTTGTATGTCGGCGTTTTTTTGTTCGAGGTCGTGGCTTTTGGCCTTGAGAGTGTCGATTTCGTTGCGGAGCGAGGAGTGTTCGGAACTGAAACGACTCTCGGCACGCCGGGCGGCTTCGTTCTCGGCTTCGGCGAGGCGTTGTTTCAGTGAACTGTCAAGACTGTCGTAAATATATCGTTTTTGGGCGTCGGTGTCGACTGTTTCTTTGAGAAATGGCGGCAGAGATTCGTTAAAGAGGCTGACGACGGCGGTAAAGATGTCGGCGGTGAGGTTTTCATCGCTACGACCGGTAAGAGTTCCGGTCTGACTGATGTCTGACGCAGTTGATGTTGCCGGCACGGCTACGCTGTCTTCGTCGCTGTCAGTGAAGATTTCGTCGTTTTCGTCGTCAAAGCCTAAATAATGTCTCAGTTTTTGGATGAATGCCATTGTTGTGGTGTTTTATGGTTTTAGTGTGTTGTCGTCTGACACGGCCGGTTTGAAGACTACGCCGGCGCCACGCCGCCCGTTGATGGCGATACGTAGCGGGGTGTCAAACTCGATTATTCGCAGATGGTCTGTCTCGCCCGCGGCTTTGAGCGAGTCGAGATAGGCCGTGTCATAGAATCCGTCGTCGCTGAATGGATTGATCGTGAAATAACCGACGCCGAATGATGTGAGGTTGTGGAAGAAGTGTGTGCCCTGGCTCGGTTCGATGCGGTAATTGTCGAGCGATGACTCGACAATCAGTTTAGCACCGGCTATGTCGGGCCAGCGCACCGGTATGCCGAGGGCACTGTCGCTCGAGCCCCAGCGTCCCGGGCCGATGAGCACATAGCTTTTTCCCTCTTTTACCATGCGGCTGTTTATCAATGAAATCTCGCGGGCAATGGCGGGGTTGTCGGCCGAGTTGAAGCTTTCGGGCTTGACGTAAATTATTGTTGATACGCCGTCGATGTTTCCGTGTCCGAGAGCGGTGTTGCTGCTGAGTATGAGTTGAGATCTGTCGATGTCGACGATGCTGTCGTCGACTATTTCTTTTTTGTCGATGATAGGTCTTATCTGCAGCCAGTAGAGATGGCCTTTGATACCTTGGTCTGTGGCTTTGTCGTTGATGATGCCGGCAAACTCTATCTCGATGGGGCGCTGCATCTCTGTCTGGCCGTTCTTGAGCATGAAGTCTATTGCAGCGGCAAGCGGCAGCGCGTTGTCGCGGAGGATATTGGCAAAAGTGACAACGCGGCGTCCGCGGCCCGGCATATCGAAGTCGAAGAGCATTGCGGCTGCCGGATCGTAGGTTGATACAAGATAGCGCAGGGCGCCCGTGCCGGCAAAGTCCTGTACTGATTTTCTGACAATGTTGAATCCGTCGTCTGACGATAGTTTCATCTCCGAGTTGTCGGGCCCGAGGGCATACAGTGTTGTCTGTGTGTCGCGCAGTGCCAGGTCGAGGGTCGATGTCTGTAGGGCGCGCTCGGGATATTTAGGTGAGAAACGCAGGCTCAGGCCGCCGTCGACGATATATTTGCCGAGGCCGACGGCCATCTCGACAACGCCGTCGGCGATGCTCTCTTCGCCGATGGGGTAATAGTTGAGCGAACGGCCTACGCCGGAGAATGACGGGAAGTAGTAGTCGCCGTGATAGTCGCCGACGACTTCCTGGATGATGACGGCCATCTTTTCCTGGTCGATGACGTTGCTCGTGGCCGACATATAGGCTTTGCTGGCCTTGAAGAAAACCGAGGCGTAGACGCCTTTGATCGATTCGCTCAACATCTTGAGTCTTTCGTAGGGGTCTGCCGTCCAGGGTATCATATATGTCGAATAAATACCGGCAAACGGCTGGTAATGTGAGTCTTCGAGGAGACTCGAACTTCTGATGGCGAGAGGACGGTCGATGACCTCGAAGAGGGCGAAGAAATCTTCTATGAGTTTTTCGGGCAGTCGCGCGGCAAGGAAAGCGGCGAGGATCTCGTCGTCAGACGCGTCACTCAACGCTATGGGGTACAGACGGTTTGAGGCCATAAACTCGTCGAAGATGTCTGTACACAACACTACGGTGCGCGGTATCGATATCGTCAGGCCCGAAAAGTTGTCGCAGACAGGATTTTTCTTGATTATCGAGTCGACGAAAGCCAGACCGCGGCCTTTGCCGCCAAGGCTGCCTTCGCCTATGCGCGCGAAGTTTGAGTAGTGGTCGAAACGGTCTTTTTTGAACACGGCCACGACGCCGCGGTTTTTCATCTTGCGGTATTTGACGATGAGGTCAAAGAAGAGCTGTTTGACGGCCGGCGCTTCGTCGAGAGACTTGAAGCGGTGTTGCTTTATGACCTCGGCGATGGGGAATAGCGCCCGCGAATAGAGCCAGCGCGAGATGTCGTTATGCTGTGCGTGGCGGTATAGTGCGTCGGCGGGTATGTCGAAAATCTGACGCTGCATGCCTTTGAGGTCTTTGATGCGCATGATTTCGTTGCCGGTGGCAGGGTCTTTGATGATGAAGTCGCCGAAGCCGAAGTTTGACATGATGGCTTCGCCCAGATCGACGGGCAGTTTTTTTGAGTTCTTGTCGAGGAAGACGCCGTTGAAATCGCCGACGCGGTTGGCGTTCTCGATGTCAGACGACTCGATTATTATGGGGAGATATGGCGACTGCGAGCGTATGTAGGCTCCGAGCCTGAGCCCGGCTTCACTGTCTTTGACCCCCCGGCGCTTGAACGATACGTCGCTGATGACGCCGAGTATATGGTCGCGGTAGCGATCGAAGAGCCCTACGGCTTCTTCGTAGTCTCGGGCGAGCATGACTTTTGGGCGTCCGCGCATTCTGAGGCGCTGCTCGTGTTCGTTCAGGGCCTCTGTCGAGAAGACGAGCGACTGTTTGAGCAGAAATTTGTAGACAGTCGGGAGTATCGACGAGTAGAACCTCACCGAGTCTTCGACGAGCAGCAGCATCTGCACACCGACTTCGTCGATGTCGTCGGCGTTTTTCTTGTCTTCGATGAGTTTTATTATGGCAAGGAGCAGGTCCATGTTGCCGAGCCAGCTGAAGACGTAGTCGACATGGCTGAGGTCGGCATTGCTGAGACGGCGGGAGACTTCTTTTGAGAAAGGCGTGAGCACCACGACGGGAATGTCGGGACGCAGGGCTTTTATGGCTGCGGCGCCTTCGAATGTCTCGTTTATGTCGATGGCCGGCATGGTGATGACTATGTCGAAGTTGACGCTTTTGATCATCTCGAGGGCTGCGGCGGTGTCAGAGACACGTGTGACTCGCGGTGGCGAACTTAGGTTGAGCGAGACATACTCGAAGTAGAGTTGCTCTTCGACGCGGCCGTCTTCCTCCATCATGAATGCGTCATAGGGTGATGCTATCAGAAGAACGTTAAAGATGCGGCGCTGCATGAGTTTCTGGAACGCAGTGTCTTTAAGATACATCTGGCTGAGTGCTTCTTCGTTCATCCTGTGACAATTGAAACGTCGCCGGCAGAAGTCGCGCGGCGACTTATTTGTTTAGCAAAGTTAAGCATTTGTCTTGAATTTCAGCCAAAAACTTGCTTATTTATATCATAAAAATCGGCTGAGTTTTGTAACTTTGTAACCGCAAATGCGTCGACATTCTTCGATGTGTGATGCTAATATGTTGAAATATAAATTTTTAAACAAATAAGCATAAGACTTTTTTTATGGCAACAACAGCTGATTTCAAAAACGGTATGTGCCTTGACATCGATGGCAATTACTTCTTTATCGTTGAGTTCCTCCATGTAAAACCCGGTAAAGGCCCTGCTTTCGTACGCACGAAACTCAAAAATGTCAAGACCGGCCGTGTAATCGACAAGACATGGAATTCGGGCGTCAAGGTCGAGGAAGTACGTATAGAGCGTCGTCCCTATCAGTATCTCTACAAAGACGACATGGGCTACAATTTCATGCACACCGAGACATTCGAGCAGGTGGCTATCCCCGGCGAGAGCATCGACGGCGTGCAGTTTCTCAAAGAAGGTGATATCTGCGAGGCTATGGTACACGCTGCCACGGACACCATCCTCACTTGCGAGATGCCTACCAGCGTAGTGCTTGAGATCACTTATACCGAGCCCGGCATCAAGGGTGACACGGCTACCAACACTCTCAAGCCGGCCACAGTCGAGACAGGCGCCGAAGTGCGTGTGCCTTTGTTCTGCAACATCGGAGACAAGGTTCGCATCGATACCCGCGACGGTAGCTATGTAGAGCGCATAAAACAGTAATTACTGCCGCTCAATCATTCTAAATCAATAAAAATAGACGTCAGCCCGTTGATTATGTCCGGGCTGACGTCTATTTTTGTATATTCACAGAAGACTTATTTGACTTTGTCGAGGAGTTTTTCGGTGTTTTCTTTGGCTTTGTTATAAGTGTCTTTTGTGCCGTCTTTTACATTTTCGTAGGCTTCGACTGTACCGTCTTTTACTTTGCCGGCTACGTCTTTTGTGCCGTCGACGACTTTATCGATAACGTCTTTAGAACCGCTTTTTGCTTCCTGATATTTATCTGAGACTACGTCGGAGACAGAGTCGGCGGCATTGACGGTCGCACCTTTAACGGCATTGACGGCATTGCTCCATTGCTCTTTGAGCGAGGGTGCGGCTTTGTCAATAGCGGGAGTCAGATCGTCAAGATATTTTTTGGCTTCATCTGATTTACCCTCGGAAGCAAGTTTGGCGGCATATGATTTAGCCTGCTCGACATAGACTTTGAGCGAATCGGGGTTTGTGCAGTTCTCGATCTTATACTTAAGCGTCTGTTCAGCTTTTTCTTCGCGGTCGGCGGCGGTGTTGCAGCCGACAGTCATGATGGCTGCCGCGACGGCAACCGTTAATAAAATCTTTTTCATAACATATCAAATAAAAAAAGTTGTGTTTCTGCATTGTTATCTCAATAATGATAACAATCGGAAATGCCAAAAGTTTGTTTTGCGAGGAGGCGCAAAATAAAAAGTGGTGTCAGTTAATCAATAGGGATGCCAGGTTTGTTATAGAATTGTAACACTTTAACGAATAATCGACATGAGAGATTTAACCACAACCCTGTTCAATGTGCCGGCGAGGGCGACAACAGTCGGTCAAGGCTCGCTGCTGATATCCGATCCGTTCGTAGACGAGGCATATTTCAATCACTCGGTCGTGAGCATAGTCGACTATGATGAAAGTGACGGAGCTCTCGGACTGGTCATGAACAATCCGACAGGCCACCCCCTCGACAGTTATCTCGACGGTGTTTCGGCAGAGAGCGGTGTGACGGTCTATTGCGGTGGTCCGCTCGGTCCAGACCGCATGGTATTCATGCACACCCTCGGTGAAGATGTATTCGCGGGGGCCAAACAGTTTGCACCCGGTCTGTGGCTTGGAGGTGACTTTGAGGCTGCCATCGATTATGTCAACAGCGGGTATCCGCTCGAAGGTCTTGTCAGATTTTTTATAGGCTACAGCGGCTGGACCGCCCCACAACTTAAAAGTGAGTTGCTTGACAACAGCTGGGCTGTTTCAGACTGTCCGTCGGACAAGACAATGTTACTGTCGCTCAGTGATGATGCGTATTGGCATCGCTATGTCAGGATGCTCGGCGAGCCTTATCGCGCCTGGAATCTTATGCCCCGCGAACCACGTGCCAATTGAAGAATTCATAGCATACTCTGCCGGTTGGACGAACAATAAGTATCTAAATGATGTTGATATGACATTGATAAAGGATTTCTTAATTTTAATAATTGACAGAGATATCTATGTTGAATACTGACTATAGATTCGGAGCAGTACATGACCTCGCATCACAGATCGGGGGAGAGACAGATAAAGTATGTTTCAAAAATATTTTCGAAAACGCAAACGGCGGTGTGTCGTTATTGGCGTTTAAAGCCGGTCAGGCGCTTGCCGAGCACCTTGCTCCGGCCGAAGTGATGGTATATGTAATTGAAGGTGAAGTGAAGTTCACCATGCTTGATGAGCCTCATGTCATCAAGACGGGCGAATTCATGCTTATGGGTGAAGATGTTCGTCACAGCGTCGTCGCACTTGCTGATTCGAAAGTGATGCTTGTCAAGATAAGGTCAAGCAAGATATGATCACGATAAATGGTCTTAAAAGTTCAGCGGCAAATGCCGATAAGAGATAATTACCGGCAGTCTGAAAAACGATATTTCAACTCTAATCAATAACAAATAAATAATTTAATGACTATGGATAAATATGTATGTGAAGTCTGTGAGTGGGTATATGACCCCGCAATCGGTGATCCTGACAACGGCATAGAGCCGGGAACCGCTTTTGCCGATCTTCCCGACGACTGGGTATGTCCGCTATGCGGTGTAGGTAAAGACCAATTCAGACCTGTCGAATAATATTCGGAGATTCAGATATATTAATCCCTCCGGAAGTCAGAGTGAAAAAGACTTTCGGAGGGATGATTTTATTTGTTTCGGTTTATGGTTTAATAGGCTGTTTTTTGAGTGATATGCGCAAATTTAATAAAAAAATAACAGAACGTGGATTTTGCAAAAAATATATCACGATTTAAGAAAAATGAATGCATTTGATAATTCACAATAGGCGTTTCTTAGTCGAAAATTGATCTATTTTGGTTTTAAACTTGCAAAATGCTTTGAAAATTGCAAAAGTTGTGTAACTTTGCCAACTGAAAGCAGATTTTGTTTTCAGTAGTCTGTTCCTGTTTAATCTTAACCATTATTATTGCGATTTTATGAAGAAGTATTTACTCATGTTTTTAACGGTTGTATTTTGCGCGGGTGCCGTTGCTGCCGATGTGCGTGTCAAGTCGGTCGTGTCTAATAAAGTAAAGACGCGCGACCGTGTGGATGCAACTTTGCCGGTTTTGTCATGGTCGGCAGAGGCACTTGCCGAAGCGACAGACAAAGCGCCTGACGGTACTTGGAAATCGATCGGCAAAGGTCTGTATTGTGAGGATTTGCTCACCTACTACAGTGATGTGCCTCAGAATCTGAGATGGGAAGTCGATATCGAACAGAACGAGGATGCCCCCGGTTGGTATCGTTTTGCGCCGTATGTCGAGGGGTCGCCCATAGCCGAGTATTACGGTCAGCCTGACAATACGTTTCTATATGTTAATGCTACCGATGTCTATAAGGTATATACACTTGATTTCCTGCCGTATAGAGAGGAAATAAGCTGCCTTGTGCCAGAAGTTGGCTGGCCTGGTGACCAGTATTTCAGATACGGTATATTTCAAGACGGAATAATATCGTTTGATCTTCAGTCGTTTGCAATAGGCGTAGGTCAGGGTTGGCAGGCTACGACCCTCTATCAGGGCTTCAAACTTGCGATGCCGGGTGTCAAACTGCCCGATTATACGGCAAAGATCAAGGCGCAGGCATGTGCCGACAACAATAGTTTTGAAGTTGACCTCACGCTCGGCGACAGTTTTGACAAGGTCTATTTCCTCGCTAAAGCCGGCGAATATCCGACTTATTATATCGACCCTTATGAGATAATCGATTTCGGAGAAGAGATAGATGTGTCTAAACCGCTTGTCTTTAATGCCGAGACTCCGGGTTTATATACGCTGCTTGTCTGTGGCGCCGACGCTGATGGCAATGTGCTCAATTATGCGAGTTGCTTTGTTGTGGCATCGTATACCGGTTCGGATTGGAAATATATAGGCAAGGGTCAACTCGACGAGTCGGCTTTTGCGTCTATTTATGATGAGATAGCAGCCGAGTCTGTCGAGGTCGATGTTGAGGAAAGCACTGCCACACCGGGGCTTTACAGAGTTGTCAATCCCTATGCAACGCATCCGTTCCTCGGTAGCTATGTGGCAGACTCGTCGAAGGGTCACAACCATAGCCATTATATTTATGTCAACGCCTCTGATGCCGATAAGGTATATATCGAGGCCAGCCCTGTAGGAGTCGAGTATCTGATGGGTCCTGCGATATTATGGTCGAGAGCCGGCAGCTGTATCGCTGACGGCGTCCCCGTAGACGAGATTGTGACCGCCGGCTATTTTGGTTCGTTGGCCGATAATGTCATTACAATGCCTTATTATACGCTGATGATAAGCGAACAGTATCTCTATGAGGGCGAATTTTTTACAACCGGCGAAGACTTCAAGCTCGTCTTGCCCGAGACCGACGGTGTGTCTGATGTCACAGTCGATAATGAAGCCATCGAAAAAGTCTATAATCTTCAGGGTCAAAGCGTCGTTGCGACTGAGCCGGGGCATGTATATATATCTGTTAAAGGCGGCAAAGCCTGCAAATTTGTGGCGAGATAAGACGCGCGTTTAATGACGCTTTGAATGAAAATACTTTAGAGTTTATATTTAATGATGATTTTTCAGCGGCGCCGGCTGTGAGGATTTCAGTCCAGACAGTCGGCGCCGACTTATGTTTATCCCTCGCAAGAAGTGACGTGATTTGGAGCGAGCGGGATTTCTATGCGGAAGGTTGTGCCGACACCGGGGGTCGATGACTTGACGAAGATGCGTCCGCGGTGATATTGCTCGATGATGCGCTTGGCAAGTGTGAGACCGAGCCCCCAACCGCGGCTTTTGGTAGTGTAGCCGGGGTTGAAGACGTTTTTGAAGTTTTTGCGCGGTATGCCTTTGCCTGTGTCGGCGACTTCGATGTAGGCGTTGCCGTGGTCTACACCGGCGCTTACAGATATTGAGCCGTTGCCGCCGGTGGCATCTACGGCGTTTTTGATCAGGTTTTCCATGACCCACTCGAAAAGCGGGGCACAGGCCTCGACGTTGAGGGGCGCGGGCCGTAGCGTGGCTGTCAGCGTTATGCGGGGTGAGATGCGTGTGGCCATATATGACACGGCTCCGCCGACGACATTGTTGAGGTCGACAGGAATTATGCTGGGGGCCGATCCTATTTTTGAAAAACGCGAGGCTATGGTGCTGAGACGGCTGACGTCTTTATTCATTTCGGCGACAGTGTCGGCGTCAACGCCCATCTCAGGCAGGAGCTCCATCCATGCCATCAGTGAGGAGATGGGAGTGCCGAGCTGGTGGGCTGTCTCTTTAGAGAGACCGACCCAGACTTTGTTTTGTTCGGCTTTTTTGGTAGAAAGGACGGCGAAATAGACCAGTGCTATGAAGGCTATCATGATGAGCAACTGTACATAAGGATAGTAGCTCAGACGTTTGAGCAGGGTGGAGTCTTCGTAGTAGAGATGTTGTGAGAGGCCCGGGGCTATGACGATATGTATGACGTTGGGGGTTGACGCCAGGGCGTTGAGACGTTCGATCAGAAATGCTTCGTTGACAGGCGAGAGTATGGGAGAATTTTCTGCGTCGGTTTTGTCGGGGAGGTCGAAGTTTCGGTGCTGCAGTATGTGACCGTTGTCGTCGGTGAGGAGAACGGGTATGGTGGTGTTGCGCTCGATGATGCTCAGCAGAAAGTCAATGTCGACGGTTAGGGGCGTGTCGCCGGTGTCAGAACCGGTGCCGATGCTGACGATTTCTTTGGTTGCGTCGGCCCATATCTCCATGCGTTCGCGCTCTTGTTCCGAGAGGTCGCGAACGAGTCCGTTGGAGACGTATAGAAAGACGGCGACCATTACAGCGGCAGTCACTAACAGCGCGGCTTTACCGTAGCGTCGTATGTCATAGATGTTTTTCATGCCAATCCCATAAGGTCGCGGTAAATGTCGAGTGCGGCAGTAATTTCTTCGACGGGAATGATGCAACCTGTCTCGACGTCGCCAACGTCGTGCAGCAGCGTGAATGAGATACTGTCGGGCGACGGGTTTTTCTTGTCGTGCGACATCAGTTCGATCAGTCTCGGGTAGTCGTCGCATGAGATGTGGCCCGGACCGTAATTCTCTTTGACGTATGCGGCTAATTGGTATAGGGTGTCTGAAGGGAACCCGAGCCGCAGTCGTGAGATGACGAGCGCGACGACGAGTCCGCGGGCGACAGCATAGCCGTGGGGTATGGGTGTGTGTTGTTCGATGGCGAGTGATTCGAAAGCATGTCCGGCTGTATGGCCGAGATTGAGAGCGCGGCGCAGCCCGTGTTCGGTTGGGTCGTTGTCGACGATGTTTTTCTTGATGGAGACGTTGTTGCGGAGGAGGTCGAAGAGGCGTTCGCTGTCGAAAACGGGCGACACGACGCTGTAGCCGAGCAACTGTGAGAATGCGCGGCTGTTTTCGAGCAGACCGTGTTTGAGCATTTCGGCATAGCCCGAAAGAAGCTGCTGTTGTGGCAGCGTGTTGAAGAATATGGTCGATATGATGACGGTATCGGCTTCTGCGAAGCATCCGACTTCGTTTTTCAGGCCGTTGAAGTTGATACCCGTCTTGCCGCCGACGGCTGCGTCGACAGCGCCGAGAAGGGTTGTCGGGACATTGATGAATCTGACACCGCGTTTGAATGTGGCGGCAGCGAATCCGCCGATGTCGGTAACGACTCCGCCGCCGACGTTGACAATTACCGAGCTGCGTGTGGCGCCGCTGTCGCCGAGAGCTTTCCAGATGCGTCCGAGACTGTCGATGTTTTTATTTTCGTCGCCCTGTTCGATTGTGACTGTCACAGCTTCAGCTATCAGGGGCGATTGTGCCCTCAGAAGCGGGAGTGCGTTCACGAAGGCACCTCTGTCGGTGATGACAAATATTTTTGGCGAACCCATCGCGGCGACAAGATTTTCGACCGTTTCGCCGACGCTGTTCGTATAGATTATTTTCTGATTCATGGTTTTTGCGGTTTATCGTTTGAGGCGGAGAGTTATTTGATGTCAGACAGATGTGGTGGCCATTGTCAGCAGGAGTTCGGGCAGGCGGTCGGCAAAATCTGTCATCGAAGTGAAGACGGCGGTGGCTCCGGCTTCCTCGAGAGCGGAACCGGGTATGGGTCCGGTGACTACGCCGACAGTGAAGATGCCGGCCGCCGCGGCCGATTTTACGCCGAGAGGAGCGTTGTCGACAGCAATCGCTCCCGAGGGACTTACACGGGCAAGCTGCATACCTTTGATATATGGTTCGGGATGTGGTTTGCCGTGGGTGACGTTATGGGCGGTGACCATCAGGTCGGGGCTGAATGCGCCGTCGAAGTCACGTGTCAGACGGTCTATCAGGGATGCTTGTCCCGAGCCGGTGACGACAACCGGCGTGATACCCGAGCGGACGAATATGTCGACCATCTCGCGTGCGCCCGGCATTGGCCCGACGGGGGGCATTTCGTTGAAATATCGGGTCTTGCGCCTGTAAAGTTCAGTCATCTCGTTCTCTGTGGCAGGGCGTCCGAAGCTGCGTCGCATCAACAGGTCGATGATATATGCGCCGGTACAGCCTTCGTATAGGAAAAATTCTTCGCGGGTGGCGTTGAAACCGGCCTCTGCCGAGAGTCGCATCCACGCCAGAGCGTGGTTGCCCATCGAGTCATAGAGTGTGCCGTCCATATCGAGCATGGCGGCACGTGGCATTATGCCGCTGAAGTGGCGGCGTTGCAGAAATGATGTGAGTATGTTTTTTAGTTCCATTAATAAGCGGTGTTGTCTTTGGTCAGGTCGGGCGGTATCAGGCCTTCGCGCATTAGTGACAGAGAGTCGGCGCGCGAAAGGGTATCGGCCGACAGGTCTATCGCGGCGGCCGACGGACGGTCGCCTATGTTGAGGCCGGCAAAGCGTGAGCGACTTACGCCATGTCGGAATATGTCTTCGATCTGACCGATGAGATTGACACGGGCCGAGTCGACGACGACGGGGCGGTCGATGGCTTCGTCGGCTTTGAATTTGGCGCCACCGACTCTTATCTTATATTTGTCGGGCGAGCCTTTGATGTTGATGCCGAATTTGAATGGCAAAGGCGATTTCAGGACAGCGACATGGTAGTCGAAGTTGAAGTCAAGGTCGTTGTAGCCGCGAACACCGAGGCGATAACGGTCGATGTCAAAGATAAACGGATAGACGCGCAACATGTTGTCTTCGACGAGGAAGCTGACACTCATGTGTTTAATGAGATTGCGCTGCTTGTTTTTGAACATCAGCCATTTTGCCATTGTCTTGAATGTCTCGGGGTCGATAATTGTCAGCGAGTCGCCTGTTATGCGCACTGCGGCGTCGAGGGTCGGCAACTTGAAGTCGAGACGGGGTGTCAGGTCGACTGTGGCGGCTACGTCGGCGTCGATTATGCCGGCGACATCTTTGAGCAGAGGCACGATAGAGTCTATGGCCGGCATGAGTCGTTCGAATCGTTCGATATTGAATTTCTCTACAGTCAGACCGAAACCGAATTTGATGTCATCGGCCGACGGGGCTGCATACAGGGCAGATAGACTCACGCTGCCGGCGTCGCTCGAAGCTCTGAGGTTGTGGAGATTCAGGGCCCCGTCGTAGGCGAGGATTTCGCCTGTCATGTTTTTGAGATCAAGGTCGGAGTATAGCACGTTGCGACTGTTGACATCTATGCGTGCATCAATATTGACGGGAACGAGTATGGGTTGTATCGAATCGTCGGCAGCAGTGGCTGTAGCGGAGACTCGGCGGTCGAGAGCTTCGTCAGAACCGTCGTAGTCAGAGCCGAAAGCGCTCTCGCCGCGGCTACGCCTGACTGCATATGCCGAACCGAGCATTGATGTATATGTCAGCTCGTTGACGTCGACGGTATCGCTGAGTATGTCGAAGTTGATCTTCAGCGGCGATCGGAATCCGCGCGACGTGAGGCTGCGTCGCATATTGCTTATGATGCCTTTGACGAGGAAATCAGAGCGGCCGGCCTTGTAGGCGAGGCTGTCAATGATGATCGAGTCGTTGTTGAAGCGTATGTCAAGGTTGCGTATGCGGTTGCGCAAGGGGAAGTAGGCTGAAAAGAGACCGGCGCGGCGGGCTTTGATACTGCCGTCAAGCGACCAGCCAAGCAGGAGGCGGCGCAGTGGTTTTGACGTGCCCCAATCGATGATTTCGGTCTCGGCTTGCGTCAGTTCGGGATGTACGCGCGGCTGATTGCGGCGGTGGCGACGGTGACGGGCGAATGCGAGACGGTAGACAGAGTCGGGCGGCAGATCGGGGTGTATCTGTTTTATAGAGTCGACCGTGTGCTTCATGGCGTCAGACATACGCCGTCGAGGCAGCTTGTGGGCCTCAACGTCAACATTGGCACGGCTTATCATGAAACGCGTCGACGGGTCGCCGGTGGCGATGCGCCTTACGCCGAGGTTGAATATAAACTGCGGTACGCGCGCTTGACTGTTGAATCGGCGCATGGCTACACGGCCGTCGATGTCGCGAGCCTTGAACACGACGGAGTCTGAGATCGATAGCAGGTTGAAATTGCTGATTTTCAATCCTCCGCCTATCGGTATCACCACAGTGGTATCGCCCATCGACGAAAGATTGGCTGCTCCGGCACCGAGGGTGAAACCGCCGGCGGCGATTGATATGTCGCCCGACAGGATGTCTGCGCTGTCAACGCGAATGACGGCTGTAAGCAGGCTGTCGACGGTTTTGACGCCGTTGGCAAAGCGTTGGTTTGAGCCGAATTTAAGGCACAGGTGCGATATACGGGCCATCGTCGACGTGTCGTTGTCGAGCCAGTATAGGTCGCTCCCGTCAATGTCACCGTCGATTTTTAAATTGTGAAAACGGTTGGCTGTCAGCATAGACGGGCGGCCCTTGAAGTCTATATCGAAATCGAGTTTGCCTGAGATATAGCCTCTGAGCATGTCGGAGACTATCGATGGCAGACGTGCTATGTCGCTGTAGCCTTTGAGACATCCGTCAACAAGAGGGTCGTCACCGAAACCTTCGACTGTGCCGCTCAGGGTGAGGTCGGTGGCCGGTCCGGCAACATTGAGCCGGCGGAGTTCGGCACTTGCGCGGTCGAGGTTGTCGCCTCTGAGTGTGACACTCATGTCAAGGGCGACATTTTTGAAATGCGTGCGTCCATATCCGGCCTTGCAATCGCCGACGATGATGTCGGCTGTAGCTTGTGGCAGTTTGGCGAGGGCGGTGTTGTAGGCGCTGTCGAGCCGCAGCCCGACGGCGATGCTGCCGTCGGTGTGTATTTTGTCGAGAAGCCATGCCGAGCGCATCGAGTCGGGAACGGTAGCCAGAAGAGAACCGATGCCTATAGGCTCGACTTTGGTCTCGAAGGCCTTGATAATTAAATCGTTCTCGAAATCGATATCGGCCGAGAATCGTCCTTTGATGAATGCGAGCCCGACATCGAAACCGTCGAGCCGCAGACTGTACGGGCGTTTCGAGTCCCAGTCTATTATGCCGTCGAGAGAGAACGGGAAGTCGGCAAGATTGAAACGGCCGAGCAGGGGTGTGAGCAGGTTGCCCGACAACTCGAAGCGGTAAGCCGGAGCTTTGTCGCCTCCGATATCGGCCCGTCTTATGGTAACGACGGCTTCGGTGCCGTTGGCGATGTCTACATAATTGAATCGTCCGGGCGAGTTGATGACAAAACGGTCAATGGTCATCCGTGGCAGTCCTTCGTCCGGGCCGTCGGTTATGTTGTTGTCGATGACTTCCGAATCGAGACTGTCGACAGGAAAGATGTTGAAGTTGTTGACCATATCGTCCACGACGACGATGTTGGCCCTGGGTGATGTGATGGCGACGTCGCTGAGTCTGATTTCGCCGCGGACGAGAGCCGTGAGGCTGATACCGCCGGTAAAACGATCGATGCTGACAATGGTGTCGGCGCAGGGGGGCAGGGTATTGTTGCGGGCACGCAGGGCTATCATTTCCGGCGACAATATGGTTAGGCTGTCGACGTCGAGGCGCAGGAATGGAAACGAGGCTTTTAGTCCTAATTCAACCCGGCCAATCTCGACGCGTGTGTCAACGACACGGTTGGCTACAGAGGTCACAAGTGGTGTCAGATGCTCGGGCGACAGCGTCGCCACAATTGTGATGAGCGTGGCAACGACGGTGAGGATAATGCCCAGAGCCGTAAAAAGAAATATTTTTATCAGGCGTCGCCACAGGCTGCGGGACCGGCGTGGTTGCTGTGTCGGTTCGTTCATTCTCTCGGTTGGTTGGTTGTGTTAGACAGGGTGTCGCGGCAGGCGCGGGCGGTTATGTGGAAGCAACTCTGTCGCTTTTCGCGTTTGACATAGCAACGTCTTTCGCGGCGCAGGTCGTAGAGTATTTCGCCGAGGAGATTTTTGAGGTCCTCAAATGTGCGGTTGACGCCGAGCGAGTCGCAGATAAATTTTGAATAGCTGATGTCGAAGGTTGTGCCAAACTGATGGGCTGACGAATCGACGGCATTGCGGTTTACCCGTCGCAGTTTTTTGACAGTCAGAGGAGTTCGTAACACACTTGTCACTTTTATGCGGTAGTTGCCACCGCCGCGAGCGGCCAGCGAGTCGTTGAACCGAGCGCCGATATCATGGAGCAAGACGGCTGCCTCGTTGACCAGATAGGGGTATGAATGACTTAATTCGGCAATATAGTACTCGGGGCATGAACTGATGGCTACAAGTGGATGCCGCATCTGCCATATATCGTCGTCGCTATTGATGATGTCTATGCCTATTTCTCGGGCTTCATTGATATGAAGGTAGTTGCTGTCGTTGAACACCTGGCCGTGCGGGCCGATATTCTTGACTCTCATTCGACGGCAGTTGTCGTCAGGGGCGCTGTCGAGGCAGATGTCATAGCGGTTGGGAGCAGCTTCGGCAAAGATGTCGTTGAGCGTCTCGCGGTAGGCATGGCTGTTGCCCGACGCGGAGTCAGAACCGCCACAACCTGTGAGGACGGATGACAGGGTCACTGAGACCGTAATGATCTTGTGCAATAGGCGTTGTCGCATAACAAGATGTAAAGTTACATCTTTTTTCGCTAAACAACGGTTCTACAAATATTATAAAAGCTTAAAATAAAGAGCAACTCCGCGCTTCCGATTTGCGCGGAGTTGCCTATGGGTGCGATTTATCGTATTTCCTGATTATTTGAACAGCGCGGTCTCGATGAGGTAGACGGCGGCTCCGGCAAGGTATCCGGCGAGAGCCAGCAGGGTAAAGCGTTTAAGATACCAGCCGAAGCTGATTTTCTCGAGTCCCATGGCTATGACGCCTGCCGCCGAACCGATGATGAGCAGATTGCCGCCCACACCGGCGCAATAACTGAGAAATTCCCAGAAGACGCCGTCGACGACGAAGTTGGCGGCATAGCCTATCGATGAAGGGTCGGCGATGCCATACATGCCCATGACGCCTGCGACGAGCGGTACATTGTCGAGTATCGATGACATGGCGCCCAAAAGCACGTTGATTATATAGACGTTATGGATGTGTTCGTCAAGAAACGCTGCCGCAGCCGACAATATGCCTGATGCCTGCAGGACGCTGACAGCCATGAGGATACCGAGAAAGAAAAGTATCGATGGCATATCGATGCGCGAAATGACTTTGGGTAGGCGTTGTTCGCGCGAGGCCGAGAGATGTTTGCCGTTGTAGAAACACTCAGAGAAGATCCACAGTAATGCCAGTATCAGCAGTATGCCAACAAAGGGCGGCATGTGGGTGAGTGATTTGAAGACGGGCACCAGCAACAGGCCGCCGACACCAAGGCAGAAGATGGTGTTGCGTTCGCGTGCCGAGATGACGGTGTCGACGTTTTTCTCGGCCACGATAGCCGGCAGACGTCCTTTAAGACGGCTCGAGATTATGACCAGCGGTACAAGAAGCGACACGACGCTTGGCAACAGCACGTAGCTTACAAGTGCTCCGGCGGTGACATTGCCCTTGACCCACAGTAATATCGTTGTTACGTCACCGATGGGCGACCAGGCGCCTCCGGCATTGGCGGCGATGACGATCATGCCGATATAGAGCCAACGCTCGGTCTTGCGGGTTATGAGTTTGCGAAGCAGCAGAATCATGACGATTGTAGTGGTCATGTTGTCGAGGACGGCCGAGAAAAAGAATGTTGTCAGGCATATGACCCATAACAATTTGCGGCGGCTGCGTGTCGTTATCCGGTCGGTGATTACCGAAAAACCGCCATGTACGTCAATCAGCTCGACAATGGTCATTGCGCCGATGAGGAAGAAGAGGGTCTGGGTGATATCGCCCATGGCCTCGACAATCTTGACGTTGAGAACATAGTCGAGACATCTCTCTCCAAACGACTTTGTCACCAGCAACGGATTGTTGTCGACATAGTCGGCAAGGGCGTCGGGCTCGACCAGCGGGATGATATACTCGGCTCCGAGTGCATAGATAATCCACATAAGCATGCCGAGCAGCAACGCAATCGCTGTCTTGTCGACACGTAAGGGATGTTCGAGGGCTATACAGATATAGCCTACGCAAAATAATAGAATTAGGGTAGCAACCATCTTGAAAAAGACATTTTCTTAAAATTCCTGATAAACCTCAAATGTGATGAAATAAAGCATTATCAGCGAGTAGACAACCGCGATAAAACTGATGCAAATATAGAAAAATTTCCTTAATTGATTATTGTTCTAAAAGTCGGAAAACGTTAGTCGAAATGACGCTAAAATCATAAGCGCTTGTTATTCGTCGGCGACATATAGCGATACAACGGCAGGGGCATGACATGCGGGGGTTACAAACTTATGTTTGTCTGAAAACGTTTTGATATAAGGGTAAAAAAGCTTAATTTTGTAAGTTTGCAATTCTAACATAAGATAAATAATATGACTTTTCAAGATTTGGGTGTCAGAGACGATCTGCTCAAGGCTGTGGCCGAGCTCGGGTTCGAGACACCTATGCCCGTGCAGGAGAAGGTGATACCTGTTCTTCTTGGTGGCGATCACGACCTTGTGGCTCTCGCCCAAACAGGTACAGGCAAGACAGCGGCTTTCGGCCTGCCCGTTATACAACGCATAAATGTCGGCAACCGTGTGCCGCAGGCGCTCATACTTGCGCCTACACGTGAACTCTGCTTGCAGATAGCGGCCGACCTGGCCGATTTCTCTAAATATACGCCCGGGCTGAGGGTGCTGCCTGTCTACGGAGGCTCGAGTATCGAGAGTCAGATACGCTCGCTGCGCGAGGGTGTCCAGATTATCGTCGCCACACCCGGCCGTCTGATCGATCTGATCGATCGCGGTGTCGTGAAGCTCGGTGATGTCCACACTGTTGTGCTCGACGAGGCTGACGAAATGCTCAATATGGGTTTTGTCGATTCGATAGAGGCTATTCTCAGTCATGTGCCTGCCGAGCGTGAGATGCTCCTGTTCTCTGCTACAATGCCTGCCGAGGTGTCGCGCATCGCCAAGCGATTCATGCGCGATCCGGAGGAAATTGTCATAGGCACCCGCAACGAGGGCGCGGCCAACGTACGACACATTTATTATATGGTCAATGCCCGAGACAAATATCTCGCGTTGAAACGTATCGCCGATGATTCGCCCAACATCTATGCCATAATATTCTGCCGTACGCGCCGAGACACACAGGAAATAGCTGACAAACTCATAGCCGACGGCTATAATGCCGACTCTCTTCACGGCGATCTGTCGCAGCAGCAGCGTGACACGGTGATGAAGAAATTCCGCGACCGTGTCATCACCATGCTCGTCGCTACGGATGTCGCGGCCCGCGGCCTCGATGTCGACGATCTGACCCATGTGATCAACTACGGTCTGCCTGAAGATACAGCTGTATATACCCACCGCTCTGGTCGCACGGGTCGAGCCGGCAAGACAGGAGTGTCGGTCGCCATCATACATTCGCGGGAGAAAGGACGTCTCCGTGAGATCGAACGCATCATTGGCAAGAAATTTGAACGTTGTGAAGTGCCTACGCCACAACATATAATCGAGAAACAGCTCTATAATCTGGCTGACCGCCTCGAGCGTGTCAAGGTCGACGAAGACGAGATTGTCAAATATCTTCCAGGTGTAAGCCGCAAACTGTCATGGCTCTCGGCCGAAGACTTGCTCAAACGAGTACTCTCACTCGAGTTTAACAGGCTTCTCGACTATTATAAAGATGCTCCTGACATAGACTTTATCGACGAACGCCCTGCGCGCGAAAAGAAAAAAGGCGAGAAACACGAGCGTCCCGCCGATGACCGTGAGAAAGACCGGCGTACAGCCTCGAAGGGTATGGCCCGCGTCTATATCAATGCCGGCAAGGCCGACGGCTTCTATGCCGGCAACCTCATAGATCTCATCAATCACAACGTCGTCGGCCAGCGTGTCGACGTCGGACGCATAGACCTGATGCCGGCTTATTCGCTTTTCGACGTGCGCCGCTCCAACGCCGGTCGCGTGACCGCGGCTCTAACGGGTGCGGATTTCTTCGGCAAGCGGCTTTACTGCGAGATTGCAGACCCTGATAAAGACTATGCCCGATCTTCAGATCGTCGTGGTAAAGGCAAGGGCAAAGGCGAAAAAAAATTCTCACGAAAGAAAACCAAGTGATCTTACAATTTCCGATATGATGCGTCTGATTATGTCACTAACGGCCGTTTTGGCGTTTGTATCCGCAGCGGCGATGCGTCCGTCGGTTGACGTTTTCTGCCGAGCGCCGATCGACGTCGTGAACTATCTGCCCGAATACTCGCGCCTCGACATGGTCGACTACTTTGACAGCGGCAGCCGCGTGGCTTCCGACAGTTATCTGGGCAATAAGATATATATCACGGCGCTCGACTCAATGAGTCTGAGCTATGCCGTCGATGACTCTGTGCGCGTCACAATCGCTCTGCTGCCTGCCGCGGCCGACACGCTGACGATGGTTGTCAAAGAACTACCCGCTCCGATCTACGACTCGACTGTAAATTTCTATGACAGCCGGTGGAGTCCGTTGTCGCGCTCTCCGTTGACACCCCCGCGATTCAGCGATTGGCTCAAGGATAAAAAACGGGCAGACGCGGTAGCTTTCGATATACCCTTTGTCATTGCCACCGTCGATTTTGACGCGGCCTCGCAACGCCTTGTCTACACCAATCGCACCGAATGTTACTTTCTCGACCGTGAACGTCCGGCAGCACTCTCGGAACTGCTGCCCGAGTTGGTCTTTCAATGGGATGGCCGTCGTTTCTCGCTTTTGAAGCAATGAATGGGCCGTTGATATCTTCCATTTGCCTGAGCGAGTTTAACTCACGTCTTGCTGCCGCTGTCAACGACCGTCCGGCACTGACAGCGGTGTGGGTTACAGCCGAGACGGCCGATCTGCGAGTCTCGGGCGGGCATTGTTATATGGAGCTTATTGAGAAAGATCCCGTGGAATTCACGACCAGGGCGCGATTGCGGGCCGTAATATGGGCGAGTCGTTTTGCGCTTCTCAACCGTCGTTTTGCCGATATGACGGGCATGACTCTGCGTTCTGACATCAAAGTCATGGTCTGCGTCACAGCCTCATATCATCCCGTATATGGCCTGTCGGCAGTTATCAGCGACATTGACCCCGCTTATACCGCGGGCGATCTGATGCGACGCCGTCAGCAGCTTGTCGAGCGCCTGACATCCGAGGGCATTATCGATATGAATCGCACTCTCGAGTGGGCCGCAGCACCGCTACGTGTAGCTGTGATTTCGTCGAAGACAGCGGCAGGTTATGGCGATTTCATCGACCAGTTATATAACAATCCGCTGCGTTTGCGCTTCGCAACTCGTCTGTTTGCTGCGACGCTTCAGGGTGACAGCGCTCCCTCGAGTATCATCGGCGCTCTTCATGCAATTGCAGCCGAAGCCGACAGTTTCGATTGTGTCGTCATCATACGTGGCGGCGGTGCCACCGGCGACCTCGCTTCGTTTGACGACTATGATCTTGCCGCTCATGTGGCGCAGTTTCCTCTTCCTGTCATTGTCGGCATAGGTCACGAGCGTGATGTCACCATCCTTGATTATGTTGCCAATATGCGTGTCAAGACGCCGACCGCCGCCGCCGAGTGGCTTATCGATCGTGGTCGTACCGCTCTTATGCGCGCCCGCACCTTGGCGTCGGACATTTTCAGCATTGTCGGAGCCGGTATGGCCTCGGCAATGGGCCGTGTCGACCGCCTCGGAGGCATGCTTTCGCCGCTGGTTGAGGCTCGTCTCGAAACCGAGCGTCGACGGGTGGACTCGAGCCGCTCTGACGAATTGCGACGCTCTATTGCCGACGCCATTGCCCGTCTAAATATCGTCCTCGACAGCGCCGCCGCTCTGGTAGAGGCCCTCTCGCCGGAGGCAACTCTGCGCCGTGGATATTCAATCACACGCATTGGCGGACGGGCTGTCACATCTGTCGAACAGCTTAAAAAAGGCGACACAGTCACAACCGTTTTTGCCGACGGCATGGCTGTGTCGCATGTAAACGATATTAAAAATAGTATTGAAAATGAAAGAGATTGACCATATGACATATAGCGAAGCCATCGCCGAGCTTGAGGAGATACTCGCTTCGCTCCGTGGCGATAGTTGCGATGTCGACACTCTGGCTGTGCGCACTCGTCGCGCCGTCGACCTTCTCAAAGCTTGCCGTACGCGTCTGACAGCTACCGATACTGAGATTAAAGAGATTCTGAGCAGTCTCGATGTGTAGTGGTCAGAGATCTTGACGTGCGGTTTCTCTTGCGTTGCAGTCTCGCGCTCATGTCATAATCAGTGGTGATGATGGTGACGGTTGTGTTTGTAAAAATCACGGCGTGCTTTGTCATATTCGTGGCGTGCCTTGCGCAGTTTTTTGTATTTTTTGTGGAGTTTTTTTGACACGTGGCGGTAATATCGTGCGTCGCCGCGATAGCCGGGCCGACTATAGTGGTGATGTCGCGGTGGTGGTGGCGGCCCATAGAAATCACCGCTGTTGATCTGAATGCCCGCTCCTTCTGTCGTCAGCCACAGATTGAATTGTTGCGCGCTGACAGCAGAAGTGCTGATGATTAGAGCAATGCAAAGTGCTGTTATTATACGTTTCATAACATGATTGTTTTGATATTTGATCAATAATCTAACGCTTCGGCCTGTCGCTAAGTTCGTCAAGATCGATGCCGAGATGTCTCTCGGTTTTATCGACGAGTATTTTGCGGGCGATACGGGCCCACCGTGCATCGCTGGCTGTAGCTTCGTTCTCGAGTATCGACAGCGCCTGCCAGAAACATACAAGTGCCGCTGACAGTCGCGTAAGTCCCGATGACATGATGTCGCCGATGATGACACTGTCTATCAGATACGAAAGAACAAGCAATGCGTAGATCTTGATCAACGTTGTGACGATACGGCCGAAACGGTGTGAGCTTAGATGAGCTTCGGTAAGTTTGCCACGACTTTTTAGACGCCGGCGCAGCATTAAGGCTGAGAAGAAATCGGTAAGTACCATGGCGGTACATACGAGAGCATACGGCATGACCTCGGCGGCAAGACTTCCAAGCCATGCACCGGTAAGCGGTAGTGCGGCTGAAGGTAAAGTTGAACTGTGGTTTTTCATAATATGATAAATTAAAAAGGTTGATGCAAAATTACAACATAATTTTGCAAAAGTCAATAGTGTATATCGCCAAAAATGTCGGGGCGTAGTTTTTTGTCTCTTTTTCTTATATCTGCTGCGTCACTTTGTAATGAATCGAAAGATAGCTCCACGGTCGCTGAACATTTATGCCGGTGATGATGTTTAATCCTTGATTTTAGACACATCTTTTTTATATAATAATTATGGAATTTATAACTGAAGAAAAACTGACCATTGTGGGCGCGGCCGGCATGATCGGTTCTAACATGGCGCAGACTGCAGCCATGATGCACCTGACACCTAATATCTGCCTTTACGACCCATATGCTCCAGGTCTCGAGGGTGTGGCTGAAGAACTGTTGCATTGTGGTTTTGAAGGTCTTAATCTTACGTTTACATCCGACATCAAAGAAGCTCTATCAGGAGCCAAATATGTTGTTTCATCGGGCGGTGCGGCTCGTAAGGCCGGCATGACCCGCGAGGATCTTCTCAAAGGTAATGCTCAGATTGCAGAGGAGTTCGGCAAGAATGTACGCAATTATTGTCCCGATGTGAAACACGTTGTCGTAGTTTTTAATCCGGCAGATATAACAGGACTTATCACTTTGATTTACTCAGGTCTAAAGCCATCGCAGGTGTCGACGCTTGCCGCTCTCGACAGCACGCGTCTGCGCAGCGAGCTCGCCAAATATTTCAAGAACTCGCCCGACAAAGTCGTCAACGCACGCACTTATGGTGGTCACGGCGAACAGATGGCCGTCTACGCCTCAACCGTGACGGTCGACGGCACACCGCTCGTCAAACTTATCGGTACACCCAAACTGCCTATGGAAGACTGGCTTGAGATTCAGCAGCGTGTTATTCAGGGTGGCAAGCACATTATCGATCTGCGTGGCCGATCATCGTTCCAGAGCCCGGCATATATCTCTATTGAGATGATCGCCGCAGCTATGGGCGGCAAACCTTTTACTTGGCCTGTCGGCACATATATCAACGAGGGCCACTTCCGTCATATTATGATGGCCGCCGAGACAACCATCACCGCTGACGGCGTTACTGCCAAGGTTCCTCAGGGCACGCCCGAAGAAGACAAGCTTCTCGAAAAGAGCTACGAACATCTATGCAAGCTCCGTGATGAAGTCATCGAAATGGGCGTTCTGCCTCCCATTGCAGACTGGCATAAACTCAACCCCAATCTTTGAACATTGATACATATATAAATTAAGCCGCGTTAGGCTGATTTTTGAAGCTGCATCGTATTTATTTACGGTGCAGTTTCTGTGTTTATGCAAAAATACTTTACTCCACACCCCATGGCTTCGTTATTTTAGCATGGTATAGATAATAAAATATGTTAAATAAAGTTAAGCGGGGGGGGGGGGGTAAATATTATTTTAGATATAAATAATTAGTAATTTTGTGTTCGCTATAGATCAGTTTTACAGGCTGTAGGACCCATTCCGTACGATGGAAATGACACACTCGATGCATCAATAAAGGGAAACAGGCGATAATGGTCTGTTTGTTCGTCTCTCCGAAACGACGCATCAATTGGTTTGCGAGGCGGATGTAATATGATTTGCAAATAAAAAGATAAAAACTAAAGAAAGACATAAAAATTAAGACATAACAATGAGACGCTATCTCAGACTTATACTGATTAC
>CAJTKG010000017.1 GCA_910576935.1 uncultured Muribaculaceae bacterium
CCTGAAAATAGATCCCCCGCCACGACCACGATAGCGGCAGACATCCCCGCGCGTCTAAACCGACCAAACCGATGTCAAACGCACATTGACATTGTTGTAACAAACCATGGGATCGACGATTTCCCGACCGTCGCTCCATAGCGTTGTGGATTCAGAGACTTCATACCACGTCGAATAACGCAACTTAATATGGCGAAAGGCGAGTTGCACAAGGGTAGCGCAACTCGCCTTAGTGTGGTTGTTTTGTCGGTCTGTTTAGAACCAATTACATGTCGGTGAGAATTGTTTGCAAAGCGAACGGATGTCAGTCGGTTCCCATTTAGATGCGTTGTTTTCAACTATATCACGAAGTTGCGCGATTGTATAGTCAACACCATCAACAGTGTAGCTCTCGCGATGTTTTGCCATCTTGTCTATTTGATTGGTAAGGAATGAAGTAAAGCTGCTATAACCTATGGTTTTATCGTTGATGAAGTCAATGGGAGCATGGGCGTTTCTATACTTCCAAACAAATTTATATTTGCTGGCATCTAAATTGTTGATGTCTATGCCCATATCTTTGAGAAACACGTTGTCGGCGGTAGTTGAAAAATCAAAAACACCGTTTGAAAAGTTCTCGATCGTATATGTTTTGCCTGCGAGATTAAAAGTTTTGTTTTTCTCAAGATCAGCTGTCAGATAGAAAGCTCTTGTGTAATCATTTGTTTCGTCGCAGTATTGAGACCATGCTTTATAAACGATAGCAAAGTTTTTGTCATTGCCACACATTTTGCCGTCATGGTATACCTCAAACCATATTTTTCCGCGGGCTATAGTGATATATGTTTCGCATACAATAGCAGTGGCATTATTGTTTTTAGGAAGAGTAAACGATGTTGGATTTTTTTCATATTCGTCTTCGTGTAGCTGATCGGTATTGATCCATTTGCTGCTTCCATCCGATTGAGAATAGACACTGCCGAACCAAGCGTGCATAAACAGATTTTTTTTGCCATTAATCAGATCGTTATATAAATCCTTGTCAGATCCTGTCGGTTCATCGGAACATGCGATTGCAAAGAGGCTCAGGAATGTGAATATCAAGTACTTTTTCATATATTACCAATTAGCGTTTTACTTTTATAAATGAAATGTCGTAGTTATATGAGAAGTGTCTGTTGTCGTTCGTGATTTCATTGACGTTTGGATCGTCTAAACATATTTTTCGAGTATCAAAAACTCTATCATAATAGTAGCCATTGCCGATGCTGTTATACCCCCAGTTTATATGTACGTAATTCGCTTCTGAAATTTATCTGCAGATACAATAGCAAACCCTTGATTATTCTCAAAATTAACTACATATAATAATTCTTGTTCGTTTTGTGTACGGCTTTGAGGCGCAGACTTTATAGGAATTGTATTAGCAACTGATATATTTGAGCGAGAGTCAATTCCATAGAAAGAGGTTCGCGCGTCTATGGCGAGATTACAAATTTCATCTTCATTATAGAATAATGTGGATGAATTATTATTGTCGGGTATTGGTTGGTTAAATTCGTCAGAACACGAACAAGTCAGGACTATAGTAGTCAGGTAAAAAAACGTTGAATATGGTTTAAAATCATAAAGATATTAATTAAGTATGCTGAGTTATTAATAATAACCGCAAATATAATAAACTTTATTAAATATTGAATCGGTATGCAAAAAAAATATAATTCGGCGGTCAGATTTGGTTTAGAATCTGACCGCCGAATATAGTATTGAAGTTATAAATGTTTATCTTACTATGGTCTTTGAGGTTTTGGCGCCTTGACGGACGATGTAGATGCCGGGGACGAGGTTGGCGCTGTCGATACGCAGGCCGTTGAGATTGTAGTATTCGGCGGGTGTGTTGTCGTCGGTGATTATTTCGGCGACGCCCGAGTTGTCTTCGGCGACGTTTTCTTTGAAGAAGAAGCGGACGTTGTCAAATTTGACGAGGTCTTTTGAGGCGGCTTTGTCGTGAGCTACGATGAGGCCGAAGTCGAGGACCGAGTTGGCGACGGGATCACGCTTGTCGATGTCCCAGCTGACATCACGTATCAAGCCATTGACGGTCGATTCCAGGGCTTTAGTGGTCAGTGTGGCGTTAACACCGCCGAGCATGATACTCTGGTCTTTGATGGCAGCTTTTTTTGCCGCGTCGTCGATGGCGATTGTTATCGGGTTGTCCCAGCCGCTTCTGAAGGCGTTATAGACAGTGGCCGTTTTGCCGTCGCTGACGGCGTGAACGACGGTCTGCTCCTTGTCGTCGTCATTGACGATGCCGTCGCCGTTGATGTCACCGGGCCAATACTCCATTTCGCCATGTCCGAGATAGAAGCGTGAGTTTAAGGCAATCTCCATCCATCCCACCTGAGCGCCGCCGGTGTCATAAGCGGCATAGCCCCAGATGTCGTCGGTGACGATTTTGGTTATTTTGCCGTCGTGAAGCTCGAATGTGCCGGTGAAAGGCCGTTCGAGATTAGGTCTGTATTTGCCATCGACAAAGTCTACGGCCGTGAAGTAGATGTCGAGACCGGGATCATTGTAATCATCCGGGTCTTCATAATATACCGTTGCGAAACGCGATGGTATCGTTATCGTGCCGGCTTCCATGTCGACATGTCCTTTGAGGATTGCGTTGAGCAGGAAGAGGTATCCGATATTGACGTCGCCTTCTTTCTCGGCAAAATAATCTTCGACAATCATAGGCTGTTCATAGCAGTTGCCAAAGGGTATACCGTTTTCATCGGGGATGGGGCTGTAATATTCGAGTGCATAACGGCCTTTGACCTGTGTCTCAAGGTCTGTGATGGTCATGGCGTTTGGAGATGCCGCTTTCGCCGGTGCTTTTGCAGCGGAAATCAGATTGTTGCCGATGACACGTTTGCCTATGGGTGAGGCTGCGGCTGATGTTACGGCCAAAATGACCGCCAAGGCTGAAATGTAGAGTTTCTTCATGAGACTAAATGTTGTTTTGGTTATTAAAACTGGTGTGTTTGAAGTAAAGTGTCGCAAAGATATGTATTTTATTGTAAAAAAGAAAACTAAAACATGAAAAATATTTTCAATATGGCATTGAAGTGTATATTGCTTTGACTTTGGGGAAAATAAAAACGGCCGCCGCGCCATGTGCGCGACAGCCGTCGGTTTACTGTCAAATAACCTGTTTAGTTGTTTTTTGTGTTCGGGCAATTTGTGTTGTTGCACTCGTTGCTTTGGCAAATATTGTGGTGCCTTTTCTGACCGTGTCCTTTGCGGTATCCTTCGTGTCTGCGGCCTCCTCTGTCAGCAAAGTTATTCTCTAGGAAAGTGACATATTGATCAGGGGTAAGAATCGTTTTGACCTTTGCGAGGAAATCGCGTTTGCATTGGATGCGATCTGTGCGGCCGTCTTTTTTGTCGGTTTTTTTGTTGTTTTTGTCGCATGGCATAGATGCGCGGAGCTCTTTAAGCTGTGTTTTCTGAGCCTCGGTCAGATTGAGACCTTCAAAAGGATTCGGGCATACACGATCTTTGCGGTCGCATTTTTGTACGGGGCAATTCGCGTTTTTGTTACATACACCGTTGTTCTTATTGTCGGGAGCCTTATCATTAGCTGCAAAAGATCCGAAAGTTACGGCTGAGAGGGCAAACATTGCCAGGATTAATTTCTTTGTCATGTTTTTTATTTTATGTTTATGGTTATATGTTTTTCGATTGTTTGATTGTTAGACAGCCAAAAATAACGCAGGTCTTTTATACGTTAAATGCAATTGAATAAAAATGAATTAATATAAATGATAATCAGTAAATTAACCTTTGATTGAGTTTCCTCTTTTTTGCTGATTTTGCCTCTATTTTCTCATTCAGTACATCTTTTGTACATTTCGTTTGTTAATAGATGTTGAGGGTCGTTTTTACGTTTCAAACCTTCTAATTACTTTTGCGCTCCACAAAGATAATCATTTATGGCTAAAATAGAAAGCAAGAACAAACAAAATCCCAAACTACAACAGTCCGAACTCAAAGACGGTCGTGCGAGCCTCTATCTGGAATTCTACCTCGGTCGCTCCGAAACTCCCGTGCTTGACGATGAGGGAAACCAAGTGTTCTACACTTCGGGGGCTATGACAGGTAAGCCGAAATACAAAGTGAAGCATATCCGCAAGCGTGAGAACCTCAATCTCTACATTTGGCTGCACCCTCGCAACACGCAGGAGCGGTTGCAGAACAAGAACACACTCGCCCTCGCCGAGAAGATACGATTTGAGCGTGAGCAGGAGTTTTTGGAGGACAGGGAGGGCTATCGGCTCAAAAAGGAGCGTCAGCGTGATTTCCTGCAATATTACCGTGACTTCTTCAACGAGAACCCCAACCTCTCACGGATGATGAAATGCTCAATCCGACAGTCATACACCAAGTTCATCAACTTTCTACATGAATCGCCGAGGTACAGCCTTTACGACACCGTTCTCCGAATGGAGCAGCTTACTCCCGATATGGTTACGGCTTTTACCGACTATCTCAAAAAGCACGGCACGGGCGAGGGTCCCAAAGGGATGTACGGTCGTTTCAAAAAGGTTGTCACAGCCGCATTTGACGAGGGATTGATAAAGAAGCATCCCTGCAAGGGGATAACCATCAAATGGGATAGGAACTCTTTCTCAAAGGAGATTTTAAGCCCCGATGAGATAAAAAGGCTCATGGCTACCCGGTACAAGGGGGAGAACACCGAAATGCAACGTGCGTTCATCTTCTGCCTTTTCACCGGCATACGCTGGTGTGACGTGAAGTTGCTGACCTATGCCAATGTTGACCCGATGACAAAGACACTCCGATTCCAGCAAAAGAAAGTCCGCAACATAAGCAGCCGCAGCTGGGTGACAACACCGCTCACCGATGATATGCTCGCTCTGGTGGGTGAGCCTACGACCAATGACCACTCGACTGAACCGATATTCAAAATCGGCCCTTATGTGAGCTGTAACCAGCAATTGAAGAAATGGGTTGCCGAGGCAGGGATACGGAAAAAAATCTCATGGCATTGTAGCCGACACTCGTTTGCGGTAAATCTCCTTTCCAACGGTGCTAACATCAAGACTGTCGCCGACCTCATGGGGCATTCAAGCATAACGATGACGGAGAAATATCTCCACGTTGTTGACAGCTTGAAGCAGGATGCAATCCACTCCCTCGGCTCAATCAGCTATGGGATGTCGTAGTTTTTACACCGTGGCATTTTTGGCACTTTGGCATTTTGGGAACTCTCCGACCTTGGAGGGTTCTTCCTTTTTTCGGCGGTCATCATCTATGAATTTTGGTTTGGTTCAGTACGGGGGTGTATATATAGAACTGAACCAAGACCGTATGGGGCAACGAAAAGAAAAAACAATGCAATCAGCCTGCATTTTCAGCATTATCCGCATTTCTTAAATTGAAAATGCAGGAAATGCAGAAAGTGTGGCGAAGTCCGACAACAAATCTCAGTAATTACCACCTTGCACACCTTGCACTTTTGCACACTTTGAAAATGCCAAAGTGCCAAAAATGCCAAGGTTTAATCTTGAACTGACATATATACCGCAACGCCTTATTCCTTGATGAAGTTGACCGTGCCATTGTACAAAAGTGCAAAGAATGCAAGTGGATGACAACGAGAGAAAAATAAGATACGGCAACGAAAAAAATTGAATATTCGGAGTCGGCAAGATACCTTCCGGGTATCCCGAAAGGCAGTATCAACTCCCGACGGTCGATTGATGCCATTATAGTGACTGCGGTCATTACAATGAGGAAAGGCAACGAGAAAAAAAGGAGTGCAAGGATATGTTTCGGGATTCCTTTTTCTCCGAAAAGCCACTGCCGAAACCGCAGTCACTGCCGTGACCGCTCTTTGTTTTTCTCATTGCCATAAGAGGTCGTTTTAGGGTGGAGCGAGTTTATGTTTAGGTATTACCAGTAATCCCCAAACGCTCCACAACATCATCTCCCAATAACGCCCCCTGACACCAATGACGAAATGACTGAATGACAAAGTGACCAGTCATCCAAATGATTAAATGATTCGATGAATTGATGACTGAATGATTAATCATTTAGATGACAAAATGACTGAATGACTAACCAACTAATCATTCAGTCATTTAATCATTCAGTCATTCCGTAAATCAATATCAAAGCCAATGCGAAATACAACCACAACACCGTCATGGAAATTACACCGACTGGAAATTCCTTAGCATATTAGGGAATTTTCCGAGCCGCATTGCGGAGCAACGCTGAAAATATCCCCAATATGCCAAAGGTCAACCTTTGGAAACCGAAGCCTATCTAAAATAATTACGCACATTTTGAATGTGCCGATTCACTATCTCCCAATTTTCTCCATTGGAGGCGGCCTCTCTTAACGTATTAATGACACCCCATTTGTCTTTGTAATTGGCTGGCGGATTATTTTCCATAATTTCATCTATGATTGATGTGACACTTCCTGCATACCCTACATAAGTTCCATAAGGGATATCGCTGATATTTCTCAAAGTACATCTCCCATAAAATATGACTACTGAATAAAACGGCACCTCAGCAATACCTTCCAATTTCTTTTTAAGAGCCTCAATATGCCCTTTGTTTTGAAGAATCGGATTGTAAAATCTATGTTTCTCTTTTCCATACGCCAATACTTGTGTCCAATAATTCTGATACCCTTTGCCAAAAATCCAACCGCTATAATCTTTAACCTCGAACACAATTATTCCGACCTTTGTCACTACAACCGCATCAATTTGCGAATATTGTCCACGATGTCGTTCCACATACAAATCGTGATATACTGTTATCGCGGGGATATCGTGTTTAAGCAGTTTGAGAACTAATTTGCGCTCTGACCATGTACCCCGATGTGTTTCAGTCACGGTACGCAATAAAGCCATACTCTTACGCCATTTATAGATGGCAAAGAATATGGCAATTATTAGTGCTAATACCGATATGAAACCGAACATTACAGTCATAGGCATAATGGATTATAGGTCATCCATAGCTTTTGCTTTGACAGCATCCGTATTTATCTTGTCCCAATATTGAAGTTTGACAAAGCATGAACTTACACTTTGGTGTTCCAATGAAAGTTGAATATCGCCTTTGGGCGTTTCAAATACTGTCGCATAAGTACATCTATCCATTTTTAAGCGATGTAGTTTATCGCTATTATCATTTGGTGATCCATAACCCTGAAATTCTTCAACACATTCAGAGGGCTTGCCGTATTTCTCCGTCAGCATCTTTTTTAAGTGCTGATAGTTTTCCTCCAAAGATGACCAATCATCTTTTTCAGGGAAAATAACCCCAATGGTATTAACAATGTCCGAATTTTTAAGTGTCGAAACACCAATAATACACCCTTTGAATCCTGCGAAATCACCTTGCAGGATAGCCGTACCATCTTGTGTCCCAATATATGAGAATCCTGCGGATTTCATTTTGGAAACATACTCACTTAGAGAGCCGTCAATGGGAACACCTTTGAATGTGAGATGTTGGTTAGTAGATTGCGCAATAGATGCAATGCAACAAAGCATCAAGGCAATAAGAAATATGATTCTGTTCATCGGATTGAAAAATTATGATTAGAAAGTAGATTGCTTAATCGGTATGATAGCCTGATTTTCAGGTTCAGTTGACCACTGAACTTGCCATGTCGCACCTCCTACTTTGTCAAGGAGTACGAAATTGAACATATTTTGTGTTGGATAGAGTTCATACCTGCCATTTGTTGAATCAGTTGCTAATGCGGTAGTATTCAGTGGTATTTCAAAGCGATAATCATCTCCTTTTACGCTAAATTGAACTTGCCACATTTTGCCATTGCGAGTATCCAACTTGATAAAAGTCCACATATTATCAGTTGGATAAAGTTTGAATGGGAAGAACATCGTTTGTTCATCCTTTGGCTGCTCCTTTTCAGTAGATGTGGCATTTTCACAGTTGGTAAACCCGACCGAAAGCAGGATTAACAACATCAAAGACAGTTGCTTCATAAGCATTATTAAGCTCTCCAAGTTCCACAAGAGCGATTAAATGAAACACGAAGCGTGGAACTGCAATGCCACGTTCTAAGTCGGAGGTCGTAGGAAGAACCTTTTTAAGAGAAATGGTAATAGCAGCCCACGCCGTTAGCGTGAGAACCACTATGCACACTCTCTTAAAAGTCTTGAATTTCCTACGTTCCCGACTTCGAGATGAGCATAACGCTTCTTTTTTTCAAAATGTCGTGATGGGACTTCTCCCAATCAAACGCAAAGTTACGACTTTTTGCGTTGCAAGTCAATAGGCTGGGCAAAAAATAAGTTTGGTTTAGTTCTATATATAAATATATAAACCGAACCAAACCTACATAGATATGCGTGACAAAAGAGAAATGTCCCCTTCAATTTTTCTTTTCACCAGCCCATATATCTATCTCTATACCGACCGCAGAAAGAAGAAAACCGAGGCAAAAGAATAGAACTAAAAATAACTAACGCCTGCAAATTAAACTTAATTGATTGCTTTTGAATGTACTTAAATTCCCCATTTCGTACATTATTAGTACAAGTTGTTTTGCATAATATCCTATATCTCAATTAATTATGCTTAAAACAAATAAACATCGAAGGTTTATCTGCTAACACAGCCATTAACGTTTTTTATTATCGTCTGACGTCGATTGTCGCGGTGTCGGCCGGGCTGTCAAGGCGCTGTGTGCGGCCTCGAAATGAAGGTGGTTCATCTCGACGGGTGTGAGCACTTTGGCGCTTGTGAGTGACGGGTGTTTAATTTTTTTCATCGTTGTTCTTACTGAAATATGGCGAAAGACGATTGATGGCGAGCATGACGGTCAGATAGCTCAGAGCGAGTATGAATACCGCGGGCCGCAGCGGAAAAATGTCGTGGATATGGCCTCCGCCGAGATAGCAGAAAAAAGATAGCCAAAGAAGGGCCTGAACGCTGAGACATAGTGTACACCACGCTTTGGCCCGTGTCTTCTGATACCATACACTCCAGAACGAGTAGGGCAGACAGAAGAGGTTGAGGAACGCGAGATAGTTGGTGTATTGCGGAAAGACGAGAAGAGTCACCATCGAGACGCTGAAATATGCGAGTCCGACTTCGCTCCATTTGAAAATGCCCATGAACGACGACATCGCCGACGACAGCACGTGGTCACATCCGTGTGTCTCGATGAAGCCGCAGGCGCGGTCGGCCGAACGGCTTTTTATATTGAGTGTCTTGAGCATCAACAGGTATGACACGTAGATACCGGCGCCGTTTGTAGCCAGAAGTACCATGTCAGACCAGTCGGCATAGAACCTGTCGGATATAAAAAGATATATCGCGATGATTATAATCGAGGTTGTAAGAATCCATTTCTTTGACAAATCGATGATAGCGGCGCGCCGATGGCCGGCGAAGTCGGGTTCGATCGAATTATCGTCGGGGTAGGCCATGAGGACGATGCCGTTCCAACGGCGGAAGAAATTGTCGCGCGTGCTTTCGACGGGGCCTGTTTCGGTTAGATATGTGATTCTGTCGGAGGTGACGGATGTGACGATGACAAATTTTTGATTGCCCTGTGCCATGAAAGGCGTGTCGAGGCGGTCAATCTCGAGTTTGTCGTTTATCATCAAGGCCTCATTGTCGACTTGATACTCTTTGAGAAGTCGTGAAAAACCGAACAGCGACTTGAAGGTCATGTTTCTGAACCTGTTGTCGCTGTAGTTCGGTGTATGGGGCACATCCAGACACTCGAGAAAAATCGAGAATATCGTGTCACCGCCTTGTTTCATTGCATAAAGCCTTCGATTTTGCCATATAGCGCGTTACCGTCGATCTCGCCGCTGTAACGCCATACTTCCTCGCCGTCGCGATATATAATAAAGGTAGGCACGGTGTCGGCGCCCATGCGGTCGGCGAGAGATTCGTTTTCATCGATGTCATATTGATAGACCGGAACACGGTTGCCGAGAAGTTCCTTGATGTCGTCGACGATTGGCATCATGCGGCGGCAGTGAGGACACCATGATGCATAAAATTCGACCAAAACTACTTTTGACTCTGATATTAAAGACTGATAATCATTCATAATCGTGTGATTTAAACTGTTAGTTTATTGCAATAACAAATGTAAGACCGCTTGGGTTTATAAAAAAATGTTACCTTTGTAAAGTATAAAGATTAGAAAATTATGATAGAATATATCAAAGGCGCGCTTGCCGAACTGAATCCGGCTGCCGCCATCATAGAGACAGCCGGCGGCGTCGCCTATTCGTTGCAGATAACATTGCAGACATTCTCGGCCCTTGAAGGCAAGACCGAGGGACGCCTGCTGGTTCATGAGTCGATACGCGAGGACGCCTGGACTTTATATGGTTTTCTCACAGCAGACGAACGCGATATGTTTCGCGCGCTCATCGGAGTCAGCGGTGTCGGTGCATCGACCGCGCGCATGATATTGTCGGCGATACCGTCGGCCGAGCTGTCGGCGGTTATAGCCGCGTCAGACGTCAAGCGTCTTAAAGCGGTCAAGGGTGTCGGAGCAAAAACAGCGGAAAGAATAATTGTTGATTTGCGTGATAAAATAAAACCTGCCGACGATACGTTATTAATTCAGTCACAGGCCATGTCAGAGGCATTCGACGAGGCTCTCGCTGCGTTGGTGATGCTCGGTTTTGCCGCTCCGCAGAGCCGCAAGGTGCTCAAGAAGCTGTTCGAGACCGAGCCGTCATTGAAAGTCGAAGCTGCAATACGCCGTGCTTTGCCGTTGATGTAGACGGTATTACGGTGTAAAGCGTAATTCTCGGGACATCGGCTGTGATTGACTTGTAAATGGGAAAAGACAAAAAGAAGATATATGGCCGCGTCGTCGGCATCCTGTCGGCTGTTCTTGTTTCGGCAACGGTCGCGGTGATGCCTTTTATCGTGACGGGCCAGTATCAGGAGCGGTCGATCACACCACCGCCGCCTGCGGTATATCCGCCGTCGCTTGTCGAGGCGGCCGACTCGATAATGATGCCTTTCCCCGTGCAACAGACGGTACCTCAGAATTATGAGGCCCTTATGGCCGACGAACTTGCCTATGATCTGACGACGCCGTCGAACATCAAGACGCAGGCCGAGTATGACCCCGAGACCGGTTTCTATGTTGTCCGCACCAAAGTAGGCGATTTTGACGTGGCGACGCCTTTCATGCTGACACCGGCCCAATATAACGACTGGCAGTTGCGCCGCTCGATGCAGCAGTATTACCGCGAACGCAATCTCGCGCTTGTCACCGAGACCGAGAAACAGCCCTTCAATATCTTCGACATGAACTTCGCGCTCGGGCCGCTCGAGAAGATTTTCGGCCCCGGCGGTGTCCAGCTCAAGACACAAGGCTCTGTGCAGGTGTCGATGGGCATCAAGAGCAATAAGACCGACAATCCGTCGCTGTCTCTTTCGGCGCGCCGCAAGACCTATTTTGATTTCGACCAGAAGATTCAGGCTACGATAGCTGCGAGTGTCGGCGACCGTCTGAAATTCAATATGACATATAACACCGACGCGACATTTGACTTCGACTCTAAAAACCTCAAGCTTGCCTACGAGGGCAAGGAAGATGACATCGTCAAGTCGATCGAGGCCGGCAACGTGTCGATGACTACAGGCTCGTCGCTCATACGAGGCAGTACAGCGCTTTTCGGCGTCAAATCCAAGCTTCAGTTCGGCAAACTGACGGCTACGGCTCTTGTCTCGCAACAGAATTCAGAATCGAAGTCTGTCAACACAAAAGGCGGTGTGCAGACGACGAAATTCTCTGTCAATGTAGACCAGTATGATCAAAACCGACACTTTTTCCTGAGCCAGTTCTTTCGCGACAACTACGATAAATTCGCCTCGCGAGTGCCTTATGTGTCATCGGGTGTCAATATCACCCGCATCGAAGTGTGGGTGACAAACAAGAACGGCCGTTATGACCAGTCGCGCAACTTGGTGGCTTTTATGGATCTCGGTGAAAATCGTGTCATATCAAACAGCCATTGGGTTGGCAATCCGTCGCTCGACAATCCGTCGAACAACTCAAACGACCTTCTGTCTACCATAAAAAGTCAATATCCCGAAGCGCGTAACATCAATCTCGTGACGCAAGTGCTCGAACCACTGTCGGCTTTCGGCATCGAGGGCGGTCGCGACTATGAGAAAGTCGAGAGCGCGCGTATGCTAAGCTCCAATGAATATGATCTTAACGCCACTCTCGGTTATATCTCAATCAAGAGTGCACTCAACGCCGACGAGGTACTGGCTGTTGCCTTTGAATATACCTACGGCGGTCAGGTCTATCAGGTCGGCGAGTTTTCGGGCGATATCACCAACACCGATAATGCCCTCTTTCTCAAAATGCTCAAGAGCACCACGACGTCGCCTCGTCTGCCTATGTGGCGGCTTATGATGAAAAATGTCTATTCGCTTGGCGGATATCAGATACAGAAAAAAAACTTCAAGCTCAACATCAAGTATCTGAGCGATACGACCGGCACCAAGATCAATTATCTTCCGGTGCCGGGTCTCAATAACAAGTCGCTGTTGCAGGTGATGAATCTCGATCGTCTCGACAGCAACGAAGAGAGTAACCCCGACGGTTTCTTCGATTTTGTCGACGGATATACCGTGCTTCCTCAGACCGGCAAGATAATTTTTCCTGTCGCAGAGCCTTTCGGTAGCCATCTGGCACAGGAAATAGGTAATCCGGCGATAGCGCAGCAATATGTATATCAAGAACTTTATGACTCGACTCAGGTCGTAGCCCGTCAGTTTGCCGATAAGAATAAATTTATACTCGAAGGTGAATATCAGGCGTCGTCGGGTTCACAGATAAGGCTCAACGCCATGAATGTGCCCCGCGGCTCGGTCATCGTGACCGCCGGCGGCGTCAGACTCGTCGAAAACTCTGATTACACCGTCGACTACTCGATGGGCATTGTCACCATCACCAACCAGTCGATAATCGATTCGGGTCAGAGCGTCAGTGTGACACTCGAGAATCAGTCGCTTTTCTCTACCCAGCGCAAATCACTGATAGGACTCGATTTGCAATATCAGTTCAGCAAGAGCCTTAACATAGGGGCGACAATGCTACACTTCTCGGAGAAAGCCATGACAGAGAAAGTCAATATCGGCGACGAGACTGTCAACAACACGATGCTCGGGTTCAATCTCAGCTACAATCAAGATTTCATGTGGCTGACGAACCTTATCAACAAGATACCTACCGTCAACGCCGTGCAGCCTTCGCGTCTCAGCCTTACAGCCGAGTATGCCAAGCTGCTGCCGCATGCGCAGAAATCAGGCTCAAACAAAGGATCGTCGTATGTCGATGACTTTGAGTCGGCCCAGACCGGCATAGACCTGCGTTCGCCATATAGCTGGTTTCTCGCTTCGACGCCTTATGATCCGGGTAAAGACGCACTCTTCCCCGAGGCTTCGCTGAGCAACAACGTCGCCTATGGCAAAAACCGCGCGCTCATCAACTGGTACTATATCGACCGTATGTTTACGATGCGCAACTCGTCGCTCGCGCCGGGCTATATAAAGAGCGATCTCGCGCAACTGTCGAATCCGTATGTGCGCGAGGTCACGTCGCGTGAGATATTCCCCGGCCGTCAGCTCAGTTATGGCGAGTCGTCGACGATACAGACGCTCAACCTCTCGTTTTATCCTACCGAGCGCGGCCCTTACAACCTTGACGCTGAAGAGATAGACGAGCGAGGCAATCTGCTGAATCCTGAAAAACGTTGGGGTGGCATCATGCGCCGAATGGACAATACCAACTTCGAGCAGAGCAACATCGAGTATGTGCAGTTCTGGATGATGAATCCGTTCCTTGACCCCGACAACCCCAATTATGACGGCGGTGACCTCTATTTCAATTTCGGCGAGATCTCGGAAGATATTCTTAAAGACGGTCTCAAGAGCTATGAGAACGGTATTCCATATGACGGCAATGACCAGTATCTGACCGAAAGCGCCTGGGGCCGGGTGTCGACGCAAAACTCTCTGACATATTCGTTTGACAACAACAGCGGCTCGCGTCTTGTGCAGGATGTCGGTCTCGACGGACTGCCAAACGACGATGAGTTTGGGTTCTCAAGCTACAAGGATTATCTCGACCGTCTGCGTCAGCGTCTTCCTGCATCGACTGTGGCAGAGATGGAGCAGGACCGGTTCTCGCCGTTCAACGATCCGGCCGGTGATAACTACCACTTCTACCGAGGTTATGACTATGACGAGCAGCGTCTCGGGATCCTCGCCCGCTACAAACGTTATAACGGCGTCGAAGGCAACTCGCTGTCGCCTGACGAAGCCGATGATCCGTTGTATCAGTCGTCGCGAAGCGTGCCTGATGTCGAGGACATCAACCAGGATAATACTCTCAATGAATATGAGCGTTATTTTCAGTATCGCGTCTCGATACGCCCCGAAGATCTTGTAGTGGGACGTAATTTCATCACCGACAAGCAGACATCGATAGTGCGTACTCGCGACGGCAAAGACCAGGAGGTAGAGTGGTATCAGTTCAAGATTCCGTTGAGCGACTATGAGAAGGTCGTCGGTTCGATCAATGATTTCACTACGATCAGATTCGCACGTATGTTCATGACCGGATTCAGGCAGGTAACCCACTTGCGTTTCGCCACACTCGAGCTTGTACGCGGCGAATGGCGCGGCTATGATTTCAACCTTAACAATCGCGGTGACCAGCCGGCCGAGGGACAACTTGTCCTGTCGGTCGTCAACATCGAGGAAAACGCCGACCGCGAGCCGGTCAACTATGTGCTTCCTCCCGGCGTCACACGTATCACAGACCCGGGCCAGAGCCAGATCACCCAGCTCAACGAGCAGTCGATGTCGATGAAAGTCACGGGGCTTGATGCCGGCGACGCCCGCGGCGTATACCGCAACACACAGCTCGACCTGCGCAATTACAGCCGTATGCAGATGTGGGTACATGCCGAGGCTTTGATCGATGACGTAACCAACCTGAAGTCGGGCGAACTTTCTATATTCCTGCGCCTCGGTTCGGATGTCAAGAGCAACTATTATGAATATGAAGTGCCTCTGGCTCTGACTCCTCCCGGCAGGTATAATCAGTATCTGACTTCAGACAGATATATAGTATGGCCTGAGAGCAATTACTTGAACTTCAACCTTCAGAGTCTCGTCAACCTTAAAAAGAAACGTAATGAGGCCAAACGTAACGAAGAAAACGGTGTCGGCTTTGCGACGCTCTTCACGGGCCGTGACCCCGACAACGAACACAATCGCATAGCCGTCATAGGCAATCCGTCGCTGAGCGACGTACGCGTCATGCTCATAGGCGTCCGCAACAACTCGTCGACTACAAAAGACGGTATCGTATGGGTCAACGAACTTAAGGTAACAGACTTCAACGAAGAAGGCGGTTGGGCTGCCAAAGCCAACGCGACGCTCAATCTCTCGGATATAGCGACACTGAATTTCGGCACGCATATCGAAACGGCCGGTTTCGGCGGTGTCGACCAGTCGCTCAACGAGCGCCGTCTCGACGACTATCATCAGTACAATTTCGCCGTTCAAGGCGATCTCGGGCGTTTCCTGCCCGAGAAGGTAAAACTCCGCGCGCCGATATATTACTCGGTTTCAAAAGAAAAGACTTCGCCCAAGTATAATCCGCTCGATCAGGATGTATTGCTCAAAGACGCCCTCGACGGTTGCGCCAACAAACACGAACGCGATTCGATAGAGAGCTATGCCGTGGAACATTCGAAGATCGAGAACTTTTCTGTCTCTGGCCTTAAATTCGATGTCCAGAGCAAGAATCCCATGCCGTGGGATCCGGCCAACTTCACGTTGAATTTCTCGTTCAGCAAGCAGACCAAGATGGACCCGACGACCGAATACGAATATACAAACGACTATCGCGGTTCGTTTCAATATGCCTATACGCCTTATATCAAGGGTTTCAAGCCGTTCAGCTTCATAAAATCAAAGAATAAGAACCTCAAGTTTATAAAAGACTGGGAGATACAGTGGCTTCCCAACAGTATCGCTTTCCAGACCAATATGTCGCGCTATTATTACGAGCAGCAGACACGGTCTGAGACCGATGTCATGTTCCAGCTGCCTGTGTCGGTGAGCAAGAATTTCCTCTGGGACCGTCAGCTCTCGTTATCGTGGAATATTATAAAGAGTCTGAGCCTGACATTCAATTCAAACACCTCGGCGCGTATCGAGGAGACCGTCGGAGCTGTCAACCGCAAGCTGTTTCCCGACAAATACCGCGAGTGGAAGGACACTGTCTGGCAGAGTATTCTGTCAATGGGTACGCCCTGGGCCTACAATCAGACATTCACGGGGCAGTATCGTGCGCCGTTCTCGAAGATACCGGCGATAGACTTCCTCAGCGGCAACGTGAGCTATAACGCGACATACAAGTGGGACCGCGGCGCTACAATCGACGGCGTCAAGATCGGCAACACCATAGCCAATCAAGCGTCATGGACGGCTGACGGGCGCATCAACTTCGAAAGTATCTACAACAAGATACCGGTCTTCAAAAACGTCACCAAACGCTTTGCCAACACCCGCAAGACAGACACCCGCGCCAAACGCGCCAAGAAGTTTGAGCGCACATACAAGCTTCTGCCTGACACCAACCTGACCATAAAGCATAATCTGCGCACAAAGAAAATAAAGGTGACGGCTGTCACTGTCGACGGCAAGCCGTTTGCCGTCAAATCGCGTCCTATCGACCAGAACAGTGTCGAGATACTCACCCGAGGCGAGGACAACATCAAGTTTACGGTCACCGAAGTGCTCAAGGAAGAGCGCCCGCTTATGCGCGACATCGGCGAATATGCTCTGCGGTTTGTTCTGTCTCCGCGCAATGTCTCGGTGCGTTACCGCAATACCCGGTCAATGACGATACCGCTTTTTGCCCCCGAGATCGGTAACATTTTCGGTCAGTCGAAATCCTACGGGCCGATGTCGCCGGGTCTTGACTTTGCGTTCGGCTTCACCGATGAAAGCTATCTTGACAAAGCTCTCAAGCGTGGATGGCTTATCACTGACGACGGCCAGACTTCGCCTGCGATCATATCACACGGTACGGAACTCAATATCGAGGCCAATCTCGAACTCTTCAAAGGTTTCAAGGTTCAGCTGACTTTCAATCGTACCGACAACCGCAACTCCCAGATACAGTTTATGTATGCCGATATGCCTACATCTTTGTCAGGGTCATATACCAAGACACATTGTGCTCTGGCGTCGGCCCTCAAAAGCTCGAATCCTAAAGACGGATATCGGTCGGAGGCTTTCGATAAATTTCTATCGGGAATTCCTGTCGTACGTCAGCGCGTCGAGTCGCAGTATCACGGCATCAATTATCCCGACGCCGGCTTTATCAAAGGTACGGCGCAGGCGGGCATACCCTTTGACCCCGAGGTCGGTACTGTCAGCGAGACATCGAGCGATGTGCTTATCCCGGCATTCATCGCCGCCTATACGGGCAAAGATCCCGGCAAGATATATCTCGATCCTTTCCCGTCGTTTTCGGCGGTACTGCCGAACTGGCGCATCACTTATGACGGTCTTATCAACATGGGCAATATGAGGTCGATATTCAAGACCTTCACACTGACACACGCATATCAGTGTACATATTCTGTAGGGTCCTACAGTTCATATCTCAACTGGGTCAGCGCCGACGGCCGGCGTCTGGGCTTCACGCTCGACGAACTTACCGGACGTCCCATACCGTCATCGCCCTACAATATCTCGTCGGTGGCCATCACCGAACGTTTCGCACCTCTTTTCGGTGTCAACGTCACGATGAACAACAACGTACAGTTGAACGCCGAATACCGTGACCAGCGGACACTGACGCTCAACACCTCGGCCGGACAGGTTGTCGAGGCCTCTACCCGCGGCATCACTATCGGCGCAGGTTATAAATTTGTAAATTTCAACACAGTGTTGAAGATGAAAGGCTCTCAGCAGGGCGTCAGCAATGACCTGACGGTCAACGCCGATGTGTCATTCCAGAACAACCAGGCTCTGATACGCCGCATAGAGAGCAACTATACCCAACCGACAAGCGGGACAAAGACAGTCAACATCAACTTCACGGCCAGCTATGTTCTGAGTCGCCGTCTGACTCTGTCGGCCTATTTCGATCATCAGGTCAACACGCCTATAGTCACAACAAGCGCTTATCCGACGACCAACAGTTCTTACGGCATATCGATAAATCTGTCGCTTGCGCGTTAGTCGGGCATAAGCTGCATAGTGGGGCGCATTGAAGGAAGGCCGAAGACTGTGCCGACACGTGAAGAATTGAAGATTATTTTCGACAGGGTCGCCACGTCGACGTCGAGTGTGAGACGGCGTATTGTCGCGTCGGTGTATGTCACCGTGCCCCCGCTGATGATGAAGACTCCGTTGTTTCCGGGTATAAGGCTGTCATGAACCCTTATAACCTGTTCGGCGGCGGTATCATTGGCTGCTACGGCATCGAGAAGCAGTCTGACATCTGTGATTCGTGTCATGCCCGAAGGACATAGTGCGTCGGGTTTTGAGCCGGGACAGGCGTCGACGACAAACATCATGTCGGGATATTCCTTTTTCAGTTCGCCCAGGACGGCGTCAGCGGCATTGTCGTCAGTCGCAAGCAATAGCTTGACGCGTAGGTTGTCATTGTCAGGCGCGGCGAAGGCCATACCGCATATGTCGCCGTCATCGTCGGCCACGGCCATTGCCGTGCCGCCGGAGAGAATGATGTCGCTGACGGCGTTATCAAAGTCGGCGCGGCTATGTATGACGGTAGCTCTACGCATCAGTTCGAGCCGGTTGAAACCGTTGTAATCAATGTCGACGCGTCGATAAGAGCCTTTTATGTTGAAGCGGTGAGCCGACGTATATCGCCGTTGGTCGCAGTAGAAGACATTCGTGAAACCGAATCGTTGGTAGTAGAAATACAATCGGTCGGATGCCGGAATGAGATTTACAAGCGCGTAACCGCAGTTGCGGGCCCGGGCCAGTGCATCCTTGATCAGGCCGCTCATCAAGCCTTTTCCACGTTGGCGACGGGCAGTTGAAGCGCCGAATATATAACCGGTATCAATAAACGCGTCGCCGAGTTTCATGCGGTATTCGTCGAGCATGAGCGCACTTACAATAGTGCCGTCATGTTCCACGGTCAGAGCGCAACTCTCGTCGAATGCGGTTGAAAAATAAAAATCGAGCCATTCGCGGCTGACGTTGAAATTGTCTTTAAACAATTGTCGGATGCCTGTATTTATATCCATGATATAATGTGTGTCATTTGTAAATCGTTTTGTCGCAGACGCCGTCGCCGGCAGGAACGCAACCGGGTCTAAGTATAAGTCTCAACGCCGATGAATGTTTGAAATAGCTCCATGTCCAGTTGAGCAGGACAATTATTTTGTTTCGCATACCGAGGAGGCTCATAAGGTGGACGATCATCCATGTTATCCATGCAAACCAGCCTTTGAAGTGCAGATATTTGAGGTCGACGACCGCTTTGTTGCGTCCGATAGTGGCCATAGACCCTTTGTCGTTGTAGATGAAAGGCTCGAATTCATGGCCGCGGTTGAAATTTTCGGCTAACTTTTCGCCTTGCTGTATGGCAACCTGTGCAACCTGCGGGCAACCATGAGGATAGCGGTTGTCGGTATGGATGCATATATCGCCGATGGCGTAGACATGATCGAGCCCTTCGACACGGTTATATGAGTCGACGACAAGGCGGTTGCCGGGTCCGGCAGAGATGTCACATTCTTTGAATTCAAAGCCGACGCCTGTGACACCTGCGGTCCAGACAAGAGTCTCGGCTTCAATGGCAAATCCGTCGGCAAAACTTATGAGTCTGCCGTCATAATTTTTCATTGTCGTGCCTGTGTGGACCTCGACGTTGAGTTTCGTCAGAGCTTCGAGGGCGTCAGCCGATGATTTTTCGGCCATTGCCTTCAACAGTCTGTCGCTACCTTCGAAGAGCATGACTCGCACTTCGTCGGGATCCAGATCAGGGTATTCGCGAGAGATGACAAAACTCTTCACTTCGCCCAACGCTCCGGCAATCTCCACTCCTGCCGGCCCGCCGCCAATGACGACAAATGTCAGCAGACGTCGGCGTATGTCAGAGTCGCTGACGTTGGCGGCGCGTTCGAGACACGAGAGTATGCCGTTGCGACACCGTATAGCCTCGGAGGTCGATTTTAGAGTGTAGACGTGTTCCTGCAGGCCTTTGATGCCGAAGAAATTATTTGTTGTGCCGGCAGCTATGACGAGTTCGTCATAGCTTACGGTATTGTAGTCGGTAGTGACGGTTTTAGCTCGCGGATCTATCTCAGTGACATAGCCCATCATGAAGCGGCAACCGTCCATACGGCGGCCGCGTAACTCGCGTCGGAAAGGGAAAGATATGCTTGCCGGCTCGAGTGAACCTGCTGCAACCTGATAAAAAAGTGGTGGGAAACTATGGTAGTTGTTACGGTCGATGACTGTGACATCAAAACGGTTTTTATCAATGCGTTTTGTGAAATTCAGTCCGCCGAAACCGCCTCCGATCACAACGATATGTTTTTTATGTGGCATACAATATCTTAATTTCTGCGAGTAACATATGTTTATTTTAATAAACACATGTCACGGCGTGTTGGTTGCCGCGTCGTTTTACAAAAAAATACAGATCAGATTATAAAAGAAATAAACGGTGATTAACAATTTTTGTGGGTCATGAAGCGAAAATATTAGTAAATTTGTCTTTCAATAAGTAATTTGCTATTGCAGCTGTCATATATGTCTTTTATACTTAAACGCTTTCTGATTCTGATTTTGCCGGTCGTGATTTTCTCTACCGGCCGTGTAAATGCCCAGGTCAATACCGACCAGGTGATGAGAGTGGGGCAGAATGCGCTGTATTTTGAGGATTATATGCTGTCGATACAATACTTCAATCAGGCGATACAAGCCAAGCCTTATCTTGCACGTCCATATTTTCTGCGGGCTATAGCCAAACTAAATCTCGATGATTATGCAGGTGCCGAGGCCGACGCGTCGAAAGCGCTTGAACTCAATCCTTTTCTGACCGATGCCTGGGAAGTCAGAGGTGTCGCTCGACAGAATCTCGGGCGTACACGCGAGGCTGTTGACGATTATGACCGCGCCATCGAGCTTTTGCCGCGCAACCGTCATCTGATATTCAACAAGGCGCTTGCTCTTCAGGATATTGAGGAATATGAGCGTGCCGACACGGCTTTTAACGAGCTGCTGCGTTATTACCCCAACTTTGACAACGGTTATCTCGGGCGTGCACGTCTGCGTCTTGTCACGGCCGACACCGTCGGGGCGACAGCTGATATCGAAAAAGCTCTGTCGATCAACAAAAACGCACTGAATGCCTATATCATGCGAGCCGACATAGCTATCAATTCGGCCAAAGACTACAAGGGTGCTCTCGAAGATATGAACACCGCCATCAGACTTCAACCGAAATTCGCAGGTCTGTATATAAACCGCGCTTTCCTGAGATATAATCTCGACGATTATTTCGGTGCTATGGCCGATTATGATTATGCTCTACAGCTCGAACCGTTGAATCAGACAGCGTTATTCAACCGCGGTCTGCTGTTGACAGAGGTGAGCGCAAACGACCGCGCCCTTGAAGATTTCACCCGGGTGCTTGAACTCGCTCCCGATGACTACCGCGCGCTTTATAATCGTGCGTTGATCTATCGTAATAAAGGCGACTACCGCGCCGGTATTGCCGACATCAACCGTGTCATCGAGGCATTCCCCGATTTCCCCGGCGCGTATTATATGCGCAGTGAGCTAAATCGTTGCCTCAATGATCTACGCGCCTCAGAGCGTGACTATAACAAGGCTATCGCTCTCGCCAAGGCGGCCAAACCGATTGAGAAGGATGCCGTCGAGACTCCGACAGGCAGCGTCGTGGATCAATCGGGCAGTGATGACGTTCCCGCCGAGCTGGTATCTAAACGCTTTGCAACGCTGCTTACGGTCGACGACAATGCCAATATAGAAGAAGAGTATAACAACACCGCCATACGCGGTCGTGTGCAGGATCGCAATTTCTCTATCGAGCGTGAACCCCTGATGGAGCTAAGTTACTACTCGTCGCCGACAGAGTTGCGTGAAGATACATATTATATTAAGGAGGTCGACGACCTCAATGCGACGCGAATACTGCGTTTTGTCGTTGTGGTAACCAATGCTCTGCCAAACCTCGACGAAGAGATTTTCAAACGTCATTTCGAGTCGATTGCCTACTATAACTCATATATCGCGACCCACACTCCGCGAGCGATCGACTATATCGGCCGCGCGCTTGATTTCATTACGACACGAGACTATGATGCCGCTATCGCCGATATAGACAGAGCTCTCGTTCTGACGCCCGACTTTGCTCCGGCATATATGATCCGGGGTCAGGCAAACTATCACAAATACGAGCTGATGGACCATGATACCGACACATCTGTCGACGCTGTCACACGTGCGACCTTGCGTTCGAAGAAACTCAACGACGCTCTTGACGACTATAACAAAGCGGTCGAACTTGCCCCGGCGACAGCTCCGGCATGGTTCAACAAGGGTAATATACTTATTGAACTTGAAGATTATACATCGGCTCTCGCTTCGTTCAGCCGCGCCATCGAACTTAAAGATGATATGGGTGAGGCGTATTTCAACCGCGGATATGTCTATCTAAAGCTCGGCAACCGTGCGGCCGGTATCGCAGACCTTAGCAAAGCCGGCGAACTTGGCATAGTGGGAGCGTATAATCTTATCAAACGAATATCAAAATAATTTGTATCGCATATAAATATTCTTCGTATATTTGAAGTCTGAAACTTAACATCTAACACTAAATAATCAAATATCATCCTGAATCACCATGATAACAGAAAACGATCAGAAGCAGATTGATGCCAAAGGAGTGAAACGCGAGACCGTCGAAGCTCAGCTCAACCGCTTCAAAGAAGGATTTCCTTATCTTAGACTTGCCGGGTCGGCGACTGTCGGCAACGGTATTCTCAAACTCGACTCAAATGCTGAAACCGAGGCTGTCGCGCGTTGGAAAGGCTACCTCGCCGACGGTGGCGAAGTGCTGAAATTCGTTCCCGCATCAGGTGCGGCGTCTCGTATGTTCAAGGCTTTGTTTAGTTTTGTCGACGGCGATGCTGACGAGCCTGCTGCCGGAAGCCCTGTGGCCGAACTAATCGCTCATATCTCGGAAACTCCCTTCAAGGCCGAACTCGACCTGGCGGTAAAGAGGCTCCATGACAAAACGGTTGACGAACTTATCGCCGAGCACCGCTATAAAGATATTATCGCAGCAATAATCAAGCCCGAAGGTATGAACTACGGTCAGTTGCCTAAAGCACTCCTCACGTTCCATAAATATGCCGACGGCACGCGTACCTCGCTCGAAGAACAACTTGTCGAAGGCGCGCAGACTGCCGCTGTCAACGGTGTGGTCAAACTCCATTTCACCGTCTCGGCCGACCACCGCAAACTCTTCGAAGAGAAAATTGACCGGGTGCTCCCTGATGTCGAGGCAAAGACAGGCGTTAAATATCAGATCGGCATGTCAGAACAGAAACCGTCGACCGATACTGTCGCAGCGACTGTCGACAATGAACTCTTCCGTGACGACAACGGTCGTCTCGTCTTCCGCCCCGGCGGTCACGGCGCTTTGATTGAAAACCTCAATGATGTCGATTCGGCGGTTGTGTTTATCAAGAATATCGACAACGTCGTCCCCGACAGCCGTCGCGAGCCTACGATACGGTACAAACAGGTGCTCGGGGGCACATTGATGCTCGTCCACGACCGCATCGCCGCTTACCTGTCGGTTCTTGAAACAGGCAGGTATACGGCCGGCGATCTCAAAGAGATGCTCAAATTTCTTCATGAAACCCTCGCCACCAAAGACGAGCGTGCCGACGGCCTCGACGATCAGTCGCTTGCAGCATATCTGAAAGAAAAATTCAATCGTCCGCTCCGCGTCTGCGGTATGGTGCGCAACGAAGGTGAACCCGGCGGCGGTCCGTTCATAGCTTATAATCGCGACGGCTCGGCTTCTCCCCAGATACTCGAATCGACGCAGATCGATCCGGCATCACCCGAAGCTATGGCAATGATGAAGAATGCCACACATTTCAATCCCGTCGATCTCGTATGCTACACCAAGCGTCCTGATGGATCGAAATACAATTTACCCGACTATGTCGACGGAGATACCGGTTTCATTTCGTCGAAATCGTTTGCCGGCCGTGAGCTGAGGGCTCTCGAGCTTCCCGGTCTATGGAACGGCGCCATGAGTGATTGGTCGACCGTGTTTGTCGAGGTACCTGCTTCGACATTCAACCCGGTCAAAACTGTCAACGACTTGTTGCGCCCTGTCCATCAAGGTTGAAAATCTTGTTGAAAATATAATTGGAGAGAGACGGTTTGCATATAGACCGTCTCTCTCTCTTTTGTAAATTATCGTTGATGTTTATCGCAGTTCTTATAAGGAACGTTAAATAATGACATCGCGGGTCATTTTGTCGTGGAAAAAGGCTGTGATATACCGCTGAAATTTGTAAATTTGCAAATTGAAGAATAGAATAATCACTAAATGAACCGCATATACCTTATAATATTTGTTCTCGCCGGGCTGTTGTTTGCCTCTTGCGGTGAATATCAGCGCGTGCAGAAGAGCGACGACTTCAACTATAAGTTTGACTATGCCAAACGTGCTTATGAAAACAAGAAGTACGTTCAGGCGGCAACGCTTCTCAAAGACTGCATCACTGTCTTCAAGGGTAACGAAAAGGCTGAAGAATCTCTCTACCTTCTGGCGATGAGCCATTACGAGAATAAAGACTATATTGAGTCGGGCGCATATTTCAAGACTTATTACAGCCGTTACCCGAAAGGCAAATATGCCGAACTTGCCCGATATTACTGTGGTTACGGTTATTATCTCGACAGTCCCGAGCCCCAGCTCGATCAGTCGGGTACGATACAGGCCATCGAAGAATTGCAGGCTTTCCTTGACTATTTTCCCCGCAGCGATAAAGTCTCGGTTGCCCAGAACGCCATTTTCGAACTTCAGGACAAACTGACGCTCAAGCAGCTTCAGAACGCCCAGCTGTATTACAACCTCGGCACGTATATGGGCAACAACTACGAGAGCGCCGTCATAGTCGCCCGTAATGCCGTAAAAGACTATCCTTATTCAAAGTATAAAGAAGATCTCGAGCTTCTGATACTCAAAGCCCGCTTTCAGGAAGCCGACCTCAGTATCGACGAACGCAAGGCTGACCGTTTCCGTGAGGTTGTCGATGAATATTACTCGTTTATCAACAACTATCCCGACAGCCCTAACCGTGGCGAGGCAGACAACATCTACAAGATCGCGTCGAAATATGTGACAGACTGACATCCTGTCGCATCAAGCAGAACACGCAAAAATATTATCAGACAATAATAACACTCAAAATAAAAAACACAAGACTCATGGACTACAAGAAAAGCAATGCCCCTCTCAACACAGTCACACGTGATATGATTGAGCTCTCACAAGACACCGGCAACGTCTATGAAACAGTATGTATCATCGCCAAGCGCGCCAATCAGATCGCCGACGAGATGAAACATGACCTCGAAAAGAAACTTCAGGAATTTGCATCGCTAAACGACAATCTTGAGGAAATCTCGGAAAACCGCGAGCAGATCGAGATATCACGCTATTACGAAAAACTTCCGAAGCCGACACTTATCGCCGCCCAGGAATATGTAGACCACAAGCTCTTCTTCCGCAATCCGGCGAAAGACCGCATGAATGTCGATTAAAAAATAGCCTTCGGCACAAAATTATCGGCTGTGAATATCGCTTTTTAAATAAAAAGTGTTAACTTTGCACCCGCTAAGCCGACGGGATTCTTCGCGGCTTACAATTATACTATATTATTAATCATAAAAACTCCGAAAGAATGCACTTAAGTTCTGAAGAAAAAGTAGAGATCTTTGAGAAGTACGGAAAGGGCAAGACTGATACTGGCTCGCCTGAAGCGCAGATAGCATTATTCTCTGTCCGTATCGCTCACCTGACTCAGCATCTGAAGTCAAACCATAAAGATCATACGACTGAGCGTGCTCTTAAGATGCTCGTAGGCAAGCGTCGTCGTCTTCTCGACTACCTGATGAAGAAAGACATCAACCGCTACCGTGCGATCATCGCTCAGAAAGAGCTCGGTATCCGCAAGTAAGGCAAGCACGCTTCTACTTAAAGATTACAATTCTGAGGCTGTCATCGTCATGTTGGCAGCCTCAGTGTTTTTATTTGACATTATAACATTTTATCGCCTCGGGGTGTTATCTATATAGATAAAAAAATATATTATTATGAATATAAAACTTACATATATGGCTGCTTCGGTAGCTGTGGCGCTGATGGCGAGCTCATGCTCGGTGTTCAATAACAGCAAGTCAAATCGTGTAAGCGGTGATACTGCTCAAAAAATTGAAAATACAAATAAAAATAAGCCCGCAAAACCGTCGAAAGTGGAGAAAGCAGATAAAAACAAAGACAATGGCAGTCATGAGTCTGCCCGAAAGAAGAACGATCATGCGTCGATTGCATCGCAACTCAATGGTGAGTGGCGTATAGTCAAAGTCGGCGACACCAAGGTTAGCGGGGACGATGATATGCCTTACATAAATTTCGAGGCTTCGACCGGAAAATTCTATTCGTCGAACGGCTGTAACATACTTAACGGTAACTATAAGGTTGACACAGACAAGATAGCGTTCAGCGGTGTGATCTCGACGATGAAATATTGTGAATGGGTCAAATATGACTCTGCTATCACGGCAGTGCTCTCGGGTGAGTCGCCCGTTAAAGTTACAATCACCAAGCTCGGCAGCGACTATTATCTTGCGTTCCTCAATCCTTCGGGCAAGGAGATGATGACAGCCGTACGTGACAATATGGGCTTTCTGAATGGCAACTGGCAGATTGTAAGTGTCAGAGGCAAGGCGATTGATGATGAGGAAGCGACGATCTTCATCGATGTGCCTGCATTGAAGGTTCACGGCAACACCGGTTGTAATTATTTCAACGGTGAGGTTTATATCAACCCCGACAAATCAAATGCAATTGACTTCAGTAATATGGGCCTTACCCGCATGGCATGTCCTAAATTCGAACAAGAGCAGGCAATAATGCTTGCTCTCGAGGAGACAGCTACAGCTCTCGACCGCGGCGACGGTAATGTTATATTACTTGACAATGCCGGCAAAGAGTTGATGACACTCAAGAGTATTCCTATAAGCACAGAAGAATAAGTCAATCTACATAAATTAAGTATCGACGCTGCTTGGCGATGTTATAGGCATCGGAGGGCGGCGTCGCTTTTATAGCGTTTGTCCGGGTCGATTTTGTAATATCACACAAACGCAGTATCTTTGCAGAAGATAAATCTCCGAGAGATGGAAAAATTTGTTTTGGCTATAAAGAAATTTTATTATAAGCATCCGATAATCAGTAATCTGATTCTGATATTTGTCGCCGGTGTGATAGTCGTGATCATAGGTCTTGTGTTCCTTGATTTTTGGACACGCCACGGTGAGACTTCTACAGTGCCCGAGATCAAGGCTATGCCATATGAACAGGCAGCCCGTATACTCGATCAGAACAATCTGGAGATAGAAATTTCAGACTCGATCTATGACCGGGGTATAGCTCCCGGCGTAGTAGTCGAGTCATGGCCCAAAGCAGGAAGCGTCGTCAAACGCGGGCGTCAGGTTTTTGTGACCGTGACGGCTTTTTCTCCCAAGATGGTGACGCTTACGATGCCTGTCACGGGCGTATCGTCGCGACAGGCCACAAGCTATCTTGAGGCCGTCGGTGTGACAGCTGTCAGGATAGTCAATGTCCCGTCGCAATATCCCGACCTTGTCGAACGCGCTCTCGTCGACGGCAAGCCGTTGGCTGTCGGTTCGGCCATACCGGTCACATCTGTTGTGACTCTTGAAGTGGGAGCTGTTCCCGTCGAAGAGCGCGTTGACTCTCTTGATGCGGCCATAGACCGCGAGATTGATAATCTTGATCTTGACGTCGATGAATAATGACGGACAATTGACGGATGCGGCCCACGATATCGAAGATGTCGAACTCGACAATGCGGCTGACGGCAACGGTCTCTATGAGCATTTCCGCTTTGTGGCAGACAAGGGGCAGGCGCTGCTGCGTGTCGACAAATTTCTTGTGGCAAGGCTTGAGAAATCGTCGCGCAACAGAGTTCAGCAGGCTGCCGAGGCCGGTTGTATTCTCGTAAACGGTAAAGCGGTAAAGAGTAATTACCGTGTCAAACCCCTCGATGTTGTTCAGGTAGTCATGGACCGCCCCCGTTATGAATTTGAGATTACGGCCGAAGATATACCTCTCGACATCGTCTATGAAGACCGGGAGGTGCTTGTCGTCAACAAACAGGCCGGACTGGTGGTGCACCCCGGCCACGGTAATTATAACGGCACACTTGTCAACGCTCTTGCCTGGCATTTCAGAGACACCCCCGACTATGACGTCAATGATCCCAGGCTTGGATTGGTGCACCGCATCGACAAGGACACTTCGGGGCTGCTCGTCGTGGCCAAGACTCCCGACGCCAAGACCAATCTCGGGCGTCAGTTTTTCGAGAAGACGACGCGACGCGAATATGTGGCTGTCGTCTGGGGTGTGCCTGATGCAAAAGGCCGTATCGAGGGCAACATAGGCCGCTCGCTCAAAGACAGGCTGAAGATGGCTGTATTTGACGATCCGACAATAGGCAAGCATGCGGTCACACACTATGAGACAGTCGAGCTTCTCGGCCATGTCGCGGTTGTCAAATGTGTGCTTGAGACAGGACGTACTCATCAGATACGAGTCCATATGAGCCATATCGGACATCCGCTTTTCAATGATGCCCGTTACGGAGGCGACATTATAATCAGAGGTAATCCGTCGTCGAGCTATCGTGCGTTTGTCGAGAACTGTTTTAAAATCTGCCCGCGACAGGCTCTTCACGCACGTACACTCGGATTTGTACATCCCGTCACAGGCCGGGAAATGTTTTTTACCTCTGAAATTCCCGACGATATGAAATCGCTTATTGAAAAATGGCGGATATACTCGGGAGCTTCCAATTTTAACGGTGTAAAGGTTTAAATTAATATAACATAAATGTGAAAAACTCTCTAATATTATAAAGAGTTAAATTATTTATATTAAATTTGAAGGCTGAATTTTAAAAACGAAGCAAAATGACTATGTCATCGACAGAATATAAAGATAATATAATACCGGAAGAATTTGCCGATATCGCGCCTTATAGCGAGAACCAGTATACTGAAGTTATGACTCGTCTGGTCAAAGAGCCCGGTTTTGAGCATGCTGTAAGATATGTAATGCCCGATGTGGATTACGACGCTTTTGTCGAAGGGCTTTTATCGGTCAAGACACAGAGCCGTTTCCAGCAGGACATCATGGGTAAATTTCTCGAAGGCCTCGCTGCCTCGACAACGGCAGGCATATCTATAGACGGCCTTGAAAATTGTGACAGAAGCAAAAACTATACATTCATCAGCAATCACCGTGACATCGTGCTCGACGCGTCTTTCCTAAATCTGTGTTTCATCAGAGAAAAGATGCCGCTGACACAGGTCGCTATCGGCAACAACCTGTTGATATATGAGTGGATAACAGATCTTGTCAAGCTCAACCGCAGTTTTATTGTCAAGCGTGATTCAAAAGTTGTCAAAGCTCTCGAAAACGCAAAACAGTTGTCGGGTTATATACACTACACCATCAACACGCTGCATGAGTCGGTGTGGATCGCTCAGCGTGAAGGCCGTGCCAAAGACTCGAACGACATGACTCAGGAGAGCCTCATCAAAATGATGTCGCTTGCAGGTGAAGGCGATACACGCCGTAATCTCATAGAAATCAATCTGATGCCTGTGTCTATATCATATGAGTTTGACCCCAACGACTACCTCAAGGCTCGTGAGTTCCTGCTCAAACGCCGTGATCCGGAATATAAAAAGACCCAGCGCGATGATCTTTTCAGCATGGAGACGGGGCTGTTGCGCAACAAGGGACGTGTACACTTCCGCCTCGGCCGGTGTGTCAACGACCTGCTTGAGAAGATAACGAGTACCGACCGCTCTGAGATAGCTCATGAAGTCTGCTCGGTAGTCGACAAGGCGATACATTGCGGCTATAGAATTTACCCCTGCAATTATATTGCTTACGACAAGATAAATAATACCGACCGCTTTGCCGAAAACTATACACAGGCCGATGTTGACAATTTTGCAAATTATATCAACACTCAGCTTGACAAGGTCGAACTCGACGGTGTCACTCCGGACGAGCGAGAGTATATGTACGGCATGATGCTGACAATGTATGCCAATCCGCTGAAGAATCAACTTGCAGCCATTTGTGGTTGATTGTTACGACTTTACTTGTCTATTCTTTATCTCCTCACATAAAATCAGATACGTATGCGTTTTCCTCTGATTATGACGGTTATAATCCTGTTGATAGGGCTTGTCACCGACTTGCTTGTTTATAAATCGATATGCCGAGTCGGAGCAAGACCGATATGGCGAAAGCTATATGCGCTTACATCGATACTGTTTGCATTGTTTTGGATAGTGCTTATATGTCTGCCCAAACGTTCGGGCAGCGACGGCAGTTTCGAGCGGTTGATGTGGTGTATATACGCCTATGCCGCATTCTATATACCGAAATATATATATGTCATCTTTGACCTTATAGCCGGCCTGCCGCGGCTTTGGCACGGCCGCCGCCTCTGTTGGCTCACCGGCGTCGGCTTCGGCATTGCTTTGGTCGTGATGAGCGGTATGTGGTGGGGGGCGCTTGTCGAGCGATATATAATCAATGTCGAGCGCGTCGATGTTATGGTCGATAATCTCCCCGAGGCTTTCGACGGCATGACTATAGCTCAGATTTCAGATCTGCATGTGGGCACATTCGGGCGCGATACGGTCTTTGTGAGCAATCTTGTCGACGAGGTCAACGCTCTCAAGCCTGATCTTATAGTTTTTACCGGCGACATTGTCAATCGCCATACCTCTGAACTTGAGCCGTTTGTCGGCGCATTGTCGAAGCTTAAATCGCGTAATGGCGTTGTATCTGTCCTTGGCAACCATGACTACGGTGATTATGTCGACTGGCCCTCAGATGCCGCAAAGGCTGAGAATTTCGCGCATCTCGTTTCTCTTAACCGTCTTATGGGTTGGCGACTTCTGAATAATGAAAGTGTGGCTATCGACCGCGAAGGCGACTCTCTTATTGTCATAGGCGTCGAGAACGTTGGCGATCCGCCATTCAGGACTTATGGAGACCTCAAAGCCGCGTATCCCGCCCTGTCAGACAGTCTGCCCAAGGTGCTTCTGTCACATAATCCGGCGCATTGGGAAAGGGACATATGCAGCAACGACAGTATCAATATAGCATTGACTCTGTCGGGCCATACCCACGCCATGCAGATAAAACTTTTCGGGTGGTCGCCGGCGGCAATGCGTTACCGTTATTGGGGCGGTTTATATGATGACGGTGGCAAGCACAGTCTCTATGTCAATATAGGTTCGGGCGAAGTGGCAATCCCCGCCCGCATAGGCGCTACTCCCGAAGTGACCCTGCTGACTCTAAAAACAAGACGACCGTGACAGACCGGTGTGACAAATATAACTGTGCGGTGATATGCATAGGCTCTAATGTCGCAAATCGTCACGCTGTTGTGGATGCCGCTCTCGTCGATGTCAGCTGTGGCGGTGTTGTCAGGGTGTCGAGCGGACTTTATGAGACTGATGCTGATAACGGGGTTGACGCACCATATATAAACCTCGTGGCTGTAGTCGATATAGCGCTTGATTTAGATACCTTGAAGGCTCTTACAAAAAAACTCGAGCGAGAAGCCGGTCGTACGGTGGCGTCGACTTCGTCGGCCATGCCTCTTGATATTGATATAATAATGTGGAACGGCGACGTTGTCGATCGACGGCAGTATGAAAAATCATATTTTAAAGAAGGATACGCCAAGGTCGCAGTCAGTCAAGTATGATCGAGAAGCGTTCACCAGATATATCGCGAACGGGTATTTCCAGTGAATCGCAAACTGTGGCATAAGATTTCAAGCGGCTTTTGGGAAGATCGGCCGAGAGTAACACGGTGTCGGGCCGCACAACTGAAAGCAGCCGGCTGAAATCATGTCTGTAGCCACGGCATATCAATAGGTAGTCTGTCTTGACAGGGTCAGGCGGCTGTGATTCACGCGATGCCACGGTTATCGAGCGATTGCCGGCTATGAGACGGTCTCCTATGAGGCGGAATGGCCCGGTGCTGAAATCGCCGTTGATGACATTTATGCCGTCGTGGCAACGGCGATGGGCAAGGAAATCTGTATATTTGGTTTCTGCAGTGTGTTTTATAATATCTATGTCTTCAGGTTTTGCGGTTGACAGCATGAGGCAGCTGTCGCCATGGCGCAATATTATTTCGGTATGCAGGTAGTGGCGCGTGACATATAGTTCGGCAGCCGGAATCTCTCTTGTCTTGGAACAAGATACGGCACACGCTGTGATTGTGATTGCCAGTGCGGCAGCAGCCATATGCCTGTGTCTGACAAAGGCAAACGCTGCGCCGCAAAGTATGATATATGCACAGATGACAAAGACTCCGCTCAGGAATATGTCGTCGATCTCGACATTGTCGAAGGCCGCGAATTTATCAGTCACCGATAGCCCAAAGCCATAGATTGCGTCGCAGATATACCCGAGTAGCGACGTATCCAGCCCGAATGGTGTTAAGAAGATCATAATCGTGCCGAGGCCTATAATTAAGGGCAACAGTGTGGCCATGATTATATTAGGGAAGAGAAACAGCAGTGGCAGGCGATGAAAATAAAACGCGGTCAACAGTGCCGTGCCGATGACAGCCGAAATAGAGACAGTGAGGAGGGAGACCGTCGAATGCAGGGCATGACGTCTCTCATTGACCGGGTTGAGACGTCGCGCGAAAACAAGTATGGCGATAACTGCGGCAAATGACAGTTGGAATCCCGGCGAGTATATTTGCCGAGGTTCGATGCCGAGGATTACAAGAGCTGCTATCGCCAATGAGTTATAAGGTGATGTATCGCGTTGCAGAATCTTGGCGGCAAGCATTATCGTAATGACTGTTGCGGCTCTGACGACAGATGCAGCGGCACCTGTTACGGCGACAAATAGCCATACGGCGGCGATTACGGCTAAATGACGGTAGCGCGAGCCTCGTTTCATCAGTTTCATAACACTGAAAACAGCTGAAACAAGCAGTGCGATAATGCCTGTGTGCATTCCGCTCAAGGCGAGGATATGGGCCAGTCCGGTGGCTCTGAACGATTCTTTGACGTCATTGTCGAGCATAGAGTCGTCGCCGAGCATGACGGCGGAGAGAAACCACGCCGTCTCGCTGTCGACAGGCAGGGTGTAGATCAGATCTTCGGCGTAGTTGCGCAGTCGGGTCAAAAAGGCTTTCAGACCATGGCTCTTGGCTGTGACAAAGATAAGTCCGGGCTGTATGCGGGCGCGTGCGGTGACACCATTGACGATGTCGAACGACGAGTAGTCGGTTTCGTATGGCAAATCGAGCGCTTTGTCGGAGGCGTATAAACGTCCGTGGAAAAGAATGATGTCGCCGGCTTCGATGCTGTCGATGTCGACGGGAGTCAGTATCGAGACCCTCATATCGCACCCTGTTGCTCTGAAATTTCTCCCTGAATGGCTGTAGCCCGAGATGTCGGTGATAATACGGCAGGAATTATGATAGTGGTGTATTTGTCTGACTTCGCCTGTGAAATAGAGTTTTTCGCCGATCAAAGCGCTGTCCGGAGTGTCAGGCCTTGAAGAATAGCCGCTGACCGAACCGATGGTGATAGCCGCGAATACAAAAGAGAAATAGCGTTGGCCGGTGACAAACAGTGCTATGGCCGCTATGGTTGAAATGACGGCGCACCATAGACCGGCGCCTTCCATCCCAAACAGAATGCCGTCCCCGAAGCCGATGGCGACAGGGACGGCAGGAATGTATGAGTATGGCGCTTTCACCGTTTACGCCTTATGAATTTCAGATGGTCAGCATTGTGACAGCAAGGCTGCTCACGCCTATGGCTATCCATAGGATGACGGCAAGCAACAGGGGACGGACACCTACCTGTTTGACAGTGGCGAGCGACAGTGATGCGCCGATGAGAAACAGCGTCACCACCATACCGCGCATGGCGATCCACACAAGTACACCGGTGAGAACTTCGGGCAGCGCGATATAAGTGTTTATGACCATGGCGAGGATAAAAAGGAAAATAAACCACGGTATGGAAATCTTGCTGCCTTTCTCTCTGAAAATAAACATTGTGGCGAGAGCCAACGGGATAATCCAGAGGGCGCGGGTGAGTTTGATGAGTGTGGCGATATCGAGAGCCTCGGGTCCGTATGCCAGACCGGCGCCGACGACCGACGATGTGTCGTGGATAGCAATGGCTGCCCATGTACCGAACTGCTGTTGTGTCATGTCGAGCAGATGACCGATGGGCGGGAAGATAAACAGGGCTATTGCGTTGAGAATGAAGATGACCCCTAACGATACGGCCATCTCGTTCTCGTTTGCTTTGAGCACCGGTCCGACGGCGGCTATGGCGCTGCCGCCGCAGATTGCTGTGCCGGATGATATGAGGTACGAAGTCTTGCGGTTGATACTCAGCCAATAGCCGACCATTACGCCAAGGGCCATTACGCCTACGACAGAGACAACTGTAAACATCATGCCTTCAGAGCCTGATTTAAGAGACTCCTCGATGTTCATCTTGAAACCGAGGCAGACCACTGAAGCCTGAAGCAGATATTTCGATGTTTTTTTATTGAATTTAGGATAGGGATTTTTGAAAATGAAAGCAAAAATCAACCCGGCGAGCAAAGCTACCGGGGCGGAGATTGTCGGCAGTCCCCAATGATCGAATGGGAACACGATGAGCGCGATAATCAGAATGTAGATCAGTTTGGCTGCTTGTGTCATATTATTTTATTGGTAATACTGTTCAGATATTCAGAAGATCGGTTTCTGCCAGATGTTCCATGCGGCGAAAGCTTGCAGAAGTAGCATTTCAAGGCCGTTTTTGACGTGTGCGCCGTTTTGTCGCGCTTTGCGCATAAACAGAGTTATGTCAGGATTGTAGAGCAGATCGTAGCAGAGATGTTCGGGTGTCAGTAGTTCATAAGGAATGTCGGGACATTTGTCTACGTGGGGATACATGCCGAGGGGGGTGGTGTTGACGACAATCAGATGCGAGGCCATGACTTCAGGCGTGAGGTCGGTGTAAGTTATTACACCTGTGCGGCTGCTGCGTGAGACAAGAGTCGATTCGATGCCGAGTTGTGAGAGAGCGTGTACAACGGCGCGTGATGCTCCGCCGGTCCCCAGTACGAGTGCCCTGAGATGTTGGCCGGCCGGCAGTATCGGCTCAATAGAGTCTCTGAAGCCGATGACGTCTGAATTATAGCCCTTGAGCGTCAGTTTATCGCCGTTGCGAATGAATTTGATGACGTTGACCGCACCGATTTTTGCCGCATCGTCGTCAAGTTCGTCAAGATAATGTATTACTTGCTCTTTGTATGGGATGGTGACATTCAGGCCACGCAACGACGGATAATCTCTGATGATATCGGTGAAATGCTCGATTTCAGGGATCTCGAAGTTGACATAAGCGGCGTCGATATTTTCAGCTTCAAACTTGCGGTTGAAAAAATCGCGGGAAAATGAATGTCCCAACGGATAACCGATGAGACCGTAGAGTCTGTCGACGTGTCTGTCCATAGAAATTGGTTTATTATGCGCAAAGTTAATCAGAATTGTTGGTTTAACGATATTCGCGGTTTTAAAAATCAAAAAAACATGCCAAATTATGGAAAAAGGCAGTTTTCCTTAATTTGTGTGTCTTGCCGTTATTTCATATGCCGGCGGTTGTTTTTTGTCGGGTGGTAGTAATGTTGTAACTTTGCGGGGTGATGACAAGCCGTGAGTTTGAAATATGGTTCAAACGCCTCTATCTGCCTTTGTCGATGTATGCTTTGCGTCTATGTGGCGACACAGAGGATGCCGAAGATGCCGTGCAGGAGGCTTTTGCGCGCGTGTGGCAGTTGCTGTCGCAGGGGGGCGCCGTAGCCGATATTAAGTCGTATATGTACCGGTCGGTACATAATGAGGTTGTGAGACGTTTGCATGCCGGTTTTCGAGAGCAAAGTCTCGGTGAAATGTCTGATGACATCAGCGCGAGATAATTTCGACCGCCGAACGCGATGCGGCTTTATGGCGAGCTGTCGACGCTCTGCCCGAGCGATGCCGTGAAGTGTTTCTGATGAGCAAACGCGACGGCTATTCTAACAGCGAGATTGCCGAAGAACTCGGCATCTCGGTTAAGACAGTGGAAAATCAGATGACAAAGGCATACAGGCAGTTGCGTGACGCGCTCGCGCCTGTTGTTGGTCGTAAAGTATTTTTCTTGCCGTTTTTGTGATTTTTTCGAAAAAAATCAGCTTTACGGATAGGGGTTTTTGCGAGTCGGGGTGTCATAGGGGTAAAACATCATCACATTTGATATGACAAGTAAGAACGATTTTGAAGATTCGACACGATTTGTGGCATGTAATTATCGTCGCGATGCGTTTTCGGAGCGGCGTGCCTGGCGGCGGCTCGGCATTGGCGGACGAGGTGTTTTCGGACTCAGCCGACGCGTGGCTGCGGCTGTGATAGCCGGCACGGTACTGACAGTATCGGCATGTGTGCTGACATTCGTGATGCCGCAGTTCTCTGAGAATCCTAAGGCTGATAAACCTGCTGTGATCGAGCTGACGGCGTCTCCCGCGCAAAAGGGCGATGTTAGAAAAATTGAGTTTGCTGACGCCGACTAGGTTGATGTCATTGCCGAGATCGAGCGCGTTTACAGTGTCACCGTTGCTAATCGTCCCGAGGGCGATTATCGGTTGACTTTGAGCTATGAAGGCGATGTCTATAGCCTCATTGAGACAATAAACGAATTGCTCGATATTAATTTGATTGTCGAACGATGAATAGAATGTTAAGAATCATGGCTGTCGCCGCAGTGATAATCTCTTGTGAGGCTGTCGCTGCGGCAAATGTGACAGTCAGGGCGGTGAAGGCCGATGCAGCGACGGTATTTGCCCGCATTATGGCGCAGACAGATATGAATTTTATTTATTCGGCTGATTTGCTGCGGGGTATCGAAGTGAGTATCGACGTCAAAGACCGTCCGTTCGAGGAGGTACTTGACCTGATGTTTGATGGCGCGGGCATCGAGTATAGGATAACAGGAAACAATGTCGTGCTGATGCGAAGCAGAAGGCAACGGCGTCAGACTGTCACGCTAAGCGGCTTTGTCGTTGAAAGCGGCTCGCGCGAACCTGTCATCGGCGCAGTCGTCAGAGACAATGCCTCGGGAGCGGCTGCGACATCCAATGCCGGCGGTTTTTACTCTCTTACCGTCAATGCGGCGGAGACTACTGTGACGGCCTCATATCCGGGTCTTAAGTCTCTGACAACCGATGAGATCAATCTGACGCATGATCTCACTCTCAATTTTGAACTCGGCTCGTCGACCGAGCTCGACGAGCTTGTTGTCATAGGTTCGGTAAACGACGCTCTCGCAATAGAAGGCACAGATGTCGGCAGCTATAATCTTTCGACCGCATCTATAAAAAATACACCCGTTGTTTTCGGTGAGGCCGACATAATCAAATCACTTCAGCTTCAACCCGGCGTATCGGCCGGCGTCGAAGGTTTCGCCGGGATGTATGTCCACGGGGGCAATTCTGATGAGAATCTTTATATGCTTGACAATATACCTTTATATCAGGTAAATCACTTCGGCGGCTTATTCTCGGCCTTTAATACGGAGGCGGTCAAGAATGTCGATTTTTATAAATCATCATTTCCGGCGCGTTATGACGGGCGATTGTCGTCGTTTGTCGATGTTCACACTAAAGACGGTTCGCTTGAGTCACATCACGGTTCGGTGAAACTTGGTCTGACGTCAGGCGCTTTTAATATTGACGGTCCGATAAAACGAGGACAAACGTCATACTCGCTTGCGCTCAGGCGATCGTGGTATGATCTGGTTTCGATACCCGTTCTTGCGCTTGTCAATATTGACAGCGATGAAAAGATCAGATTCCGTTATGCTTTCAGTGATCTCAACGCCAAGGTGACACATCATTTCTCTCAGCGCTCGCGTGCGTCGCTTATGCTTTATTATGGCGAAGACGTACTCAAGACCGGCTCGGAGTCGGCTTTGTCCGAGACAACGTACAGCTACGACAAAGAACGTGTTGATATGCGCTGGGGCAATTTCGTGGCCTCGGCGGGTTGGCACTATGTTTTCTCGCCGAAGATTTTCGGTGAATTCAATGCCGCATATACGCGTTATGCGTCTACGATGAAACATGATTGGTATTATGATTATCGGCAAGACGGGGAAATCACCGAGTTCACACGCGACATTAAGGATTACAATAATAACATCAATGACCTGATTCTCAAAGGTGACTTCGATTGGCATCCGGTTTCAGACCATCATATAACTTTCGGTCTGGGTTATACTCTCCACTCTTTCCTTCCGGCACGGAGCAAACGCCGTATCGTGACCGATCTTTACGAGTCGTCGGCAACAGATAGTGTCTATACGTTCAGGGCCAATGAGGTCAACGCATATATCGGCGACGACTGGAAAATCGGTCGCGGGTTTCGTCTCAACGGAGGGGTGCATTTTAGCCTTTTCGGCGCTGACCGCCGTGTCAGCACCGGCATATCGCCGCGTCTGTCATTGCGTTACAATGTCGCCGGCAACATATCGGCAAAACTGTCATATTCGAGAGCGACACAGTATGTTCATCAACTGACACAAAGCTATATATCTTTACCTACAGACAGATGGGTGCCGGTGACGGGTTCGTTCAAACCACAGACGAGTGACAAAATCGCAGCCGGGTTATATTGGCTTATAGGCGGACGTTTCTCTCTGATGGCCGAGGCATATTACAAATGGCTTCATAATCTCATCGACTATAGTGATGACTATTATCTGATATCTCCCGACATGAACTGGTATAACGGTCTCACCACAGGTAAGGGTAGTTCTAAAGGTTTGGATTTCAGAATCGCCAAAGAGATCGGTGCGTTTAGCGGTCATATCGCTTACTCGCTGATGTGGGCCGACCGCATTTTTGACAGACGCAACGGAGGCCGTAGATTTCCCGTTCGTTTTGACAACCGCCACAAAATCAATGTAGTGTTAAACTGGCGAATCGACGACAGATGGGAGATAAACGCAGCCTGGACCGGCATGAGCGGCAATCGTATCACTCTTCCTACCGAAGTATGGCAAGGCCCCGACTTCGATGGTTATAATGATGATGTGCCACTGGTGACGGATCTTTACAATTATCGTATGCCGTTTTATCACCGCCTCGATCTCGGATTCGTCAGACACACGGCGCGGGGATACTGGACATTCAGTTTCTTCAATGCTTATTGCAATATGAATGTCGTGGCCGTGCGCCGCCACGAGAAAAACAACGGCAGGCGCGTATTTCAACAAGTAAAACTATTGCCGATAATCCCTTCAATATCATACACATGGATATTTTGAAACGAATTTTTATCTCGCTCGTAACGATAGCTGTCTTCGGTTCATGCATGGAGGATTTCGAACCTGAGTCTGGTGAAGGCTCTGTGTTGTGTCTCAACGCTATGATTACAGCAGGCGAGCCTGTGGCCCTGTCTGTTACCCATACCTGGCGCTACTCAAAACCGGTGGTCGACCCGACAGTCGGTGATGCCGACGTTGAGCTCTATGTCGACGGTAAATTTGTCGAGTGTCTTGTCTATGGCGAAACTGTTGAGCCCGATGAGTCATCCGGCAATAACAGTCGTTTTGCTTATATCTCGAACTATTTGCCTCGCATCGGTGACAGACTCGAATTTAAGGCTCGCTCTGACCGATATGGAGAAGCTATGGCCAAGGTGACCGTGCCTCAGGTGCCTGTCTTGGACAAGGTCATACCCGAGATTGATCTAACCAACGTATGGTTTTCTGACAATGAGGATGGTAGCTATGCTATTGATTTGAGATTCAGGCTTAATGTCATTCTTGATATCTCTGATGTCGACCCGGCTGACAATTACTTTGTCTTTGATTGGGCAAGCGGTTTCCTTGACGATGAAATTGAGCCGGAGACAGGCCTTAATTTCAGCTTGGGGAATCTCAACTACGATGCCGAGCCGCTGTTCTCCGAGCACATCAGCACATTCGAGTCCATTATGGGCAGTGACGCATGGGGCTTCAGTGTGTTTTCAGACCGTCGTTTCGCCGGCAAAAATTATAAGCTCAAGGCGCGCTATGATGATTGCATATATTATATATGGACGGGATATATGTCACCTGATGAACTTGAAGCGCGTCTGCATCCGACGGTTGTCGTCTCGGTCGATAACATATCCAAGTCATACTATGATTGGCTTATCTATGATTGGCATGTCGATAACGGATTTACAGGTTCGATGAGCGACATCGGTTTTGCCGATGCCATTATCGCCAACAGTAACGTCTCGACAGGAGCCGGAGTAGTTGCGGCCCGGGCCCGAACTACACATACCATCGATCTGAATGATTTTATTATGGAAACAATCAATAATCTACAAAAATCGAAGAAATGAAAAAACTTGCACTAACCATTATTGGCGTCATCTTCCTCTCTTTGACACTATCGGCGCGGCAGCCTTCACGCGGCTATCGGGGCTTCATCGACTTCGCGTGGTCGACTTTCTCTGAATCAATCGGCAAAGATTGGAAAGTCACCGCCAACCACTATGGACTCTCGACCGTACATGGCTGTCAGATTATCCCCGAACTATTTGTGGGTGCGGGCTTTGAGATCGCAAACAATGCCACCGCATCATCGGTTTATCTGCCTGTATTCGTCGATGTAAGAACCGACCTCAAGTTTGGTCGCTTCACGCCCTTTGCCGACTTGCGTAGCGGCTGGGCAATATGTAACGACGGCGGTTTCAGACTACAGCCCATGGTGGGCTACCGTTTCAATTGGGGGCGGAAGGTAGGGATAAATTTTGCCGTCGGCATGACTTTGCAGTGCTACAAGGCCTATGACTATTCAGACGGCGGCTGGGCCAATCCCGAACCCGACGGCGGCTATCAGATGCAAAACCCGCGAGTCGAGCATAAGGCATTGGCCGGATTTACTTTACGGCTGGGCTTTGATTTCTGATCTAAAAGCATATATATTTAAGAAACCCTCACTCGGTGTATCTGTTGCATCACAATTTTGTAACAAGATATGGAGTGAGGGCTTTAGGTCTCATAAAATTAATGAATTGTGGGGTGATGCGAGTGTTAAAACCCGTTCATTCGCCCATTTCGAAGCCGGCGAGCTCTACGGCTTTGACGATGTCGGCGTCGGTGGCCGAGCCTTCGACATAGGCTATGCCTTTGGCGAGATCGACTGTGACAGATGTCACGGATGGAATGGCGGCTATATGTTTTTCTACTGTGGCTTTGCAGTGGCCGCACGACATGCCTTTGATGTGATATTCTTTTGTCATGGTTGTGGTTGTTTGTTTTTTGTTATTCAGATAAGTCTTGATTGACGTATAGACGAGCAGAGCGACGAGTATGACGCTGCAGCCGGTTTCGAAGACTGAAAATGCCGTGTCGTGGCAATGCGCCGAGATGCCGGCGGCAGATGGCATAAACCAGTCGCGCGGCAGAAGGTAGTCTATCAACAAACCGAAGCATAGGGCGGTAACAATCACCGACGCGAGATAGATTATCGTGGCACGTTTGCCTTGTGTGCGTGAGAGGATTATGACAGACGCGAAGTTGGCAGCAGGGCCGGCCATCAGTAGCACGAAAGCTGTGCCGGGTGAGAGGCCTTTTAGCATCAGAGACAAAGCGATTGGAATAGAGCCGGTGGCGCAGATATACATAGGCACAGCTATCGCGACCATGACAAGCATGGCGACGACGGGGTAGCGGTTGAGCGACAGCAACAGTTCGTCGGGCACGAAGACTGTTATTATGGCGGCCACTATCAGACCGATCACGAGCCATTTGCCGACGTTGCCGACCATATCGACAAGGCCGTAACGCATGGCTTCGAAAACTTTCGCGGCTAAAGAACGCTTTTTTACAATGTCGGCATCGTCGATGTGGCAGCTGTCACAGTCTCTATCATCTTTCGAAGCTAAATCGACGGCGCGGCCTCCGAAAGCGGCGCCGACAAGCGCGGCCACGGGGCGCAGTATGGCAAACGGTAGTCCCAAAAGCGAATATGTCGCAGCAATCGAGTCGACCCCTGTCTGCGGTGTGGCGATGAGAAATGAGGTTGTAGCCCCCTTGGAGGCTCCGCGGCGGCGCAGTGACACGGCTGTAGGCAACACACCGCATGAACAGAGGGGCAGGGGAATGCCGTAGAGGGCAGCCCTGACGACAGGCCCCCAGCCGCGGCCGGCAAGATGTCGGCTCATGGCTTCAGGTCTTATGAAGACGTGGAGAAAGCCCGCGATGATGAAACCCAGCAGTATGTAGGGCGACATCTCGTTGAGTATGGCGAGGAGTGAGTTGAAAAATTGTGTAACGCTCATAGATATTCTGATGTAATATTATTCATCTTTTTACGATGCAAAATTACCTGATCGCAGTGATGCCGGCGTTACACCTTTCCGGTGCGGTGTTGTATAATTTCGGTCAGACCTCGTTTATGCCCTTGCGTCTGATGCCGCTTTTGAGATATTCGGTTGGTGTCATACCGGTGACTTCCTTGAACCGGCGCGACAGGTGCGATGTGCTTGAATATCCTGTCTCGTGGGCGATCTCACCTAAGGTCATGGTGCCGTAGCCGAGCAATTCCTTGACTTTCTCGATCTTACAGGCATTATAGTATTTTTCGATGGTGCGCCCTTCGTTTTGCGAGAATATGCGGCTTGCGGTATCGTAGCTTACAGGAAGGTTCTTCTCTATACAGGCCGATAGATTGAAATGGCAATTGTCGCCCTCGGCGATGTGCCGGTTGATGGTGTGTTTTATGATGTCGATGATTTCGTCGTCGTAATCGGTTATGCGCTCGAATCCGAGCTCGTGCAACACGCTGTCGAGTTTGTCGAGTGTCTGGCTGTCAATATTGTCTTCACCGATGACAGCGCGGCCGAGAGTCACCTCCTTTACGTCAAGAGCGAGGTTGCGCAATGCATCTGTTACAGCGGCGACGCAATGGCGGCAGACCATGTTTTTGATTTTTATCTCCATTCACACTTTGCGGGCAAAAGTAAAAAAACAAAACGTCGGCCCGATATAGGAGCCGACGCATGTTATGTTTGAAAAGTCGCTTTTAGTCCTCGAATTATTTTTTGAGGCGGTTGCCGTAACGGCTCATGAACTTGTCTACGCGACCGGCGGTGTCGACGAGTTTCTGTTTGCCGGTGAAGAAGGGGTGAGATGAGCTGGTGATTTCAAGCTTGACCAGAGGATACTCTTTGCCGTCGATTTCGATAGTTTCTTTAGATGCGACAGTCGAACGTGTGATAAAGATTTCGTCGTTAGACATGTCTTTGAAAACTACTTCGCGATAATTTGAGGGATGAAGATCTTTTTTCATTTTGTATCTGAGTTTTGTTTTATCGGTTGATGTTTCCCGCTGGTAAGGCGTGAAATTGAGTAATGGCCTGCAAATTTAAGCATAATTATTAACGTGGCAAAACTTTGTAGATTCTTTTTGCACTTTTCTGCTCCAAACCTCATTATCCCAACAAAAAAGAGAGCCCGCGCGGTCAACGCAGGCTCGTGTCGAAATATTATGTATGATAATCTCTCTATGTGTGTTTTATTCTTGATTTTGGCTAAGTCCTTGGGAGTAATGAGGAGGAGGTTGTCTTAAACCTTACTGATATGTGTTCTTTATGGGGACGGCCGTTTAGCGATAGTCGGCAAACTGCTCCTGGAGTTTCTTGCGGGCGAAGAAGATGCGGCTCTTGACAGTGCCGAGAGGAAGATTCATGTGCTCGGCGATCTCATTGTATTTGTAACCGGCAACGTGCATCGAGAAGGGTATGCGGTATTCGTCTGAGAACGATTCGATGGCGGCGCCGATCTCGCTTGCACCGTAAGAGTCTTCGGGCGACTCGAGGCCGGAGTCCTGCGACAGGTTGAGATGATAGAGATTGTCGGTGGTGTCTATCATCGTGGCGGCACGGGCGTTACGGCGGTAGTTGTTGATGAAGATGTTGCGCATGATCGTGAACACCCAACCCTTGAAGTTCGTGTTCTCGGCATATTTGCTTTCGTTGTCGAGAACTTTCAGCGTCGTGTCCTGAAGCAGGTCGTAGGCGTCGTCGCGGTTTGACGTGAGCATGTATGCGAAATTGAGCATGTTGCTCTGCAGATTCATCAGATTGTCTTGAAATTTCGAGGTTCCCATATCAGTTGATTTTTAAGTTATGTTTTATTCGGTTTTTTGCTTTGTTTTGGTGTCGGTGTTTTGTGATGACGATTCAAAATTACTAAGAATTCAGCTTTGTCAAGTATTTTTGAGTTAATATATGTTAATTGGGTAAAAATTCCTATTTACGCCATTCAATAGGCTAATACATAGCATATTAAAAACAAACACTTCTGTTACACAATTGTTACAATATATGTGATATAGTGTTACATTGTGGTCTGGGTAACATATATGTAACAAAATTAACACTATTGTCGGGCTTTAATTATATGTGTGTATAAACATAGTATTGACAGTCTGAGATTATGGCTGAAATTGACTAATTTTGCATAAAAAGATACTGAATTGCTATATGAGTGCCGAATTGATAATGCTTGGAACGGGGAGCGCCTTTCCATGCCGTAGTTATAATACCTGCTTCGTGATACAGACATCTGAATTTGCTTGGATGGTCGACACGGGAGGCGGCAACGGAGTCCTCGACCGTCTGCGTCTCGCCGCCTTGCGGATAAATGACATACGTCATCTATTTATCACCCATACACATACCGATCATATACTTGGCGTTGTATGGGTTATACGCAGTGTCATCAACATGGCGCGTGGTATCGGATTTGAGGGGCGCCTTAATATCTACGGCAACAGCGATGTCATACGGGCCATCGACACTATATGCCGTCTTACTTTGCTTGAGTCGCATTACGATATGATAGCCCGGCTCGTCGTTTATCACAATGCTGACGAAGAGTCGCATATAAATCTGCCCGGCGCCGAAGTGCGCTTTTTTGATTGCCGTTCTGAAGGGGTGCGGCAGACGGGGTTCAGGATGACGTTCGGATCGGGCACCTCGATAGTCTGTCTCGGCGACGAATCGCTCACAGAGCGTAACAAGACCGAGGCCGATGGTGCCGACTGGCTGATGTGCGGAGCGTTCTGCAGTTATGCCGACCGCGAGATATTCAAGCCTTATGAAAAACATCATTATACGGTCAGAGATGTCGCCGCTGTTGCAGCCGGCTGCCATATAGGCAATCTGCTGCTTTATCATTGCGAGGACCGAGATGTTGATCGTCGCGAAACATTATACAGAGAGGAGGCAAAGGAGTATTATGCAGGCGCGGTCTATGTGCCTCTTGACGGAGACCGGATTGCTATAGAGTGACATAACTGCCGTCAGATATCGGTCGGGGCATCTTCTTTTGTTTTTTTCATGGCACGCGTCACATAGTCGGTGAGGTAGACCGTAAACAGGGGGAAGATGACCATGCCCGATACCGGCAGCACGACGGCGACGATTTTGCCGGCGACAGTCACAGGTGATATATCACAGCCGACGGTCGACATGTTCATCGCCGACCACCAGAGGGCTGTCCAGTAAGTGTTGACCTGCGGGTTGACGCCGGCTTCGCGCTGATAGAAAATGAGCGAACAGAAATAACCTACGAGTATCATTATCGAGAGATAGCTCATGAAAAGACTGGTGACGGCGTTTGACGACAGGTAGCCGATGACAATCGACAGGGCCAGAGCTCCGCGCGCCAGAGGTATGAAACGCACGAAATAGAGGGCGTCGTAGCTCAGTTTTATATCCATCAGATTGATTATATTCAGATATGGTATCGACAGCAGCAAAAAGACGATACGATGACGGAAAAACCGCCATCGGTTTTCGGTATAATACAGGCCGATAAAAAAGTCGAGAATGAAGAAAACGCATACCCAGAACTGGAAGGTCATGTATGCGTGATTTTCAAGAACGTTGACACGCTTGAATGTGTCTAATGAAATCCATACGATGAGCATCACCGAGAGTATAAGCACGATGAGGTTGGCGAAGCCGAGAAGGTAGTTGCCGCTTTTGTTTACGGTATGAGATGATGAAAATATGGCGCTCATGGCTTAAATGTCTATAGTTTAGAGATCTGAATGCAGGGCTTCTATAAAACGTCTGACGGTGGCCTCGTCGCCGCTGTATTTACCCCGGTCTTCGCTGAGTTTGCAGGTGTCGCAATAGAAAGGCCACGACTCGGTGATTTTGACGGCCAATAGTTTGATGACGATATTCATGGGCTTGATACCGGGAAAGTCGTTGGTGAAATGTGTGCCTATGCCGAATGATGGAATACATCGGCCGGAGGCATATTGTTGCAGCGCGATGGCTTCGTCGGTGGTGAGCCCGTTGCTGAATACAATCTGTTTTGTCGACGGATCGATGTTGAGTGACCGGTATTTTTTTACGATAAGGTCGAGTTGTTCGCGGTTGTCACCGCTGTCGACACGCAGCCCCTTGAACATATTGGCGTAATCTTCAGAAAAGTTGAGGCTGAAGATGCGCCAGCCGTAGGTGTCATACAGGAATGTGCCGAGAGCCCCGCGATAGGTCGTGGCCCAGACTTTCATCGCCAGATAGTTGGCCATCTGAGGTCCGTACATGCCGGCTATGGCACATATGAGTTCGTGAGCCATTGTACCTACGGGAGTCAGGTCGTATTTCATTGCAAAGTATACGTTGCTCGTGCCTATGAATTTACCCGGGGCGTCGATGGCTTTCCGGCAGTCGGTCATGGCTCTGACAACGGTATCCTGAGCCTTGAATGATGCCCGACGGCGCGTGCCGAAATCGCTGAAGACACATCCGGCATCGATGAGCCGCAGCCCTTTGTCGTATGTATGACTGTAATATCTGTCGTAGTCGAGTTGCCCGGTCTGTCCCGTCATCATATAATAAAGTTCCGAGATAATGGCGAGCACTTTGACTTCAAGCAGTATGGTGTCACACCACGCCCCTTCGAAGCCGACATTGAGATGCCCTTCGTCGTCTTGATTTATTGTCACTGAATGTCTGTCATAGCGGAAGCCTTTGAGAAAACGATAGAACCATGAAGGTATGTAGCTGCAGCGACGACGCATGAACGCTATCTCTTCGTCGGTGATGACGATGCTTTCGAGCATGGCGACCTGTCGTCTGAGTTCGTCGGCAAAACCGGGAGGGTAGATTGTATTGTTGCGGTCAGTGAATTTATATTTGACCTGTGTGCGGGGATAATTGTCGATGACAGCGCAGCACATGGTGAATTTATATAGATCGTCATCTGTGAAGTGGTTTATGATCTGTCGCATACCGGTGATGATTTTTAATAATCGTTTTGTAATAAAACCAATAAGTTCACTTTATTGTTTGACATATTTTGACAGACAACAACTAATTTGTAAATTTGTAAAGCAATCTTAACATAATGGAATTATATGGAAATAACCCCGGGTAATATAATGCTTGTTTCAGCCGTGTTATTGATGTTCAGTGTTTTGGCAGGCAAGGCCGGCAGTCGCTACGGTATGCCGGCACTTCTCGCATTTCTCGGCATCGGCATGCTTGCCGGTGTGGATGGGTTCGGGATCCGGTTTGACAGTGCGGCGACAGCAGAATTCATAGGCATGGTATCGCTGTGCATAATCCTGTTCTCGGGCGGTCTTGATACAAGCTACGGTCAGATCAAGCCTGTGCTCGGGCCGGGTGTTGTTCTGGCTACGGTGGGAGTGCTTATTACGACAGCGCTGATGGGTGTATTCATCCATGAGATGATGAGGCTGATGCTGCCTGATCATGCTTTCGGTTGGTCTGAATCTTTACTGTTGGCGGCCATTATGTCTTCGACAGATTCGGCATCGGTGTTTTCTATATTGAATTCGTCCGGGGTAGGGTTGAAACAGAGGTTGAAACCGACGTTAGAGCTTGAGAGCGGCTCTAATGATCCGATTGCCTATCTGCTGGTCATTTTGCTTATATCAACGATAGAAGAAGGTGCTGACATCACCGGCGGCATGATACTCGAGACAATCGGGCGTCTCGTTATGCAGCTTGGAGTTGGCGCGATTGCTGGCATCATCATCGGCTATCTCACCGTCAGACTTGTCAACCGTATCCGTGCCAACAACGAGTTCCTTTATCCGGTGTTGGTGATAGCATGTTGTTTCTTCGCGTTCACGTTGACCGATATGGTCGGAGGCAACAGTTATCTGGCCGTGTATATAGCGGGTGTGGTCGTCGGCAATAACAAAATCGTGCTCAAACGCACGATAGCAACATTCTTCGGTGGTTTTTCATGGCTCGTCCAGATCGTTATGTTCCTTACGCTCGGTCTGCTCGTCAATCCTCACGAGCTTTTGCATATCGCCGTGCCGGGCATAATGCTCGGAGTCTTTATGATTTTCATTGCGCGTCCGGCGGCGGTCTATCTATGCCTCGCGCCTTTCAGGCGTTATACATTCAAGGCAAAGACTTATATAGGTTGGGTGGGCCTTCGCGGCGCCGTGCCGATTATCTTTGCCACCTATGCGCTCATGTCGCCCGAGGTCGTACATGCCCGTTTCATGTTCAACATAGTGTTTTTCATCACTATTCTGTCGCTATTGATTCAAGGCACCACTGTTACACGCATGGCGCGGTGGCTCGGGTTGACCGAAGACGTCGAACAGCGCCATTTCTCGGGATTCGAATTGCCAGAAGAGGTCACGGCAGCCTCACGCGAGCAAGTTGTGACTCCTGAACTGTTGACCGAAGGATCGACACTTAGCGAGATATCGTTGCCGCCCGAGACGCTTGTCATACTTGTCAAACGAGGTGAGACATATATAGTGCCTAAAGGAAATACCCGGCTCTATATCGGTGATGTGCTGCTGCTCGTTTCCGGGAATGCCGAGTATCTCCGGGATATGGTCAAATAGAGACGTGGGTGAAGCTGCGGTAAGTCGACGGCTTGAGATTGAGCTTGCCCGATGCCCGTAGCAGCTTGCGCAGCGAAGTTACAAATTCCTGGCTTTCCTGAAGCATGTTGAGATAGACATACCCGACTGTCATGTTGTCGACGTCGCCTGCGCGAAGATATCCGTAGACATCGCGGGTTGCCTCGGTAAGTTCGTTCTTGATTGTATCGCATCGGATGCGGAGGCTGTCTATGACTCTGGGATCGTTCATCTTTACAGCGTCTACGGCGTCGGTCAGGACAGAGATGATTTCGTCGGAAACATGTCTGTAGGTACTGTGGAACTGTTCGGGTAGGCTGCGGAAGTTATTGTCGACATGCTCCTTGCACACTTCATTGATGCGCCTTAAGTTATATGTCATAGACATCGCCATGCTGTTGCTCAGATGAAACCATGTGCTTTTTTCGATGGCCACGGCGGGTGTGGCGCGGCGCAGACAGAGTGTCAGTTTGCGACGTTGCGATTTCAAGACGTCTTTTTCGGTGACAAGCTGGCGTTCGGCACGTGACAGCTGTTTGATGTTATCATTGATAAAACCTTCGGAAACTGTCTTGTAAGTGTCTATGGCGAAATTAAGGAACATCTCCTGTTTCTCGTTGATATAGATTATCAGCAGAGGCCAGACCTTGTCGGGCGAGTCTGTCGATAATATGGTCTGGAATAGAGTGTCACCGGCTTTTTCACGTGATTTTTTACGGAATCTGATATTGCTTCGCACGAGCAGTCCCAATGCTATCAAACCGCCGGCAATCATCAGCGGTATACCGCCGAGGTGCATGATGCAGACTATGATTCCGGCGCCGATAAATGCCACTCCCGCAGTTATAAACCATCCGCCTATGACAGAGATGACGCCTGTAATGCGGAATACGGCGCTCTCGCGGCCCCATGCGCGGTCGGCCAGAGATGTGCCCATGGCAACCATGAAGGTGACGAATGTCGTTGACAGCGGCAGTTTCATCGATGTGCCCCACGCGATGAGTACACCGGCAAGCATCAGGTTGACCGATGCTCTGACCAGGTCGAAGGCTGCACCGTCTTCAGGCGATGCGGAGGTCGTGTCCATGCGGCGGCCGATAAAGCGTTTGACACTTTCGGGTGTGTGACGGCTTATGGCGTTGAATACCGACAGGGAACTTCGCACGAGGGCGCGCCCCAGACGTGACGAGCCGAATAGTTCATCGCCGCTGCCGCTTGAGCTTAGGCCGACCGTGGTCTGTGTGACCTGCCGTGATTTCTTCGACGACGCGAGGGCGACGACCATGATCATGCCTGCTCCGATAAGAAAGTAGAACGGTGTCGAAGCCGGGCCGTTAAGGCTTGTCATCATGAATCCGTGAGGATTGCCTCCACCCGAACCGGCGTAGTCCTGATAAGAGGCGAGCGATGTCAGCGGGACGCCGATGAAGTTGACGAGGTCGTTGCCCGCAAATGCCATGGCCAAAGCGAATGTACCAAGTAATACCACTGCTTTAAGTACGTTGACTTTTAAAAAATGCAGGGTCTGCATTATGATGGTAAATGATGCAAATGAGACTCCTATTATCAAGACTGTGTTGGTGTCGATCCATTCTTTAAGCTCCGGAGTCATTATTGTAAGATCTTTTATGCCTTTGATGAGCATGAAGTAGATTATAGCCGTGCAGGCCACGCCCCCGAATATGCCTGCTTTCCATTTCATGCGACTGCGGTATTCGAATGTAAATATCAGACGGGTGATAAACTGCACGATAGTGCCGAAGACAAAGGCTATCGCCACCGAGAGAAATATGCCGAGTATGACCGAAAGTGCTTTCTCGGTGTTGAGCAGATCGCCGAGTCCGAGTGCGCTACCCGGTTCGGCTATTTTGAATAATGCGACGACAAATGTGGCCCCGAGCAGTTCGAAAACCATTGACACTGTTGTCGATGTCGGCATGCCCAATGAGTTGAATATATCGAGCAGAATGATATCGGTTACCATGACGGCCATGAAAATTGCTATGACGTCATAGAACGATAGGTTTTCAGGCCGGAAGATGCCGTGACGGGCTATATCCATCATGCCGTTGCTCATGGCCGCGCCGATAAAGACACCCATGGCGGCGACCGCTATTATGTGTTTGAATGGTGCGGCCTTGGAGCCGACTGCCGATGTCAGAAAATTGACTGCGTCGTTGCTGACGCCGACCGTGAGATCGAACACGGCGAGGAAGAAGAGAAAAATGACAATGCCTAAAAACAATAAATCCATCTTGTATGAGAAATATAAATCATACTCTTATAATTATAATACAAATTTCGGTAGGCGATGTTAAGTAATTGCGGATAAAATGTTGCGTTATTGTGAATTTTCTGGCTGGCAGCCACTCAAGTTGAATAAAAATTTAAGTCCACTGTCGTTGCAGACTTCAATCTTGCCGCCGTGGAACGCTACGGCATTGCGCACGATCGCGAGACCGAGACCTGTGCCTCCTGTCGCTCGTGAACGTCCGCTGTCAACGCGGTAGAAACGTTCGAAAATGTGCGGCAATACATCGTCTGGCAGTCCCGAACCGTTGTCGCTGAAAGTGAAATTGCCGTCAGTGTCGGCTGTGATTGTTATGACGGTGCAGCCGCTGTGGGCGAGGGCGTTGCCGATCAGGTTGCTGAAGATCGATTCGAGAAGACCGGGATTGCCGTTTATTGTCAGGTGCGGTACGTCGACTTTGACGTCGACGTTGCCGCGAAGTTGTGCGTCGGCTGCGACAGTGTCAATGAGGCGGCGCAGATCGACCGCTTGCCGCTCGATCATTTCGGGCGCTTCGTCTATGCGTGTTATCGTTGATAAGTCTTTTAAGAGCATGCTGAGACGTAGCGCGTTATCATGGATGCGTCTGATAAATTCCTCTTTTTCGGCATCGGGTAATTCGGGATGGTCGCGTAGCAGTTCGAGGCAGACGAGCATTGACGCCACCGGAGTTTTGAGCTCGTGGTTGATGTTGTTTGTAAGTTGCTTTTTCAGCCTCGTGCGGTCTTGTTCAAGAGCCAGAGCTTCGCGGTGCTCGCGGTCGCGCTGTACATATAGCCTGACGATGTGGCCGGCAATGTTGCCGAGCTCGTTGTTTGGAAAGGCGCAGTCGTCATAGATGCTTTCGCCGCGCTCGGCCCGTTCGGCAAAACGGTTGAGACGTTTGATGCTTTGTGATATTCGTCGTGTGGCAAAAAAAGCGACAAGGCTCATGGCCATAGTCATTAACGCCATCAACCACAGCAGACTGCTGTCGGCGCGCAGGAATTCACGCAGATTGTGAGTATATAGGGCCGCTGATCTCACAACGAGGCCGTTGTCGCCTGCTTTGGCCGAATAGAAATAGATGTCGTCATCGCTCACGGAGTATCTTTCGACGGTACGGCCTACGCCGTTGGCTCTGGCGGCGATGACCTCGGGCCGTGAATTGTGGTTTGCGGTCGGCATCGGCGTGCGGCTGTTGCTGTCGTAGAAGACGGTGCCGTCGCGGTCTATCAGCGTCACCCTGAGCGGGCAGAAAGGGGCGAGACTGTCCGCCACAAGAGTCTCTATAGCGACGCCGTCGGCGAGCCCTTCGATTATGCGATTGTTATATATCTGAAGTTCAGCATTGAGAAGTTCGTTTTTGAATTCTTTTTCGCGCAAATATTGGAAAAACATAACTGTGCCGACGAGTATCCAGCATAGAGCCAGTGTCGTCAGAAATACCCGCGTGTGGAATGAAATGCTAATCTTCCCAGCCATAGCCATATCCGGTGCGTGCTACAATGTGCCGGCTATAGGGTGCAATCTTGCTTCTTATCCGTGCCACATGTACGTCAACAGATCTGTCGACAACGAAGACCTTGTCGGGCCAGATTCGCGAGATAAGTTCCTCGCGAGTGAATACGCGACCACGGTTTTCGAGCAGCAATGCCAGTATCTCAAATTCTTTGCGTGGCATCTTCACTGTATGTCCGTCGATAAAGCAGGTCAATGAAGTCCTGTCGCAGGTTATGCCTTTTGTCATCATGCGGTGTCGTGAGCTGCGTCGCAGCACCGCTTCGATACGAGCCAACAGGTTTTTGATTTCGTAGGGTTTCGAAATATAGTCATCGGCGCCGAGTTTCAGCCCCGACACCATATCGTCGAGTGTGTCTTTGGCCGTCAGAAATATAATGGGCAGATTGGCTGTCGATTCGTTGTTTCTGACCATGGTTGCCATCTCGGTGCCGCTGATGCCGTCCATCATGATGTCGAGCAGTAGTAGATCGTAGACAGTGAGGTCTCGTTTAAGGGCCTCTTCGGCGCTGAGACACGCATCGACGGTGTAGCCTTCAAGCTTGAGATAAGTGCGTAAACCCTCGCATAGAGTTTCTTCGTCATCGACGACCAGAATTCTGATATTGTTCTTGTCCATACGGCAAAGATAGTCCAAGAAGCTTTTTGCTCCAAAGTGAAGGAATAGAATTAATAAAAAATTAATGCTTCAACCCCGACCGTAGTATGGAATAGATGTTTCAAAGGCGCATGGAACGACGACTTTAGTCGTCGTTTTTACCCCACGCTCCATGTTCCCGAGCGAATCCACGGCGTATGGAGCGACGGTCTCTGACCGTCGTTATGGAGCAAGGGTTTTTAACCCTTGCATCAACCACTAATGATTTGATTATGAGTTGACTAATTTGCCTAATTAGACCAATTTTTACACCAAAAATTGTGAATTTTGCATTATGCATTGTGCATTTATCACTAAAATTGCACGTGA
>CAJTKG010000018.1 GCA_910576935.1 uncultured Muribaculaceae bacterium
CACGACCACGGATTGCTCCAGTTCAGTAAATCTGTTGTACGACACAACCTTGGGGAACAGATGTCGGTATCTGACACAAATCTCGTTAAGATAGAAGTGCTTCAGACATTTATGATTGGGACTGTGGAACATTATCATGATCAGGATGATTTCTGCCTGAGAAAGACGTCCGTCACGGTGATATGCCCGCTTTTTGTCCTTGCGGCATTCATCAAGCCCTCTGCGGCGGAGCATTGCATTAAAAACTTTGCAGAACTCGTCTGCCATTACAAAAATTTCAGTAATTTTGTCCTCGGTGAGCATAGTGATAAGAGTATTTGTTTGAAATTTAGCACTTTAAATTTAATACTTTTATCGCTAACCACCAATTTTTCAACTACTTAATTTTCGTCGAACTCACGTTAATTAGGTAAATATACACAAGAAAAACAAAGAGCCGATTCCAGTCGTGGAGTCGGCTCTTTGTTTTTTGGGGCTGTTTGATGAGATTCAATGGCCGTGGAATCACAATCTCTTTATAAGAGATTGTGATTCGCGTAACATTCATTAATAGTGACAATTACATTGAGATGCGCAAATCGCTTAGTCATATAAGCACTATATATAATACCTATTTTTTGCCTCGATAATCGTCTGTTGAAAAATACTTAACCACCAAATATTTTTGCAGATACCGCAACATTTTTGTAAATTTGCGCCAATAAAAAGTATCTCTTATAAAGAGATTGTGATTATATCGCAAAACGACTCTAATATGAGCGGCGTAACATTTTCTGAAAGCGTTGCGGCAGTGCCCTCGGGCGTTGACGACGCCGTAGGCATAAGCGGTAGCAAGTGGTACGTAGCCATCGTAGGCAACAATCGCGAGAGATCTGTGGCACAAAAACTTGAAGCTATGGGATTTGAAAGTTTTGTTGCTTCGCAAGAAGAGCTGCGGGTTTGGAAAAACGGACGTCGCAAAACTGTCGACCGAGTTTTGCTTGCAGCTATCGTATTTGTGCGTTGTACGGAATCTGAACGTCGTCGCATAATAGTCAACCTTCCGTATATAAATCGTTTTATGACCGATCGCGCCGCAAGGTCTGACGGTTCTCTAAACCGTCATGTTGCCGTCGTGCCTGACTCGCAGATGGACGCTCTACGCTTTATGCTCGGTCGGTCCGATGATCCCGTAATATTTAGTGACAATTATGTAAAAGGGCGTAGCGTCAAGGTTATACGCGGTAATTTACGCGGTCTAATTGGCGAGATTGTCGACCTTGCCGACGGACAAAGCGAACTTGTAATTGTGATCAATGCTCTTGGGTGTGCCAAGGTCCATATCAATCCGATAGATGTCGAATGTATCTGACATACAAGATTCGGTGGCTTCAGCGACAATATCGTTCAGGCGTTTTGACTGCATAGATGTTGCTCAGATCGATTCGCTTGACGGGCTAATTGCTCTTTCGCAGATTTATCAATATAGAGGAGAGTGCGCCGCTATTTCCGGCAACTGCGAAATCATCGATGAAACCGCGTTATGCGGAATCCGTATAAGCGCTGTCGCCGACCATATCTGTCGGCTTTATAATACATTGCGAGACGTGTCGTCGTGTGTCAGGGCACTTGCGCAACTGCGCGCCATTGAGTATGGCTACGATCTTGACAGGCTCGAACCTTTTGTCGATCGCCACGCGGCTCTATTGCGTCGTCCGGTATCTCTGACCGATGCCGACCGGCTTATGCTTGCAATTATCCAAGGTGATGATAATGCCGCTATTGGTCGCCTCGCAGAGATATGTATGCGCCGACGACCTGACGCGGCGCTTGCGTCTGCACTCCTGACGGCTGCCGCCATTTTGCCCGATAGTATACGACTTGATGCTGTTATCGAGTGGTTTGACCGTGAAGTAAGCCGGCTCATGCGCTTGCAACGCCCGGTTGTGGAAACCGACGACTTACAGGCGGTTGGTCTTGCGCCGATGATCTGGAGCATACTGCCGGCTATGCGACCGAGTGTCGAGGCGCTTGCCACGCTCACTCCGCATCCCGGCCTTATGGTAGCCGACATGTCTATTGCCCGATTGAAGGCTTTCCTTGTTTATGATTCACTTCTCGCTGCTATCTCGGCGGCATAATTCCGCTACGAATACCCCAAAACTAAAAACTATATATGAAACCAACAGTATTAGTTACAGGCGGAGCCGGTTTTATCGGCTCAAACCTCTGTGAACATCTGCTTGAGTCGGGCTACCGTGTGCGCTGTCTCGACAACTTTGCCACGGGCCACTGGGAGAATATAATCCCCCTGATCGAGCGCTATGGCACGCAGTTTGACATGCAGGTCGGAGACATACGCGATGCCGAGGCATGCCGCAAGGCAGTCGACGGTGTCGACACCGTCTTTCATGAGGCCGCGCTCGGTTCGGTGCCCCGTTCGATCAAAGATCCGGCCACAACCAACGATGTCAACATAGGCGGCTTTCTCAACATGCTCATCGCCGCGCGCGACGCCGGCGTCCGCCGCTTCATCTTCGCCGCCTCGTCAAGCACCTACGGCGACAGCGCCTCGCTGCCCAAGGTCGAAGACGTCATCGGGCGACCACTCTCGCCATATGCCATCACCAAGTATGTCGACGAACTCTATGCCGATGTCTTTGCCCGTACCTACGGCATCGAGTACATAGGGCTGCGTTATTTCAACGTCTTCGGTCGCCGGCAAGACCCCAACGGAGCCTATGCCGCAGTCATCCCCCTGTTTGTCAAGAAATTCATGGCCCACGAAGCTCCCAACATCAACGGTGACGGCGAGTATAGCCGTGACTTCACATACATTGACAACGTCATCGAGATGAATATGCGCGCCATGACAACCACCAATCCCGAGGCAGTCAATCAGATCTACAACACGGCATTCGGCGAGCGTACGACGCTCAACCAGCTTGTCGGCTATCTCAAAGAATACCTCTCGGCCTACGACTCCGCCATCGCCGCCGTCGAACCTACCCACGGCCCCAACCGCGCCGGTGACATCCCCCATAGCCTTGCCTCGATCGACAAAGCCCGACGTCTGCTTGGCTACGACCCTCAGTATTCGATGCAGCAGGGCCTCAGACACGCCTGCGAATGGTATTGGAAAAACCTTTAATAAAAAATAAACAGCAATGGAAAAAGACATCAAAATCTGTGTCATCGGACTCGGCTATGTAGGCCTTCCGCTTGCACGACTATTCTCTACAAAATATCCGACAGTCGGCTTCGACATGAATGCCCGCCGCTGCGAGGCTCTGATGGCCGGCCATGACGCCACCCTCGAAGTCAGCGACGAACTGCTTCAGGACGCCATCAAAAATCACGGTCTGGTCTGCACCTCCGACATCGAAGCTATTCGCGACTGCAACTTCTATGTCGTTGCCGTGCCCACTCCCGTCGACGAAAACAACAATCCCGACCTCACACCCCTCTATGGCGCCAGCGAAACCGTCGGTAAAGTCATCGCTCCGGGCGACATCGTCGTCTACGAATCGACCGTCTACCCCGGTGTCACCGAAGACGAGTGCATTCCCGTGGTCGAAAAAGTCAGCGGACTTAAATTCAACAAAGACTTCTATGCCGGCTACTCTCCCGAGCGCATCAATCCCGGCGACAAACTCCACACTGTCGAGAAAATCAAAAAAGTCACCTCAGGCTCTACCCCCGAGATCGGCCGTCTCGTCAACGAGGTCTACTCGTCGGTGATCACCGCCGGCACCCACCTCGCACCCACCATCAAGGTCGCCGAAGCCGCCAAGGTCATCGAGAACAGCCAGCGCGACATCAACATCGCCTTTGTCAACGAGCTATCCAAGATATTCACCCTCATGGGCATCGACACCACCGATGTGCTCGAGGCAGCCTCGACCAAATGGAACTTCTTGCCCTTCAAGCCCGGTCTTGTCGGCGGCCACTGCATCGGCGTCGATCCCTATTATCTGGCCCAATGCGCCCAGCGCTACGGCTACAACCCCGAGATCATCCTCGCCGGTCGCCGCATGAACGACGGCATGGGCGCATATGTTGCCGACCGTGTCATCAAGTTGATGCTCAAGAAAGGCATCCAGGTGCTCGGCAGCCACATCCTCGTGCTTGGTTTCACATTCAAAGAAAACTGTCCCGACGTGCGCAACACCAAAGTCGTCGATATCGTCAAAGCTCTCAAAGAGTATAACCTCGACATCACCATCTACGACCCCTGGGCCAACCCCGCCGCCGTCGAGCGCGAGTACGGCCTCACCGTAGTCAACACCCTGCCCGAAGGCCAACAGTTTGACGCCGCCATCGCCGCCGTCGCACACCGCGAGTTCGACGGTCTCGACATCACCTCTGTGCTCAAACCCCTCCACGTCATCTTCGACGTCAAATCAACCCGCCCCCGCCCCGAAATCGACGGCAGATTGTAAAAAATTACAGCACATCCCCTCTTTAATGATTAAGACGGGATGTGCTTCCTTCATAAATTATGATTGAACAAGTCAAAAATCATACAGCATTAAATACGTTATTATATACAGAATATAATGGCAAACAGATGCTTAAGGACGTTGTTGTTCTAAGACTAACTCTTATATTTCTATTGGTATGGACTCATGTTTTTGCTCCTTTCAATGGATCATGGACCCCAATTGAAGGCGTAAATCTTACATATCCAAAATGGATAGTCCAAAGTATTTCAGCAGCAAGAATGCCGGGACTTGTGTTCATTTCCGGCTATCTCTTGGGTTATACTTCACTCCGAAAAAACAACGCTCTTAGTTTTTCTTCAATGGTATTGAAAAAAATAAGGAGATTGATAGTCCCATGTTTGTTTTTTTCTACTATTTATTATGTTTTGTTTTTTGATTTGAATGCCGATTGGAAAAGTATTCTATCAACCATAGTAAACGGGTCAGGACATCTTTGGTTTCTACCAATGCTTTTTTGGTGTTTTTGCGGAGTTTGGATTGTAGAACGGTTCAATATAGACTATCGATTAGTTTTCTTTATAGCAATCTGTCTCTCGTTACTCCCCGGATTCAATCTGCCATTCCGTCTATCCAAATCCTTTCAATTCTTTATCTTCTTTTATATAGGATTTGCAATGCAACGCTCATATATTAAAATAAAACAGCCTCAATTTGCATTAATACCGTTGCTTATAATCATTTATATGGGTGTCTTTATATGGAATTATAAGTATCCTGTTAATTCGATTGTTGAACCCTGGGTAGACAATTCCATGGCAAATGAGATCGGAAGAGGGGAGCTGTTGTTAATAAAAATATTACAGTATGGTTTCACCAACCTTGTAAAGTTATCATTGGGAATTACAGGCGTTTTGATTATATATCTTGTCGCACACATGATTATAATCCCTAAATACTCAATTCCTGCCATACTTACTATGCTTTCAAGTTATTGCTATGGAGTATATATATATCATCAGTTCATATTACGTGGACTTTATTACTACACGCCATTACCCCAAATGATACCTGAAACAGTTATAGTCTGGTGCGTTTTACCTCTGACTATAATATTGTCATTATCATTTACTCATCTAACATTGAAAACAAAAATTGGTAAGAATCTCATAGGCTGATAATACCTTGGTTGTTTTCTTATATTAACTGACCATGAATCCGTTTAAACTAATTTCGCAGTTTTATTGGCTACGTATTGCTTCTCCAGAGAAATACGCACAACATATAGGTGTGAATATTGGCACTAATAATCTTATAGGTAAGAAGCATTGGTCGTCAGAACCATATCTTATAACCGTCGGCAGTAACTGTCAACTTACAAGTTGTCAGATATTCACTCATGGTGGCGGGAATGCAGTGCGTAGAACACATCCTGATTTTGACGTGTTCGGTAAAGTCGTTATAGGTGATTATGTCTATATAGGTGCATCTGCGTTGATAATGCCCGGAGTTACAATTGGCGATGGAGCATTAGTCGCAGCGGGATCTGTTGTGACAAAATCAGTACCTGCCGGGATGGTTGTAGCCGGTAATCCCGCAAGAATCCTTTGCTCGGTCGAAGATTATTATGAGCGAAACAAACAGTATGATCTCCATTCGAAAGGCAGGCATGATAAAAAAACATTCCTTTTAAGCCTCTCTGACGATAAGTTTATAAAGAAATAAATAGATAGAATGTGATGAAGCCTATTGTAATCGGATACAATCATTATAATACCTTAATTGGTAGAATCTTTTTAGATAACCTTAAAATTAGAGATTATTCTATGCATCATAAAGTATAGATTAATCTATTATGATTTCCAATATAAAAATTTACTAACGGTGTTGTTAAGATTGATAATAGGTATAACCGGCAGTATATCAATGTTTGTAGCATGTAATAAATTAAGAAATAATAAGGCGCTTGTTTTAATAGGGACGTGGGGAGGTTTTTGGGCGTTTATCTGGTGCATCAGTTTATAATTAAATGGTGTTATTATAAAACTGATATATTTTGCAGCTTTAATCCGGTAATAATACCATTTATAGTTTTATTGATTACATTGGTTTTATCATATCTTATCTGTCTGATTCTATTGAAATTTAATATAACCAAAAATTTGATTTGAAACGGGGCACAATATTTGATCAGATTTTAAGATACTTGTCTGACGTTTTATTAGAAAAATGGGAAGGCTTTTCAGTATTTTTCTGAAATATAATATTAAACCAAATTGTGGCTGTAATGCCTTGAATAAATGTTCCAAAATTATAAAAGGAAGTCGAGTGGAATATGAATTTTGGCATTGGTAAATTATAAATAAGAATAGACTAATCGATTTAATAGCTGTTGTCCGATAATTAAAAATGGCTGTAGATAATAAAAGGATTGCAAAGAACACTATTTTTATGTATATAAGGCTGATTATTACGATACCATTGGCTTTTTATACATCTCGTGTTGTTCTTAGGCAACTTGGCGTTGATGACTATGGCATATATCAGGCTGTGGCAGGTCTTATAACAATGTTTGCTGTATTGAGAACAGCTTTTGATTCAGCGACACAGCGTTACTACAATGTTGCACTTGCTAAAGATGATACTTTGTTATTGTCGCGTATGTTCAGCACAAGTCTGTTGATCCAATTTATTATGGTGTTGATACTTGTGGTTTTGATAGAAGTTTTTGGCATATGGTTTATAGAAAATGAGATGCAATATCCGATACATCGTAGCACTGATGTTTATTTTGTGTTCCATACAACGGTTATTTCAGTCGGATTTTTGATAATCAACACTCCGTTTTCTGGAATGATCGTAGCTAAAGAGCATATGCAATTTTATGCGTATTTGTCGGTTTTGGATGTTGCTCTAAGGCTTGGCCTTGTTTTCTTGCTTCTTTTTGCATCTTCTGACAAATTGAGATTATATGCGGTATTCCAGATGTGTGTTCCTATATTATTGTGCTTATTGAACGTAATTTATTTCAAACATAATTTCAAGGAGGTAAAAATTATTCGTATCAGTAAACGCTTAATCAAGGATATGACTGCATTCTCCGGTTGGGGACTTATCGGGAATATATGCTATTCGTTGGTAAATGAAGGCGTAAATCTATTGTTGAATGTCTTTGGAGGAGTTGTTGCAAATGCAGCCCGTGGTATAGCATATCAGGTTAGGGGTGTTCTTTCAAACATATTGACAACGACATTGATGCCGGTTCGTCCCCAAGCTACGCAATTATTTGTAAAGGGAGACTATAATGAATTTTGGAATCTTATGTACCGATATTCTAAAATATTGTTTATTCTATGTTCAATAATGGTTGTGCCAATTATCATATATTCGGGTCATATTCTTGATCTTTGGCTTGGTTTTGTACCTGAGTATTCCAGTATATTTTTACAGATACTTATGGTTTATACACTTATACGTTCATTTCATGAACCGATGGATGTCGTTTTTAAAGCTTCCGGACGCATGAAAGAATATCAATTGACAACAGTCGCAATATCAATAAGTACATTTATATTGGGTTGGATATTTCTTAAATGTGGCTTTCCTATATACACTCCGTTTATAATTTTCTGTTGCGTAGAGTCGATTCTGTTAGGAGCATTGATAGTATTGGCTCGTAAAGAGGGTATTATAATCGGGCAATACATATTATTAGTGATAAAGCCATGTGTAATTTATTTGACGCTATCGCTAAGTGTTTGTTTTTGTGTAAGTGCGATTATAAATGTTTGGCTTGTGTCAATATCGGTCAATATAGTTTTATTATGTCTGTTGGCCTATTATGTAGGATTGAATAAAGGTGAAAGGAATTTAGTTAAAGAAAAACTATTATCTCGTTTCTCATGGAAAAAGTGAAATACGGATCTTCCAACAATGCTTTATTAATTGTGCTAATAGCCATATCGGCGATTGGCACGACCATGAGTATTGGTCAATATGGCATGTTTCTACCACTTTTGGTGGTATTGATATATAAGTATTTTGAAGATAACAATAAAAGGATAAATAGAATTTCGGACATTGACATAAAATTGTATTTATCCTATGTAGCAATCTTTTTTATTTGCACACTGTTTAACGGTGATAGCAACAATGGACGTACGAGTTTGATTATCAATTATATGGTCTGTGTGTTGATTTATATACTTATCTCAAAAGAGATTAGCAGTAGAAAGGTCATAGATCAAATAATCGATGTGTTATTATATGTCGGTGTGGCTAACTGTTTGCTGACAATTGCGCAATATCATAATATGCCATTTTCTTGGTCTATATGGTATTTCTTTAATGATGCGGCGACGGTCAAGCAAGCGTCAATGATTGAGAATATGGGGGGAGGTGTTCAGATGTTGGGTAAATCTCAGTTATTTTGTCCCGGTATATTCCCATCGGCTGTATTGAATGGATACATAGTAGCGACATTGAGTGTGTTTGGAATTTATAAATACTATGTATCTCGTAAGCGGTTTGAAATCATTAAAAGCATCTTGATTATTGGTGTCTTATTATACTCGGCTGTAATTATTCAGCAGAGAATGGCCTTTTTGCTGGTTATGTTGAGTTATGCAGCCATTATTTATACAAGGAACAAAATTCTTACGGTACTATTGATTCTGGTTGCTTTAGCATCATATCTGTTCTATGGAGATTTGAATATAAACGAGCAGCAGATTGGTCGACTGGCAAAGTTAAGTGACGGCTCGCGTGAGCAACTTTATACAGAAGGATATAATTATGTATTGAACCATCTTTTATTTGGTGGACGTGTAGGATTTGCTGAAGCAAACCGACTGAGTGTTCATAACGTATTCCTCAATGCATTTATGTACGGAGGTCTGTTCGGCGGCATTTTGATCATTGTGATTTATATGCGTATGTGCTATAGGTGTTTTGTCAAGATTATCGGGAGTTTTAAGGGAAAGCTCAATCAATCGGTGATATTGGCTTATGCTCTGTTGATATACAATCTTATAAGTCTGACACATAACAACTCATTGCTTACGGGAGATCCAATAATATGGGTATTGTATGCATTGATGCTTATATCTGCTAAGCTGGAATATAATGAACAAAAAGCGTAGAGTAATTTTTTGGTCGACCGCGATAAGCGACCTGCTTGTCGGCCGAGGTAGCGTCGGAGGTATAAATGTACAGCTTTATTTATGGGCTAAAACGTTTAATGAAAACGGATGGGATGTTTATAGCTTTGACCTTTCAGATGTATTTGAAAAAGAGGGAATACATTTTATAAAAGATAAAGATACACAAGGTCTGACAATGATATCCTATTGGCCCTTTGCCTTTAGGACACTAAAGAAAACAGCACCTGATATCGTCATACTCAGAGGTGGTAAAAATCGTAATGCCTACCCTATAGCAGTTTGTTGTAGAATGCTTGGCATTAAATGTGTCTATATGGGGGGGAGCGATGTAGATCTTGACTTTGACGCCTCATCATTATCTGAACGGATTAATAAATATCTGTTTGCAAGGGGGATAAAAATGATACCATATATGGTGGCTCAAAATTCTTTTCAAGCCGACAGAATGCAATTATTCGGCAAAGATAAAATAGTGATTATTCCAAATATCTGGTCTGATACTATTTGTTCTGAAGCCAATAAACAATTTGACCCCGGATATTTTATATGGGTGGCGAATACGCGTCCGCTGAAACGGCCTGAGTGGGTGATCGAACTTGCCCGCAGAAATCCGTTATCACGATTTGTCATGATCGGAGGCAATTCAGATAATCGGGTCTTTGCTGAATGTCAGGCAGCCGATAAAGAGCTTGCTAATTTATCATTCCTCGGGCCTAAGGATTTTAGCGAAGCCGATTCATATTTCGGTCGGGCAAAAGCATTTCTTTGTACATCTGAATTTGAAGGGTTTCCAAACACATTTCTTCAAGCATGGTGTCGCAGTGTCCCTGTGCTTAGTACGGTTAATCCTAACAATCTTATTACCGACAATAATCTTGGAGACGTATGTTTGTCACCGGATGATTTCGATCGCCAAATAAAACGATATGAAAACGATAATGAATATGTCGATTGCAAAATCGAGGCGATCAAACGCTATTTTAGCAAAGGACATTCGCCATCTCAGGCCTATGATAAACTGATAAAACTGACTCAATAATGAAGCTCGTTTTTGTAACGGAGAATCTCGGATCAGGTGGGGCTGAGAGACAGTTGACGGGGCTTGCGGCGCTGTTGGCCGCTAAGGGGCACGACTGCACGGTGGCGACTTGGGTCGACAAGAATTTTTATGCCTCTTTTTTGGCCGAGAATAATGTACGGCATATACGGCTGAGACCCAACGGACGCTTCGACCGTGTGAAAAAGTTGGCGTCATTGTTCCGTCGCGAGCGTCCCGATGCAGTCATATCATTTTTACCTATGGCCAATGAGTCCGCTGCTTTGGCGTCGCTGCTCTCTCCGGTGAAACTTATTGTCTCGGAGCGCTCGTTTACCGTCAATTGGGGATTGCGCCGCCGGCTGACCAATCTTCTCTATCGTCGCGCCGCTTATGTTGTGGCAAATTCAGAGAACGAGGCTCGTAATATACGCCGCCATTGCCCTCGGTTGGCCGGCCGCACAATCGCGATACCCAATTATGTCGATATCGACAGATTCAAACCTGTTGCAAATAAAAAATGGCGTCCCGACGGCAAAGTCAGATTTGTGGGCGTCGGACGCGTCATACCGTCGAAAAATCTTTTAAATCTCGTCAAGGCGCTTGCTGTGGTCAAATCGCGAGGTATTGACTTTACGGTTGACTGGTATGGTGATACATACGATAAAGATTATCTGTCGCAGCTCGAGCATCTTGTCGGAGAGTTGCAACTCGCCGATAATTTCGCACTCAGAGGCGAATGCCTATCGATAGAGGATGCCTATCGCCAAGCCGACGTGATGTGTATGCCATCGCTGCTCGAGGGCTATCCCAACGTGCTTGTCGAGGCTATGGCCTCGGGGCTGCCGGTGTTGGCTTCGAGAGTATGTGAGCATCCCTATATAGTTGAAGACGGAGTCAACGGTTATCTTTTCGATCCCTATGACGTCGATGCTATAGCCAATGCTATAATCAAGGCTGCCGAACTTGACGCTTCAAGCGCTGCCGCCATGTCGGTAGCAAACCGCCATAAAGTCGTTGAGAATAATTCAATAGAATCATTTTGTAAAAAATACATGTCAATCATATGAGATACTTTTGGTTGATGCTATATCTTGGCGTCGCCCGCTGGTTACCGGCGACTGATAATGCGATTAAGATGTTTGCACCGATACGACGGTTTAGATCTTTCATAGGGGGAAAGTGCCTTGATAAGGTCGGGCGCAATGTCAACATCGAGAATGGCGCGAATTTCGGGACAGGGGTTGGAATTGTGCTTGGTGACAACTCGGGATTAGGAATCAAATCAAAAGTACGGGGTCCACTTGAAATCGGACGCGATGTGATGATGGGGCCTGATGTTATCATCTTCACGTCTAATCACGAGACGACGCGCACCGATATACCGATGAGAGGACAAGGTGGAACGCAACCGCGCAAAGTTACTATAGAAGACGATGTGTGGATAGGAGCAAGGGTTATAATCTTGCCGGGTGTGACAATCGGCCGCGGTAGCATCATCGCCGCAGGTGCCGTAGTTACAAAAGACGTGCCGTCGTTTTCGATTGTTGGCGGTGTTCCTGCGAAAGTTATTAAAAGTAGATAATTGTCAATAGAATTTTGCTCATGCAGCAACCGATATGTTTTAATCCAAATCGCGACAAAAGCGAAGTCGATGAATTTGCCGCTGCGACGTACGAGGAAAAACAAAAACAATATCTTGATTTTTTCCATAAGATCAAGATTACTTCATTTAGGCAACTTCACAATGTTGAGATTGTGTTTAACTCGCCCGTCGCAGTGATTACCGGCAGCAATCGTACAGGCAAAAGTTCGATAATGCAGGCTATCGGATGTAGTCATTTTATGTTTATGACCCGCAATCCTCTGACAGGTGAATATGAACGTTCGCAATGGGGCAAGATGATGAGGTTTACTCACCACGATATACAGACAGAAGATTGGGAATACCGAGTGTCGTATTGGGAACATGGCGGCAACACAATAACCAAGGCAGGTAAACGCAAAAGGGATACTAAAAAGTGGAACGGTGTAGCGAAAAAAGAGGGGCAGATTGGAACCCCGGGTCCGGGTATCGATGTAAACCCGCGAGCCCGAAAGGTTTTTTATATTGATCTTGAGCGCATAATGCCCGGACGCCATTTCCCGACCACTGTATATAACCGTGTAAGACGCAGCCCGAAATCAGTGCCGAACAGAATGGTTGATGCCTATTTGTCATATGTTCTCGAAAATTCATATTCGGTCGGCGCGGTCGGCAATATAGGTGAGAGATCGGTGTATGCGTTTGATTGTAACAACCGGTACTCGAGTTTCAATACGGCATCGGGCGAAGACGTTCTCATACATTTGTTGAGAGACATTGTTGCAGCTCCAAAAAATTCACTCATTCTTATAGAGGAAATCGAGGTTGGTCTACATCCCGAGATACAACGCCGTCTGATGGATCTGATTTATCGAGAGGCGCGTCATAATAAAAAACAGTTTATAATCACGACGCATTCGCCCTCGATAATATCGGCGGTTGCACCACATTCGCGAATCTTGCTGTCGCGTAAACCCGACGGCGTGATAAATTGCCGGCAGAATGTAAGTCTCTGTCATGCACTGTCGTCGATGGATAATGAGTCATACCCATTGCTGTCGGTTTATGTCGAAGATGATATCTCACATTCACTGCTTCTTGAAACCCTTCGTGATCTACAGGCCTCAGAGCACAGAATCAACAAATTAGTGAGGATAATAGAGGTCGGCTCGGCCGATAAAACTTATAACTACTTTAAAAACCGACAGACAACAGACTGCCAAGACAAGCTTAATCGCGGATATGCATGTGTGCTTGACGGGGATCAGAAAGCACTGAAAGATCGGGTCGGCAATCCGCGGTATCCCGACGAGCCCTTGTTGTTTTTCCATGACTCAAACGAGGCGCCCGAGCGCATGCTTCTGCGTAATTATCTTGCCAATCATCCTAACGCAAGGCTTCAATATCATGTAGATGATGGCAATGCCCACAATCTGATGCAAAAAATGGTTGATGAAGGTCTTGCAATCAACGAGTCTGATGCTCTTGCAAAATGCATTGCCGAATATAAAGCATCAGTCGCAGGCAGTGACTATTTCGGTCGTTTAAAGCAGTTTATTATCGATGCCTGCGACAACTTTTTGAGGTAGATGTAAGTATCGGAGACGCAAAGCTATTGCGTGTTAAGAATAGCTGTATCAGTAACTGAAACTTCTAAAAATTATATATATGCGAATACTACTATTGAGTACCGGTGGTAAGATTGGTGGTGAAGAAACGTTTACACGCAATCTTGCCCTAAGTCTGCTTGATAAGGGACATTATGTAGAGGTTGCGGCCGGCGGCAATGTCCAGCAATCAGATCTTGAAAAAAGAGGGATAAAGATATGTCCGATAGACATAACGGCGCGTAGGCCATTGGGCCTCAATAAGGCGGCTAAGAAATTGAGCAAGTATGTAAACGATAATAATATTGATGTAGTACATGCTCAAGCAATCGGTCCGGCTATTATGGGCATTTGGGCAAAAAAATATCATGGGTGTAAAACTCCGTGGATCTGGCATAATCACGGTATAACCGATTTCGCCTACAAACATATTGTGAGACATTTGAACGGATTGGACTGTATAGTAGCCAACTCGGATTATGTCAAAGAATCACTTAAAGGACATGGAGTAAAACCGGAGGTGATTGTTCGCATACATAATGGAATTAATTTCGATGATTTTTATGTAACTCAGACTGATAGAGAAAATAATCGGCATAAATTAGTTTCTGAATTGGGTATTCCGGGAAATGCGCGATGTATAGTATATGTCGGACGTCTGTCACCTGAAAAAGGTGTTGAGGTTTTACTTCGGGCATTTGATATCTATGGATCTTCTCATCCTGAAGTTTATTGTGTTTTAGTTGGGGATGGAACGGAACGAAAAAGGCTTGAGAATCAAGTCGAGAGCAGTAAAACGGCAAGTCGGGTGAAATTCTTGGGTTTCCGAAGTGATATCAAAGAAATAGTTTCGGCGTGCGATACATTGGTTTTGCCGTCACATATAGAAACATTCAGCCTTACGACATTGCAGGCATTTGCAAGTGGCACTCCATGTATCGGGTCAGACGTAGGTGGAACTCCTGAACAAATACTCGACAAATTCTCCGGCCGCATGTTTCCCGATAATGATGAAAAAGAGTTATGTCGGTGTCTCGAGGATATTATCGGCAATGAAGATCGGGCGTCATACTACTCTGCCAACGCTCAACATTTAAGCCGTAACTATTTGAATATTGATCGAATGACGGATGATATTATAACTGTTTATAAAAATCTTATAATAAAAAATCGACAGAACTATGAAAGTTGCATTCCTTACAATGGGTAAAGATATAGGTGGTGCCAAACAAGATGTTATAACATTGTCTCAGCAGATTGCCGATATGGGACATGATGTATTTGTTATTTCAGCCCCCGGAGTGATGGATAAAGAACTTGCCGGAACAAAGGTTAAATTTATACCGGCAGAATTCTATACCCGTTCGCCCCTCGGACTTTATATGGCGTCGCGTACACTGCGAAAAATAGTAAAGGAAAACAATATAGAATTGGTGAATCCTCAGGGCTTTTTTACAGCTGCAATAGCCTGGATGATGAGCAAATTGCCGGGAGGTTGTAAAATTCCGGTTCTTACTACGATCCATATGTTTTCGTCTCTTACATACTATAAATATGCTTGGATGCTTAATATTTTTAGTAATCATATCGTGACGGAATCAAATTGCGAACGCGTTAGACTTGAGGGCGGTGGCGCCAAACGCGAAAAAATCACAGTGATCAATAATTCCGTAGATATGTATAAATTTTCACGTGATAATTCAAAAGCGGTGTTGCGTGATGAATATGGCTTGGATTCGTCTATTGTAGCATTTGGTTTAGTAGCACGTCTAAGTCCCGAAAAACGGCATGCAGATTATATTGAAGCAGCAAAAATCCTTTATAAAAAAAATAAAAACACGCGTTTTTTTATAATAGGCGACGGCCCGACAATGAAGGAAATGCGAAAAAGAGCTGAGGGACATGATTTTATAATTTTCACGGGTATGCGTCGGGATATTCCCGACGTGCTACGTAGTCTCGATTGTTTTGTTCTGCCTTCAGAAGTTGAGTCTTTGCCTCTTTCTATCCGAGAGGCTATGAGTATGGAGCTACCTGTTGTTGTAACGGATGTCGGAGGTAATAGAGAGGTAGTGGCTGAAGGCATTACGGGCATCCTTGTTCATCCACATAATCCTGTAGCATTGGCCAAAGCCATGGAAACTATTGCTGAAGATTCACAACTACGACAGAATATGGGAAAAAAGGCTCGCCGTTTCTGTGCTGATCGCTTTGATGCCCGAGATTGGGCAATATACACCAAAAACATGATGCAATTAGTTTTAAACCAATAACTATTAGAGGTATGGATCTTATAATAGGTGGTGGGGTTACGGGATTAAGCTATGCAGCCTTCACCGATAACGAATATTTAGTCATAGAAGCGGAAAAAGAAGTCGGCGGTTATTGTCGTACCATAAAACAAGACGGCTTCATTTGGGACTATTCCGGTCATTTTTTTCATTTCCGTGATGAAAAACTAAAGCAGTTTGTCTTTGACAATATGGCCAAAGATGAAATTCTTGAGATTATAAAACTTACTCGTATTTATCACAAAGGTAAGTTGATTGATTATCCGTTCCAGAAAAACATACATCAGCTCGACAAGGAGGAATTGATAGAATCGTTGTATGATTTGTTTAGTAATGAATATACTACATACACGACATTTAAGGAGATGCTTTATGCTAAGTTCGGACGTACGATAGCTGAACTGTTTCTGATACCGTATAATGAAAAGTTGTATGCATGTAATCTCGATAAACTTGATGTTGATGCGATGGGGCGATTCTTTCCTTATGCAGATAAAGAAGATATTATAAAAAATTTTAATGCATCAGAAAATTCATCATACAACGGAACGTTTGTTTATCCGGCGGGAGGTGCGGTAGAGTATATCAGATCTATTTGCAGTCATGTTGATATGAACAAGGTTGCATTAAATGAGAAGCTTGTTGCTATTGATGTCGATTCAAAAACAGTTAGGACCGATAAAAGAGTTGTTAAATATGATAATCTTATCTCGACGATACCATTCCCTGAATTGCTGTCATTGGCACGAATAGATTTTAATAAGAGTTTATATACGTCTAATCAAGTATTGGTGTTTAATCTTGGATTTGATTCCCCGGGCCACTGTAATGATCATTGGATTTATTTTGCTGATCCTCAATTATCGTTCTATCGTGTTGGTTTTTACAATAATATATTCGGACATGGTCCTTTGTCACTATATGTGGAACTTGGATTCACTGATAATGCAACGATTGATATTAATGAGCAATTGACTTGTGTTTTGCGCGATTTAAACAAGGTTGGCATTACAACAGACCATAAATTAGTATCATATTCTACGGTTATTATGAATCCCGCCTACGTTCACGTAACTGCTGATATGGAAAAAGACAGAGCGGCAAAAATGACGTTATTGGCAGGTAAAAATATATATTCAATAGGCCGATATGGGGCTTGGTATTATTGCTCTATAGAGGATAATATTAAAGAAGCTCAAAATCTTGCCGAAAAGTTATGTATAAGGTAGCAGTTATTATTCCAACTCTGAATGAGGAACGATTCATAGGGAAGTGTCTTGATTCTGTAATAGCCCAAACAACACCCATGAAGGACATGGATGTGATGATTGTCGACGGAGGCAGCCAAGATAAAACCAAAGAAATCGTTGATGGATACTCTTCGAGATATAAAAATATTCGATTCATTAACAATCCTAAAAAAATACAATCGGCGGCATTTAATATTGGAGTAGCTCATTCAGATGCTCCTTATATCGTGCGACTTGACGCTCATGCGACCTACGAAAATAATTATATAGAATTATGTCTCGGTGAATTGCGAAAAAATTCACACTTCGGGAATGTTGGGGGACAATGTACCATTGTCCCCCAACATTCCCGAAGTGTCTCAGAAGCTAACGCAATTCTAAATCAGACTAAATTTGGAATAGGCGGAGCGGCGTTTAGAGTGGGAGCTAAGGCCGGCTGCGTTGATACTGTGCCGTTTGGAGCTTTCCCACGGGCAGTTGTCGAAGAAATAGGCGGCATGCGAGAAGATTTACCTCGTGGAGAAGATAATGAATATAATTCCCGTATTAGAAAACATGGATATAAGATTTATTTTGATCCACGAATCCTGAGCACATACTATGCAAGAGATACAATAGGTGCAAGCATGAAGCAGATGTATTCTAACGGTTTTTCAATAGGAAGGCTGTTACATATAGACAAAAAAGCTATTGGATTACGTCATCTTATTCCGCTTATATTCGTTGGCTCAATTCTATGCTTGTTCTTATGCGGATTTGCATGGCCGTTTTGTTGGTTATTATTGTTGATAGAATTGGCGGCTTATTTTATTGCTGATGTTATTTCAGCCCTTTTATGCGGATTGAAATACGGATTTAAATATATGGGAATTTTGTTCCTATTATTTCCCCTCGTCCATGTTTCGTATGGTTGGGGTACAATCATAGGTCTTATAAAGACATATTAAACTTAAATCAAACCATTAATAATAAAAATATTATGAACTTAAAACGCAATATACCGTTTTCGCCGCCTGATATGAGCGAAGCGGAAGTGGCCGAGGTGGCCGAGGCCCTGAAGTCGGGGTGGATCACAACGGGCCCCAAGACCAAGGAGTTTGAACATCTGATTTCGCTGTGCTGCCAGACGGCCCGCACCGATGCCGATGGTAAGCCGCTGCACACGACGGCGTGTCTCAATTCGGCGACGGCATGTATGGAACTTGCTCTGCGCGTGCTCGGCATCGGCGAGGGCGACGAGGTTATCGTGCCGGCCTATACCTACACGGCGACAGCCAGCTCGGTGTGCCATGTCGGGGCTCGTCCCGTGCTGGTCGACTGCGCACCCGGGTCTTTCGAGATGGATTATGACAAGATGGCTGCGGCCATCAACGAGCGCACGAAGGCTGTGATGCCTGTCGATCTGGGCGGCATCGTTGCCGACTACGACAAGGTGTTCGCCGCCGTCGAGGCTAAGAAGTCGTTATTCCAACCGGCCAATAATATTCAGAAAGCAATCGGCCGCTGTGCCGTCATAGCCGACGCGGCCCACGCCTTCGGGGCGATGTGGCACGGCAGGATGTGCGGCGAGATAGCCGATTTCACGTCGTTCTCGTTCCATGCGGTCAAGAATCTCACCACGGCCGAGGGCGGCGCGCTGACATGGCGCGGTATCGAGGGTGTCAACGACGAGGATATCTACAAGCAGATACAGCTGCTGAGCCTTCACGGCCAGAACAAGGACGCGCTTGCCAAGACGCGCCTCGGAGCGTGGGAGTATGACATCATAGGCACATGGTATAAGTGTAACATGACCGACGTGATGGCCGGCATCGGCCTTGCGCAGCTCAAGCGCTATCCCGAGATGCTCCGTCGCCGCCGTCAGCTTATCGAGCGCTACAATGTTGCGCTTGCGCCATATCGGGTCACAGTTCTCGACCATTACGGCAACGACCATTCGTCGAGCGGCCATCTCTATCTCGTGCGACTCGACGGAGCGACGGTCGAGCAGCGCAATGACGTGATAGTCAGAATGGCCGAGCGCGGCATCGCCTGCAACGTCCATTACAAGCCGTTGCCTATGATGACGGCCTACAAGGCCATGGGCTACGACATCAAGGATTATCCGAACGCCTACGAACAATATCACAACGAAGTGACCCTGCCGTTGCATACACGGCTGACCGACGACGATGTCGACTATATCCTCGAAAATTTCACAGACATAATCAAAGCGCTGTGAAAAGGGCTTTTGACATTCTGATGAGTGGGCTGGGACTGATGTGTCTCAGTCCGCTTTTTCTTGTACTGGCCGTCTGGATCAAGGCCGATTCGCGCGGACCGGTGTTTTATCGCCAGACACGCGTCGGGCGTGGCAACAGAGATTTCAGGCTGTATAAGTTCAGGTCTATGCGGCCCGACTCTGATCGCCTCGGTCTTATCACAGTAGGCGGCCGAGACCCGCGGGTGACCCGTTCGGGCTATTATATACGCAAATATAAACTTGACGAACTGCCGCAGCTGATCAATGTCTTTGTCGGCGACATGAGCCTTGTAGGACCGCGTCCCGAGGTACGTAAATATGTCGATATGTATACGCCCGAGCAACAACATGTGCTTGACGTTCGGCCGGGCATCACGTCATTGGCCTCGATACGTTACCGCAACGAGAACGACGTGCTTGCGGCCTCTGACGATCCGGAGCGCTGCTATATCGAGCAGGTGATGCCCGACAAACTCGCCATCGACCTCGAGTATGTGGCCAGGGCCGGTCTGTTGAACGATATCAAGCTGATATTCGCTACGTTCAAGGAGATTATCGTGAAGTGATCGATCTGTAAATATTCAGTAGGTGAGGCTCTGCGCGCGTTGTGTGTGCGGGGCTTCTTTTTTACGTGGGCGGTTTTTTCAGGGGGAATGCCGGGTTCAGATGAACAGGCGCTGCATGATGATGACGTCGTGGTAGCGGCTGTCGTATTTGATCCACGAGCGCAGACGTCCGCAACTGTGGAAGCCGCAATGGCTGAAGAGGGCGAGCGACGGGGTGTTGCCGACGGCGATGAAGGCTGCTATCTGATGAAGGCCGATGACGGCTCGGCCATAGTCGGTCAGGAGGGTAAGGGCTTCGCTGCCGTAGCCTTGGCGACGGCAGTCGGGGGCGATGTATATGGCGGCGAAGGCTCTGAGGTCGCGCGGGTCGAAGTCATAGAGGTCGATGGCGCCGACGGCGCGGCCCGATGCGGTCTTTTCGATGACGAGCCGTAGTTGGCGGGCGGTATAGATGTCGGCGTCGTAGCTCTCGATGTAGTCGTGAAGCTGTCGTCGCGACAGAGGGGCGCGGGTCGAGGCGATGCCCCAGGCCGAGCTGTCGTTTTCCCAGATATAAAGGCTGTCGAGGTCTGAAGGCTCGACGGGGCGGAGTGTGAGACGCGGGCCGGTGAGAGGTGTCATTGTCTGAATGTGTCGTTGAAGGGGATGCGGTTGATGAGCGAGCGGCCGAGGGTGATCTCGTCGGTATATTCGATTTCGTTGCCGACGGAGACTCCGCGGGCGAGCTGCGTTATTTTTACAGGGTATGATGCCAGGCGGCGGAAGATGTAGTAGTTTGTGGTGTCGCCTTCCATGGTGGCGCTCAGGGCGAGGATGATTTCGTCAACACCGCCTTGGGCTACGCGTTCGACCAGCGAGGCTATCTCGAGGCTGTCGGGGCCGATGCCGTCGACGGGGGAGATGAGGCCGCCGAGTACATGATAGAGGCCTTTGTAGCTGGCTGTGTTTTCGATGCTCATGACGTCTTTGACGTTTTCGACGACGCAGACGGTGCGATTGTCGCGCAGGGGTGAACTGCAGACTGGGCAGAGGTCTGTCTCGCTGATGTTATGACACAGACGGCAGTATCTGACTTCATGTCGCAGGCGACTGAGGGCGCGGCTGAGGTTGTCGGTCTCGCGCTCGTCACGACGAAGCAGGTGCAGAGCCAGCCGTAGGGCTGTCTTGCGTCCCACGCCGGGCAGTCGTGAGAGCTCGGTGACGGCTTCTTCGAGGAGGCTTGATGTGAAAGGACGTTCTTCCATCACTCGAGGCAGGCGTCAAGGGCCTTGGTTATGGCTTCGCGGTCGAGGTCACGGCCGATGAAGACGATTTTTTGCATGCGGTCGCCGTATTCGGAGTCCCAGTCGCGCACGAGTCCCGGCTCGGCGGCCATGATATGGCGGAGTTCGTCGGCCGGAGCTGTTGCATACCAGTAACCGGCCTCGGTAAGGTTTTTTTGGCTGCCGGCCTGTTCGAAAAGCACCGACATGTCGCGGTTCTGGCTGAAGTAGACTACGCCTTTGGCGCGGATGACGTTCGCGGGCCACGATTGCGCGATGAAGCGGTCGAATTTGTTGAAGTCGAATGCCGGACGGCGGTAGTAGACAAAAGTGCCGATGCCGTATTCCTCGGCTTCGCCGTGTTCGTGATCGTGATGATGCTCGTGATCATGATGTTCATGTTCATGATGCTCGTGATGGTCGTGGTGGTTGTCATCGTCGTCATCGTCATGGCCTTCGATGCCGCGAACCCATGCGGCCGAGGTGGCGACGCGCTCGAAGTCGAACATGCCGGTATTGAGTATGTCGTCGAGGTCGATGCGGGCGTAGTCGCATTCGATTATGCGCGCGGCCGGTTGTATGGCGCGAATGACGGCCTTGAGATGTTCGGCTTCGTCGTGGCTGACTTCAGATATCTTGTTGAGTAGGATGATGTTGCAGAACTCTATCTGTTCGATGACGAGGCGCTCGATGTCTTCGTCGTCGATGCCGGGGCGTGTGAGGCTGTCGCCGCAACCGAATTCGTCTTTGAGTCTGAGAGCGTCGACGACGGTGACGATGCAGTCGAGTCGGGGCACTGTGTCGTCGGGGCGTGCCATGGTCTGCATGGCGTCAATGGTGCGGGCTATGGGTTGAGGCTCGCAGATGCCGCTGGCCTCGACCACGATATAGTCGAAGCGGTCTGACTCGACGAGTTCGGCGAGCTGTTTTATCAGATCGGCCTTGAGTGTGCAGCAGATGCAGCCGTTCTGGAGGGCGACGAGATCGCCCGACTTGTCTTGACCGACGATGCCGCCTTTCTGTATCAGTGAAGCGTCTATGTTGACCTCGCCTATGTCGTTGACGATGACGGCGAAGCGTATGCCGCGGCGGTTGCCGAGGATGTTGTTGAGGAGTGTTGTCTTACCGCTGCCGAGATAGCCGGTCAGCAGCAGTACGGGTATGTCTTTTCGTGCCATATTCAGTCTGGTATAGTAACACAAAGTTACGAAATAGCCGCATAGCGGCAAATTAATAAACGTTAAGAACGGCTTTGGCTATTGTCTGAGTTCCAATGGCGGGAGATCCACTCTCTGACAGGCATGTCGTAAAGTCTGAGCATGGCATAGGCGATGAAGACCGACAGCATTAAGATACCGGCGGCGACAGCGATATGGGCGTCGACAGAGGCATCGGGGTGGCGGGTGGCCCAGCCATACTGTATGTAGATCAGCGGATAGTGGGTTATATAAAGCGGATATGAGATTTCACCGAGAAAGCGGCAGAGTGCTATGCCGTGTTGAGATTTGACTTTGCTGCCCGCGCCCATCAGTACGAGAAGGGGAAAGACAATTATGATTATTGACGCGTTATAGATACCGTCGAGCCACGGTGATGACGCGGTGCCGGCATGGGGCATGGCGAGTGCTACGAAAAGTATGAGACTGCACAGGCCGAATCCTCCGCGGCTGACGGTCATGCGCTTGCCCAGACGGAAGAGCAATAGTCCGCAGAAAAACGGATAACACAGGCGTGTCAGGCCGATATAGATCTGTTCGGCCGACATGCCATAACCTCCGATGACCGTGTAGCGCACATGGCTTCTGACGTCGAGTATGCCGAAAACGTCGATGTCAAGTGCCAGGTCGATTGTCATCATGGCCGATATGACAACCAACACTGTTAGGGCTGTCTTCGAGAATCGTCGCACAAAGAGAGCATATAGTATATTGCCGACATATTCCCACATCAGTGACCACTGCGGGCCGTTGATCGGTGTTATCTCGCGCCAGCCGCGTATGTCGAGCGAGGGCGGAGTAGGAAACATGAAGCAGCCGATGACAAGGACAAGAAGCAAGCGCGTCCAGGGTGTTTTGAGTATTTCGGGCGCGTAGGGCGAGTCGCCGAGATAGAAAAGCGCTGCACCGAAGACAAGTCCGGCTATCACCATCGGTTGCAATCGTATCAATCTGCGTCTGAAGAACCCCCATATTGTCATCTTCGGCCATCTGTCGTCATAGGCATAGCCGATAACGAAGCCTGATAGCACATAGAAAAAGTCGACGGCGAGATAGCCGTGGTTAATAATCTGTTTGTCAACTCCGGCGGAGTATGTCTCGAAGAGATGAAAGACGACTACAATCATTGCGGCTACACCGCGAAGACCGTCGAGCACTTCATAGCGGGGCTTGTCGCAGATAATAGGGGACTGTGAATACATAGGTGACATGGGTCTGTGATGAAAAAATATAGGTGGCAATAACAATTTTGCGTCGGCAAAGATACACAATAATATGCTTCGTGTCAATATATGTGTCTTGTCGAGAGTGAGATGCCGCTACGGTTTTCAGGGCTTTCGTTATCCGGCAATTATATAGACAGACACAAAGCGGCGACACATCTACGCGCCACCGCTCTGCATATCTAAGTTTAGCAGGAAAAGAAATTCTTATATGTGAAGGTCGAAGATACCGAAGACTTCGGTCGACACTTCGCCGAGTATGCCCGATTTGGCATTGACACCGGTCTGTATTTTTACAAAATCGATAAAAGTCAGAAATGCCGGATTCCCGTCGATGTCGATGGCATCGCTGATTCTGAATCGGTTGCATTGAGTAAACCGACCGGTCGTGAAATTGTCGGTGCCCGTGTTGTCGGCATAACCCCACCCGAAAGCTGCATTGTTCCAGTAGCCCGTAGCTTCGTCGAGGGAATTGCGGGCCCTAAGGCACGTGCCTGAGAGTGTGTAGCTGTCGGCTTTTACCCAGCAGGGGTAGTAGTACTCTTGTTTGTGGAACGGAGCAAGATAGTCGACAGAGCCTTCGACTCCGCGGTTATCGGTCCAGGCGACATTACAGCCCGGAGCGTCGGGCCTGAAATATGTCACGGCATAGTCGCGTGCGGTCTCCTCGCTCAGGGTATCGCTGCCCTTGAGTTCATACCATATATCGTCAGGCAGGCCGTTGCCGTTGCTGTCCTGCATGACATAGACTATGCCCGGTTCGTTTGAACCGCCTGCGCCTGTGCCGGCGTTCAGAAAGGCGTTGCCCGCTACGGCGAAGTCATAGTCTCCGCCTGACGACACGATGCTGTGGTCGAAGCCGACGACGATATATCCGCCGAAAGCTCCGAGCGATACAAATTGCCCGGCGTCGAGACGCCGGAGAGCGCTGGCCGCAGCATCGGCGGGATCTGTAACAGGCTCTGACAGCACTTCAGGCGCGAAGTCGTTGATATATTGCCCGGGCGCGGGAGTCCACTCGAAGACATGATTGCAGTAAGGCGAACTTTGAGACGTCGCAGGTCTGAATACTCCGTTTTCGTTGTCGTCGGGTGGATCGATGATGACATCGTCTTTGTTACATGACGGCAACGCCACGGCCATGATGGCCGCAAGCGCCGCTGTCATGAAATGCTGCCTTATCATTTCGCGATCTTGATGATTGAGTTGCCGGCTCTGACTATATAGACGCCTGCATCGAGATGCGAGATGCAGAACTCGGCTTTATCTGATGTCATCACCTTATTGCCGGTCGCATCGTAGACGACGGCAAAATCGTTACCGGTGAGAATTACTGTCTTTGTATCACGGTTGTATGCTATGCTATTTTCGTTGGCCGTGACGGTGCTGACAGATGCGCCTTCGACAGTCTCGACCATGAGTTTGTCGAGGCAGAAATAGCCGGGTGTGTTCATGCCGTATGCGCCGCTGTCGGTGCTTGTGAGAGTGAAATATAGTTCGTTGACCGTGCCGAGCGCGCTGAGGTCGACATAGCGCCAGCCGCGGGTGATTGACAGACAGCCGTTGGTATATTCCGCCAGAGTGACATCGACGGTTTTCTCACCGCCATCAGGACTTACACCGTGAATTGTCAGTGTGAATTTGTCGCCGTTTGTGAATTCGCGGGCATATGCGTCGCCTTCCTCGATGCTGTAGTATGCATAACTGTTTAGGTTGACATAGACGCCGACTGCCTTGTAGCTCTTGCTGTCGGTGAAGGTCATATCAACGGGCCGGGCGGCCATATAGGCGTTATAGTATGCGACAATATAAGGCACTTCTGCCGAGATGACGGGTGCGCCGTGTTCATCGGTCTTCACGGTTTTGTCTTCGTTGAGCACTATGCCGCCTTTGGCCATGTTGCTGAACTGATATGTCAAAGTGTCGTCCTTGCGGCTGTTGTCGGCGCTGTTTGACACGGTGAAGCCCCACCATGTTTTATAGCTGCCCATTGACGAATGTACAAACGAGAAACATTGGCTGTCGATTGTCTCGGCGTCGTCGTCAAAAGTGCCGGTCCACGAGCCGTTGCCGCTCTCAAAGTTTAGCTCGGTCGAGGCTTTGGTCAGATCAAGGGTTATAACTTCAGCCTTGGCTGATGATGCCGCCAAAAGGGCGGCTGCAAATGTGATAAAAACTCGGTTCATCGATTTATGAAAGTTAGTTAAAAATGAAAAGTCCCGTTCACATCACAAATGCGACGTGCAACGGGAATGACATAGCCTTGACGGCCGAAAAATCGATGATTTATGTTTGTAAGTCGGTAGCGACGAGCCTATATTCCCGCAGGCAGTGCAGATGTGATTAACGCTATGGCAGGTCTTCTGACTCGTCCCGGTCTTGCCGCGCCTTCTCGGAGCCGGAAGCTCCAATGACTATAGTGTGGCAGACTTTTGTGTGGGACATACAGCAGCGGGTACTGTCCGGGATTCTCACCCGGTTCCCTTGCACTCCTGCGTTGTGACATCGTCGATGCACCGTCGCGCGGCTCACTCTTGAGCGCCGGAGTTACCATTGCGTCGACAAAGGTATACAATTATTTTTATCGAGACAATAGCCAATCTCCGTTTTTTCGTGCGATGATATAAGAAACCGGCGACACTGCGTGAGTGCCGCCGGCTTACATTATGAATATGGAACTGATTATTTCGCGTCTTTGAGTGTGCCGATCTCGTAGCCGGGTTCACCCTGTGCGGGGCGGTAGTGTTCCCACTTCACGACCTTGGTGCGCTTGCTGTCCCACCACATACGTTTTGTCGATACGTCAGGACCGAAGTCATTGAGACATTTCTTGTAGTTCGCTTCGTTGTGAAGCTGCTCGTACGAGGGGTAGGTGATGCGGCGGCAAGAGCCGAGGTAGTCGTGGCCGCCGACTTCGATGACGAAGTTTTCGGTCGGCATCTTGAACGGGTCGAGAGCGGGCATGCCCAGACGGCGGTAGTCGGCCCAGGCCTCGAAACCTCCGTCGGGGAAGTTAGAGATATATTTCTGGGTGATGATCTTGGCGAGCTTCGAGTTGCAGTCGTCTGTAACTTCGCCGCTGGCGTCGTCAAACTTGACGCTTGTGCCATAGCCGTTCTTCATAGTCGACCGGAGATAGGCTTCGATGTCGGCGGATTTGATGAGGTTGCCGTACTCGGCCATCGAGCGGCGGATGCCGGCTTCGTAGAACGATTCGGCCGTGCCGCCCATGTTCCAGCCGCGCAGAGCACCCTCGGCACGCAGGAAGTCTACCTCTGAAGCATACATCAGGCGGGCCCAGCGGTCTTTACATATCACGGGGGGGGTGTTTTCGGGCGGCTCGGGATTGAGGCTGACGAAGAATACACCTACACGTGAGTTGTTTTTGTGGGCGTTGTCGTCTTCGGCGGCGATGGCGGGAGTGTAACCGGCCTCGACGCCTTTCCAACGGCCGCGGTATTTGCGCGAGGCGAGTGTGCCGGTGCTGGTGACATTATACATTATGAGCGCGCGCGGATCGGCATATTCAGGTACCTGTCCCGATTTGTAGTATTTCTTCATTTCTACCGGTACGCCGCCGAGGTTGGTCAGCACACGCTGCATAGAGACACTCATGGTCAGACGTGACTCCCAGTAGTGGGCATAGAAATAATGAGGATTGATGGTGTTCTGATAATAGTTCTCGGCACGCCAGATGACGACATTGTCGGTGATCAGACCGCCGTCGGCGGCTACAGCCGCTTCGGCCTCGGCCTTGGCTTTGTCGGGCTCGACCTCGGTCATGCGCATGGCGATACGCAGGCGCAGGCTGTTGGCGAATGCTTTCCATTTGGGCATGTCACCCTGGAAGATAAGGTCGCCGATACCTACCTTGCCGCCATTTGACGAGATCTCGGCCGATGCCTCGGTGAGCTCTTTGAGCAGGTCATAATAGATGTCTTTCTGTGCGTCATAGCCGGCGGGTATACCCGAGCCGTCACAGGCTTTGAAGTAGGGCAGGTCGCCGAAGAGGTCGGTGGCGCGCAGGAAGCACCATGCTTTCCAGATGCGGGCAATCGATTTTAGGTTGGTCATGTCTTCTTTGCCATCGCAGCGGCGGATCACCTCGTTGAGGTTGGCGATCCATGTCCAGTGCTGAAGCCAGAACTCTTCATTCCACTTGTCGTTGGGCTCGCATACATTCGACTCGTATTTATCGTTTGAGAAATATTGGGCAAATGTGTCGGCATAGAGATTCTGCTGGCGCTGCCACTGGTCGACGTTGAGTGTGCTCGGGAGCATCACGAACGAAAGCAGATTGATGGCTGCGACTTTTTCGGGGGTCACCGTGTTGGGATCGGTGTTGACTTTGTCGAAGCTTTCGCATGATGTGTTTGCAAAAGCCATTGCGCCGGCCAGACCCCAGATTATTGTTTTATTTAGTCTTTTCATTAGTTTATGTAAAGAGAGATTTATCAGATTAGAATGAAACATTGAGGTTCAGACCGAACGAACGCATTGACGGGAATGACGAGTACTCGACACCGCCGGCGTTGTTTGTCGATACAACCGATTCGGGATCATAGCCGCCTTTGACCTTGTTGTAGATCATCCAGAGGTTACGGGCGACGAAGCTGACTTTAAGGCCGGTGAACGGCGTTTTGTCGAGAACTTTCTTGGGCAGGATGTAGCCGAAGGTGAGCTCGCGGAGACGCAGGTTGGTACCATCGTAGGTAAATTCTTCAGTGGCTTTTTCGACGCGCGACCAGTATTCCTGAGGGTTGGCATATGTCGTGTTGGCGCTGTAGATGGGGTTGCCGTCAGCTGTGGTGCCGGTTTGTACTACGCCGTCTACGAGGATACCGCCCGTGCCGTTATACCATTCTTCACGTCCGGCGAGAGTCATCTCGGTCGTACCGGCTGCGCCACCCACGGCGAGCGAGCGCATATAGATGTCGCCACCGACGCGGAGGTCAAGAAGGAAGCTGAGGGTGAAGTCTTTATAGCGGAATTGGTTGTTCATGCTGCCGGTCCAGTCGGGAAGGTAGTTGCCGACCGCGTTCTCGGTGTCGATGTTGGCCTCGAGCAGCGGCAGACCGTTGGCATCGACAATCTTCTTGCCGGTCTGGGGATCGCGCTGGTAGCGGTAGCCGACGATGTCGCCGTATGTGCCGCCGGCACGTGAGATCACGCGGACAAAGCCTGCCGAACCGTGGCTGTAGTATTTGATTTCGGGATGGAGTTCGATGATCTTGTTGCGGTTGCGCGAATAGTTTACAGTCGTTGTCCACTGGAAGTCTTTGGTGTCGATCGGAGTGGCGTTGAGCACGACCTCTATACCGGCGTTCTGGATGTTGCCGGCGTTGATTTTGCGAGAACTGTAGCCCGACGTCTTGCCGATAGGGAGGGTAAGAATCTGGTTGGTGGCGTTCTTCTTATACCATGTGAAGTCGAGACCCAGACGGTTGTTGAGGAAACGGACATCAAAGCCGGCTTCCCACGATTTGATGATCTCGGGCTTGAGGTCGAAGAGCGGCAGGACTTCCGATACCTGTGACTGCTTGATGTCGGCGGTGAGGTTCTTTACAACATAGTTGTTGACGAGCTGGTAGGGCGATGTGTCATTACCGACCTCGGCATAAGAGGCGCGGAGTTTGGCAAACGACAGCCAGCGAGGAACGGTGACACCGTATGAACCGATGAGATCCGAGACTACAAGGCCGAGACCTACAGACGGATAGAAGAACGAGCGGCGATTCTTAGGCAGTGTCGACGACCAGTCGTTACGGCCGGTTACATCGAGGAAAGCCCATCCGCCGTAGCTCAACTGAGCCAGACCATAGAGCGAGTTTACCGATTTATTTTCTTCGTCGTTGCTGGCGGTGATGTTCATACCGTTGCTGATAGTGAAGAAGTCGGGTATCTCGAGTCCGCCCGATCTCTGCGACATAGAGTCACTGTGGCGGTGCATCATATTGCCGCCGAAACTTAAACTGCCCGAGAATTGAGAGCCCCACCAGTTGTCTTTGTTTGCCATGATGAGGAAGTCGGTGTTGCGTTCACGGAAGTATGAGTAGCTCAGAGCATAGTGACCGTTACCGACATGGTTGCCGTAGCTTGTGCCGACAGGATAGGCCGCCTTGACCTTGTTGTCGCTATGATTCCAGTAGAAGTCTTCGCCGTGGCGCAACTTCAGCGACAGCCAGTCGGTGATCTGATAATTCAGCGCGAGGAAGCCTACGAAGCGGTCGCGTGTGCTTTCGCTTTTGTTGATCTCGGCTGCGTAAGGATTGAGCAGATAATAGGGATCGTTGGTCCAGCGGAGCACGTTGCCGTCCTCGTCATAGATCTGCGACATATCAGAGTAATGGATGCTTCGCGGCATCATAAGATAGTTGCGCATCACCGACGCGGGATCACCGCCTGTCGAGGGATTATTCCAGCGTGTTCGCTTGATATAGTTTACTTTTGCGTCGAATGAGAGACGTTTGGTGAGGTTTATCGTGCCGCGCAGGTTGATATTATATTTGTCCTGATAGTTCGAGGGCACGACTCCGTCGATACGCTGATATGAGAGAGTGGCGCGGAATGAGCCCTGATCGGCGTTGAAACCGGCCTCAAGGGTGTTGGTCGTTGTGACACCCGTCTGGAGATAATCCATGACATTATTGTCATATGGGAGGAATTCACGCTCCAGACCTGTCCAGTCGGTGATCAGTTGGCCTTCCATCTTCGGGCCCCAGCTGAGGCTGTTGTCACCGGTGAAGACTCCGTTTGAGCCTTGACCGTAGATGTTCTGCATCTTGGGTTGGGTCAGCGGACGCTCGATCATGACATTGGAGTTCCATGTCACTCCGAGACCTTTGCGGTCACCGCCTTTCTTTGTGGTGATCATAAGGACACCGTTACCGGCGCGTGTACCGTAGAGAGCAGCTGCCGCCGCACCTTTGAGCACCGAGATATTCTCGATATCGTCGGGGTTGATGTCGGCCAGGCCGTTGCCTGAGTCACCGCTGTTTTCATTGACTTTGAGGCCACCGCCGCCGTTGGAGTTGCTCATAGGCACACCGTCGACGACGATCAGAGGCTGGTTGCTGCCTGTAAGCGAGTTGTTGCCTCGGATAGTGATACGGCTCGAACCCATCGAACCGTTACCTGACGAGCTTACCTGCAGACCGGCGATACGGCCGCTGAGGCTGTTGATGACGTTGTTTTCACGTGCTTCGGTAATCGCGTTGCCTTTGAGATCCTGGACCGAGTAGCCCAGTGCCTTGGTCTGGCGTTTGATGCCGAGAGCGGTTACAACGACCTCCTCAAGCGCCTCTGAAGCCGGTTCGAGTGTGATTTTGAGGGGAGCGTCGCCGTGGACGGCGACTTCTTTGTTTTTGTAACCTACATAAGAAATCACAAGCACGACGTTAGGTTTGGTGGTGCGAATGGCAAAATTTCCGTCAATGTCGGTAGCCGCACCTCCTTCTCCGCCTTTGATGGTTACGGATGCACCTATGGCAGGCTCATCGTTTTCATCGTAAACGGTGCCCTTGACGACCCTGGCTGTTTGGTTTGACTGTTGGGGCTCAGGCATCGTAGCGGCATAAGCGGTCGCTATGCCTCCTGCCAACATGAGACCCATTGCCATGGCAAGCCTGGGCAATGCGAACGATAATGAATGTCGTTTTTTCATGTGTTGTTTGGTTGGTTGGATGGTTTATGATAATTGGTTTTGTTGTTGAAAGATAGTTGTATAAGGCTTTACGTAGAAATATTTGCTTATTGTACGTTTCGTAGATAATTATGGTGTATTGTTTCAGGTTATGAAATAATTGCCAAGCGTTAAGCCGACTTGCGCCGCTGGTTGTTTTAAAAGCTGTAGCCCCCTCCGGGTATATCGAAAACGCCTGTTTTAGTTTCGCGATGCAAACTTAATTATTTCATATTGAAAAAGAACTGATTTTGCTGTTAATAATTATTAATAGAACTGCGTTTGAAAATTAAAAGACGTCATAAGCAACAGGCATAATTTGATATGTCATGCAAAAATGGCAGTGAATGAAAGCTTTGAATGTTTTGAAAAACGCTTTTTTGAAAAAAATTGGGCGACCATGCACAATAATACAAAAACAATGGCTAATTTTACAGTCTCAAAACATTGGCCGTTTCAATCAGGCGATATGGAGTGATGCTCGAGTGGCTGAAGAGGCACGCCTGGAAAGCGTGTAAGCGGCAAAACCGCTTCGGGGGTTCGAATCCCCCTCACTCCGCAAATAATCCGTTGAAAATTACGATTATGTGATTTCAGCGGATTTTCTATTTCGTGGTATTATAAGTGCGACAATTAATTATGCGGCAATCGGGTAGGGCGCTGTGCATATAACGAAGTCATTGACATTCTGAAGATAATGGTCTGCCAATTGAGCATGTCGCGAGGTATTTTGCACCGATAGCTCTATGTCGTTTTGTGACTGTCTGACATCTTTATAAATTCGTGAATAATCAATAAAAAAGCCCTTGATCAGACGTTCGGTGCTGATGCCGACCATCGTCAAGGGCTAAATCATGCGTTGTCGCCAACGCAAAAAACAGTTGTTAAAAACTAAACGTCGTACTTAGTCGCGGCGGAAAATATCTCGGGTATAGACTTTCGACGCCACGTCGTCGAGGCACGCGTCGTAACGGTTGGCAACGATGGCGTGTGACATTTCTTTAAATTTGGCGAGATCATTGACAACCGGACTCCCGAAAAACGTCGTGCCATCTTCAAGCGTAGGCTCATAGATGATTACCTGCGCACCCTTGGCTTTGATGCGTTTCATCACCCCTTGTATTGACGACTGGCGGAAATTATCGGAGTTGGATTTCATCGTCAGGCGATAAACACCGATCGTACAGGGATTCTGCTCCTTACCGCCAAAGCCGCTGTTGGCGCTGTAATCATACCAACCGGCCAGATTCAAGATCTGATCGGCAATGAAATCTTTGCGTGTGCGGTTTGACTCGACGATAGCAGTCATCATGTTCTGAGGCACTTCGGCATAATTGGCGAGTAGCTGCTTGGTGTCCTTGGGTAGACAATATCCGCCGTAACCGAACGAAGGATTGTTATAGTGCGAGCCGATGCGTGGGTCAAGCCCGACGCCCTCGATGATAGCCTGCGAGTCGAGACCCTTGACCTCGGCATATGTGTCGAGTTCGTTGAAATAGCTGACACGGAGAGCCAGATAGGTATTGGCGAAGAGCTTTACGGCCTCAGCTTCTTTCATGCCCATATATAAAACGGGAATATTTTCCTTGACAGCACCTTGTTGGAGCAGAGCGGCAAACGTATGAGCGGCTTCGGTCAGTTTATCGATGTCGGTTACAGCTTTGATGGCGGCATTCTCTTCGGCAAACTGCGGGCGGTCGATTATCTTGGGTATGCCTGCAATAATGCGCGACGGATAGAGATTGTCGTACAGAGCCTTGCTCTCGCGGAGGAATTCCGGGAAAAAGAGCAGATTGAACCGGCCGACACCTTTGGCGGCATACCTCACATAGAGATTACGGCAATAGCCCACCGGTATCGTCGATTTGATCACAAGCACAGCGTCGGGGTTGACACTCAGCACTAGATCGATCACATCCTCAATGCAATGCGTGTCAAAAAAGTTCTTGACCGGATCATAGTTGGTCGGCGCCGCAATGATCACAAAATCAGCATCACGATAAGCTGCGGCACCGTCAAGAGTAGCGGTAAGATCGAGATCCTTTTCAGCGAGATACTTCTCAATATACTCATCCTGAATAGGAGATACACGGCGGTTGATTTTGTCGACCTTCTCGGGGATGACGTCGACAGCTGTCACATGATTGTGCTGTGCCAGTAAAGTCGCTATGCTGAGCCCGACATACCCCGTGCCGGCTACAGCGATATTATATCTTTTTTCCATACATTCAAAGATTATAAAACTGTTTAAACCACGCTACTGTCCTGTCGATGCCATCCTGGAGCCGAGTGCAAGGCTTGAACCCCGTAGCTTCACCGAGAGCCGACGAATCGGCATACGTCTGATATACATCGCCGGGCTGCATCGGCAGAAAAACTTTAGCAGCCTCGCGACCGGTAGCCTTTTCGATACATTTGATATAGTCCATAAGTTTCGTAGGCTGCTGGTTGCCGATATTATAGATGCGGTAGGGCGCAGGAGAAGTAGCCGGGTCGGGATGCGTCTCGTCCCAAACGGCGTTGCCCTCAGGAATCACGTCTACTATACGCACAACACCCTCAACAATATCATCAATGTAAGTGAAATCGCGCAGCATATCGCCGTTGTTGAACACTTTGATAGGACGATCATGCAGAATAGCGTCGATAAACAGGAACGGCGACATATCGGGACGTCCCCACGGACCATAGACAGTGAAGAATCGCAACCCCGTCGTCGGGATGTTATATAGTTTCGAGTATGCGTGAGCCATTAACTCATTGCTCTTTTTTGTTGCCGCGTAAAGACTCACGGGGTGAGCTATGCCGTCGTGTTCAGAGAAAGGCACCTTGCCATTTAGACCATAGACACTTGACGACGAAGCATACACCAGATGTTTGATTCCATTGTGCCGACACCCCTCGAGGATATTTATGAACCCGTCGACATTACTCGCGATATAGGCCTGCGGATTGGTTATCGAATAACGCACACCCGCCTGAGCCGCCAGATTGACGACAATGTCGAATCTACCGTTGGCAAAGAGCATCTGCATCGCCTGCGTATCCTCGAGATTCATGCGTATAAAGCTGAATCGATCCAGCGTCCGGCTCGTCGTAGCCTTATACCAGTCCACATCCACTTTGTTGATGCCGAGACCTTTAAGACGGCCATATTTCAGTTCCGGATCATAATAATCGTTAATATTGTCAAGACCGACAACCGTATCACCTTTGTCAAGAAGCCTTCGGCAAACAGCGCTGCCGATAAATCCCGCAGCACCGGTTACTAATACTTTCATTATATAGAATATTTAAAATTGAATGTCTTCAGCTTGCAGTGGCATATAAGGGCCGTCCTTCACCTCAAAAATAGTTGACGGCTCTATTACTTCAACTCCGTGCCATTGCCCTTTGGGAATCTGCACCCCATAATTGCCGATAGTCGGGTCAAGTAAGAATCGTTCGGTTTGTTCGCCAAGGTTGTTGTAAAATATAACAAACATTTTCCCTCTAAGCATCACGTATGTTTCAGCCGTATGCATATGCCGGTGAACAGGCAGAGGTGTTCCAGGCAACAGCACATTCAGAAGTCGCTGGGCTTTTGCATCGAGACTGTCATGAAGATTATAGTTCATCCGCAGACGTGGACTTGCCTCAGCCTCAGCACTGATCTTATCAAGTAGAATATCGTCAATAATCATAGTGCGATTTTACCTTTTGCGTTGTAAATAATATCATCATATTTCCTCATTAACATGGTGCCATACTGTATATTTATTTCAGGCATTTGTTCTCCGAGTATTTGCTTAATACGAAGATACGGCAGGTTGAGGCCTGCACCGGCGTATAGTATTATGGTTGCTGTTACACGTGGATTTAAGTCTGTTAACCAAGGATTGTCTTCATCATCAAGCATAAAATCAAAACCGATATTACCGTCAAGCTTTAATTCTTTCACTATGGTCCGGCATAAATTATATGCGTCTTCTTTTTTCTCCACAATACTTGTCTGTGCGATACTTAAAGAACTTGTTGTATTCCTACGTCCGGCAATATACAAAGTTTTACCATTATTGGCGAGTAGGTCTACCGTATATTCAACTCCCGGCAAAAATTCCATAGCCATTAAATCAGGAAAAGGTATACATCCATCAATTATTTTACACATTTCTTCCAATGTGACATACATTGATGATGGCTTCTGGTGCATAAAAATATCCGAGCGGGAAAGATCTGATTTTATTATGCGGACACCTCTGCTACCACTGTTTTCCGTCATCTTGACTACTATAGGTGTATGTGGATATCCTAATTCACGTATTCTGTCTTTGAGCGTTGTGCTTGAATCTATATGGAAATACATCGGCACTTTAAGTCCGAGTTTATTCATAAACTCGTAAAGTTTAAATTTATTGTTTGCGATCTGAAGGACTTTGGAGTCAGACATTGAAACCTTAACGCCCAGTTTGTCAAATTCATCAATTCTTGATGCGATGTATGGCAACTCCATTGATATGTGGGGAAAGAAAATGTCGACATTTTCGCGCTTACATATTTCAAGAAGCCTATCTACATACTCCGAGTCGGTGTATGCAGGAACTTGATAATATTTGTCAACCAAAAGTTCCATACCGGTTTTATCGTCGTTTAAGTCAACGCCTATAATTCGGATATTACGTTCTTTGTTGGCTTTTAGACATCGAAAAAAACCGGGCATAAAGAATGCTCCACAAGCTGAACTTAATATGGTTAAATCTTTCATTTTTAAATTGTTTAGAATTCAAAGCAGAATTTTGAAAATACATCGTCAAATGTCTCGGCTCTCATGATTTGCTTTACCGAACCATTTTGTCTTATAGCAAACATCGCACTTTGAGGTTTTATGAATTGAGGTTTTGATACGATAGAATAACCGCCGACATTATTGAATATTAGAGTATCACCTGCTGCGACCGATCCATCAAAGCCCGGATACATCAGATCTTGTTCCAAACAAGTAAATCCCATTATATCAAGATTTGTATATGGTTGCTGTTTTTTGCCGCAGGGAATGATTTCGACGGGCAGTTTCTTCATTGTGCAGATTTCGCCGAGATTATGATAATCGCCGTCCATATTTGCCAAATGTCTGCCTCTGACATCTTTGATACTTAGGATCTTTGACACAAATGACATATACCTCGCGACAACTGTTGTTCCCGGTTCTGTGAAAAGGATAGGCTTACGTTCAGAATTCTTATAACGGGCGGCAAATGGTTTCACCACAACCTCGGCATAGTCTTTATAACCGGGGACTGTATCTCCGCCGAATTGCTCTTTTAGGAAATCAGGCATATCGGCAAACATACCGCTACCCAAGCTGATATATTCGGGTGTGCCGTCGATATATTTATCGGCGATTTCAATCATTGTCTTAACCCGTTTTGTCCACGCTTCCAGACCTCTGTGCCTGCTTATGTGGCAATGGAGACCGATCAGTTTCAGATTGGGTGTCGAATTGATTATATCCACGGCTTTCTGCAACTCATCCCCGTCGGGCGAGAGACCGAATCGACTTATGAAGTTGTCGCCAAGATACATATTGATACGTAATCCACAGGTATATGACTTACCCGTATGGGCTTTGCAATATTCGGAAATTTGTTTTGTCTCGTCGATAGAGTCGATATTCAGGATACCGCCATTCTCAAGATGCTCATACATGGCATCTCCTTTCGATGGCCCATTGTAAACGATCTGACTGTTTTCGTATCCCAGCTTTTTGGCGAGGTGATACTCAAGATCGCTTACAACCTCGGCGTATCCGCCAAGTGATTTTACCAGATTGCAGATAAAAGGGGTGTAATTGGTCTTATATGAATAAGAAATCTGATAATTAGGATAAATATCTTTAAAAGTACGGTTTAATTCATTATAGTTTTCTACAAAGCCCTTTTCGTCAAAAATATAAAAAGGAGTACCATGTTTATTTATCAGATCTTTAATGACGTGGTTCATAGTGGTTATTTATTTGTTTTCAAACATGTCCTTGCGATACACATTCAGATGGGGGCGTTCACAAGTGCCATAATCAGACTCCACCCTCATGAACAATATCTTGAAGGTGGTAAGTATGACTTTGACGTCCAATAAGAAAGATATATTATCTACATAGTCACATTCATATTTGAATTGCTCTTCATATGATGTTACTGTTTTGCCACTCAGACTGTCAGGCGGGATGAGGCCGCCTCTGACATTGTGGCGCTTGCGTTCTTCGGGGAGAAAATAAGGGTCGTAGTAGACCGGCATAGGTCTCGGACCGACAAACGACATCTTACCTGTGAGGATCGACCATAACTCAGGCAATTCATCCAGTGAACTGTTACGCAGAAGGATGCCAGCTTTTGTCAGTCGCTGGCTCTCAGGCAGTAATTTGCCGTCAGGGCTTTTTTTATCGGTCATTGACCTGAACTTATATAGCTTAAAAGGCTGGGCGCCTTTACCTATGCGCTCCTGCCCGAACAATACCGGACGCCCCATGCTTATTGCGACATAGACTGCAATGATAAGATATATAGGCAAAAGCACGAGCATTGCAGTCGCAGAGAGAACGATGTCGAGTAACCGTTTGAAAAACTTGCGATACATATTGTTCAATTATTCAGCCCTTAATACGATTTCAAAACTTTCGCTGTAATCTTGTCCCCATTGTCCGCCGCGCATTGCAGCTAGCCCCATGATGTATTCACCGCTACGCGGATGTGGGTATGGGCGCATAACACCGCGATACATGCTTAAAGCCTTGATCTTGGCGTCGACGGCATCTTTGCCGACTTCTACATAGCAATTGGGCCTGAAAAGATTCATTGCGTTGTTTATCGCCCATTCACTACAGGAGGGAACTTCCATATACCAGAATTCTTTAATTCGTTTGACTTCGGGACGGCGTTGAAATAATCTTATCGCCTCCTGACATGCCATCGAAGTCTGCAAATGGTCGTTGTTGGTGTCAGCCGGATGATGTGTGATGACGATGTCGGGCTCGCTGCCCTTAATGGCCGATTCGATAAATTGCACCAGCTTAAGATGTGGCACAGTGTTCATCTCGATATTGGGAAACGTAGCTTCATATTTCTTGCCGATACCAAGAAACTTTGCCGACATGTTGAGATCTTCATCCAGTTCTTCATCCTCCGGGCGGAAAGCTCTGGCTTTTGCCTCCGTACACATAATAGCAACATCTACAGCGTCACCGTTGTGTGTCCATTTATAAATAGAAGCTCCGGCGCCTAAAACCTCATCGTCGGGATGGGCTACAACAAGAAGATATTTCATTTCAAATATTAGCGTTGTTTTAAAATTCGATTGATTTCCTCTAAATATGTACTTGTTACGATATTTCTATCAAATTGACGTTCAATTTTTTTGCGGGCTTCCACACCCATGGCTGCTTTTTCGTCATGGCTGAGCGCAAGAAATTTCTCGACAGCGGCGACCATTGACCTTACGTCTTGAACATTAAATAGAAAGCCGGTCTTGCCATCCTCTATCCCGTCGGCGACTCCCGGGATGTCAGAACCAAGACACGGGCGTCCGCAGGCACTATGTTCCAGAACAACATTGGTCATACCCTCATAATAACTGGGATGAATTACAGCATGACATGCTTCGATATAGGGTTTCATATCCATCTTTATTCCCCCATAAACAACATCACCGGCGACTTCTGCTTCTTGGACTCGTTTGCGATAATTGTCATCATCGAAATCACCATACAGCACAAATTTGACATTTTTATGTAGTTTGCGGATAATATGAGCGCATTCCAATAATTCGTCTATGCCCTTTATCTTGACAATACGGGCAACATAATTGAATACAATGACATCATCGTTTTGTGGATACTCTTTGTATGCAAAGTCGCTCAGATTTACACCCGATCCCGGGATGTCGCGGTAATGAGCCTTATTGTTTATGATGCGGTTGAGTGTGTCACGCTCATACTTATTTTGGTACATCAGACAGTCGGCATAAGCATAACTAAGTATATAGAGCGTTTTTAACACAAACCATATAAAGCGGTTGAAATCCGACTCCCGGTACATGCCGGCATTGTTTACAATATAGGGAGTTCCAGTCATCCGGCTGGCTATGCCACCATATGTCGAACTTTTTGTCGTATAAGTGAGGACAATGTCGGGCTTTTCTTTTTTTATGACCTTATAGTATCGATATGTCAGTTTAAGATCGGCCAAAATGCTTGTGCCGCGTCGTTGTAGATCAAGATCAATGAAGCGACATCCCCTTTCTGTAAAAAAATCGATTTTTTTACCATAAGGGCATACTAAAACCACCTCATGGCCTAATTCATGGAGCTTTAAGATCAACTCACTGCGGAAATTGTAAAAATTATTGTCTTTAGGAGATAACAAAAGTATTTTACTCATAGTCTATTATGATTGGTGTGTGGCGAATGGAACTATTGTCAATAAATAAGTAGGAGATTTAACGGACAAGTGTTTCTCGTTTTTGTATGATGGTTGTTCCTGACGGAAAATGTCCTTTAATGATAGATCCTGCAGCTATAAGGCAATTGTCGCCTATTGTTGAGCCTCGAAGAATAATAGATCCGGCGCCAATCCAGCAATTGCTTCCTATTTTTATGGGGGCGGTTTTGTATTTGTTACGCTTAACTCCCTCTTGGACGTTAAAAAAGTGATCATGGTCATAAATGCAGACATTTGGCCCTATTATGGTATTATTCCCGACGTAAATATTGTCATGACAGATAATCATGTTATTTCGGTTTATACCAACCATATCTCCTAAAACAAGTAAACCTCCGCTGGTTGAACTTATATAACAGTCAGAGTTAATGAGTATACCTTTGCCTAGATGTATTCTGCTGTTTGAGTCTGCGATTATATTTACTCGTGGTTTTAGACGCGTTAACAGATGGTATTTAACATGCCCTAGTGTTATGCTTCTTGCATATAAAAGTTTAATGTTGGCTCGAATAATGGCGATAAAATCTATTAATGATTTTTGAACATTCATTATAAAGTTATATATAACAAGATTGTTGAAATTGCTCGATCTTAATATGCTAAGACATTGGATCTAAATGGTATAGCGCATTGTATATTTTTTCGGCTTCTTTTTCGGAATTAAAATATTTATTCGCAGCTTCTTTTCCTTTAGCTCCGATTTCGGCAGCTTGATCATAATTATCAATGGTCCAAAGAAGTTTATTGGCGAAATCTTCTACGTCATCAGGAGATGCTAAAATACAATTGATCTTGTCTTCCAAATAGCATTCTACAGCACCGACATTTGTTAGAACTATTGGGCGCTCGGTCATCAAATATTCTCCGATTTTTGTCGCAAACCCATATTTTGATTGAGTATTATCAGGACGAGCCAAAGCAAGTATGCTTGCAGATTTTAACATCGAAGGCATCTTGTCGGGTGATACAGCGCCTGCAAAAATTACGTTGTCATTGAGGTTTAACTCAGCGACTAAAGATTTCAGAGCAATCTCTGTATCGCTATCTTTAAATGGGCCGATCAAATGCAATTTATATTCTGGATGATGTGAAATGACTATTGCAAATGCCTTTATCAGAATAGATACGCCGTCTTTATATTCAGACAGAATACCACAATACGAAATTGTTTTAGTTAAAGTTATATCTGCAAGGTTATCAAATCGATGACTGTCAACTATCATATTGAGGATAAATGTCTTTTCGGGCTTGGCACCGAATTCGTTGATATACTTTTCGCGTAAAACAGGGGTAATCAGAAATAAACCGTCAAGTTTGGGAATAGCTCTGATATATAATTTATATAAGAATTTGCCGACAATACCACCTAATTTGCCGATCACTTCAGGATTTTCTGTGTATTCATGGAAAAGCTGTATTCCTTTTTTTAGTCGTAGAAAGTGAACGCAGTTGAGTAGTGAATATACATAGACAGGAATTTCAGGAGTCATCAATTTATAAAACAACCGCATTGAGCGTATTGTATTGAAATATTTATTCTTTGATTGAGCTCCTTCCCAAAGATATCTGAAATTTAATTTATCTGTATAACGATCGCATTTTACTCCGCCTTTGAATGGGAAAAGGTAGAAATAAGTGACTTGCACTCCTTTTTTTTGCAGAGCGAGTCCGTAAGCGAGCAGTCGGTTAGTGGCTGCCGCCGTTGGATTATAGCAGCTATCTAAAATATAAAGTTCTTTCATCAGAAATAAATACCTTTTGAATTGCCGGTATAGCCATAATATTCCATAAGGGCCTGATCTTTTTTCTGACTATGTAAATGCCCGAGATGTAAAGACTCCCGTTTGACTTTATCGAGGTATTCATCGACGGTTTTTATAACCCTTGCCGGCACACCGACTGCAACCGAATTGTCGGGAACGTCGCGCGATACGATAGCGCCCGCGCCTATAATGCATCTGTTGCCAATGGTGACTCCGGGTAAAATTATGACATTGTTTCCTATGTAACAATTATCGCCTACTTTGATAGGTTTTGTTATTTCAAGGTCTGGGATACTTTTGCGGAATAACAATGTTCCGCCGTCGTGAGTCTCAAATTTGACGCCATCAGTTATATGACAACCATGGCCGATTGTTATTAACCAAGGTTCGGTGCTATAGCTCACAGTTCCATAAATATGTATGTCGCCCAAAATATTTACACCAATCTTTCGGGCATATTTCTGAGGGTTGAGTTTGCCAATAATAGTTTTATATAGGTATCGATATATTTTTCTTATCATGTTTATAAAAACCGTTTGCGTGGTTTATGATTGCAAAAAATCAATAATTTGGTTGGTCTGTACGCGAGGATTTTTATTTTCAATGATAAATTCTCGTGCATTTTGTCCGAATAACGATAAATGTTCATCGTTCATCTCGAACAGTTTTTTGATCGCTTCAGCATATCCCTCTGTTGTCTCGTTGTCAATAAAAAACAGGTGATTGTCATATTCTTTTGGAATACTTGCCAGACGGCACATTAGTGTCGGCGTACCTGAGGCTATATATTCCATTGTTTTTGACGGAAATGAATATTTGGTGTATTCTTCGCTCGAATGTCTTGGATTTATCAGAATTGATGCCTCTTGTTGTAATCTCAACGCCTCGCTTCTTGGAACAGCTCCATAAAATTTAACCCTTTTGTCTTTTTTTGCAATTTCTGTAATATCGTTTTCGGTATCACCAAAACCGCAAATAATGAATGATATGTCATTATTCGTCAAAGATGTAAAGGCATTGAGGGCGTCCATTATACCGTAGCGTAAATCGATATTACCGGTATACAGCAATGATTTCTTTTTATCACGCTTTATCAGATGGGGCTCGGATATGCAGCTGTTATCAAATATGCCTTCCATGACCATCCATGGCTTGCTGGCTATGGGCAGTTTATCTGCCATGTGTTTGCTTAGAAGTATGAAACGGTCGATATAATGAAGATTGTTGAAAATTGTATTTATGTCTCGCTTCTGTAATCCTAATATTTTATAGAATTTATTCCACGACATAAATTCAGGTAAATCGGCGACAACGATTCCAATAATCACATCTGGATATTTTGTTTTGATATATTTTGCTATCTCAAGAAATCTTGCTTCAAAAGAGTATATCAATACATATTTTGGTCCGGTTGTTTTATTAATCCACTGATCAATATTCTTTTTATATGCAAAATCAGGTCTGATTACAGGAAAATTCAAACGGCCGACCGTATATCCTGTTTTTCTGCCGTTAAAAATAAAATCGTCTGATTTGATTACAGCTTTTCTGTAGTTTAAAGGGAATGTAGGAAGACAGGGAAATGTAACGACGGTAAGATTTACACCATTTTCCAATAGCCCCCTGATTATTGAAGTCTGTAGTGCCTGGGCGGCAAATTGGTAACCGCTTTTACAATTATGACGGTATTTGTCGGCTAAATGGTCAGAGTAGATGCTACCTATATACAACAGATTCATGTGCAGGCATTTTTTTATAGTATGAACCATTTAAGATTCCGAAATACAAGCAAAAAAAAGCGAACAGCATAGATGCGCCTTCAAGTATTGGTTCTGCGAAAAAGTATAATATTAAGCAAGAAGTCATTATAACTGTTATTATACGGTAATATTCGGGGAAACTATGACATTTGAATGTTTTGTTTGTCAAGTTTATGCATCTCCAGGTTAAAGCGACAAGTAATATCGCAGGAATCCAACCGCTTACCCTTGCGCAGTCAAGCCAAAGATTATGAGCATATCGCGCATTTCTTAAACCGCCAAACGGATGTGATGCCAGATTATCAAGAATTTTTGCGGCAAGAGCGAATCTGCCTTCACCGCCTTCATTATCAAAAGCATTGTTTTTTTGGAAACGCTCGATGATGGTAAGTTGATCCGAAAAATGAGTCAAAACATATATAACTGAAGCAACAATTATCAGTATACCAAACCATTTTGTGGTTTTATTGTTTTTACTGCCTAACAATAATGGGATAATGAGAGAGATTGCTGTGATATATATGGCAGATCTGCTTTGTAGGCGTAAACAACAAATAAAAGCCAGAATGGCAGATATAACCAAAAAACATTTTCCCTTGCCTTCTTTTTTTATTAGAAGTAACGGCATAAATAGAGTCAACGGTAAAATTTTGGAGTAAAGTCCGGTTGCTGCGATGGTTTTGTAGTTATTTGTTCCGTCGTTGTATCCAAATAATGCGATGTCGCGTCCGGCCCACGAAAAACCTTCTTTCAAAAAACTTATATAAACTGAAATTATAGTCAAAAGAGCCAAAGATACGGCAAAAAGCCATAAAATATTCATGTTTTCTTTGACTGTATTTCGATTCCCGATATATTTTCCCATTAGATATAAGACAGGAAAATTAACGATGGGTAAAATATTATAAGTATAGTTGTATGATCGGGTATTTAAACAATCAATAAGCGAATAAGATATACCAAATAACAAAAACAAATAGAATGTACGATCAAAATTGTTCAGTCCTCCTTTTAATATAAATAAAATTAGCGGAAGATAAAAAATAAAATATCCATGGCCGTTCCAATCAAAAAGGACGAAACACAATAGTATGGTTAGAAGTGATGTCGAACCGGATATAAAAACGCAGTGACGTGACATATTATGCTACGAAAATTTACTCTTTATTTTAATAAAAAAATAACGGATACATTCGATTGCTATATTCATAAAACCTATTTTCCTTAAAAAATCGGGTATACTGGTAATATGATAATAATATGTATACAGTCTATTTATAGAAAGTCTATGAATATTCTTGCATTTAACATCGGTAGAATACAAAAATAAATCATAACCGGAATTATTCATTAAAATATTGGCTTCAATCGGATGATAATCCATACCAAAAGAACGGATTATTTTATAATCTAAAATTTTAGAACTCAATATAAAGGATTTGTCGGATAAACATTTCAATCCATTCAAATCAATTATAATACTATTATCATTTATTCCAAGCCAATTACAGATCGATTTATTCTCAAAAAAACCGTCATATTTTACACAATCATCATCAATGCTACAAGGAAGCTTTAAATGGCAGTCTCCCATTTCTAATGGTACTTGTGCAATGTCAAAACCATAACCGGCATGATGAACACCTTTATCACCGAAATTAGTACTATAGGAATTGTATGGATAAACAAAATACTTATTCTCCTCAATGCAATAGCGTGTATGATATTTTAACCATGAATTCTTTCCCCATTTGAATAAGCAACCGGGTAGAGTAGGAGAATAAGAAAATTCTTCATGTAAGTTTAACCATTCCTTAAATGCTTTCCACTGTTTTTTCATCCAAACTTCCCCCCATGACATAGCACAATTCATAAAGTATACGTCGTGCCCGTTTTTCATCGGAGTGAATGGAAGACGTGTTTGGTAATTTACGTCGAAATTATACAAACTAATACCTGCAATTTGAGGATCGTTGCTATATTTTAGAATGCAAGTCTTAGCGTAGGAATAAAAATATGGAGATACAACTATGTCGTCTTCCAAAATTATTAGTGCGTTATACGAGGCAAACCATTTGTCCAAACTCATCATATGGCGTCTCAAGCCCATGTTTAGAGTATGCTTGTCGACAATTTTTTCGCCATGATTCCAACAGAATTGCTCCGCAAAAGTTTCGACAGTATCTGTGTCACTTTTGTCAATACTGATAATCAGCGTTATATTATCATTCCCATAAACGGCATTATTGAGCGAAGAAAGGAGTCGTTCCATAGAGTCCTTTCTATTGTAGCCAACTGCAATAATTGCGATGTCAATATTATTCATCTTTGATCTTGTCAATTAGCAAATCGATATTGTCAAAATAGTCAGCATACCTCTTTATCCAATTTATATCTTTATCCCACCACTGAAGATGTTGTAAAAACAAAATGTGTTTCTCTGAAAAACGATATTTTTTTATAAGAGCCGGTACGCCGGCAACTACAGCGAAGTCTGGCACATCTTTGGTAACAACAGCATGGGCGGCGATTATAGCGCCATTTCCTATTTTGACACCGCCCATAATTAGTGCTCCTTCTCCAATCCACACATCATTACCTATTATAGTGCTATAGCCATCAATATATTTTTGTTCTTTAAATTTATTATTGGTTACATATGAAAATCCACATTGTTTTAAGGTGGAAAAAAAAACTGGAGAGGTAGAAACAAATGTAGATGTAGGATGAGTGGTGCTTACGACCCTTACGTCTCGTGCAATAGAACAAAAACGACCGATTTTAGCGTTAATAAGTTCGACATTGTTCCCTAAATAAGTAGCATAGCCAATCTCAGAGTTGGAAATATTAGCATATTCACCTATTTTATTCATGCCCTCAAATGTGGTCTTTTTATTATACCACACTCCATGGCTAATATAAATATTCTTTTTTTTGTATTTAAAAGAATGAATAATACGCCAAACGCTCTTTATTAAATTATTCATTTTCTTAATGAAGTTTTTTGAGAATGAATTTGCGTTCTGATTTTGAAAGCCCAAAAGTCATAATAAGGATAGTTAGAATCATTTGATATATAACCATACTTAAAATAGGACTTGATATGAATTTGACGAATAAAAACGGGGCAAATAGAATTGTGACCAATAATGAAGGCATGTATGATTTTTTCCAAAGTATTCGATTGTCATAGTGCAACGTTTTGTTTAAAACTATTTGACCAACAAAGAATATGATCACACTAAATACTATATAGGCCCAAAATAAAGAATATGCAGGGCCTCCCATTTTTAAAGCGATATAAGCAGCGATAATTGATAACAATCTAAGCGTATTAATGGATATCTGATATAATTTAATATTACCATGTGCGAAAATCAAGCTTGAGATACCAGAGTTTAATGAAGTTATCAAAGTATCAACTATGACTAATTTTGTAAATACAAGTACATAAGGGGGAATTTCTCCAAGCCATATAGAAAAAATCCATTCACCATTTGTTAAAAATGGAATAGAAATGAATAGCGTTACAAGAAAAGTAAATTTGGTTGACATTACCAATAATTCGTCGCAGCGGTTTTTGTCTTTTGTCGCATAACTTTTGGTAATCTGAGGTACGATTGGTTGAGAAATGCTGTTTGAAAATGTGCTTAGGAGACCATTAACAGTATTCGCTAACCCAAGTGCAGTATTCATAATTGTGTTAAAAAATGAATTGACAAGAACTTGGGCTCCTTGGCTCTTCCCGATCGTAGCAAAAGCGCCATAGGCAATCCATCCTGAAAAAGAAAATACTTCTTTATATTTTTCTTTTTCATTTACCAATTTAAAAGTCACATATAGTGGATATACTTTTTGGCAATATAAAAAGTATATTAAAGTTGGTATACCGGTTATTAAACCTTGAGTTAGAGCATATATCAGTAGTTTATTTTCAAAACAATACAATAGTGATATTGTAATACCCAATTTGAATATATGGGTGATTATATCGGTTACTGTAGAAATCCAAAAGTTTTCCTTAGCAATTAATAAACCATTATATGGGACTCCAATAAAAGAAATAATTGATCCTATTACCGTGAAATGGAAAACATCAATTGCAGTATCAATGCTACCATTATAATGAAGATATGAGCGAATATAAAAATCTCCGATTGGTAATGCAATGAATAATGTGACGACCGCAATTATGAGATGGATTATTAAACTAATATTAAATTGAGTATTTATTTCATTTATATCGTTCCGCCCTATCGCTACAGAAATGAATCTGTTTGAGGTGGAAATCATTACTGTATTAAATATTGCTATGAATGTAATGATGCTGCCTAATAATGAAAATAATCCAAAGTCATTTACTCCTAATGCTTTTAAGGCAAATCTTGTGGTTAATAAACCACAGATCGTCATGAAAAACAATCGGGCATATAGAATTGCGGAATTGATGATTAGAGCCTTATTTGTGTTCTCTTGCATATTATACTTGCAATAAATCATTAAGACTCATGGGGCTGAAATGTCCGGCCTTTGTAGATAAAACTACCCCTGTTTCATTTGTAGCTTCAAGAGAGTGATAGGTGTTTCGCTCAATTATTATTCCGGGTAAATTGCTTCCAGCTGTCAATTTGAAAGAATTAATTAAATTACCTTGCACATCATATACATTTTCGGTCACAGAGCCAAAAATACATACGACTACTTCGTTTGTTGATTGGTGACGGTGTATGGGCGTTTTGGATCCTGGATTAAGGATATTAAGCATCCGTTGTCCATTTTCATTTTCTGAATCACGCAAATCATAATTTTTTCGAAGTTTTTCTGTGTTTGCAGCTTCTTTAGATATCCTATCAAAAAGGTCTCTATTGAGTAGCTTTACCATAAGTGGAGATGCTGATTATATAAACATTACACTTTTCTCCAGACCATTTTGTTTACGACGGTGACGTATGACTGGATAAGTTTGACGACGATGTTTGAGACGTTCTCGCCGGTGTAGACGTCGACGGGGGTGCCGTCGTCGTGGTTGGCGTTCATGTCGATGGCGGTGTCGACGGCCTGGAGAAGGGAGTGTTCGTCGATGCCGGCGAGGATGAAGCCTGCGTTGTCGAGCGACTCGGGACGCTCGGTCGATGTGCGGATGCACACGGCCGGGAACGGCCGGCCCACGGAGGTGAAGAATGATGATTCCTCGGGCAATGTGCCGGAGTCGGATATGACGGCGGCGGCGTTCATCTGCAGGCAGTTGTAGTCATGAAAACCGAGAGGCTCGTGACGGATGACGCGGCGGTCGAGCTCGAAGCCCGACTGTTCGAGGCGCTTGCGCGAGCGGGGATGGCAGCTGTAGAGTATGGGCATGTCGTATTTGCGGGCGATGGCGTTGATGGCGTTGAACAGCGAGAGGAAGTTTTTCTCGGTGTCGATGTTTTCCTCGCGGTGGGCGCTAAGCAGTATGTACCGGCCTTTCTCGAGGCCGAGACGGGCGTGGATGTCGCTGGCTTCGATTGCGGCAAGGTTTTCGTGGAGCACTTCGGCCATTGGCGAGCCGGTGACATAGGTGCGTTCTTTGGGGAGTCCGCAGTCGGCGAGGTAACGCCTGGCGTGCTCGCTGTAGCATAGGTTGACGTCGCTGATGATGTCGACGATTCGGCGGTTGGTCTCTTCGGGAAGGCACTCGTCTTTGCAGCGGTTGCCGGCTTCCATATGGAAGATGGGTATGTGCAGGCGCTTGGCGGGGATGGCCGAAAGGCATGAGTTGGTGTCGCCAAGGATGAGCAGTGCGTCGGGCTGTATGGCGGCCATGAGCTTGTATGAGCAGTTGATGATGTTGCCGACGGTTGCGCCGAGGTCATCGCCGACGGCGTCCATGTATACCTCAGGGTCTTTCAGTTTGAGGTCTTTGAAGAAGACGCCGTTGAGGTTGTAGTCATAGTTCTGGCCGGTGTGTGCGAGGATGACGTCGAAATACTTACGGCATTTGTTGATCGTGGCCGCGAGGCGTATTATCTCGGGACGTGTGCCGACGATGATGAGCAGTTTAAGCTTACCGTTGTCGGCAAATTTGATATCTGAATAGTCGAGTTTCATAATCCCATTTCTTGTTTTAATTTTTCAATGGCCAAAACTTTATTATGATAAAGTTCTCCATCTCTTATGTACCAAGGTTTAACGTCCTTTTTCTTTTGGGCCGGTATTCCTGCTAGTAGACAATTTCCTTCTAAGCAATCAGAATTGACTACAGAATTGGCTGCAACAGAAACATAATCTCCTAAAGTTACTTTTCGAGTCATCTTGACTCCGGTTGCTAAATATAGTCCGTCTCCAATTATTTTACCATTGTTTGAAATACAGGTAGAGGTGTGAAGTACGGCATAATTCCCAATTCTGTTAGATCCACCCACAACGATTGTTCCATAATGGGGGATAACGAGTCCGTAGCCAAAAACGTTAAAACCTATACTGAATCCTAATTTACGTTGTATTCTTTTTAATCTCAACTGAAAAAATACAAATTTCAGCTTACCCCCCCCCGTGTGTAATGTGCTATAATACTGGCATTTGCGAAGTAATTTTAAAAAGGTCATAATATCATCAGGAATGATGATATTCTTTAGCCTCTTAATGATTGAAGGTTTGAAGTAACCATTATTCATCATTCTATCGGCCATAATGTAGAACTTTAATTCTTTTTTTGAGTGTATCATACCGGATCGAAAAATGTGTCGGGATGTGTGGGGTCGAAGATTTCGTTGCAGTACATTACGGTGACGAGGTCTTCGGAGTCGGAGAGATTGATGATGTTGTGGGTATATCCCGGGAGCATGATGACCGACTGTATCCTGTCGCCGGAGACTTCATACTCCAACACTTCATCTGTCCCTTCCTTTCGCATCTGTATCAGGCCGTGGCCCTTGACGACGATAAACTGTTCCCATTTTGTGTTGTGCCAGTGCTGGCCCTTGGTGATGCCGGGCTTGGAAATATTGATGCTGACCTGTCCGCACTTGGGAGTGTGGACGAGTTCGGTGAATGAGCCGCGGTCGTCGCGGTTCATCTTCAGGTCGAAGACAGCCTTGTCGGCCGGCAGATAGCTCAGATAGGTCGAGAACAGACGCCTGGCGAAGCTGTCGGCGGGTATCTCGGGAATCATCAGCGTCCGTGGCAGAGCCTCGAACTCATGGAGCAGGTCGACGATCTCGCCCAAAGTGGCCTTGAACGTGACCGGACAGTAGCAGTAGCGCCCGTTGTCGCGTCGGACGGCGTCGACGCCGTCAAACTCGCAGCGGTGTTCCTTACCCTCGAGGGCGAGTATCATCTCGTCGACGAGGTCGTCGATATAGAGCAGCTCGAGTTCGACCGATGGGTCGTTGACCGTGATGGGCAGCCCGTTGGCGATGTTGTTGCAGAACGTGGCCACGGCCGAGTTGTAGTTTGGCCGGCACCATTTGCCGAAGAGGTTGGGAAAGCGGTAGACCAGCACCCGGGCTCCGGTCTCGTCGGCGTATTCGAAGAAAAGCTCTTCGCCGGCTTTCTTGCTCTCGCCGTAGGGGTGGCCGGCATATCGTCCGATCAGCGTGGCCTGTATCGAGCTCGAGAGCATCACCGGACAGCGGTTGCCATGCTTCTTCAAGGTCTCGAGCAGAGTCGAGGCGAAGCCGAAGTTGCCCCGACGGAAGTCCTCGGGGTTCTCGGGACGGTTGACACCGGCGAGATTGAACACGAAGTCGGCCTCGCGGCAGTAGCGGTCGAGCTCTTCGGCGGTCGAGCCGAGGTCATACTCAAAGACCTCGTCGATTTTGGCGCGGTAGTTGCGGGCCTTGCCCTCCTTTATGTTATTCAGTTGGGTGCAAAGGTTTTTGCCTACAAAACCTTTCGCGCCTGTTACGAGAATTTTCATTGCACAAAATTGCCCGAACCGTTAAGTTCGTTTTGTATATATTCGAGCGAGGCGATCTTGGCCTTGGTCTCCTCGACGTCGAGCTGACGGGTATTGTTTGAGTTGAACTCGGTGAGAGTGTTGCGGGTCTCGTCGCCTTCCTTGAAGAACTTGTCGTAGTTGAGGCCGCGGTTGTCGGCGGGCACGCGATAGAAATCGCCCATATCCTCGGCCTTGGCACACTCCTCGTTTGTCAGCAGGGTCTCGTACATCTTCTCGCCGTGGCGTATGCCTATGACCTTGATGTCCTCCTTGCGGCCTCCGAAGAGCTCGCACACGGCCTCGGCCTGTGTGCCGATAGTACATGCCGGAGCCTTCTGCACCAGAATATCACCGTTCTGTCCATGCTCAAAGGCAAAGAGCACCAGATCGACAGCCTCGTCGAGGCTCATGATGAAACGAGTCATCGACGGCTCGGTCAGAGTGACGGGATTGCCCGAACGTATCTGCTCGATCCACAGAGGGATGACAGAGCCACGCGAACACATCACGTTGCCGTAGCGGGTGCAGCATATCTTCGTGCGGCCCGAGAAACGCGATTTGGCCACGGCGACCTTCTCCTCGATGGCCTTTGTGATGCCCATGGCGTTGATTGGATAGGCGGCCTTGTCGGTCGACAGACATATCACGGCCTCGACACCGGCCTCGATGGCAGCCGTCAGCACATTGTCGGTGCCGATGACATTGGTCTTGACGGCCTCCATGGGGAAGAACTCACATGAAGGTACCTGCTTGAGCGCTGCAGCATGGAAGATATAGTCGACACCCGGCATCACACCGCGGCAGCTCTCGAGCGAGCGCACATCGCCGATAAAGAACTTGATCTTGTGGGCCACTTCGGGATATCGCACCTGGTACTCGTGGCGCATATCGTCCTGTTTCTTCTCATCGCGCGAGAAAATGCGGATTTCCTTGATATCTGTGTTCAAGAATCGGCGCAGAACAGCATTGCCGAAAGAGCCGGTACCGCCTGTTATCAACAGGGTCTTGTCTTTGAATTGTGACATAATATATTAATGATTATTTATTAATGGCGTGTTTAAATAGTCGGTTTTGTTATGGATATGGAACGGCGCTGCGCTTGTGCGCAGGGGTATTCTAATTGTAAAGCGATGTTTTTGGATTATAAACTATCAGGTTATTCTGCAAAAGCCTTTTGATAGTGTGTGTATTCGGCAAGTAGGGATGCTTGGAACGAAGATGTTGCCGTAGGTATGGCGCCAATTAGATTGCGACCAAGGGTAAAGGCCTCCAAGTCGTTGTAAGTCAAGGCTTGAATCAGCATTATCAATGCCTTTGTCCATGTTGAAGTGACAGCAGTTCTGTGGCGGATGTAACGGCGGCGCGCTTCAGCCTCGGCGGCACTGTCGCCCAGCAGATGGTTGGCTGACATCAGGATGGCCTGAAGTTTGGCGTCGAGTTTGTTGTTGTCGATCTTGACGACGGCCATGCGGTGTGCGAATAGAGCGATATCGGTTTTTTCTTTATCGTTTAAGGGTGTACCTTCACGATAATGGCGCAATGCCCGGAGTAAACACGGTATGAAGGCGTCGATGCGTTCATAACCGCGTCGTGATTTCTTTGAGAATTCGAGGACTCGGACATATTTGGCCTTGATGTCGTAGACAATAGTGCCAAGATTTTGTGTGACAGACAAAATAATGTCGCCTCGATTGCTTTTTGCTTTTGGTATATAGTAGCCGATAAGTCCGGGGAAAGCTCCTTCGATTATCTCAACCTTATCGCCGGCCTCAAGGTCGATGTCGTCGAGTGCGAAGAACGGCAGGCTGTTGCTATAGGCTCGGGCGATGGCCTTGAAGTCTTCCATGCGCCGGTCGTCGACGGTGGCATAGCGTTCTTTGCTGCCACGGTTGAGTACGAAAGAAAATCCATTGGCGAGTGAGCATAAGCGTTTGACGTTGTCGAACGTGCCGTATACGAAGACGTAATGGAATGTTAGCGGATGCTCACGTTTGATCTGTCGTCCGTTGATTGTGACAGCTTTGACGAATGTCGGTGCGAACAATTCAAGTCGGCAGCCTTGCGATGCATTAAATCTGTCGATGCTTGTCTGTACGGTCCGGCGACGAGGAATCGGTAACGGCTCGAAATGGTTGAGTATGAACCATTTTTTGTCTTCTGAAACCATCGATTAAACGTGCGGTTGTTGATGTCGGGATATTATCCTACTTGGTATGGTTATTGGCAATCGATTGATAATAAATTTATTACAATGATGCGCTGACCAAACTACCGAAAACTTGCCGTTTTATTTCGGCTAATTATTTAGTCTCTCTCTATAAGAGATGCTTTTAAGTGTTGCAAATTTACGACATTGTAGTAAATTACGCAAATTTTGTTTACATATTATCGCTAAAGTACCCAAATGTTGAGTTGTAGGAGAGGGTGTTGCAGAACTGAGAAATTTCCAATAGTTACCAAAATGCATCTATTGATAACCGGCTGTTTACAAAATAAACTTTGTCAGGAAACAGAGGTTTTGCAACACCCTCATCCTCAACTAACGCATTGATTTAACGACGGCTAAAGTCGAGGCTACATGTTTTGTAACACCTTGCTTTTTACGACGGTCGGGAGAGTGTCGCTCCTTGTCGACTCGCTTAAAAACGACGACTAAAGCCGTCGCACCATGCGCTGTGGATTCATTTTTTTGTAACAACGATGTCAATGTTCGTCTGACATCGTTTTGGTCGGTTTAGACGCGCGGGGATGT
>CAJTKG010000019.1 GCA_910576935.1 uncultured Muribaculaceae bacterium
CCCATTTGGCCACTCTGGTATTCGCCCATACAATAGCAAAAGCTATCTTTTTCCAATTTGAGCCTCTTGTCGGATTCGAACCAACGACCCCGAGATTACAAATCACGTGCTCTGGCCAACTGAGCTAAAGAGGCAACTTTCAATTTTCTTTTTGCTTGGGGTTGTTTTTTGTTCCCTTTTGCGGTTGCAAAGTTACGCAAAGTTTTGAAACCACAAAAATAATTCCGCTATTTTTTGACGCATTTTTCTAAAAAATATTTCACGCGACTATTTTTCAAGCCTTTATATTATATCATTTCTGAGGGAAAATTTCGATCAGAGCCTGCAGGAAAGCGCCCGCGCCGGTAAGGAAATAGCACTTATTGTTTGACGGAGTCTCGGCAAAGACTCCGAAAGGTGCGCGGAGATGGGGCCGGTATGACATCTCGAGCTGGCGCAGCGCCTCGTCGCGATCGCCAATGCGGTTATACAGCACGGCGAGCACGGAACGCGCCATGGCAGGACCGTTCTTGCGGTCGAGTCGGTCAGAATAATAGTCAAGATCGCGTTTTATCTGACCGGCGTCGGTAATGACATCGAGCGGATATGCAAGCAGATTGACATCAGCCTGCTTGATCTGCCGTCCGTCATATCCGTCATATTCGGCCGTGACACCGTTATCCATTGTGATAAACCGCAGGCCGTCGGCGACTTTGAGCCATATCGGGTCGGACGGACGTCCACACACGGCGGCAGCGCGAGCGGCCACTCTAAGGTTGCGCTGTGCCGCTCCGTTTGTAAAAGCATTGTCATCAACCGAGACGGCATATTCGTCAGCTCCAACAACATTTTTGACCGAATAGCTGCCGTCGGCATTCGAAGTGACACGGCTGACCCAGAAATCGGCACAATCTTTTATAAGGGGATAACCCTCTTCACGAAGCCACAGAGTGTCGGCAGTCGCCTCGAAATAATCCCATGCCGCATTGGCGACATCGGCGGTTATATGATGTTCGAGCGGACCCGTAAGGGCGAAAGTCGGCGTCGATTCTTCGCCATTGACATCCGACTCCCAGGGGAACATCGCACCGCGATAACCATGCGCGCGAGCTCGGACGCGAGCCGCATCGAGGCCATCGATGCGGTAACTTATCATATCTTTTGCAAGGACCGGATTGAGATAAAGCACGACAGGGAACATCCATGTTTCGGCATCCCAGAATACATGGCCGTAATAGCCGGGACCTGTCAGACCGAGCGGTGCCAGACTGCGACGGCTGCCGGGCGAGAGGGCACTGTATATGTTATACAGCGCAAATCTCGCCTGACGAGTCAGCTCATCATTGCCGCCGGCGGTGACTTCTTTTTTCCAAAGGTCGGCCCATAGGCCGTTATGTTTTTCTATGAGCCTGTCGCCACCCTCGCGCACTGCGTATATCAGCTGACGCTCGGCTTCGTTCCATGGATCTCTATATTCGGACGATGTGCAGATGACGCCAAAAAGGTCAAACACGGTTTCACGGCCTTTTTCAAGAGCCACACGCAGGGTGTCGGCCGACAATTGTGTAAGGCCATAGCCATCGGCAGAAAATGAAGACATGGCCACTATGCGGTCAACGCCACGGTTATAGGCCGAGACCGAACGAACCATTTCAAGTTTATCACCTTCGTTATTCACGCTCCGGCGATCGACGGCGGCTGCATCGGCAAGAGCGGCCGGGACGGCATGACTGTTGACGACTGAAAATTCCACAGGTCTTTCGGCTGTCACTTTTATCCTCGCCATGCCCGCATGAGGCAAGGATCTTAGAGCGCGTATTTCATATGTAACCTTTACGCCGGGGTAATGTATCACAGACGAATGGACGGCATGACGCATGTCGATCGACTGGTCGATACTCAGCGCCGCAAGCTCATTGCCGTCGGACGCTATGAGTTTCAGCCCAAAGGGATTTATCGACGGCAACAATTTGCTGATGTCGTCAGCCGAACCGTCTGCAACGGCCGAAGCGCAGAAGACCTTCGTGACCTCCATCGGCAGGCGGCCGAGCGTGATGCCGATCTCGCCATTGGAGGCGGTGGCACAGACATATTGCGTCATCGTATCAACCCGCGCCGCATGTATGGTCCACTCAGGGGCATTTTCGGCAGCACCGCTCAAACTCACGGCCACAGCTGAAAATATCATCAAAACCTGTTTTTTCATATTGATTACAGCTATAATAATGTTTTATTTCACAAATATAGACAAAATAGCGCAAAAAGCGGCTTGTCAAAAACTTTTTATTTATTTTTGACTTCATCTTATATACTTTCGCCTCAACAAAACTAAAACAAGTTTGGTTTTGTATTCGACTTATTCGTATATTTGACTCACATAAAAATAATCAAATGCAACAATACCATGGACAAAGTCATTCTCGCGCTTGATCAAGGCACCAGCAGTTCAAGAGCCATCATCTTCGATCGTTCGGGCATAATAAGGTCAGTCGCCCAAAAGGAGTTTACACAGATTTTTCCGCGCTCAGGCTGGGTTGAACACGACCCCCACCAGATATGGTCGTCACAGGCTGCGGTCATCGCCGAAGCCATCTCTGAGATCGGCATCACCGGCAAAGACATCGCCGGCATAGGTATCACTAATCAGCGTGAAACAGTTATTGTGTGGGATAAAGAGACCGAAGAACCGATTTACAACGCCATAGTATGGCAGGACCGCCGCACATCTGAATACATTGACAGTCTCAAGGCCGACAAAGGGGTTGCCGAAATGATACGCGCGAAGACAGGCCTGATTCCGGACGCCTACTTCAGCGCATCAAAAATAAAATGGATACTCGACAATGTTCCCGGAGCACGCAGACGCGCCGAGCAGGGCAAACTTCTTTGCGGCACTGTCGACACATGGCTCGTATGGCGTCTGACACGCGGCGACGTACACGTCACTGATGCCTCAAATGCCTCACGCACGATGCTGTTCAACATCAACACACTCGAATGGGATGAAGATCTGCTGAGGCTCTTCGGAATACCGGCCTCGATGCTTCCTTCAGTCAAAGCCTCAAGCGAGGTCTACGGCCATACGACAACAACTATCTTTGCCCACAAAGTGCCCATCGCGGGCATCGCCGGTGACCAACAGGCGGCACTTTTCGGCCAGATGTGCGTAGAACCCGGAGCGATCAAAAACACTTATGGCACAGGTTGTTTTCTACTGATGAACAGCGGCGATAAGCCCATCATGTCTGAAAACCGGTTACTGTCGACCATAGCATGGAAAATCGGCGACAAAGTGACATATGCACTCGAAGGCTCGATATTTGTCGCCGGCTCAGTCGTACAATGGCTGCGCGACGGTCTGGGCTGCATCAAGTGCTCAAACGACGTAGAAGAGCTCGCTGCCTCGGTATCCGACACAGGCGGCGTATACTTCGTCCCCGCCCTCACGGGCCTGGGCGCGCCCTACTGGGATCCCTATGCCCGCGGACAGATCTCAGGCATCAGCCGCGGAACTACGGCAGCACACATTGCCCGCGCCGCCCTTGAAGGTATCGCCTTCCAGACCTATGACATTGTCAGCGCCATGGTACGTGACTCCGGAATACCTGTAGCCAACCTTAAAGTCGACGGAGGAGCCTCGCACAACAATCTTCTCATGCAATTCCAAAGCGACATACTTAGCACGCAGGTACTCAGACCGCGCATAACCGAGACCACAGCTCTCGGCGCCGCCTATCTCGCCGGCCTTGCCGTCGGCTATTGGGACAGCACTGACGAAATCAAATCACAATGGCAGGTCGAACGAATATTCACTCCGAAAGCCGACTCCGCCGACGTCAATGAACGCCTGCGCGGATGGTATGATGCCGTCAGACGTACTTTGTCAGATTACAAACCCGAAATTTCATTTTAAAACATAACCGCTGTCACCATGGAACCATCACTATTAACACAATGTATTTTTGAATTTATCGGTACTTTTGTCATGATTCTATTGGGCTGTGGGGTCGTGGCCTGTGTATCTCTGAAAAAGTCAAAAGGCGAAGGCGGCGGCTGGATCGTCGTAACCATCGCCTGGGGCCTGGCCGTGATGTGCGGTGTGTTTATCGCCGGGCCGTTTACCGGCGCACACCTCAACCCGGCTGTATCGATCGGCCTTGCTGCAGCCGGTAAATTCGCCTGGTCATCGGTGCTGCCCTACATAGCCTCTCAGATAGCCGGAGCACTCGCAGGCGCCATTACAGTCTACTGCTTTTATAAAGATCACTTCGACGCCACCGACGACGCAGACACAAAACTCGGGGTCTTCGCCACTATACCGGCCATAGACAACCGCAGGCGCAATCTCGTAAGCGAAATCATCGGCACGTTTATACTTATATTGGCGATACTTTTCATCGGCGACAAATCAAACGCGGCCGAAGTCGGGCTCGGCTCTATCGGCGCACTACCTGTCGCCCTGCTCGTCGTAGCCATAGGCTTGTCGCTCGGTGGCACCACCGGATATGCCATAAATCCCGCACGCGACCTCGGTCCACGCCTCGCCCATCAGCTTCTTAACATCAAAGGCAAGGGTTCGAGCCGGTGGTCATACAGTTGGGTGCCTATCGTCGGTCCGGTTATCGGCGCCCTCGCAGCCGTGCTGGTCTATCTGCTGGTCACCGGCATGGAATAACATCCGGTCAAGCACAACATAGAGGCCGCACTTGATTTTCAGTCAGATGCGGCCTCTGTGTTACCTATATAAACTCTATGTTTCCTATATAATTAATGTATAATATCTCGAGAGGGTGTCAGCGACCTTGTCAGTCGTTGAAAGTCATCTCGTCGAAGCCTTCTTCGTCAAACTCATCGGGATTAAACTCGTCTTCGCCATAAAATTCTTCGTCAAGATCCTCAATCGAAGGCATTGCGGCCACCTTGGCGTCAACTTTGGCGTCATACTCGTCAAGATCAACAATCTGTGGCGGAGCCTGACCCAACGAAAGAGTGCATACAGGATCTTTGAGTGTCTTGCCGGTGATGACCTCTTTCAGTTCCATGAAGAAAGCACGGTCGGTCATATAATCGAAGACAAACATCATTTTCTGACCCTCGTCCTCGATAAAGTCACTGAGGATGGTGTCATCCATCAGCCATACATCCTGATCGGAGTCAGAGCCCATGTCTTCGAATGTTATTTCTTTTTCTTTCTCCCAGTTGCGGTCACAGAGGAAGAACGAACACATCTGATTCTTATCATAGCCTACACAATCACAGATCGCGTTTTTAAGATCGAGAAATGTCATGTCGGCATCAATCTTGATCTCTCTTTTGAAGTTATCGACTTCGTCAGATACTATTCTAAAATTAAAAATCATATAAATTATTTGATAAATATTCCTGATTACGCGCCCCGGAGGGCTTTGACAATGCGAAGTTAGTAAACTTCCCATTATTCTTGCAAGAAAAATCAATGCAAAGTTGATTTTTTTTGCAAAAAGAATCCAATCTGACTTATAACATAATTGTAATAAAAAATATATATGTTTTTGAGCAATTTTTCTTGCTTTTTTTAAAATAATAACCTATTTTCGCAGCCGTTTCACACAACGTATATTTTAACTATCAAATACCCTCAGGCCTGTTTATGAACCGACAGCATTTCGACAGCTTAGATTTAAAGATTCTTAATACACTGGCAACCAACGCCCGTAAACCCTACCTTGAAATCGCCCGCGAAGCCGGTGTCTCGGGCGCAGCCGTTCATCAACGCATACAACGACTCATCGCCAACGGCATCATCGCCGGGTCTCAATGTCTCATCGACCCCCAGGCCGTAGGCTATGAAACATGTGCCTATGTCGGGCTATATCTGCGCGACCCGTCGCAATTTGACCACGTCGTCGAGGAGCTCAAACGCATTCCCGAGGTGGTCGAATGCCACTATACAACCGGCCGCTACGACATCTTCATCAAACTGTTTGCCCGCAACAACGACCACCTGCTCCACCTGCTCCAGCACGAAGTGCAGGCCCTCGGCATGGCACGCACCGAAACCCTCATATCTTTCAAAGAGGTATTCTCGCGCCCCATTCCCGTGTCAAACAAAGATTAACGGCAAATAGCCAGAAAACTTTCGGCCGGAATTGTCTTAAAGATAATTTCGGCCTCTTTTTTAGAGGGCTACTCAACAAAATATCAATTATTTTAGTAATTTTGCGTGATAAATTGCCGCAAGTTGTGTCGACTTGTAGCATAAGAGACTATTAACAATCTGACTATTAACCTTATTTAAATAATTTTTCAGCAATGGATATTTCACATATCGAACACATCGGCATCGCAGTACCTTCACTCGACGAAGCCATTCCTTTCTACGAAAACATTCTTGGTTTCAAATGCTTCGCCATCGAAGAAGTGGCAGACCAGAAAGTGCGCACCGCCTTCTTCAAAGTCGGTCAGACAAAACTTGAGCTTCTCGAAGGCACTTCAGAAGACAGCGCCATATCAAAATTCATCGCCAACAACGGCGGCCGTGGCGGCGTGCAGCACATCGCATTCGCTGTCGAAGACGGTGTGGCCAACGCTCTGGCCGAAGTTCAGGCCAAGGACTGCCGTGTGATCGACAAAGCACCCCGCAAAGGCGCCGAAGGTCTCAACATCGCTTTCCTGCACCCAAAATCGACAATCGGCACTCTCATCGAACTATGCGAGGACCCCAACAAAAAATAATTGTCATTAATCCAACCCCAATATCATAAAAAGAAACGAAATGAGCAGTCAACTCGAAAAAGTTAAAGAGCTTATCGAGCTTCGCGCCCAAGCACGTATCGGCGGCGGCGAAAAAGCAATCGAAAAGCAACACGAGCGCGGCAAATATACAGCGCGCGAACGCATCGCCCAACTCCTCGACGAAGGTTCGTTCGAAGAGCTCGACATGTTTGTGCGTCACCGTTGCACCAACTTCGGACAAGAGAAAAAATCATTCCTCGGCGACGGCGTCGTCACCGGCTACGGCACAATAGACGGACGCCTTGTCTACGTATTCGCACAGGATTTCACCGTCTTCGGCGGTTCTCTCTCGGAGACCATGGCTCTTAAGATCTGCAAGATCATGGATATGGCAATGAAGATGGGCGCTCCCGTCATCGGCCTCAACGACTCGGGCGGCGCACGTATCCAGGAAGGCATCAACGCTCTCGCCGGCTATGCCGAAATCTTCCAGCGCAACATCATGGCCTCGGGTGTCATCCCCCAGATCTCGGCTATCCTCGGCCCATGTGCCGGCGGTGCCGTATACTCACCCGCTCTGACCGACTTCACCATCATGGCCAAAGGTATCTCTTACATGTTCCTCACAGGCCCGAAAGTCGTCAAGACCGTCACCGGCGAAGACGTGACCCAGGATGCACTCGGCGGTGCCGAGGTACATTCGTCGAAGAGCGGCGTCTGCCACTTTGCAGCCGAAGACGGCGAAGAAGCCATCAAGATTATCCGCAAACTCTTCACATACATACCGCAGAACAATCTCGAAGAGCCCCCGCTGGTTGAGTGTAACGACCCGATCGACCGTCTTGAAGATTCGCTCAACGACATCATACCCGACTCGGCCACACGCCCCTACGACATGTATGAAGTCATCGGCGCCATCGTCGACAACGGCGAGTTCCTCGAAGTCCAGCGCGACTACGCCAAAAACATCATCGTCGGCTTCGCCCGCTTCAACGGCCAGTCGGTCGGCATCGTCGCCAACCAGCCCAAATATCTCGCCGGTGTGCTCGACAGCAACGCATCCCGCAAAGGCGCCCGCTTTGTCCGATTCTGCGACGCATTCAACATACCTCTGGTGACACTCGTCGACGTCCCCGGCTTCCTCCCCGGCACGGGTCAGGAATACAACGGTGTGATACTCCACGGTGCCAAACTGCTCTACGCTTTCGGTGAGGCCACAGTGCCCAAAGTCACCGTCACATTGCGCAAGAGCTACGGCGGCAGCCACATCGTGATGAGCTGCAAACAGCTTCGCGGCGACATGAACTATGCATGGCCGACAGCCGAGATCGCCGTCATGGGCGGCGCAGGCGCAGTCGAAGTGCTCTATGCCAAAGAAGCAAAGGCTTCTGACGATCCCGCCAAAGTTCTCGCCGAGAAAGAGGCCGAGTATAACAAACTCTTCTGCAACCCCTACAACGCAGCAAAATACGGCTACATCGACGACGTCATCGAGCCGCGCAACACCCGTTTCCGCGTCATCCGCGCCCTTCAGCAGCTGGCCACCAAGAAAGTCGTCAACCCGGCTAAGAAACACGGCAACATACCCCTCTAACCGTCGAAAAAGCCAATTTTATGAAAAAGAAACTATTGATACTCACCATGAGCCTCGCCGTGATGGCTTCGGCCGCTTTCGCCCAGTCGCGAAAAGCCGTGCGCATCAACGAGGTCATGGTAGAAAACCAGTCGAGCATCGTCGACGACTATGGCCAGCGCCATGGGTGGATCGAGCTTTTCAACGGCAATTTCGCTCCCATTGAAATCTCAAGCATCTACATCACCGACGACCCCGCCAATCCGACCAAATATCCCGTTCCGCTCGGAGATGTCAACACCAAGATAGCCAAGCGCCAGCATGTTGTCTTCTTCGCCGACGGCGAGCCCAACAAAGGCACGTTCCACACATCGTTCGTGCTCACGCCGGGCCGCGACAACTGGATAGGCATCTATGACGCCGACGGACAGACCCTCATCGACGAGGTGACCGTCCCGGCCAACCTTCCGGCCGATTGCAGTTATGCCCGCACGGCTGACGGCGAAGGCGATTGGGCGATACGCACCGGCGAAAATACCGGCGACGGCGCCGTGACATACATCACACCATCAAGCGCCAACATCATCAAAGACACCAACAAAAAGATCGAAGAGTTTGCCAACCGCGACGCCAACGGCTTCGGCATGACCATCATGGCGATGTGCATCGTGTTCACCGCCCTGCTCGTCCTCTGTCTCTGCTTCTACGGCATCGGCGCTATCAGCAAACAGATATCGAAGCTCAACAAGATGCGTGCTCAGGGCATTGACAAGGTCGACGTCGCCACAACCGGCAACAGCCATGATTCCGGCGAGGAAATCGCCGCCATTGTCATGGCGCTCCACCAGCATCTCAACGCCCACGACACAGAGAGCACCGTGCTGACAATCAACAAGGTCAAACGTGCCTACTCACCCTGGAGCTCAAAGATCTACAGTCTCCGCGAAGTGCCAGGACATCCCCACCGTTAAAGTCTCTCACAACAAATCATTACTAAACAGATAAACATTTGCCTGAAATGAAAGAATACAAATATAAAATCAATGGCAATACCTATAAGGTAGCCGTGGGCGACATCGACGACAATATCGCACAGGTCGAGGTTAACGGTGTGCCTTATAAAGTCGAGCTCGAACACAAAGCCGTAGCCGCAGTCAAAGCCGTGACAACAAATCGCCCGGCCGCCGCTCCTCGTACAGCCACCGGCGAGAAAGTCATCGCCAAACAGACCGTAGCCGGCGGTGCGCACGCCGTCAAGGCACCTCTGCCGGGCGTCGTGCTGTCAATACCCGTCAAAGTCGGCGACACAGTCAAAGCCGCAGATACAGTGCTGTTGCTCGAAGCCATGAAAATGGAGAATGCCATCCACGCAGGCCGCGACGGCAAAATCGCGTCTATCAACGTAGCTGCCGGTGACTCTGTGCTCGAAGGCGCCGTACTCATCACCATCGAATAAACTGACTCATTATGACATTTGGTGATTTCCTTATGAACAACCTGCGCCAGTTCTGGGAACTGACAGGTTTCGCCAATGCCGAGCCGGGCAACTTCGTGATGCTGCTTTTCGGTCTGTTTTTCATATGGCTCGCCATAAAGAAAAACTTCGAACCGATGCTGCTCGTGCCCATCGGCTTCGGCATCCTTATCGGCAACGTGCCTTTCAACACGGCTGCCGGTCTTGAAATAGGCATCTACGAACAAGGCTCGGTGCTCAACATTCTTTATAACGGTGTCAGCGCCGGATGGTATCCTCCGCTGATATTCCTCGGCATCGGCGCCATGACCGACTTCTCGGCCCTTATCGCCAACCCCAAGCTGATGCTCATCGGCGCGGCAGCCCAATTTGGCATCTTCGGCGCCTATATGGTGGCTCTCGCCATCGGCTTCGCCCCTGACCAGGCCGGCGCCATCGCCATCATCGGCGGCGCCGACGGCCCGACAGCCATCTTCCTGTCGTCGAAGCTCGCTCCCAACCTCATGGGTGCCATCGCCGTCTCGGCATACTCATATATGGCTCTCGTGCCCGTGATACAGCCCCCGTTGATGCGCCTGTTCACAACCAAGAAAGAGCGCCTGATCAAGATGAAGCCCGCGCGTGCCGTCTCTCAGAACGAGAAGATCATCTTCCCGATCGTCGGCATGTTGCTCACCTGCTTCGTCGTTCCCTCAGGTCTGCCTCTGCTCGGCATGCTCTTCTTCGGCAACCTCCTGCGTGAGTGCGGCGTCACAAACCGTCTTGCCAAGACAGCATCAAATGCTCTCACAGACATCGTCACCATTCTCCTCGGCATGACTGTCGGCGCATCGACCCAGGCCTCGCAGTTCCTGACACCACAGACAATCTTCATTTTCTTCCTCGGTTTCATGGCTTTCGTAATAGCATCGTCGTCAGGCGTGCTTTTCGTGAAACTCTTCAACCTCATCCTCCCCAAAGAAAAGAAGATCAACCCGCTCATCGGCAACGCCGGTGTGTCGGCTGTGCCTATGTCGGCCCGCATCTCCAATAACCTCGGCCTCGAATACGACCCGTCAAACTACCTGCTCATGCACGCCATGGGCCCCAACGTTGCCGGTGTCATCGGTTCAGCCGTTGCCGCAGGTGTTCTGCTCGGCTTCCTTGCCTGATAAAAGATAATCCCTATATTTGCCCCCGCGTTAACAGTATGTCGACACGGGGGCAATTTTCAATGATATTGTCTAAACCAAATATCATGCGAGATGTTATAATTCAAACGACCATTTCCAATGCAGCTAAAAACCACTATCCTTTCTCCGAGCAAGCAGCTTTTCAATGATGGCCGGAAATAAGTAAATCAACATCCGACAGACGATTATGATTACAAAACAAGTTATCAATACTTTATACAAAAAGTACCGCAAGCTGCCCAAGAGCCCCGATTGCCTCGACTTCGCCCTTCTGTTCGACTATGTCGCCGAACAACACAATATCACCATCGATCTCGAAAACGACTGCCTAATCATCAAAAGTCTTGATCCGACATCGATATTCCACAAAATACCTCTATCGCGCATACACGCCATCGTCCCCTTCGAGGAGTGGGTCGCAATCGTGCTGCACTCATCAATCATCTTCCTCAATAAAAAATCGCCGAAAGTGTCGGTTCATATCAAGATGCCCAAACCGACCATATGGGAACGCATAAAAGGCATATTATCACGCGACTGAATCACTCGAGATGCGATCTCAGAGATTGAATACGCTTATGCGCGTCGACGATGCGTGATTCGTCAATTCGCCCGTCTTTGACGGCCTTTACTATCAGGTTCACTATTTTTTCAGGTCGCTCGGCCTCATAGCCTGTATTTATGTTATTTCCCATTATCATCATGTCCGCGCCGGCATTAATAGCCTTTATAACAGCGTCCTCGATACTGTAATTGTCTATTATCCCTTTCATATACATATCATCGGTTATGATGACGCCGTTGAAACCTAATTGGTCACGCAACAGCCCTGTCAATGTTTTATGAGACAGTGTCGCAGGATTATCGCCATCAATATTGCGGTTGAAAATATGTGCGGTCATTATCGCCGGCAACATGTCTGCGTCGATCAGTTTTTTAAACGGCACCAGCTCTGCCGGAGTCCATGTAGCAGTGACATCCGTCAGGCCGTAATGTGAATCTGACGTCGCACTGCCGTGACCGGGAAAATGCTTGCCGACCGCTATTATCTTTTTGTCGGCCAGTCTGTCGATTACTATTTCTGAATGAAAAACAATGCTGTCGGGATTTGATGAATAGCCTCGTGATAGAGCGCCTATCACAGGACAGTCGTATCTGTAGATATCAAGCTCGGGGGCAAGATTCATATTTACGCCGGCCTCGGATAGTTCTCCGGCCATGAGTTCGGCATATATCAGCGTAGAATCCGGATCATTGACGGTCGTCCCAAGATAAAACGCAGCCGGCAGCGGGGAATAGCCGTAACACGGTTTTAACCTTTGTACGAGACCGCCTTCCTGATCGGCAGCTATTAAAAGAGGATAATCGGCAATTTCTTTCATCTCTGCAGTCAGATGGGCGAGTTGCGCCCGTGATTTTATATTGCGAGTCCCCAAACCGCCGCCCGACGTTAGGTCTACATCAAAAAGAATTATACCGCCGGGCTTTACGTCCCGTAGTATACGCGCGATGTCAGGATCAGTCTCGACCGAATCACCTCGGAATCCGACAATGAGCATTTCAGCGACATATACGCGCAACAAACTGTCATTCAAAACTATCGCGTTACAGACTAACGAAATTGCCATAAAAACGACGGGGAGGATATATTTTTTCATTGCGATCAATTTAAGGATTTGCATTATGCAAAAATAGTGTTTTTTTATATCCGATAAAAATATATGCCGCCATTGTCCGCCACTGTCACCGTTGATTATTGTTTTTGCCATTTTTTTCCGACAGCAACCTAAAAAACGAAACAAAACAGCCATAAAAAAAGATTTTTTTGCTACCTTTGCAGCTTGAGATACAATTATTACACAAACGACATTATAGTTTATATAATATACCAATCACCGAAATAAACTATGAAGCTATTACAAGCTAAATTATCAAAGTATACCGCCCCTCAGGAAGCGAAGGCTGCCGGCATATATCCCTATTTCAGAGCAATATCATCGGAGCAGGATCCCGAAGTCATCATCAACGGCAAGAAAGTGCTGATGTTCGGTTCGAACTGCTACACCGGCCTCGTCAATGATCCCCGCATCAAAGAAGCGGCCATCGAAGCCATCCGCAAATACGGCACCGGCTGCGCCGGCTCTCCATTCCTCAACGGCACTCTCGACCTCCACAAACAACTTGAAGCACGCATCGCCGAATATATAGGCAAAGAAGACGTAATGATATACTCGACCGGCTTCGGCGTCAACCTTGGCGTCGTCTCATGCCTCACAGGCCGCGAAGACTATATCTTATGGGATGAACAAGACCACGCATCAATCATCGAAGGTCGACGCCTGTCGTTCTCGCAGTCGCTCAAATACAAACACAACGACATGGCCTCGCTCGAGAAACAGCTCCAGCGCTGCGAGCCCGACAAAGTCAAGCTCATAGTGACCGACGGCGTCTTCTCGATGGAAGGCGATGTGGCAAACGTTCCTGAAATCGTCAGACTCGCCAAGAAATACAACGCTTCCGTCATGGTTGACGAGGCCCACTCGATCGGAGTCTTCGGCGAAGGCGGCCGCGGCATCTGCAATCATTTCGGCTGTACAGACGATGTCGATCTGGTTATGGGCACATTCTCGAAATCATTCTCATCACTCGGCGGCTTCATTGCCACAGACAAAGAGATCACCAACTTCCTGCGTCACCACTCGCGTTCATATATCTTCACCGCCAGCATCACGCCGGCATCCACCGCTGCAGCCCTCAAAGCCATCGACATCATGATCGAAGAGCCCGAACGTCAGGAAAATCTTTGGAAACTCACCAACTACGCCCTCGAAGGCTTCCGCTCTATGGGCTTCGAGATCGGCAACACCTCGACTCCTATCATCCCGCTCTATATCCGCGACAACTTCAAGACATTCGCCATAACGAGCGACCTGCTCAAAGAAGGTATTTTTGTCAACCCTGTCGTATCGCCGGCTGTCGCGCCTCAGGATACGCTCATCCGTTTCAGCCTCATGGCCACACACACCATGGATCAGGTTACAACGGCCCTCGAAAAAATACAGAAAGTATTCAAAGCCCACGGCATACTTGCCTGAGCCCGCATATACGACATAAAGCAGACGCGCCGCCTTATCAAAAGGGTGGCGCGCCGCTTGTTTTATAATATGACCGCTATATCAGATCGGGATAAGGCTCAATATGTGACTGCCGGATCGAGAGCCTTGGCTATCTCGACCATTTCTATAACCTCGCCGACAGACGGAGTGCGTCTGCAGAGCTGCTGAACGTCATTGACCTCACGCACACGTTCGGCCAGATTGCCCGGATTACGGGTTGCAAGTTCTTTGACCGTGTCGACTCCCGATGCCTCGAGAAGTTCGGCAAACTGCGGACCTATGCCCTTGACCCTGAAGAGATCGGCATGATTTACCCATGTCATTATCAGTTTGGGCGAAATGCCTGTCTTATCGGCAAGTTCCTTACGGCCTCTGGGCGTCGCACCGACTTTGAGAAGTTCTTCAGACGTCTCGACTCCGGCCATGATAAGTTTGGCTGCGTAAGTCTCGCCGATACCTTCGATTTCTGCGATTTTGTAGTTCATATTCTTATTATTTAGTTAATACGCCAAAGATTATCTTTGAACGTGTCTGAATAAAACGCCCGGCAAACCGCAGCGGTTCAAATCTACCGCACAATTACCGGTATATTACTTTCTTTGAGGAAGATGCCCTGATTTCCTAAGAGCATCGACAAAGTCAGCGGCGTCACCGGGGCGCACTATATTACCATAATTCGAATGATTGCGGTCTCTGCTGCTGCCGAGCACCCATGCGTCCCCCAACGATTTTTCGATAGTAAAAAGCCGGTAGGTCTCACCTTCGGGAACAAAAGCGACAAAAAGACACAGAGGTATTTCATCCGGTTCGGGGAATTGCCAGACTATGACCGCATCACAACCCTCGCCCATAGACGTCGCCTTGATTTGGGCATCTGAAAAAGGCGATTTCATTCTGTTATTCACCAAATACACACTGTTTATATAATGTATATCGGTCAAAGCCCCACTCTGTTTTTTATTTTCCACAGATTCAGCGACAAAGGGCAGAAATCTGAAAAAATAATCATATGCTCTCAGCGATTCAAGAGGCGTGTTGATTGTTTCGATAAGTCCCGAGGCTATTTCTTTTGATTCGCCATCGATGCGCGGATCTTCGAGTATCTTATTGCATATTTCCACAGCTCTGACAGTGTCTTTATCATTATAATATATATAAGCTATATTGCTTAACGAAAGACCGTCAGCCGGATTGGCTTCAAAGCTGCGGGTGAAATAATCTATAGCGCCCGCTTTATCTCCTTGAGCATATTTATTACCTCCAAGTATGTTAAGGGTTCGATATTCATCAGCGAACAGACTGATTATTCTTGCGCCAAGCATATCGACATACACCGGAGACATCTCATCATCAGACACATAAATTTCTCTGATATTATCAAACAGGGCATCGCGCACAATCATCCTGGCCGAATCGACGTCAAGCGTATCACCGTTTTCCCATGTCCAGACAATCCTGTTATCCAAGGCCTGTTCCACAACTCCGTCAAGTGTTTCGATGACAGACGGCCATTCAGATCTATACTTCAAAGCTGCCGCCTTACCCAATCTGAAATCAAGGCGTGAAGGATACTCGGTTATTCCGGCCGAGATAACTTCTATGGCTTTAGAATATAACGAATCATTCCATTCGACCCTCTCGCCTAAGGCTCCGACCTGATTTCCAAGAGAATCCGACAAGACAAAAGCGTCTTCTCTTATACCTTCGACTCCTTCGAGCGTCAACAACGACTGACGCGCCTCGTTTAAATAACGGTTAAACCCGGCCGGATACAACTCTTGATCGTCGGGAGCACTATCGCGCCATGAGTCAAGCAGACTGTCGGCCTTATTATAATCAGACTCTGAAATCGATTCATAAACCTGCTGCTTATAGCCGGTAACTGCAGCCGTCATCCACGATGCAAGCAGCATCGCGGCCGGTAGTGTAAGATTTTTCATAACTAAATGGTATTAGAATTTTATATCACCGGGAGCGGTGAGAATATGGTATAAGAGGTCATGGAAGAGAGACTGATCGCCCTGACGTGAGCCGACACCTTTGCTCATGGCGTCAAAAGCGCGTATCGCCGCAATGATCTCTATGACCTGAAAGGCGTTATATCGCTGCATGGCCATACGAAAACGCTTGAGCTGAAACGGGCCGCGCAACTTCAATTCGTTCATCAACGCCCGGTCATCGTTACGGTCAGGAGTATAGAAGGCCAACAGCAGGTCGGCAAAAAACGAAAATATGGCAGCCGAAGTCACCACGAGAGGATTGTTCTTAGGATTGGCCTTGAAATATTCGGCAATCCTGAATACTTTGAGCGCATCTTTGGCAGCCAATGCATCAACAAGTTCAAAGTTGTTGTAATCCTTGCTCATGCCGATATGCTTCTCAACATCCTCGGGAGTGACGGTAGCCCCCTTGCCAAGCGCGGTCGTCAATTTATCGATCTCATTATACAGCCGGCTGAGATCGGTGCCGACATAATCGCGCAACATCTCAAGAACCTTGGGCTGCCACTTAAGTCCTTTGGCCTCGATAAAAGACGATATGACCGACAATGCGTTGTAATCGCTTATTTTCTTCGATTCAAACACAACGCCATTGGCCTTGACCGCAGCTATCAGGTCTTTGGCCTTGGCCACGGCGCCACGGCAGCAGATGACAAAGATCGTCGACCGCGACGGATTGGCGGCATAGCGGTGGAGAGCATTGAGCTGGTCGGAACGTATGGCCTGGGCCTCTTTGAGTATGACAACCTGATAGTCTGACATCATCGGGAAACGGCTGCATATATCCATCACTGCGCCCGGTTCGGTCTGCGGCGCATATAGCACATAACGATTAAACTCACGGTCTTCCTCTGGCAGAATATTTTCAAACTCCTTTACGAGCGCATCTATATAGTAACCTTCCTCGCCGTGAAGAAGATATACCGGAGCATATTGGCGCGCGGCCAACTGTCGCCTGAGAGAGTCAAATGTCACTGCCTGTTGTGCCATAAATATTTTCGGTGCTCTGATGTCTGTCTGTCGATATTATGTCGTAAATTTACAAAAATTTCCTTATCCGTCACAGCATGAGACTCAATTTACCTGACTTCGACATAAAAATCACACGCGAGGCCGACAAAAGCGTCAAAGTATACGACTGTTTGCGAGGGAAATCTGTGGCATTAACACCCGAGGAATACGTCAGACAGCATTTCGTCAACTATCTTATAACCGTGAAAGGCTATCGGCAATCTCTTATGGCAAACGAAGTGAGCCTGCGCCTCAACGGCACGGCGCGACGCTGTGACACCATAGTCTACACCCGTGATCTACGCCCGCTTGTCGTAATAGAATACAAAGCCCCCGATATCACCATCAACCAGAAAGTGTTCGACCAGATCGCTCGCTACAATTCAGTCATTCATGCGCCGTGGCTCATCGTCAGCAACGGCATCAGCCATTACTGCTGTCGCTACATCTCAGAAGCCGGCGAATACCGTTTTATGCGCGATATTCCTATGTGGGACGAACTGCTTCAGTCTCAGCAATAATCCGCTGCGACGATTAGAAAAAATAAGCTACCCTGACGGCCCAGTGACGCTGACGCGCGCTGTAGTCATCAAGAAGTTTTGTCTTGAGCGAATAGGTCATACCCCATGTATACGAGGCCGTCACCTGCCATTTTTTAAAAATCTCAGCACCGATGCCGGCTGTGAGACCGAGATCACCCCCTGCCCACTCTATCGCGTCGCATTTGCTATGACCGGCAAGTATCGAAAACTCGGGACCGCCGAAGATCAAGGGAGCAAGCGTATCCTCAAAACCGTTAAGGCGAGTCCACTTGAAGCGCAGATGCAACGGTATCGTGACGTTGTGGAGATAAAGCTTCTCATTGCCATAGCCTTGCGACGCCCATATCTTTTTCTCACCGAGATTGACCTGACCTCCGAGCTGGTTATACATAAGGCCGAAGCTCAGTCCGAAGCCAATGCCTGGAAACATCAGTTCGCCTTCGACACCGGCTTGTGCGCCTACCAATGATGACACACCTACTAGATCCTGCTTGAAGACGAGGTCATTGATATTGACGCCAGCGACAACCGAACGGCGAAACTGGGCTTTAGACGCTATTGGCAGCAACACTGCCACCACAAGTATAATGGTTAAGACTAATTTGCGCTTCATTTTAGTGATAGAATTATTCGACGGCAAAGGTATTTAAAAAAAACCAATATTCCGCACGATTAACGGTTTTTAGATAAAAAACATCTGCCCCTACACGGCTCAGGCTGCGAAATATTTTATTATTCCTGACGTTATATAAACATGACAGCAATAAATGATCTGCAACCCCTCGAGAGCCACCCGTGGCCACCTTTCATTCCCGACGGCGCAAAAATACTGATAATGGGCACATTCCCGCCACAACCAAAGCGATGGTCGATGGACTTCTACTACCCAAACCGCACGAATGACTTCTGGTTTATGATGGGGCTTATCTTCCTCGGCGACCGCTACGCGCTATATGACCGTGCGACTCGCCTGTTTGACATTGATGCAATAAAACGGCTTCTCACAGACAGAGGCATAGCTCTGAATGACACGGGCCGTAAAGTGCGTCGTCTAATGGGCAACGCCTCCGACAAATACCTCGAAATTGTCGAACCCGTACCGCTCTCTGATCTGCTACGCGAGATGCCCCGATGCCATACTATAGCCACGACAGGCGAGAAAGCGGCCGGAGTCATCGCATCGCTTACCGGCACCGAGATACCACGCATGGGTCACATGATAACTTCTGCCGACGGACTCGACATCTGGCGAATGCCCTCGACAAGCCGTGCATATCCGCTTGCGCTTGAGAAAAAGGCCGAACACTACGAACGCATGTTTCGAAGTGCCGGCATCCTAAGATAATCTCCCGTCCGGCAACAGACAAAAAACCGCCGACATCCGCAGACGCCGACGGCTTTTCGCACATTAAACCAAAATATTTTTACTTGACAATAATCTTTCTGACTTCCGGGCCTTGACGGCGGATATAAATGCCGGTGGCAGGATTAGCTACCCGCACGCCCTGAAGATTGAAATATTCGACAGGACCGTTGGCGTCTGCCTTGACACTGCCGACACCGGCCACATCGATATATTCACCGTAATCCGTGCGGCTTTCGGCAAAATACTCATCTTCGTCCATATCATAAACCATGACGGTCAAGCTGGTAGGATTGCCGTTGGCGTCATACTCATATTCATGTTTATATCCCATGACAAAGGGCATTTCTTCACCATAGGTCTCCTCGATTGTGTCCTCGATCATATTGCCGTGCTCATCCATGATAACAGTCTCGACTGTTACGGTATAAGGTTCGGCGAGCAAGTTATATTCTTCATCAAGATATATATTCTCGGTGACCTTGAAACTTCCGTTTTCGTCGATTATCTCATAAATGATTTCCTGAGCGACTTCATCGGGATTGATCAATGTATTTTTAAAGACATAATCATTTTCACCCGAGTAGGTCACAATAATATGTCCGTCAAGTTCATCCGCATAATATATGTCGGCATACTTTACACGGTTGGCGCCCGAAAGCAGATCCATGATTTCATCGGTCATCTGGCCGTCGGTACGATCCCATTCGATATTCCTATACGACACATCATCATATAGATTCCAAATCGGAGTCGACATGCTTTCGTTTGTATAATAGTAAAATTCGTCAGCTTTGCCGGTCTTGGCATCATAGTTCCAAACACTTTTGTAGGCGGGTGAAATTTTTCCCATCAAGGGCAATTCTTTTACAATCTCGATTATGTTGCCGTCGGCATTGCGGGTGATTTTGTTGTTCTCACAGAAATAGTTCTCAAACCATTCACCTTCAGACCGGTCATAGCCACGACGCTCTATATAGTAATCTTTGACAATCGGGTCGTATACATAAGTGCGTTTTGACACATAAGAAAGTTCACCACCCTCTTCTCCTTCCTGTTCAAGACGTTCAACTAACATATTGTCATCATTATATTTGTTTTCGATGACATTAATATAACCATCTTCGACAACTGTCGATTTTATGACGTTGCCACGGTTATCATACTCAAATACTTCTACAGCCATTTCAAGCCAATCGCCGTCTTCATATAAATATTGTGTAGCAGAAACCGGACGCCAAAGCCGCCCGGGTGCAGCCTTCTTTATCATAAGCGAATGATTGGCTTTTTTTACTATCTGTTGCTTGACAAAACGACCGGAGACAGCACCTGCTGCCGCAAGACTCACAAAAGCACAAAGTGATAAAATGTAGAGTTTTTTCATTCTTTAATTTTAAACAAATCTGTGGTTAATTATCTAATATCACTGCAAAAATATAACAATAAACATAAATTACAAAATTTTTACAACACTTTTTCGATTTTTAATACAAAAGTATCAAAGCCTATTTATCTGATATGATTATATAAAAAAGGAGAGCTGCCATTTTCAGACAGCTCTCCTTTGTTCTGATATTTCTACGGTTTCCTATGATCCGAGATATGATTTTAAAAGACGACTCTTTTGTCCTTTAAGACGTCGTATGGCTTTTTCTTTAATCTGACGTACACGTTCGCGTGTCAGGTCGAATTTAGCGCCGATTTCCTCAAGGGTCATTTCCTGACAGCCGATTCCGAAGAACATCTTCAGTATCTCGCGCTCGCGCTCATGGAGCTGACGCAACGCTCGGTCGACCTCGTTTGAAAGCGACTCCTGGTTAAGAGTAGCGTCGGCCATTGGCGAATCGTCGTTTGTCAGCACATCAAGAAGGCTGTTGTCTTCACCTTCGACAAATGGAGCGTCGACAGAGATGTGACGTCCTGAAACTTTGAGGGTATCGGCAATTTTTTCTACAGGTACGTCAAGCGTTTCGGCAAGTTCCTCGGGTGAGGGACGACGCTCGTTCTCCTGCTCAAACTTCGAGAGAGCCTTACTTATCTTGTTGAGCGAACCAACCTGATTAAGGGGCAGACGCACGATGCGCGACTGCTCGGCAAGAGCCTGAAGTATCGATTGGCGAATCCACCAGACGGCGTAGGATATGAATTTGAAGCCGCGTGTCTCGTCAAATTTGCGTGCAGCTTTGATCAGACCAAGATTACCTTCGTTAATAAGGTCGGGCAACGACAAACCCTGATTTTGATATTGTTTTGCCACCGACACGACAAATCTGAGGTTCGCGCGGGTGAGTTTTTCGAGGGCTGCCTGATCGCCCTGACGTATACGCTGGGCGAGCTCCACTTCTTCCTCTACCGTGATAAGATCTTCACGACCGATTTCCTGAAGATACTTGTCAAGCGAGGCGCTCTCACGGTTAGTAATCGACTTTGTTATCTTTAGTTGCCTCATGTTTTGCTATAAACGTTTATATTACTGCAATAATCATGCAAAGTTACGTAATTTTATCCAATTCTCATCTATAATAACGCATTTTCACTGAAATTATTTATAAATATATCTTAATCAGACGTCTGCAAAAGAGAAATATACTTAACGAAGAGACTTTCAGCCGTGTCATTCGCAGTCAACGTCAACCGTGACAACGGTTACGTTATCCTCGCCACCTGCGCGGCATGCCGCCGCGACAATCTCTGATGCCGTTGTCGGTGATGACGAGATCGCGGCTATCTCATCTTCGTCGAGCATGTCGCCAAGACCGTCGGAGCAGATTACATAACGGTCGCCTTGAGCAATGCGTGAGGTGACATCGGCAACGTCAATAAATGATTCAGACAAGCCTATGGCATTATAAATCACATTCGACGGTTGCGACATGTCACCTGTGAGTTGCCGTAGCGAATGGTCGACAGTGAGTTGCTTGAGAAAACCGTCTCTAAGTCGATATACACGGCTGTCACCGGCATTGACAAGCAGAACACGACCGTCAATAAAAATAAATCCGGTCAGAGTCGTACCCATCGAGACAAGACGTCTGTCGGCCACAGCTGACGCAGCCATCTCAGCTGTAACGTCGGCGAGCCATTGCGTTTTTATTTTCATTATAACATCCGTTATCATCGTATTATCAGGCAACGCGACAACAAAAGCGTCGAGCGATCTCAATGCCATCTCCGAAGCGATCTCTCCGCCATCATACCCACCCATACCATCAGCGACAACGGCACAAAAACGCGACTCCGGCGCCTGCGTCACAGGCGGCAGCTCATCGGCAACATCGCGGTAATACTCCCCGACGAGCAGGGCCATATCTTCATTGGTCTCTCTTAAGACTCCGGTCGACGAAGCCACGGTAAAACGCAGTTTCATCTGACAATGAAATTATAGGTCTTCGCAATTTTGACGGCATCACCGACCGTAATCGGCACCGGCACACCGGGCAGACACTTGAAACCGTTGACGGTAGTGCCGTTGCGTGAGCCAAGGTCTGTTATATACCATTTGCCGGCCGTGAACGACAGTGACGCATGACGGCCGGAGATGTATATGAGCGAACCGAGCTGCGAAGTGTAATCGCCCGTCGTACGTCCGATGACAGCGCCGTCAGCCAAAGGCAACGATACAGCCGGGCTGTCGCAGACAAGTGTCGGCACGGCAACAGGCGCATTATCGCCCGCGTTGGATTTAGATTTATCAAACGAGTCGGGATCTGACTTGACTGCATCGCCCTGATCGACTTCTCCAGCTCTAACAAGTTCGCCGCCACATGAGGCGCAACGCTTGCCGGCTCCTTTGCCGAATTTTTTACACTTGGGGCATATATACAACTCAGCGCCACACTGATCACAGTAGACGCTATCGTTTTCGATCATGGCTTTGCAGTTATAACATGGTGTGAGGCTTGACATATTATCTTGGTATTACGTTATCAGTCAATTGCGTCGAGGAGTATGAATGCCGCCCAATAACGGGGATTCTCCCATCCGGGAGTCGAGCGCACGATCTGCTTGGCACTCTCGAGGGCACTGCGTTTGTCCGACGCGGCGATTCCGGCACGGGCATCGCCGAGCCAATGGCGATAAAATTCGGTGATAAGACTGCATGTTGCATCATCGTCGACTTTCCACAGCGACATCAGTATTGAGTTGACTCCGGCTTTTTTGAAACCACGCTGCAAACCGAAGACACCGTCGCCGGTAACCTCGCCGAGACCTGTCTCGCAGGCAGAGAGCACGGCGATATCGACTCCGCCGAGATCAAGACGCGCTATCTCGGCCGCCGTGAGTATGCCGTCATCGATGTCAGAAGGTATATCTTCGAGTTCAAGATAACGGTTGGCGGCTCCGGCCATGAGAAGCCCCGACCGTTCGAGGGCTATATCTTCGGCCGTAAGTGTCTCCGAACGCCATGAACGGTTATCGTCTGAAACAAAAAAGCCGTGGGTGCTTATATGAAAAATATCGCCGAATTTACCCGACAAAGCCTTGATCGACGACTCTGTGCCTTCGGCGCCGGTTTTGAGCAAAGGAGTGCTCCCGGTAACTTTTTTATAGATATCAGAGACGCGCTCGACTTCAACCAGAGCGCCTTTCAGCTCAGGAATGGAGATATCGCCCTTGCGGCTTACGCGGGCGGCAAGTAGATTGTCGGCATTGAAACCGCGATCGCGCAACTCGGGATAGTTGCCGGCGTCGGCAACCATGCTGTCGACACTCATGTCGTATTTCAGGCCGCCATAAATAGTGGCAGCTTTGTTTTTTCCTTTTTTGCGTTTTGACAATACAATCTCGCGCGTCGAACTGAGACGATAGAAATCAGGCTTCGACGGCAACACCGAGTCGCTGACCGGCAGCGACTCTATGGCTATAGAGCACAGCGGACCCTGAGGCGCGAAATAAACATCACTACACCCCGCTATATCATCGGCTATAGTCTTGAAGAACGCATCACCAAACCAAGTGTCAGTGTAGATATCCTCGTAATTGAGATCATCGCCGGCATCGCGTCGATAAACCTCACGCAACACAGGCTGCTGCATGTCTTTCGTCAGAATCAGCGCGAGACCTACATTTACACTGTCGTTCTCCTGATAATCGACAAACTCAATGGCGGCCGCGCCACGCGGGAGCGCCTTCCGCACCTGCTGCCACGTAGTGCGGGGCAGTCGCCAGTCGTTTCCTCCGACACCGCGTATGCCGTCGAGCATCCGGCGCTCGACATCAGCCACCTCGGCCGTGACGCGCTCGATGTCGGGCTTGTATACCTCAGCCTCTTTAGTCCCCGCCGCAGCCTCTGCCTGCGACGTGAGACGTTTAAGCAGATCTTTCTTGAACATCCATTGACCATAAAGATCGCGCACGTCCTCGGGCGATTTTCTGATTATATCGGCTATCGACTTATCGGCATTAAACAGCAGACCGTTTGAGAAAAGCATGGCATCATAGAGCAGTCCGTTCATCTCGGTGTCACGCAGCTGATTGTTTGTAACCATTGGCAACGTCGTGCGGTAAAACCCGAAGTTAGAGTTCCAGAAATCTGCACGCTGCGCAGCCGTCAGCGTCAGAATATTTTCAGAAATATAATCGCAACCGAGGTCATAGGCACTCTTGAAGTCTTTGATCGCTCCGGCATAATAGCCAAGTTTCAGTCTCGAATCTGCCGCATAAATAAGCGGAGCTATGACAGAAACCGAGTTCTTTCCGTTTATTTCGCGGGCGATCGCTGCGGCTTCTTCAGCATGCGTCAAAGCAGTGTCATAATCGCCGAGTGCCGAATAGACCTGCGAAGACAATAAGCAATTATCATATGTCTTGACAGTCAGATACGCCATACTAATATATGTCCTGGCTGTAGTATAGTCACCTTCCAGATAATAATATTGAGCCCTCAGACGGTTGGGCAACGATCGGTCAAGATTGATAAAATTTTTGATTGAACCTATAATACGATCAGCATTGTCTATTGCTGCGAGGCATTCTTCTTTGTTACCGGCCTGGTATTTAGCCCAAAGACCGTTTATACTATTCATCATGACAACGACTTCGTTATCGCTATAGTGATCAACCTGAAGTTGTTCGCTTTTTCTACGATATTCATCAACAAGCGAGTATCGGCCCATTTTTGAATAGAGCTCACCCAAAGCGGTGTAAGTCTGAATAAGCTGTGCCAGACCGCCATCATTCAATGCCATGCTACAATCAAGAGCCTTCGATAAAACTTTTTCGGCATCAGCAAGACGATTAAGTTTGATATATACCTGACCGGCTGTCACCAATGCAGCCGGAGCGACAAAACCACCGGCGCCCGCATCAATAGCTTCAAGTGACTGCACTACATATTTGAGCGCGTCATCAAGTTCCCATAAATTATTTTTTATTGTGGCAAGTGTGGCGTAGGCGTTGCATACATTCGACATGTCGGCATCTTTTATCTGAGCAGGGGTCTGCTTAAGGGTCTCAAGTATGGTTTCAACCGCATAACCATAATCGGTCGTACTCAAAATCTTGGCCCCCCAAATAAGATGTTGGAATCGTGAAGGGTCGTTGATGTCATATATTATACGGGCTATATCAATAATCTCATGGCCGAGTTCTGCCTGATGATCAACTCGCGCCAGATCGCCGGACTGGTCGATAAAGATACAATTGAACAGCACTGACTGGAGATGTTTCTTGGTATATTTGCCATACTCTGTGAGAGTTGAATGATAAAGAGCATCAAGTTCTTCCCGCGCTTCGGCTTTACGGTTTGTAAAGGTCAACAGCATCAGACGATTTGACATGGCGTCAAATGTATCATAATCGGGATATGTTTTGGCAAAATCAAGCAATTCCTCGTTAATAGCAAGAGCTTCGTCAAAATACATATTGGTCATATAGGAATTAGCCAATTTGTCGAGCACTTTGATTCTCAACAGACGGGCTTGTTCTGACGCGCCGCCGCTAATTTCATAAAGATGTTGCTTTATCCGTTCGGCTTCGCTGCTGGTAGCATCATCTTTTATGAGCAATGAGAATAATTCAGCTGCCGCGTCGATGTAATTATAATCAAGAGTTCCGCTGTGTTCATAGAGACTTACGGCCTGACGCATTTTGTCGACAGCAATATCGGGCATGTTTTTACCAAGATAACAGAAAGCCTCCTCTCGACATAGAAAAGCCCCGTGAATTTCATTGAAATAGTCGGGATAAGAGAGAGTAAACTTGCGGGCTTCGGCAAGACGCGAGAGAGCGGCATCAAAACGGCGTGTACGCGTCTCGATGGCTGCAAGACGACACAAAGTACTGAAATATGACACAGCATTGACATTTTTGTCTTTACTGAAGAGTTTAAGAGCCCTCCGATAAAAATCCATCGCCTCTTCGTAGCGGCGCAAGTTATCCATTGCGGTTCCTAAATGGAAATCAACAGTTGCTATATCCTGTTCGGCACGCAAACGTGTAAATATGTCATGAGCCTCGCTCAGCCGCACGGCTGCTTCTTTGCTGCGATCCAATGCCAGATATGATGAACCCAAAGCGGTAAGCAAATGACCGCGGGCATATTCGTCAGTAACAAGACCGAGCGCATATTCGCTAAGGTCAGCCGCAGCACTATATCGCACAGTATTTAAATAATATTCGACGAGATACATCACAAGCTGAGCAGCCTGTGGGGCATTCTCAGCGTCAAGGCCTCTAAAGTCTTTTTCGGCCACATCAGCCAAAGCCGACGCGCTGTCGTAGTCTTGGTTTGTGATATAACAGCGCATCATCAGAGCAAAAAGCTCTTTATAGCAGAATGTCTGCAATCGAAGCTGGCCTTGCACACGCTCCCATCCTTTGGCCGCGCATTCAAAGGCGCGGTCGAAGTCATTGATGCGCTCGGCGATGCAGCCATCTATCAAATAGGCATCTGCATCCCATCCCGCAGTCGTTACTTGCATCGCAATTTTACCGTTGAGGGCCTTGAGCTTTTCGCAATAAGAAAGCGCCATCGAAATATTACCTCGCATAAGTTCATGGGAAGCCAGCATCGAATAAGAGCCTCTGACAAAATAATGGTCTTCACCAAATAGTTTTATTTCTTCCTCGAGACAACGTTCTGTCCACATTATCACTGCATCAATATCACGGGTTTGTGCCGACATGTTTGAATAGCGGAATATTTGGGACATGCCGTCACGGTCAGCGGGTTCAAGTTGGTAGAAATACGGTTCATACTCTATAGCCTTTGCCTCATTTCCGGCTTTGTAAAAGCTCGATGCTATCCAACTGTTGATAACATCAAGATTATAGGTGTCATCGGGCATTTCGGACTTGTCAAGGTCAAGCACTTTGATGAAGACATCGGCCGCTTTTTTATAGTCGCCGGCAGTGTAAAGATTTTTACCCTCGGCATAGAGAGTGGCGCTCTCGGGCGATTGGGAGGCAGCCGCCAACGGCATGAACAGACACAGCAGTATCAGATGTAGTTTTTTCATAAGTAAATTATAGCATAACACAAAGATACACATTTTATTGAATAAATGACACAAAAAATAAGACTTATAATCCACATTTTAATTTCCATGACTTGGTGAAAATCTTTATCTTTGCCGTAAATAAACCCGAATCAAAAATGAAACGACCGACAAAATCTATCGTACTCCTGTTTTTTGCTATCCTGAGCATGGCAACAATGACTACACAGGCCCAGATCACAAAGGGCGAGAAATCGTTCGGACCCAAAGTGGGTTATATCAGTAAAAACACCTCTGCCGTAGCCGGTCTGGTATTCAGATATTCGTTCAGCGATCATATCAGACTCGCTCCCGAACTAAGTTATGCATTCAGACACAATGACCTTGACGCTTTTATGTTTGACCTCAATGTCAACATACCGTTCGGCATAATAGGAGCAGAGAAGGTAGCCCTCTATCCCCTTGCGGGCATGAACTATTCGTCGTGGAACCGCCATACAGACAAGACTCAGGAAGAACTCGACGACGATGTGTCAACGCGGCGCAAACGCTTTGGCGTCAATCTTGGTGCCGGATTCGAATTGAAATGCAGCGAAACCGTCAAACTTAACCTCGAAGCCAAATACTGTTTCATCAAGGGCTACTCGTCAACAATGATAACTCTCGGGTTCGGTTATATATTCTAATAAATTATATGTCTGTCACAATATTGGGAATCGAATCGTCGTGCGACGACACCAGTGCCGCCGTCATCCGCGACGGAATATTGTTGAGTAACGTCATAGCCTCGCAGAGCGTCCACGAAGAATACGGAGGCGTCGTCCCCGAACTGGCTTCGCGCGCCCATCAGCAGAATATCGTCCCGGTCGTCGACACCGCTCTGCGGCGCGCCGGCATTGGCAAACATGATCTATCGGCCATAGCCTTCACACGCGGTCCGGGACTGCTGGGTTCGCTGCTCGTAGGCACAAGTTTTGCAAAAGGCATGTCGCTCGGGCTTCGCGTGCCCATCATCGACGTCAATCATCTCCACGGCCATGTGCTCTCACACTTCGTCAGACGTCAACCCGACGACGAGGTACCCGCATATCCTTTCCTCTGCCTGCTTGTCTCGGGAGGCAACTCGCAGCTGATTCTTGTCAGAAACTATAACGATATGAAAGTTATCGGACGCACTATCGACGACGCCGCAGGCGAAGCCTTCGACAAATGCGCCAAAGTGATGGGTCTGCCCTACCCCGGCGGCCCGCACATCGACCGTCTCGCCTTGCAAGGCGACCCGAAGAAATTCAGATTCGCGAAACCACGCATAGACGGACTCGACTACAGTTTCAGCGGTCTGAAAACATCGTTTTTATACACACTGCGCGATGCCGCACGTCTCAACCACGACTTCATTGAAGAAAACAAAGCCGACCTGGCCGCATCGCTTCAGGCGACAATCATCGACATATTGCTCGACAAACTAAAAAAGGCCGTCGACATGACAGGCGTCACCACCGTAGCCATCGGTGGCGGTGTATCGGCCAACTCGGGCGTGCGCGCCGCCGTCGCCGACTTCTGCGACAAACGGGGCATCAATGCGTTTATACCCGAGCGCGCCTTCACAACCGACAATGCCGCCATGGTGGCGATTGCCGGCTATTACAAGTATCTTGATAAACAATTCTGCAGCTACAGCGAGACGCCATATGCCCGCGTGACTGTCTGACACGATAGATTATGAAACTTTCGATAGTCGTTATCGGCGACGAACTGCTTCTCGGCCGCGTCACCGACACCAATTCGGGCTTCATAGCCCGACATTTCGATGCACTGGGCTGGGAAATAGCGTCGGTCGAGACCGTCGGCGACAATAAAGAGGCCATAACGTCGGCCATAACACGCGCTATGGAACATAGCAGCCTTGTCATCACCACCGGCGGCCTCGGACCGACAAAAGACGACATCACAAAGGGCGTGATGACAGAGATTTTCGGCGGCGAACCGGTTAAAAACGTCGAAGTTCTCGACAATATCATCAATGTCTTCAATCTCCGCGGTCTGACGATGAATCCGCTGACCGCCGCACAGGCCATCGTGCCGTCAAGCTGTCGTGTAATACAAAACAGGCTCGGCACGGCCCCCATCATGGTCTTCGAGCGCGACGAATGCATGCTTATTGCAATGCCCGGCGTACCTTTCGAGACCGAAGGCATGCTTGTCGAGGCTGTCATCCCCGAGGTAATGGCCCGATTTCAACCCGACACGGCTATCAGCCATCGCACCGTCATTGTTACCGGTATAACCGAATCGGCTTTGGCAAAGCACCTTGAAGAGTTTGAGATGTCGCTCGCGCCCGGGTTCCATCTGGCCTATCTGCCGACACCGGGCTTCATACGCCTGCGCCTCGACGGCACCGGCAGCGACGCATATACCGTCGACAGCCTCACCTGCAAATATGCCGAACGCCTTAAACAGACACTCGGAAACCTTATGCTTTATGACGGCGACGGCACTCCCGCCGAGATTGTCATCGGCGGCCTGCGGCACAACCGTCTGACAATGGCTACGGCCGAAAGTTGCACCGGCGGCAATATAGCCCATAAAATAACAGAGATCGCAGGCTGTAGCGACAGTTACATAGGATCGGTCGTTAGCTATTCAAACGAAGTAAAAGCAACGCTCCTCGGTGTCAGTCAGGACGACCTCGAACAGCACGGCGCTGTCAGCCGCGAAGTGGTTGAGCAAATGGCCGTCGGCGTATGCCGTGCTACCGGCGCCGATTGTTCGGTGGCGACATCAGGCATTGCCGGACCCGACGGAGGCACCCCCGAAAAACCTGTCGGCACGGTCTGGACGGCCGTATGCATCAAAGGTCACACAACGTCGCGACTGCTCAAGTTGCCCGGCAACCGCGACCGCGTCATAGAACGCGCTACAAACGAAGTTTTGATCGATTTGGCGAAGAAACTCTTACGATAAGTAATCAAAGTATGAGCATAGCGTCACCGTATGCACCGAAACGATAGCCCTCTTTAACCGCTATTTCATAAGCCTTGAAGAGCCTTTCATAACCGGCAAAGGCTGTAGTCATCATCAGCATCGTCGAGTAAGGGAGATGGAAATTGGTGACGAGAGCGTCTGTGACAGTAAAATCATAGGGCGGGAAAATAAATTTATTTGTCCAGCCTTCATAAGTCTTCATATGGCCGCCCATGCTCACGGCCGTCGCTATACCGCGCAACACGGAAGTGCCGACGGCACACACGCGATGATCGGTATCTTTGGCATGGTTGACCGTATCGACGAGTTTTTGCGATGCTTCCATCTGCTCTGAATCCATGCGGTGTTTCGTAAGATCCTCGACGTCAATCTCACGGAAATTGCCCAGACCGCTGTGAACGGTAATGAATGCTTGTTCAACACCTTTGATCTCGAGGCGTTTGAGTAGTTCGCGCGAGAAATGAAGACCGGCAGCTGGAGCGACAACGGCACCTTCGCGGGCGGCAAAGATACACTGATAGTCTTCAGCGTCCTGTTCGTTGGGCTCGCGTTTGATATATTCAGGCAGAGGAGTGTGACCAAGAGCGTAGAGAGCTTTTTTGAATTCTTCATGCGAGCCGTCGTATAGAAACCGTAGAGTGCGTCCGCGTGAGGTAGTGTTGTCTATCACCTCGGCGACCATAGATTCGTCGTCGCCGAAATAGAGTTTGTTGCCTATACGTATCTTGCGTGCCGGCTCGACGAGTACGTCCCACAATTTATTGTCGGCGTTAAGTTCGCGAAGCAGAAACACTTCGATGCGGGCACCCGTCTTCTCCTTGTTTCCATAAAGGAGAGCCGGGAAGACCTTGGTGTCATTGAACACCATAACGTCGCCTTCGTCGAAGTATTGAAGGATATCTTTAAATTGTCGGTGTTCGATCTCGCCTGTGTTGCGGTGGAGCACCATCATGCGGGCCTCGTCGCGGTTGGACGACGGATATTGAGCAATGAGATTTTCCGGTAACTTGAATTTAAATTGTGATAGCTTCATTTCTACTGTGTTGTTTCTTATCAGTATATGTAATTCATTTATCTTTATATTCGTCGGGCATCTCTATGACAACCGTCTTTATAAGCTCGACGGCGGCATCGACGCTGAGACAGTCGTCGATTGTGACATCGCCCACACGCGTGCGCCTCAATGCCGTGAGATGGCCTCCCGAACCGAGCGCTTCGCCGATGTCTCGTGCGAGCGCTCGTATATATGTGCCCTTGCTGCATACGACCCTTATCGTAATCTCTGTCGGCTTGAAATCGATCAGCTCGATAGCGTCGATAACAAGAATCTTGGGTTTAAGCCGCACTTCCTCTCCGCGACGCGCCATGCGATAGGCACGGTCACCGTCAATCTTACAGGCCGAAAAAGCCGGTGGTATCTGCTCGACGGTGCCGGTAAAGCGAGCAAGCGCCTGCTCTGCCGCCTCACGGGTTATGTGGTCGGTCGGATACGTGGCATCGATCTCTGTCTCAAGGTCAAACGACGGTGTGGTGGCGCCGAGAGCTATAGTCGCGATATATTCCTTGACGCCTGTCTGGAGCTCGTCGATGCGTTTTGTGGCTTTGCCGGTGCAGACAATCATGACCCCCGTAGCGAGCGGATCGAGTGTGCCGGCATGACCTACCTTGAGTTTCTTGACGCCGAGGCGACGGGTCAGAGCGCCACGCAGACGCTTGACAGCGTCAAACGAAGTCCAGCCCAGAGGTTTGTCGATATAAAGCAGTTCGCCGTTCAGGAAATTCATTCGGTCTGGAGTTTGTAAATCAATGTGTCAGAGACCAGCCGATGCACAGCGCGCCGGCAAGCACACAATAGACGGCAAACCAGACGAGCTTGCCTTTTTTGACAATCGAAAGCATCCACTTGCAGGCAAGACAACCTACGACAAACGAAGCCAGAAAGCCTACAAGGAGAGCCACCGGGTCTACTGCCTCTGCTGCGGCCTGCTGTGCCATGCCGCCATCGGGAAAGAGCATATCCTTGAGGTCCAGCAGACCTTTGCCGAGAATGGGAATGATGACCATCAGGAAAGAGAACTGCGCCACTTTCTCTCGGTTGTCGCCCAGAAGGATACCCGTTGCGATAGTAGTGCCTGAACGCGAAAGGCCGGGAAGAACAGCCACAGCCTGACCACATCCGATTATAAAAGCATCACGCCACGTTATGTCCCGACCCTGAGGGCCAGAAGGATGAAGCAAAGCCTCGCGTGTACGCGTAAAGTATGCAAAACACAACAAAGCGGCAGTAACAAGAAGACAGATGCCGACAATAACAAGATTGCCCTCGAAAAATTTCTCGATCTGTTTCTCAAGCAGCACGCCGACTATGCCGACGGGAATGCATGAGACAAGAATCTTGCACACATAATAAAAATTATTGTCGCGTTTGAATGTGAAAAACGATTTCACCAACGGCCAGAATTCATGCCAAAGCACAACTATAGTGCTTAACACCGTAGCGACGTGGAGCATGAGATCAAGCTCCATGGCAACACCTCCGTCGAGGTCTTGTCCGAGTATCTGACGCGAAATCTCAAGATGTCCGCTCGACGACACGGGCAGATATTCGGTGAGTCCCTGCACGATGCCTAAGATAAGAGTATCTAACCAATCCATGTCTTATTTTTTGTCTTTAGGTCTGATAATGATCGCCACAGCCATAGCGACGAAACCAAGAAATGCGATACACGGCCCGACTACGATACGGCGGGCGCTGAAAATGTCGGGATTAAACTCGTCGGCCGTCGAAGGCGCGCCGAGCATCAGCAGGAAGCCGACGACAATCATTGCACCGGCCACAGCCATGGCGATGAAGTTGACACGCGTAAGCGGCAGGGCGCTATGCTCTTCTTTTATCAGAGTCTGTTTCTTTTCGTTCATTATATTGGAAACCTTAATACTTATTTTTATTTCAAAAACATATCGTCATAGTCAGAGCGCAGATAGCGGTTTGTGGCCAAAGCCGACGCTGTGGCACAAATAGCCACGCCGGCGACAATGATGCCGCCATAGACCGGCAGACAACGGGTAAAAGTCAGAGCCTCAGCCACAAGTGCGTCAAGACTACCGGCATAAAGTTGAACGGCGATGACTGCAATGACAGCGACAACAGCGGCAATCAGACCATTGACCACACCGGCCACAATAAACGGACGGCGCACAAACGAGCCGGTCGCCCCGACAAGACGCATCGTGTAGATTATGAAGCGACGCGAATATATGGCAAGATGTACCGTATTATATATGAGAACCACCGAAACCACCAGAAAAACAGCGGCTACAAGCAGCATAATCAATGTAAGACGTTTGACCGTGGCATTGATGGCGTTGACGAGTCCGGCCTCGGTATCGACAGTCTCGACCGACGGGAGTTTCTCAAGCGAGGCAACAATGGCGGCAATACTGTCGGCGTCGGCACTCGCCGGCGTCACCTTGACATCAAACTCGGCGCTGTAGGGGTTGACGTCGATCAGCTCGGCAATATCGTCGCCGATATATTCACTCTCTGACGCGAGGATATCTTCGGCCGACGAATAGACAAACGAAGCCGTTGACGGCAGACTGATAATCGTCTGTTTAAGACGGTTTACATCAGCATCCGGAGCGCCGGGCACCATTCTGACAATATAGCCTATATTACCGCGCAGCATGTCTGCGCCGCGGCTGCCGGTGATTGTCGTCAGTGCAAGCACACCGAGGATCATCAGCACAAGGGCGACGCTGATGATCGAAGTCAGTTGCGAACCGAAAGTTGATATACGGGTTGATCTTTTCTTTGTCATTATAATAGTCGGAGGTATTGAAAATTGCAATCTCCTCCAAATTTGCCGCAAAATTAATACAATCCGAGGCTGTTGTCAAGTGTTTTTTTGTCGTTTAATGTTATTTTGTCAAAATAAATGGCCTGTAGCATGTCGGCCGTAGCATAGATACGCATCGATATACTCGAAAATAGGTATTGCCGAAAAAATGAGAAACCTCTAATTTTGCAGTCCCGAAGAATAATTAGTTAATTTGACATGAGATATTTAATTGCAAGTCTGTCGGCCGTGCTATTGACAGTCGTTGAGACTTTCGGCATCACAATCAAAGGAAAAGTAATCGACGCCCACAGCGGCGAGCCCATATCATTTGCAAGCGTGGCGGTTGTCGGCACCGAGACAGCCTCGATGACTGATGACGACGGCCTTTTTGAAATTGAGATCTCTCAGCCCGACAATTTTGTGATTCGGGCTTCCATGGTGGGCTACAATCCTGCCGAACAGACCGTAAACATCGGCAGAGTGAAAAACGGCGGAATAATCATCGCGATGCGACAGAGCAACGTCGAGATGGACGAGCTCGTCGTCTCGGCCAACCGCAATGTAGTGCGACGCTGCGAGGCTCCGGTTGTCGTCGGTGTAATCAGCACCAAACTTTTCAACATGGTCAACTCAGCCGACCTAGCCCAGTCACTCGATTACCAGACCGGTCTAAGGGTCGAAAACAATTGTCAGAACTGCGGTTTCCCACAACTGCGCATCAACGGTCTCGAAGGCCCTTACACCCAGGTGCTAATCAACAACCGTCCCGTCGTAAGCTCGCTGTCGGGCGTCTACGCTCTCGAACAGATGCCTGCCAACATGATCGAGCGCATCGAGGTCGTACGCGGAGGCGGCTCGGCGCTCTTCGGTGCCAACGCTGTCGGCGGCACCGTCAACGTCATCACGAAAGAGCCTGTCAACGACCGCATTGAAGCCGGATACAACATGTCGAACTTCAACGGCAAGACATGGGATAAAAACGTCACGGCCAACGCCACGGTCGTCGATGACGACGGCCACTACGGCATATCGCTCTTCGAAAGCTACCGTCACCGCTCACCTTACGACCACGACGGCGACGGATTCTCCGAAATAGGCAAACTCAGTCTCAACACCCTGGGGTTCAACGCATTTTATCGCCTGCATCAGACTGCGCGCATTGGCGTCGAATACCATAACACTCACGAATTTCGTCGCGGCGGCAACAAATTTGACCTCGAACCCTTCCAGACCGACATCACCGAACAGACACATCACTATATCAACAGTGGCGGCCTCAACTACAACCAAAGCTGGCACAACTACAAATACCGCCTCAACTCCTACGCCTCAGCCCAGCACATCGACCGCAACAGCTACTATGGCGCACAACGCAACCCCGATGCCTACGGCAAGACAAACGATATGACGTGGATTATCGGCTCGACATTCAGTGGCGACATCGACAGATTTATCTTCTCACCGGCAACGATGACGGCGGGAGTCGAGTATCAGAGCAACAACCTGCACGACATCATGACCGGTTACGGCCGGAACATGCGACAGAACGTCGACATCTTCGGCACATTTGTCCAGAGCGAGTGGAAAATGCGACACTTCACATTCCTCGCCGGCGGCCGCCTCGACTTCCACAATCTCGTCGACAACCCGATATTCAGCCCGCGCTTAAACGTGCTCTACCGTCCCACGCCACAATGGCAGATACGCGGCACATGGTCGACAGGATTCCGCGCACCCCAGGCCTACGACGAGGATCTGCACGTAACAGCCGTCGGCGGCGAAGGTGTAATAATACGTCTGGCCGACGGACTGAATCCCGAGCGCTCAAACAGCTTCAGCTTTTCGGTCGACCGCGATTTCAGAATCGGCGAGCTCGACACCGACATTCTTCTCGAAGGTTTCTATACCGACCTGAGCGATGTGTTTGTACTCGACGTCATCGGCCGCGACGACAATGGAAACATGGTAAAAGAACGCCGCAACGGCGACGGCGCCCGCGTCTACGGGCTAAACACAGACATAAAATTGACCTATACAGACTACACGCTCGACATGGGCTTCACCGCTCAGCGCAGCCGCTATAAAATTCCCGAAAAATGGAGCGAAGGCCCCGATGTGGCCCCGACTCGCGACATGCCGCGAGCTCCCGAAATTTACGGGTTCTTCACCCTGTCGGCCGTGCCGCGTCCGCGTCTCGAGTGCTCGCTCTCGGGAGTCTTCACCGGGCACATGCATGTACCACACTACGCTCCCGACCCCACAATCATTCCGGCTGACTATCCCTATCATTACATTAGCTCGGATATTATGGAACAGAGTCCGGCGTTCTTCGACCTCAACGCCAAAGTGAGCTACACCTTCCCGCTGCATGGCAAACTGAGAATGGAGTTGAGCGCAGGCGTCAAGAATATCCTCGGCCAGTTCCAGAAAGACCTTGACAAAGGCGAATTCCGAGACTCGGGTTATTTCTACGGTCCGGCACAACCACGCACATTCTTCTTCGGCATCAAATTCATGACAATCTGACCGAATGACGGCGAACTGTTAAAAAATTGAGGCAAATGAAAATTTGTCTCAATTTTTGTTGCATATTGCAACCACAAGTAATAATTTAGCGGCATAAATCTTTTTAAGCTTCAAAACATCTTACCATTTTCCGGATTTTAACCGCAGATTTATGAAAAAACTTTACTCCATCATCGCAGCCTCCGTTCTATGCGGAGCAACCATGGTCGCCAACGCACTCCCGACCCTTCCGAAATCAAAAATGATCGACCGTGCACAGCTCGAAGCTCTCGCCGACAGCAAGCAGAAAGCCCGGGTAATGAAAACGCCGCCCGCTGACCTCGGCGGCAACTTCACCTCATGGGAAACCCTAAAAAACGGTCACTACAACGCCGATCTCGGCATGACAAAAGAATGTGACGTGACCGTCTACTGGTGTACCACCGACCCGTCGGGTATGGGCATGGGCGTGGATTCATGGTATTTCGACGGTCTCTACGACGGAGTCCGAATGGCCGGCATGCCTTTCATCGAGAACTATCAGATCGGCACGGGCAAAACAGGCTATACATACAACGGCAAACCGGTGATGTATGACGACATAAAATATCACTACTCGGTCGATGGCATCGGCTCGGGCTACGATGAGGCCATGGGTCTCTTTACCATGGGATTCCTCTATTATGTAGATGACCCTGACGTGGTCGAAAACGTCGTAGGTTACGGCAACGAGACCGTGCAGCTTGAAGGCGAATACAAAGACTACCGCACATCGCTTGATATCATCGGCGAGACCAAAGACGCAAAACGACTGAAAGTAAAACCGGCTTTTGTCGATGCAGCAAACGTAAAAGTGCAGGTATATCCCAAAGCATATGAATATGATGAGTTCGGCGACCCCGCCGACGAGCTTCAGGCCGTGATTGACGCCCAGCACGCCGACGCCGCCATCGCCGCGCTCGATAAAGCCGAGGCCGTCTATTTCGACCTCAACGCCAACGGCACATACACCGTCGTAATGACCTATGAAGGCGAGGAAGGCGCCAAGGAATACAACGTCGGCACATATAACTTCGACAACAACTGGAGCGACTACGGCACCGCCGACTTCACAGACGACTATATATCGTCTTACTACGACGAGTTCCCCATCATCACGGTGCCCAATGTCAAGGTTCAGAAATACAACGGCAAAGACATCTACCGTCTGATCAATCCGTGGACAACCGACGACCAGTTCTTCAAAGCATATTCACGACTGAAAGCCGTCGACGAGGAAGTCAATTCATTCTTCGTCATCAACGCCGAGCGCCCCGATAAAGTGTATGTCGAAATAAACCCGACCGACATCACATATGACGACGGCATCCGTATGGTCGCCGGCAGCGCCGCCCATTACAATATCATCAACGGCCGCACTGACGAACAGATCACCGAGAAAGGATATTGGGGCAGCATCGCTACGGAAGGAAACGTTTCAACCGTGACTTTCCCGCGCATGACGCTGATGATGCGTCCGGCCAACACCATGTCTCCCATGTTTGCCGGTTACAACGACGCATTCAAGGTTGTCATCACCAAAACATCCGACGGCGTCAGCGATATCGCCGCTGACGACAACGCACCTGTCGAATACTACAACCTTCAGGGTGTACGCGTCGAAAATCCCGCCGCCGGCCTCTATATCCGCCGCCAGGGTTCTAAAGTCTCTAAGGTTATCGTAAAATAATCAATCAGATATAATAAGGCAAAAGGCGGCCCGCATTATAGAGCGGGCCACCTTTTGCCTTATTAAACAATGTAATGGCCTGTAACAGGCTAATTATCTCATTTCCCATTCTTATTCGGCCGCATAGGCCTTGACCGTGGGCGACTCTACGTCAACACCAAACTCGCGTGCGCGGGCAAGGATGGCATGGGCGAGGCGAGGCTTGAGCGCTTCGGGACAATAACGGAAATAAGCCTCGGCGGCACGCACATGGGCGGCGTCGGGCATCGGATATTCACGGCGCTCGGGAAGCCCGAACACCGAATCTGGAAGTTCTTTCTTCTCTTCGTAGCTAAGTCGGTCGTTCATATCATCATACATTTAATTATTATGTTATAGAACGCCAACACCGGTCAATAGGTTTTAAGCGGCGGCATAAAAGCGTCGGGGATATGCTCGACTTTATAACAGCCGGGCGAACCGACAATTATAATGACATCAAACTGCATCTCATGCTCATAATCTTTCAGTGCCATAAACGAGCGAGCCGCTGCAACCAGACGCTTAATCTTCCTGCGGTCGATAGCACTAAACGGGTCGTAATCTCCGTCGGCGCGGGTCTTGACCTCGACAAAAACAAGCCGGTCGCCTTTCATGGCTATGATATCAAGCTCGTAGTGCCCCGAGTGCCAATTGCGCTCGACAATCGCATAACCTTGCCTGACAAGAGTGTCGACGGCAATCTGCTCGCCCCAATCGCCTGTTTCATTATGCTGTGCCATAAAACTGCATTAATTATATACTCACAATAATAAGACCGGAATTTTGAGAGCTTGCCCCAAAACTCCGGTCCTCTATAATGATTTCTGATTGTTATCAGCAGTATTTGGAGAAATCAGCCTTGCTCATGTCGCCGTGTTCGTTAAACGCGTTGTGGAACGCATAGGCGGCGTTGAGCGAGTGTGGCGTCTGACCGCCTTTGCCCATCTTGAGGTAGTCGAGCAACAGCTCGCGATACATCGGGTGGGCACAATTGTTGATGATCTCATAAGCACGTTCTACTGGATCTTTGTGACGCAGGTCGGCGATACCCTGGTCGGTGACGATGATGTCGACAGAGTGTTCGCTGTGGTCGGCGTGAGATACCATAGGCACGATATTGCTTATAAGGCCGCCTTTTGATACTGACGGACAGCTGAAAATCGAGATATAGGCGTTGCGGGTGAAGTCGCCCGAGCCGCCGATGCCGTTCATCATTCTGGTGCCGAGCACGTGAGTCGAGTTAACGGCGCCGAAGATGTCTGCCTCGAGAGCGGTGTTCATAGCTATGACACCGAGTCGGCGGATTACCTCGGGATTGTTAGAGAGTTCGGCCGGACGCATCAGAATCTTGTCGTGGAAATATTTGAGGTCGCCGAAGAGGCTTTCTTCGGTAGCGTCGGAGAATGTCATCGAACAAGTGCTGGCAAATGTACATTTACCCTTCTTCATCAGTTCGAGAACTGCATCCTGGATTACCTCGGTATACATCATGAACGACGGCAACTCCTTGCTTTCTCCAAGATCATAGAGGACAGCGTTGGCTACATTGCCCACACCTGACTGAAGGGGCAGAAACTCTTTGGGAAGCTTGCCCGACATATATTCGCTGACAAGAAACTTGACGACATTCGAACCGATCTGCTTCGACACTTCGTCAGGGGCGGTAAACGATTTGACACCGTCATAGAATTTCGTTTTGACAATGCCGACAACCTTGGACGGATCGATCTTTAGCACCGGGCTGCCGATACGGTCATTGGCACGATAAATGGGTATTTCACGACGGTAAGGAGGATCGAGGGGCATGTAAATGTCATGCATGCCGTAGAGGGTTTCGGGCAGAATTTCGTTAAGCTCGATAAAGATCTTGTCGGCCATCATGGCATAGGTAGGCACGTTACCGACGCCGGTACCGAGAATAACCTCGCCGTCGGGAGAGACAGCGGCCGCCTCGATGATCGCATAATCGATCTTGCCATAGAACCCATAGCGTGTTTCCTGAGCCATCTCAGAAAGGTGGCGGTCGAAATAGTGGCAGTCGTGACTGTTGATGCGTTTACGCAGATCGGGGACATTCTGATAGGGTGCGCGCATGTTGATGGCGTTCTCGCGAGAGAGGATTCCGTCGACATGGTCGCTTGTCGATGCGCCGGTGAAGAGATTTACTTTGAAGGGACGGCCCTCGGCATGTTCTTTGGCGGCCTTGGCGCCAATTGCCTCAGTGATGGCTTTCGGTGTGCCCGGTGCGGTAAAACCCGACAGACCGATGGTATCGCCATTCTTAATCATTTGTGCGGCTTCTTCTGCCGTGATGTAGTTAAATGCCATTAGGTTTATTCGGTTTATAGTTAAATGTGATAATTCTATATGTTGTATTTAAAACTTTTTCTCAAGTATGACCGACCATTTTACAGCTTGGCGCATTGCATCATTGTCAATGACAGGCGTTGATGCCGCCTCGTCGTCAACAACGTCTTGCTGTGTCAGGGCCGGGTCAATTCTGTAGTCCGGCTGCTGCATTACAGGTTGACGGAGGTTCTGACCTGCCGAAGCCGATTGTACGACACATTCAGCAGTGTCATCACCGTCATTGTTACCGTAATCAGACCACGCCGTTTCCCGATACTGTGGCTTCAACGCCTGACCGGCTGATTCCCGACGACGTTTTTCCCTGGCGCCTTTGATAGATGCCCATACCAGCGACGCGATAAATATCACGCCGGCAGCAAGCAGGTCCATTAATTTTTCATCCACTACAGTTTTTTTTGTAATTTTGCACAAAAATAGCTAAACTTGTGCAACGACACAAATATTTTTAATAAAATGAGTGATTTAAACACCGATATAACTCCCGCCAACAAGCTTCTTTTCATTGAAACCTACGGCTGCCAGATGAATGTCGCCGACAGCGAAGTCGTAGCCTCAATCATGGAAATGGCCGGATATCAAATCACCGACGCCATCGAAGACGCCGATGCCATACTCCTGAATACCTGCTCAATACGCGACAATGCCGAGCAGAAAATCGTCACCCGCCTTCAATATCTCGCCTCTCTGCGACGCAAGAAAAGCGGCCAACACCGCTTGATTGTCGGCGTAATAGGCTGCATGGCCGAACGCGTGCGCGACAACCTTATCGACAAGCACGGTGTCGACCTCGTCGCCGGTCCCGACTCATATCTCGATCTGCCTGCACTGTTCGCCGCCGCCGAGGCCGGCGAGAAAGCCATAAATGTCGAGTTGAGCACAACCGAGACATACCGCGAGGTCATACCTTCGCGCATCGGCGGCAACCGGGTCAGCGGCTATATCAGCATCATGCGCGGCTGCAACAACTTCTGTTCTTATTGCATCGTGCCATATACCCGCGGACGCGAGCGCAGTCGTCCGGTCGAGAGCATCTTGCGTGAGCTCGCCGACCTGCGTGCTAAAGGATTCAGAGAAGTGACTCTGCTCGGTCAGAATGTCAACAGCTACAACTACACCGATGAAACGGGCGTCACGACAGACTTCGCACGTCTGCTCGCCACCGTCGCCGAAGCCGCCCCCGAAATGAGGGTACGCTTCACCACCTCACACCCCAAAGACATGTCAGACAAGACTATCGCCGTCATAGCTTCGCACCCTAACATCTGCCGCCATATACACCTGCCCGTGCAATCCGGCAGCAACAAGGTGCTCAAAGCCATGAACCGCAAATATACACGCGAATGGTATCTCGACCGAATCCGGGCCATTCGCAAGGCCATTCCCGACTGCGGCATTTCTACAGACCTCTTCACCGGTTTCCACAATGAAAACGAAGAAGATTTCAAGGAGACGCTGTCACTGATGAGAGAAGTCGGCTTCGACTCTTCATTTATGTTCAAATACTCTGAACGCCCGGGCACTCTCGCCTCACGCACGATGCCCGACAATATTACCGAAGAAGTCAAAATCGAACGTCTGAACCGCATGATAGCCCTACAGAACGAACTGTCGCTCGAATCAAACCGCCGCGATATAGGAAAAGAGTTCGAGGTTCTCGTCGAGGGTGTCTCAAAACGCTCGACCGCCCAATGGATGGGCCGCACGAGCCAGAACAAGACCTGCGTCTTTCCTCGCGGAGAATACCGCGCAGGCGATTATGTCAAAGTCATCGTCAAAGACGCCACCTCGGCCACACTTATCTGCGAACTCGCCTGACCAACACCAAATCAACACCCAAAAGCCATGAACAAACATATCCTTGCAATGATAATGCTGCTGTTGCCGGCATTGGCTATAGAAGCAGAGCATATACCTGACAGCGCCTTCGTCGATGACGCCGGCGCAGGACGGTTTTATGACGGCTGTATCAAAATAATCGAAGGCGAACTCGCCACCGACCCGGATGCACGCAACAAGGCCTACGCCCTCGCCATGGACGCACTCAACCCGCGGCGCAAAGGCCTTGACACCGGCTGCATGAAACTGACTGCGGTCGACACGACCGGCATAGCCCCGGTGGCGGCGACCGACTTCGCTTTCGACTACAGCTATGCCCGTTCGAGATACCAGAGCGTCGACTTTGCCCCGACCGGCATCTCACGCGGTTTCGGACGCACATGCCGGCTCTTCGATCTCACGCTAAAACCGCGCGGTAAAGCCTCATTCTCAGAGCGCGTGCATGGCGCGTGTCTCCTTATAGCCGTCGCCCGACCCGGCGTGAAAATCGCCACGACAATCACCGCCGACGGCAAGGAAATCAAAACAGGTAGCTATGAAGACGGCCTCGTCAACTATGCCGCGTGGCAACTTCAACAACACACCGTGGTAAAATACACAATAGAAAATCTGTCGGACAAAGACGCCACAGTCATACTTATAGGCAACTGACGATGAAACGGCTTCTGTCAGCGATATTCATATGCTTAATAACACTTCCCGCCGCCTATAGCGCAGGCAGCGACTTCGGACAGGCATCACGCCTCCTTGCCGAAGCCTCGCGGCTGATAGGCGCGGGCCGCTATGCCGCCGCAGCCGACAGTCTCGAAAAAGCCCGCTCACTCAAAGATATACCATCTGTCACCCGCACCGAAATCGACTGCGGACGTCTGCGTACCGCCATAGGCCTCGGCGACTACAACAATGCCCGCCGCCTTTATCACGAGGCCCTGTCGGAATCATACGACGATATCACCGATGACATGCTGCGGCTTAACGCCTCAGAACTATATTTTGCAGCAGGTGATTACGACGCGTCGCTGAATGTGCTCGACAGCATCACCTCACCCCGATATACGACAACCCGCGACATACACCGCTCACGTGCCCTTACAATGCTCGAGCGCTATGACGAAGCCGTAATACTGCTGACCGACGGCATCACCCGCATAGACAAGAGCGAAGCCTCCTATCCTCTTCTTCTCCAAAACCGAGGCTATGCCCTCTGGAGTTGCGGACGGCTCTCCGATGCTATCGGTGACCTCAGCGAAGCTGTCACACTCGTACCCGAATCGGCCGATCGCTATAGCATCATGGCAAACCTCGCCATGGCCGAAAGCGAGTCCGGCGACCATAGTAATGCCCTCAGACACATCAACACGGCAGTCTCACATCTCGACGCCGCGTCGCCCGACGGCATCATTTCCAGACGCAAACGCGCCGAAATACTCGCCCGCGCCGGACTTATCACACAAAGCCGCGCCGCCTTCGCCCGATATTTCGACCGCGAACGCCGTCTGCTGCTCGACAACCTCGACGAGATGACGCCGTCGCAGCGTTTAAACTACTGGACAAGGGTCAAACCCCTGCTGTCGCGCAGCTTTATCCTCGGCGACCATGCCGCCGACTTCCTCTTCGACGTCGCCATGTTCAGACGTCAGACATCGTTGACGGGCATGCGTGACACCGAAACCCTGCGACGTCAGCTCACAACGACATCCGCCACGCTGCGGCGTTCGCTCGCGCCGGACGAGGCTGCCGTAGAAATAGTAAGCTATGAATCGGGGCGCGACACCATATCATACGCCGCTATCGTGTTGCCCGAACACGGACGAGCCCGTTTTGTGAGGCTTCTTGACCAAAACGACATCTACCGCGCCGAAACCGTCGGCACCAACTCGATATACAATGCACTGAAAAGCGAATCGCCCTCAGACAAAAATCTGCTTTACAGCGACTCCACTCTCGGCAACCTCGTGTGGCAACCGATCATCGGAGCGCTCCCGCGTCAGACACGCCGCATATATATCGCCCCCGAAGGCATCTTCCACCTGTGGGCCATAGAAAACATGCCTTTCGACAGTTGCGACAGCCTCGAGATACACCGCATAAGTTCGACCGCCGCCCTCGCCCTGCGCGACAAGGCCCCTGAAAACAATAACCTGTCAAGACGCCTGCTTGTTGGCGGTCTCGATTATGACGCACGTCTGCGCGACAGCACCGCGGGCGAGCCCGACCACCAAAGTGCCGACCATCTCCGCAGCCACGCCGGGACAACGATGCGCTTCTCATATCTCGGAGGCACCCGCGACGAGGTCGACTCTATCGCCGCGGGCGCGCCGGCGACATACTGCGACACCCGCCATATCGCCGACGAGGCCACGATAAAAGAGATACTTCCACGATACGATATCGTCCACATCGCCACTCACGGCTACAGCCTCAACTTCGGTCTGCGACGCCGTCCGCAGTTCCTTGCCGACAGCATAGCAATCGACCGCTCGCTCCTCGGCGCCGGACTCGCTCTGACCGGAGCCAACACCTCGGCCGACAGCAACAACCGCGAAGACGCCTTGCTCTCGGCGCGAGAGATCTGCGACCTCGACCTGTCAGACGTCGATTTTGTCGTGCTCTCGGCCTGCCAGACCGCCAAAGGCGATATCAGCGACGAAGGCGCCGCAGGCCTTGTGCGCGGCCTAAAAAATGCCGGCGTGAAAACTATCATGGCCACGCTCTGGTGCGTCGACGACCGCTCGACAATGCTTTTCATGCAGGAATTCTATCGTCTGCTCGACAGCGGCGCCACAAAACATCGGGCATATACCGGCGCTCAGCGGAGATTGCGTTTCGAGACAACCAAAATACCATACCGGCGCTTCTCACCGGCTATCATGGCCCGCGAACGCTCACTAAGCTACCGGATACTGCCACCGTTCGACGCCCCCTACTACTGGGCGCCGTTCATTCTAATCGATGACTTTTAGAAACCAATCATTATAGACGACCTAATTATGAAAATCAAGGCCTTAATCTTAACAACCGCCATCATCCTGCCGTCACTCTCCACGATGGCTCAGGTCAGCGACAACAACGCCGGCCGTATTGTCGGTCAACGCAAATACGAGCTGATCGTCATCGAAGGCAACGACTCTACGGTCAGCGCATTCAACCGAGGTCTCGAGACCTCGCGGGGCAACCGCGCCTTCCTCGCCGACATCGCCGGTGTCTACCGCTCAACATTTGTCGGACAGGCCATCGGAGCTTCGACGAGTCTGCTCGAACTCGGCATCAACGCCTTGATAAAAGCCGGCGAGAACAAACAGCCCAAATGGCAGAAAGCTGTCACGGGCGAATCGACATTCATCAGAGAGCTCCCCATGCAGATGGAGATCCTCGACTTTTACCGCGAGCCGTCATCAATAGGTCCGCTCGACCCGAGCGACATGTTTTTCAACGGCTTCGGATGCCGACAGGTAATCGAATACACAGATGCCGAAGGCCACGCTGCCGAAGAAGAGGTCTTCTATATCTCATGTAACGTGCGCACCGACTCGATCGGACGGATGCGCATGCTCAACCACTCGAAATTCGAAGTCTATGTCGATTCGCTGCGATTTAACTTCGCTCTCTGCGACCTGCCGAACGACTCTCTCGGCACAGACATCAGCACTCGCATACCGTTCTCGTTTGAGAAACGTAAGGATCTGAGATTTATCGTCAAGGCCGACATCACCTCATCGTGGATCACCCAGGCCATGCAGGTCTACAACGACTGTCGTCTCGGTTCGTTCGAGATCGTGGCATCGATCGACCCCGACAAACTCGACAGCGGCGGCATCTTCACCTACTCATCGTCAAATGCCGCCGACCGGACCAAAAATGTCAAGGTCAAAGGCGACTGCTTCCTTGTGCCTCGCTCCTATGTCGGCTCGAATGATATGCACACAGCCTCCGACTCATGGGGAACCGGACAATATAAAGTCAACATGCAGATAGCCGAGACCTGCAGAATCAATCCCGATTACTACATGACCGACGGCAAATGGGATAAAGACATCTGGGGGCCGGAGTGGAAGCTCATCTCGAAACGCAAGCCTTCAAAAGCGGCATGGCGCAACGTGCTTGAGGTCGTAGGCGTGCAATATGCAGGCTCAAACTGGATCAGCACCCTGCTCGAACCGTCGAAGACTGTCATCATACAATATGAGACTCAGGAACTCAACCGATTGATCAACGGTAGCGGCGCGGCTGCCGCAACCTCAAAAGCCCAGGCCAAAAGACCCTGATGAAACTGCCCGTCAGACATATCATAAAGCCTGTAGTCACATCGGGAGCCATCGCCGCCGTACTGCTGTGCCTCAGCTACCTGTTTAACTCACTGCCCTACTCTTTCGGGGGCGATGTCTCGGCTCAGGTGTGGGCCGAGCGCATAGGTTTCATCTTCAACGGACGCAGGAATCATCTGCCCGATTCGATAGCTCTGGTCAACGTGGCCTACGACAAGACACTTGTCGACTACGACGGACGTCTATACAACACTCCCGGGGACAACCGGCGAGCCCCTTCAGGCAAAATAGCCCTGACCGACCGCCGCAAACTGCTCGATTTTCTAAAAGCGGCCAAGACCGGCGGTTACAGATACATAATGCTCGACGTCAGATTTGACGACGATATAGAAAGCGACTCGGTTTCGGTTGCCCTGTTTGATCTCATCGGTTCGATGGACCGAATTTCATTTGCCGTGCACGAAAGTTCACCGCATGTGCCGGAAGCCCCTGACAATAAAGCCGCCTATGGCGACTACAACATAACGGCATTCGAGTCAAACGCCGTCAAATATCCGATTGTCCACGGCGACAGGCCGTCGATAGCCGCAGCTATGTACTCGGTGCTCGACGGCGGACGCATCTCCACTTTCGGGCCTCTGACGTTCGACGGCGGTACCCTATGCCTCAGAAGCCTTTTCCTTGATTTCCCCGTGAGGGTCTTCGACCGTGCTGTCGAAAGCGACGGACTTATGCCGGCCGACTACTATTATCTAAATCTCGGCGTCGACCTGCTCGCCGGACCTGACAGCGTAGCCCGCATAAGAGACTATGTGACAGACCGCATCGTCGTTGTCGGCGATTTTGACAACGACGTCCACGACACAAGCATAGGCCGGCTGGCCGGCTCGCTCATAAACCTCAACGCATATATCAGTCTCTCAGAGGGACGCCACAAAATATCATGGCTCTACACGACGCTGCTGTTTGTGATTTATTCGCTGATCGCGCTTAGTCTGATAAAACGTCAGTCACCGATTGACATGATACCGGCGCTGAGACGACGCAAGTCGACGACGATGCGTTTTCTCTTCAGCCTCGTCGGGTTTTCGGTAGTGCTGAGCCTGCTCTCGCTGCTGCTCTATCTAACGGGAGGTATAATCTACAGCATCGTCTTGCCTTCACTATATTTCTCACTGATAAGTTTATGGATCGAAAAACGCAAACTATTGTCAGGCTCGCGGCAATAATAGCCATCGGCCTGACGTCGCTAATACCCGTCTATGCCGACACATACCGCATCAGCGAGATCAAAGGCGGCAGTCACAGCATAGACGGTGTCGAACTGCATGCCGGCGCTACGGTCAGCGATCTGAGCCGCATCGTCAGCCGATGGGACGAAGATCACGGACAAAGCCGCTACATCAAACTCTATAACCTGACGACACACCGCACTCAGATCATACCCGCTCCGGCGACCAAGAAAAGCGAACCCGGTTTCTGGGACAAAGTCGTAACATATTTTTCGGAAATACGCAAATGCTCGACCCGCGCGCCCGAGAACGAACTCACCGGCGGCCTCGGTGAAAGCCTGTCGCGTACATTCTACGTCATGCCCGGCGACAACGATACCGACATTGTCATAGCCTCGCGATTGCCCGTCGACGACCGCCACAGACTCGAAGCTTCGTTCAAAACGCCGTCGGGTGTGCGCCGCGCCTTTTTCGAGCGCCGCGGTCAGGCTGTTGTGCTGCCCGCAGCTGCCTTCGTCGATGTCGGAGACGCCGCGCAGCCACGCACCCAACTGATAGTGACCGTCGATTATATCGACCTCGCGACAGGTCGACGGCTCACGCTTAGCGACTCGATGACCGTCATCGTCATCCCGGAATAGATTTCCGGACAAATTATCTACATTTTTAAAGAATTTTTTCCTTAATTATTGTCAATCCGCGTTTTTAGATTAAATTTGCAGAATTAACGCAGCCTCAACATAAAAATCCAATAATAACTTAATCCTAAAATCAATCATCTTATGTGGTTAACAAGCTCATCTATAGGAAGGAAGCTCGTGATGGCTATCACGGGCGTCTGCCTCGTCCTATTCGTAACTTTTCACGTGTTGATGAATGCCGTGGCCATCTTCTGGCCTGTGGCTTACAATCAGGTGTGTGAGTTTCTCGGCGCCAACTGGTATGCGCTGGTGGCTTCACTCGGCCTGGCTCTGCTATTCATCATCCACATCATTTATGCCTGCTGGCTTACAATCCAGAACCGCAACGCCCGCGGCAACGACCGCTACGCAGTGACCTCTCGTCCGCCCCAGGTCGAATGGTCGTCTAAAAACATGCTCGTCCTCGGCGTCGTAGTGCTTGCCTTCCTCGTTGTCCACCTCATCCAGTTCTGGGCAAAGATGCAGCTGCAGGAAATCGTGTCACACGACCCCGCATGCTGGGAGAGCGTCAACGGCGCACCCGCCGCACCGGTCTTCGGCACACTCTTCATTCAGCTGGCATTCCAGCAGATCTGGACTCCGATCGTCTACATCATCGGTTTCGTGGCTCTCTGGTTCCACATGAACCATGGCTTCTGGTCGATGTTCCACACAATCGGCTGGGACAGCAACATCTGGATCAAACGCCTCAAAACAATCGGCTGCTGGTGGACCACCATTGTCATCGCCCTGTTTATCGCTCAGGCTGTAGTCTTCACTGTCAAGGCCCACAACAATTTCTACACCACCGACATCGCCCTTCAGGAACAGTATGGCGAATTCTGGGGTGAGAAAGCCAAGAGCGCTATAGAGAACTTCCAGGCGCAGGCCACAGAACAGTTCAAAGACGCCGATCCCAACGACCAGTGGGGTCAGATCGAATTCCTCACCACCAAAGGTGCAGAGTTTGTAGCCGAGGCCGCTCTCATCGACAGCTGCTACACAAAACAGTGTCCCGATGTCACTGTGCCCGAAATGTCAGAACTGCGTCAGTTCAAGGTCAACATCGAGCGCAACGTCAAATATGCCGAGACTCTCAAAAATAATCAACCCGCACAATAATTTCTCAGAAATATGGCAAACATCAAAAACCTTGAGGGCATGATCGATTCAAGCCCCATCATGAAGGACTTCGCCGATATCGAATCATCGAACCTCCCCGAATATCAGATCGACTCAAAGATTCCCGAAGGCCCTGTAGCTGAGAAATGGACCAACTACAAGGCACATCAGAAGCTCGTCAACCCGGCCAACAAACGTAACCTCGACATCATCGTCGTCGGCACCGGTCTGGCAGGCGCCTCTGCCGCCTCGTCGCTCGGCGAGATGGGCTTCAACGTCTATAACTTCTGCATCCAGGACAGCCCCCGCCGCGCACACTCTATCGCAGCTCAGGGCGGTATCAACGCAGCCAAAAACTATCAGAACGACGGCGACTCGGTATACCGCCTCTTCTATGACACAGTCAAGGGCGGCGACTTCCGTTCTCGCGAGGCCAACGTCTACCGTCTGGCCGAAGTATCGAACAACATCATCGACCAGTGCGTCCAGCAGGGTGTTCCCTTCGCCCGCGAATATGGCGGCCTCCTGGCCAACCGTTCGTTTGGCGGCGCACAGGTGTCACGTACGTTCTACGCCAAAGGACAGACTGGCCAACAGCTGCTTCTTGGCGCCTATGCCTCGCTCAACCGTCAGATCAACAAGGGCACGGTAAAATCATTCAACCGCCGCGAAATGCTCGATGTCGTCATCATCGACGGCCGCGCCCGCGGTATAATCGTGCGCAACCTCGTGACAGGTGAGATCGAACGCTACGCAGCCCACGCCGTCGTACTCGCCACAGGCGGTTACGGCCGTGCTTTCTTCCTGTCGACAAACGCCATGGGCTGCAACGGCTCAGCCGCAATCCAGGCTTTCAAAAAAGGCGCATATCTGGCTAACCTCGCCTTCACTCAGATCCACCCCACATGTATCCCCGTCCACGGCGAAGACCAGTCCAAGCTCACCCTCATGAGCGAATCGCTCCGTAACGACGGTCGTATCTGGGTTCCCAAGAAGAAAGAAGACGCCGAGGCTATCCGCGCCGGCAAGAAAAAACCGACCGATATCCCCGACGAAGACCGCGATTTCTATCTCGAACGCCGCTATCCGGCATTCGGCAACCTCTGTCCCCGTGACATAGCCAGCCGCGCGGCCAAAGAGCGCTGCGACGCCGGCTATGGTGTAGGCACAGGCAACGCCGTCTACCTCGACTTCAAATATGCCATCGAGCGTCTGGGCGAAGACGTCGTGCGTGACCGCTACGGCAACCTCTTCGACATGTATCAGATGATTTCTGACGACAACCCCTACCACACCCCTATGATGATCTTCCCCGCAAGCCACTACACCATGGGCGGCATCTGGGTTGACTACGAACTCCAGACCTCGATCAAGGGTCTGTTCGCCATCGGCGAGTGCAACTTCTCGGACCACGGCGCCAACCGCCTCGGCGCATCAGCCCTTATGCAGGGTCTCGCCGACGGATACTTCGTACTGCCTTACACGATGCAGAACTACCTGAGCGACCAGATCAAAGTTACCCGCTTCTCGACATCGGCTCCCGAATTTGACAAAGCCGAGCAAGATGTGCGCGAGCGCATCGCCAAGCTCATGGCCATCAAGGGCACCAAGTCGCCCGACGAAATCCACAAACGTCTGGGTCATGTGATGTGGAATCTCGTAGGCATGGGCCGTACACTTCAGGGTCTTGTCAAGGCCGTAGACGAAATCGAAGAAGTACGCAAAGAGTTCTACAGCGACCTGCGCATCGTCGGCAGCGCCGATGACCTCAACACCGAACTCGAAAAAGCTCTGCGTCTCGAAGACTTCCTCGTCATAGCCAAGATGATGGCCATCGACGCCCTCAACCGCAACGAATCGTGCGGTGCCCACTTCCGCGAAGAATATCAGACAGCCGACGGCGAAGCACAGCGCAACGACGCCGACTATATGTATGTCAGCTGCTGGAAATATACCGGCGACAACGAGAAGCCCATTCTGATCAAAGAGCCCCTCAAATACGAGGCTATTCAGGTTCAGACACGTAACTATAAATCTTAATGGCGACGACGCCTCAATAATTCATTGATTATGGAAAAAACTATCAGCGTAAATCTGAAAATCTGGCGTCAACGCGGTCCCAAAGAAAAAGGCTGCTTTGCCACCTACCATCTTGACAATGTTTCGACCGACAGCAGCTTCCTCGAAATGCTCGATATGCTGAATCAGCAGCTTGTAGAGCAAAACGAAGAGCCCGTTGTCTTCGACAACGACTGCCGCGAAGGCATCTGCGGCATGTGCTCGCTCTATATCAACGGTCATCCCCACGGTCCCGTGCAGGGTATCACAACCTGCCAGCTCCACATGCGCAAGTTCCACGACGGCGACACCATCACCATCGAGCCCTGGCGCTCGGCTGCCTTCCCCGTCATCCGCGACCTTGCTGTAAACCGCAACGCCTTCGACCAGATACAGCAGGCCGGCGGCTACGTGTCGTTCAACTGCGGTGGCGCCCAGGATGCCAACAGCCTCCCCATCAGCAAGGCTATCGCCGACGAGGCCATGGACTCCGCCACCTGCATCGGCTGCGGCGCATGCGTTGCCGCCTGCAAGAACGGCTCGGCCATGCTCTTCGTGTCGGCCAAGGTAAGCCAGTTCGCACTGCTGCCCCAGGGACAGGTGGAGCGCAAGCGCCGTGCGCGCGCAATGGTGCGCAAGATGGACGAACTCGGCTTCGGCAACTGCACCAACACCGGTGCCTGCGCCGCCGAGTGCCCCAAGAACATCCCCTTGAGCAACATCGCCCGCCTAAACCGCGAATTCATCGTCGCAAAATTCTCTGAATAACAGTTATTAGCACATACCATGTAAGCCGCCCCGACAGCGTTCGAGGCGGCTTTTTTTATGGCGGCATGCTTTATTTTTTTAGATTAATTAATTAACTTTGCGTCGGTGAAACCACGATGTGTTTCACTGACATTTAATTATAAGCGTTTTTGCTTCGATCTCTATTCGAAAATCGCCAAAATTTCACAGAGAAGATCGGGCAGTCACAAAGCGCTTCATGCGTGTCATATCCCACCCCCTGATACGGGGTCCAAGCGATAATGGCATGGCGTGGGGTGGGCTGTCTATTTCTCACGGGCGTTTGGCGATGCCTCGAATAGGATAGACCGACAAATCATCCCCACGCTTTTTTGTTTCCGCCACATGAGGGGCCGCATGTGGCACAGACACACAAAACCTTATGAAAAAACTACTCCTGTTTCTGCTGATGTTTCCGCCTTTGCAACAGGCAGATGCAACTGAAGCCGTTTCGACCATTGCCAACGGTGTCACTTATCTCTGCGAGGATCAATTTGCGACCGTGACGGGCTTTGACGAGGCCGTTCTTGACTCTAAAATCATAATCCCCCAGATTGTCAATGTCGACGGCAATAACTACACTGTAAAATATATTGCCGACAACCTGTTAAAAAACAAGACGTTCAAACAGATCGATTGGGATTCAAACATACTGTCGATAGGCAAAGATGCTTTCAACAACGCTGACGGATATTTTTATGTCTGGAACTGTGGTCCTACCCTTACGGGAGATATTGACTGTCCGTTTAACAACTTCAGAGGCCATCTGCGCATACGCTATAAAACAGCAGAAGACATCTACGAAGTCTTGAAAGATTGTCAGGCACCCGATATGTTTTTTGATACATCAGCACGATTTATCGAGCCGCTGAAAAAACTTTTTGAAGAGAACAATAAACCCATAACATTCAAAATCGATCAGATCAACCGTCATGATATTTTAACGTGAGTTCGACGAAAATTAAGTAGTTGAAAAATTGGTGGTTAGCGATAAAAGTATTAAATTTAAAGTGCTAA
>CAJTKG010000020.1 GCA_910576935.1 uncultured Muribaculaceae bacterium
GCGGGGCGATGACGGCGGCTTCGGCGCGGGTGAGGTTGCGGCCGAGGTAGCGGCGGAAGTGGTATGTGTAGACGGCGGTTTTCATCTCCGATGCAAAGATAAGGCACGGTTGGGGCGAGTTTATCCCTAAAATTGCAATCGAGTGCAATTTTAGATGTGTTAAATGCAGAATGCACAATGCATAATTCACAATTATCGGTGTGGAGCTACGGTGTGTGGAGCTACGACCTCCCGGTCGTAGCTAAATTAATGAAAATTAGGGAGTTTAACCGACGGCCGAGAGGTCGTCGCTCCATAGCGGCTGATTCTTGTCGATGTTTTTGGTCTAATTGGACTAATTGGTCAAATTATAATCTAACTATTGGTGGTTGATGCAAGGGTTAAAACTCTTGCTCTATGCGCCTTGGATTCGGACGACGCTCGGGAGAGCGTCGCTCCATATCGCCTCGGTCCGTGCGCGGTGGGTTCGCAATTTTAAGTTGATGATTTCAAACGAGGGCCAAAGCCCTCGTTTCTTAACCGCGATGCTTTTTGGCAACGTAGTCGAAAAGATCGTGATACTCGATCCACGCTCTCACAAGGAGAGGTCGCAATCGCCAATGCACCGGCATCCCGACTCCGTCGGAAAGTATATCGATGGCCCGACGATAACAAGTAAGAGCCGACAGGTCGTAGCCGTTGCCTCGACAATCGGCAGCCATTGTCAGCAACCGTTTTGCGGCGACACTGACATCGCCCGTACTTGAAGTTTCGCTGAGACAGTCGTCAAGCATCTCATACAGTTGGTCAGCTACGACGTTACTTATACGACCGTCCGGATTTGCCGATAAAATTCGGCGGCAAGTTTGTTTTTCCATAAACAACAGATTTTAGATTTAAAAATATAAAAGAACTCCTCACAGACCACGGTGTCACCACCGCGGCTTGCAAGATTATCTGTTGTTTATTAGCGATTATGATGATATGACTTCCGCCAATCAAAAAGGTTTAATGTTAACTTTTTTCATAAGCCTTGAATTAAATCGACAGTCGGAGAGACCGTCGCGCAAGCGTCCAGACCCGCAATGTTAAGCATGTTAAACATAAATTAAAGAACGCCTGTGGCGCAAGGCTTCAGCTCAATGAAGCCGAGATGAGGTTCATGACTTTTTGATGATATTTTTTTCCTTCGGCAAGATTTGACAGTGTCTCGAGCTGGGCATAGCGATGTATATCGCTGCCGACACGGTCATAATATCCCCGGTCAAGAAGTTTGTGAGCCTTTTCGGTCACCGCCTTGCCGTAATTACCGCTCAGACTTAGAAGATTAAGTTGCATTCTTACGCCACGGCCGTGCAATCTGTCGTAATGGTTGTCATCCATATATACATAGCGCTCTGCATGGGCCAGAACCGGGAAATAACCTGCAGAAAAGACAGAGTCAATTATGGCAAAAAGATTGGCCGGCGGCGTGAAATAAGACGTCTCGACAAGCAGACTGTCACCTTTGTCTCCTACAGGAAGCAACTCATCCGCGTCGAGGCGCTCGACAAACAATTGGTCCATCATGTTCTCGGCGCCGAGTCTTAATTCTACCGAACCGTCATATGCCGCCGTGAGTTCACGAAAGCGTTTTTCAAGGTCTACGGGACGGTTGGGTATATCTTCCATGATATGCGGTGTGAGCCAGACACGTTTAAAACCCAATTCTTCATAACGGGCAAGGATTTTGAGGGAAGTCTCGAGATCTGAAACGCCATCATCGACTCCCGGGAGTATATGACTGTGCCAGTCAGTGGCTCCGTGGAAGTCGATGATAGATTTTTTTTTCGAAAAAATTGAAAACATTTTCGTGGGCCAAGATGCGTTACTGCTTAGTTTTCAGACATATACCCCCCCCCCCGTAATTTTTGCCATATGAATATCCATAGCTATATCCGTATCTCGAACCGTCGTCTGTCGAAGCATTCAGCACAACCGCCATGTTCTTGAAACTATGGTCGGTGTACATGCGGTCAATTTCGCTTATCATCGAGCGCTCCAAGAGTCCGGCGCGGACGATAAATAGCGTTCGGTCGCAATAGCCGTCGACGATCTTAGCATCGGCCATCATCGCGAAAGGCGGACAGTCAATAAAGATGTAATCGTATTCAGGAGCGAGTGCGTCAAGCAGAGTCGCCAAACGACCGTTTTCAAGAAGTTCTGTCGGGTTGGGAGGCATAGTGCCGACCGGCATGATCTTAAGGCCGCAGAGTTCGTCTTTAGTAACGATCAAAGAGTTGATGTCATCGGTCTGTCCTGACAGATAATCACTGACGCCTTTGCTCGGCGAACCGACAAACGACGATGTCGAACCGTGGCGCAAGTCACCGTCGATGACAAGCACCCGTTTGCCTTTGATTGCAAGCGACACACCGAGGTTGACAGAAACGAAAGTCTTGCCTGAACCGGGGTTGAACGATGTGATCATTATATTGTTGCACTTGCCTGAATTCTGACACAAGAAACCGAGGTTTGTACGCAATACTCTGAACGCTTCGTTGGTGATGTCGCGCGAGCCCTCCTTGACAACGATATCAGTTCTGTTTTCTCCGCTTTTCTTAGATTTTTTGACAAATCCCTTGGCGCTGCCGGCTGCCATAGGTATCTCGCCGAGATATGGAGCTTTGAGGTTCTCGAGGTCTTTGCGACCGCGTATTTTTGTATTGCCTATCTCTTTGACATATATAACACCGAAAGGTATCAGTATGCCGAGCATAAAAGCGATGAGCAATATATTGCGTTTGACAGGCGCCGTGGGGAAAGGCAGACCGGTAGGTCGCGTTATGACACGGGTATTATAAGCGGTGAACGCCTGCGAAAGTTCGTTTTCCTCACGTTTCTGAAGCAGGAACAGATAGAGGGTCTCTTTGACCTTCTGCTGACGCTCGACACTTAGAAGATATTTGGCCTGAGTTGGGTTTGCAGCAATCTGGGCCGTCGTCTGATGCTCGCTCTGCTGAAGATTTTTTATACTTGTGTTGAGAGCGACGATCTGGTTGTCGATCGATGATATGATGGCCCGGCGCTGTGCGGCAAGCTGCTGGTCAAACTCAACGACAATGGGGTTGGTCTCCGAGCTGTTTTCGGCAAGGCCGTTGCGGCGCAGCAACAGTTTGTTATACTCCATGATCTGCGACGACAGGCTCTGGTTTTCAATGCCTGTATTCGAGGGGAGCACCTGATTGCGGTTGCCGTCGGCAGAGAGATAGCTGCGCATATAGCGAGAGACCTGTAACTGGTTGTTCAGCTCGAGTATCTGCGATGCGATATTGCTGTTCTGCTCCATATACATGCTCGAGGCGGCTGCGAGGTCGGGAATAAGATGGGTACTTTTATACGATGATATGTCCTGATCGACATTGCCGAGCTCGCTTTCGATAACTCCGAGACGATCGTTGATGAAGTTTGAGGTCGAAACGGCAATCTGGTTCTTGTCTCTGATCCAGTTTTCATTATATACGCCGATAAGAGTGTTGAGAATATCTTCGGCTCGCTGGACCGAGGGGTCATTGACGGTGAGATCTATCACAGTACCCTTGTCGTCAAGCAACGCGACTTTAAGTTTGGCGGTATAAGAGGTGACGGCTGCCTTGAGAGGGGATTTGCTGACATAAAGGTCAAAGGCTTCCTTATCTTTGAAACCGTCGCCGCGTGTGACTACCATACGGCCCAAAGGCGTGGGAACGCTGTCGCCAAACGCATGGACATCGGGATCGACCGTATACTCTTCGTTATCAGCCTTGAAGTCGCTGACAGTATATCCTCCGTCTTCATTGAAGCGGAGAACGAACGATGCAGACTGCTTATCGTTTGAATCGGGAAAAACGACTTTGGCCGGAAGCGTCATGCCGTAGAGAATAGGCTTTCTGAAGAAACCTTCGCCACGGTAATTCATGTCGAGGTCAAGGCGTTTGATGACGTCTTCCATGATATCAGGCGACTTGAGCGCACTGAGCTCATTGTTGATATTGGTGTTGGTCGAGAACAGACCGAGGTCTGAAAAAGCATCGACCGCACCGTTGACCGATGAACCGCTACCCTCTTCTTTTATAAGGAGAGATGCCGTGCGGGTATAGACGGGCGTGGCAAACAGCAGATAGATCACGGCGAGAGCGAGACAGACCGCCACCGACGCTGCAATCCACCGCCAATGGTGTAGGCCGATTGACAGGATATCTTTGATACTGACAGCATTTGATGTGTCGTCAGCCGCTGTAGTCTTGTCTATTGATTCTTCTTGCATTGTATTGTAGTATTTTTTGTTTCCAAAGGGTTTACCTATAACAGGTTATTTGAATATCAGGACACAGATCGATGTCAGAAGTGACGCCACCGACACCCAGAACGAGGCCGAGAGCGTAGTGTTGCCGTTGACTGTCGACTGGCGTTTCATATAGTTGTTGGGATCAACTATGATAATATCATTCTGCTTCAAATAGAAAGCAGGTGACGAATAAAGAGAGGCGGCATTGGTCAGATCGAGACGGTATGACTTCTGCTGACCGTTCTCATCGCGGATAACGAGCACATTTTTACGATTACCGTAAATCGTCATGTCACCGGCCGCCGTTATTGCCTCAAGGACATTCATGCGCTCACGGTCGATGCTTACACGGCCCGGATGGCCGACTTCTCCCATCACCGACACGCCGGCATTGGCAAACTCAACCGTGACGACGGGGTCTTTAACAAGGTTTTTTGTAACAAGCTGATCTTTTATATATTCGGCAACCTGATAGCGACGCATGCCCGCTATATGGATTTCTCCGAGCACCGGGAAGTCTATTGTGCCCTGAGGTGTCACCGTATAATATGACACATATTGGTTTGATGATATCAAGGCCGACGACGTATTGCCGGCACCGATTCTGTGAGAAACAACCGGGAGGTTGAAAAGATCGGCAAGCTCGGGATCTTTTGAATTAACAATAATCGACAGCTTGTCATCGGGGCGCACTTTAATTTCGGCAGCCTCAAGAGTCTCGACAACAGCACCGCTGTTAAGATCCTGAAGTATGGTTATATCTTTTGGTGTCGCACACGAACTGAACAACATAACACTTGCGGCACAGCCGATAAAAATCAGTTTTAAAAATTTCATCATTTATCCTTTGAGATGACGTTTATAAATGTGGTATGATTGAGCCTTTATGACAAAGCAATAATATACCTGAATACACTTCAATTTTCTATTTGAAAATAAATTTATCCTATAGTGAAACCCTGGCTTCAACTGACAACGCCGACAAACGACACGAATAAAAGGGACAGCATGCCCATCACCACAAGGGTAGCTACCTCTTCGTAATCTCCTATTATGTAGTTTTATTATAGCAATTTAAAATTACATAATAAAAACATCCCGCAATCAGACGAGCCTTGATTGCAGTCAAAAGCCCTGATTCCGGCGGCAAAATTACAAAAAGTTTTTTTAATTCATGTCTGTCAAACCGCTTTTTTTCGCTACTTTTGCAATGTTACAGGTCACCGTTTTAACCAATCATACCGCAATGAAACGCACTATTGTAATTTTCATCGCATTAACATTCTGTCTGACAGCCAACTGCGCAAAACTCAGGAATTCGATATATATTTTCGACTGCACCCAATCAATGGATGGAAGAGGTGCCGAAAAAACGCCTAATATCTGGATTCCCACAAAAAACGAACTCAAAGCCCGCATCGAACGCGAGCCGGATAATGCGCGTATCGTCATAATACCCTTTCAAGCAAGGCCTTATCAAGCCATAATTTTTGAGCGCAAGAATTTTGACTGGAACGCCATCGACGGCAAACTCGAAAAATATATAAAAACGCGAACCAATACAAACATATGCGATTCATGGGTCGAAGGTGAGAAGTTTATCGACCTGACCCGCAACAACTATATATATCTTATGACCGACGGCGACGACAGCGACGCGGCACGTAAAGCCCGGTTTATCGACGTTCTGAGACAATTCTGTGCCAGAAACTACCCCAACACCCACGGCTTTTACGTGCGGCTGACCGAAAAAGCCCTTGTCGAGGACAACGTCAGAGATATCATCGACGGATGCCGCAATCTCGATATTGTATCACCTGACGACAAGACCGATTTCGGCAGTTTTGACAGCCGTATCTTAAATATCAACACCCACGAACTGCCGTGTCGCCGCATCGTCGACTTCAGCGACCCGGGTATATTCAAGGCGCGGGCAAGGTGCGACGACCCTAATTTCGTTGTCGAAATCATCGACGGTGTCATAAAAAACGGTGTCATGGAAATTGAAATCAGATCAGCCTACGGCGACGACAAGGCCCGGCTGCATGATGAGCTCGACGAAGAGAACTATGAGTTTGACATCACCGTCAGCTCCGACAATATCCATATCACCGACCCGCGCATCGAGGTCAGGGTCGTCAACCGCCCCGAACGCGTTCTCGCGCTCAATGGCATCTCACACGAAGAAGATGACCTCGGCAAGAGCACCCGCCACGAGAGTTTCCTCTTCTCGGCAGCTTCCGGCACAGACACCCTTAACATTGACCTCGCGCCGTCATTCAATGACGAGGCCCGTCGCGACCACGCGTCGGCTCGTTTCAAAGTGTCGGCCAACAACGCCTCCGCCGATTTCACCATTCTTTTCAACAGACGAGAACTTGCCGATTCGTGCTTCACCCTCGCGGCCGATGATATGCCGGCGGCCATATTGTCGGTAGTCTTCAGAGCGGGATGCGACGACACGCGGCTCAATCTCACGATAACACACCTGTCATCGAAGAATCTCGACCGCATAGGCGTGGCTCCAGCCGACGAATTTGCCCACTCGCTCAGAGCCGAGTGTGAAAACGAGATGAATCCTCTGGCAAAAGCGCTGCTTTGGGCGGCGGCAATCATCGCGGCTGCGTTGATATTGTGGTTTACACTGCTCAAACGCCAATTTTTCCCACCGATAAACAAAGTAACGACAATAACCATAACGCGTCCTTACTTGAGCCAGCGCAAAATTCGCGGCGCCCGTCTGGTCATCTTCAGCGACAGACCGGTCCGCCAGAGTTTTTTCAACAGACTTTTCACCGGCCGCATCATTTCTGAAGTCAATCAGGTATGGACATCACGCTGCGAGATGCGCCACGCGCGCAACGGCGTCCGCTTCAGCTGCCCCGACCGCAGCATGACATCGTCGCCATCGGCTGTGATGACCAAATTCAACGAATATACAGTAATGAGCATAAAAAGCACCGGCAGCGATATAACAATCAAAATCCTTTAAACGACAATCACGAACCACTTCAATATCATGGCAACAAACATCAAACGCACACTCTACGTAGGCCTCGGCGGGACCGGCATGAACGCCCTGCTACACACAAAGAAAATGTTTATCGAAACCTACGGCGAAGTACCGCCTATGATAGGCTTCGTGGGCCTCGACACCGACCACGCCGCATATGCAAAATCGCTGAAAACCAAATATGGCGAAGTCAAACTCGAGCCACGCGAACAAGTCTCGCTCATCGAGGTCAACCCCAAACCCATATTTCTGCGCAACCGCGACCGTCTGAGCTGGATCACCGACTCAAGCAGTGAAGCGTTGACCAAACTGACCGACGGCGCCGGCATGGTGCGCACAAACGGACGCTTTGCCTTCGCCATGAAATATAAAAGTGTCGAAGCAAAAATCAAACAGACACTCAACGAGATATGCAGCGCCGAAATAGCCCGCAACTCAAAATATCAGCTGCTCGACACATCGGTCGACATCAACCTTGTCTTCTCGATTGCCGGCGGCACGGGTTCGGGCACGTTTATCGACACCGCCTACCTCATAAAGAACATCAAACGACAGCTCAGTCTGCGAGGCAAGACCATCGGTTATGCCGTGCTACCCGACATCTTCGACGCGCAGCTCAAATACGACAAATTCCTGCTCAAGCCCAACGCCTACGGGGCGTTGATGGATCTCGACTTCCTCATGCACCTTCCCGTCGGCGAGACCATACCCCTCGACTACCCCGGCGTCGACGGCCTGACCGGCGAAGATGCTCCTTTCAACGCCGTTTTCTTCATTTCCAACCGCAACGACAACGGTGACTCATATGACAACATCGACCAGATAGCCGAGATGGTCTCGCTCGCCCTAATCACCGGCGCCGGCGAGCTGTCGGACAAAGCCGCATCAATAGCCGACAATGCCGAGCGAAATATGATTTCGACCACATACAACATCGGCGATAAAAAAGCATGGGCCTCGGGCGTGGGCATGAGCGAAATCATCTTCCGCGCATCAGACCTCAGCGAGATCTACAGCCTCAAGACCTGCCGACGCATCATCGAGCGCCTGCGCAACGCCGGCAACAACCCCGAGGCAATCGCCGCGAACTGGATAGACAGCCCCGAGGTGAAAATACGCGAAAACAACGGTCGTGACGACATCATCGACTGGATTCTGCCCAAAGACCCCGACTTTATCCTTCCAGACATCAACGACCGCGACAATCCCAAAAGCGAAATCGACAATTATAAAAAAGAAGTCTCGGTCGACGGCAGCTTCATCGACCGTCGCGTAACCGAAAAATGCGGCATCATAGAAGAGAAGCTCCATCAGCTCATCGTCGACACACTCAACGGCGATTACGGTGTCGGGCTCACCAAGGCCGTCATCGGCGCGCTGAAAGACCATGCCGAAATCTGCCTGAAAGAAATGAAGACCGAGCTCGACGGTTTCCTGCGCATGTCGACACCGCTTGACGTAGCCGTGACCAACGCCGTCAGCGAGCTCGCCAACCTGCGCAATAAAATATTCAAACGTCAGAGCACCGTCGACGACGCCACCGCCGACTTGTGCGCGGCAGTGGTGCGTTCGGCCATCAACCGGCGCGAGATACAGCGTCGCAACGGCGCCATCGTCTTTTACACCTGGTTTGCGCAGCAACTTGACAATTGGGTCAAGAAAATCGACGCTGTCGACACCATACTGTCAAACCTCTATACCCGCTACGGTCGACGCATAGCCGAAGTCGACGACATAATACGCCGACAGTCATCTACGTTCCGCATAGACCTCACAGCACCGTATATCGACAAAGTCGTCATCGACGACTCAGAGGTCAATATTCCGGCTTTCATCAAATCGATGGGTTGGGCCGACGGCATACTCGAGTTTCCCAACAAACCCATGCTCGAGATCGAACGTAACTTCAAAGACTACACCACATCACTCAACGGCACACAACATTGGCTCGGCTGCGACGTCGAATATGCCTTGCGGCAGCTGTCAGACGAAGACTTCCGCCGCATACTCAACCTTGCCATCGCCCAGTCTTCTCAACTCTTCCCCACCGATTTCCACGGCTACACCCACGAAGATATACCCAACTACTTCTTCGTCGGCGTCCCCGACAAAGACAATACATGCCTCAAGGGCGGCGTCATCGAGCTGCGAGACCTCACGCCAAACTCCACCGACCCCGATTTCGCGTCGGTCGGAGGCTCCGACCGCATCATCATCTACCGCCAGTATTGTGTCGTGCCGGTATTCACGCTGCTGTCTGTGCCTGAATATAAGCGCACTTATGACGCATGGAACAGCCGTCCGACGGCTTTCTCAAACCATTTCGACGATAACATACGCCGCCGCATGGCCCGCGAGCAGTTCTCGCTGATGCCGACCGAGAAAAACGCCGCTGACATGACCGAGTTGTGGGTCAACGGTCTTATTTTCGGCCTAATCAAGAACGAAAACGGTGTCTATAGCTTCAAAGACGAAGAAAACGGCGACCCGCTCGACGACTATTGGACACCGCTGGCAAAAGACCGTGCCGAAGCATTCGACCTGCTGCGCCGCTCGCGCGATAAAGTTCAGAATTCGTTTGAAAAATACATCTCCGAGATACGCACCTCGCGCGGTGTCGACGAATTCAACACCATCATCAGCGACGCCAAAGTCAACTACCTCAATAAATTTTCTCAAAACGACATCTCGACAGCCGATCTGAAGCTACGCATCAACAAGGAGACAGCCGACCTGCTCAGAAACGAGCTCAGATATGTCAAAGACAAACTTGGCGAGAATGTATAAGACGCCACTCCAACACAGTTCACACTTTTTCGTCGGCAGCGAGTTTGACGGCATTGCCGACAGCTTTGCCCGTTATATCAAACGCTTTGCCGACGAAGAGACGGCCACATATTTCAATTTCTATTCTGTCACGGCTGACAACAACCGCGTCAGCATCGCCACGGCCGACTGCGACACCCTGTCGCCCGTCGTCATCGACGGTGTCGACGCCGACAACAGCTACGAACACTTCTTCGACAGCCTCTTCCGCGACCATGTCAACGTTGCCACCCCGGGCACAGGCTCGATGCTCGCCGTCATCTACGTGCCGCTTTATGACACCGCGGCCGTCGAGACAGCTAAAGATCTCATCAGAGCCGTCGACGCCGACACATGTCGCTACGAGATAAGCGTCATGGGCATAAGCCACGACCTGGCCCGGCTGTTCCGCGACATCGCCACCGACCCCCTGTCGGCCCCGCAACTGCTCAAGGCCAACTGCAATTTGGCTATAAGCGACATCTCGGCCATGCGACGCACATCGCAAAAGATCGTATCGTTCAGATTACTGAGCGATATCAACGCCGACGGTCTGGCACTCAATCTCGACAAAGACGCGATGACCGAGATTTTCGGACGTCTCGCCATACTCGAGACCACAAGCCGACGGGCCATAGGCGGCACGACAGCCTTCGCCTCGCGTAACCGACCGGTCGACACCTTCGGCCTCGCCGCCATGATATTCGACCGCAATTATTTCGTCGGCTACCTGCTCCGCAAAGCCACCATCTCGGTCATCGACAGTGCCGGCATAAGCATCAAGAATGTCAGCATCAACGTCGCCGACGCCCGCTCTCAGCCCGCCATCGAGAACATACGCGCCGAACTGGCATCGTTCTACGACGCCAAAGTACAGCCGCTTATCAGCGCCTACAACAGCGACCAGGAGATAATCGCCAAAATAACCGGCCCTCTCGACAGCCTATTCGCCGAGTCTGAAAAAGCGTTGTTGTCGTGTCTTAATGACAAATCGCTGTCATTTCCCGAGAAAGAGGCCATCGTAGCCATGATTCTTGGATTCGACTCGCCGCTGTTCAAAGACGCAACCATCACTCCGTCACAGCTCTCGGCCGACGACCTCGCCACATCGTCGCTCAACCTCTTCGTCGGCGAAGACCTCGAAAACGCAAAATATCTCGCCTCGATCGACCCTGACGGCGAACCTGCCGAAAAGTTCAGAGCCCTCGGCGACAACACCATAGAAGACATCAAGCAGCTACGCACCAAGATACGTAACACCACGCGCGCCATACGCATGATGACCGACAATCTCACGCAACTGCACAAAAACGTCACCGAAAACGAGATAGCCAACGGTCACATCAGCGGTGACGGATTCGAGTTCGGCGGCATGATCTACCGACCGATTGTCGGAGAATCTGACGCCGATCCTTTCGACGAAGACTATCAGCCCCACCCCGTCACCCGCTCGAGCATCGACCTTCGTCAGCGGTTTACCCCGGTAAAGAGCCAGGGAAGCCTTGGCTCTTGCTCGGCCTTCGCCGTCACCTCTGTCATAGAGTATATGATACGCCGGCTCACAGGCGAGATACGCAACATGAGCGAGGCATTCCTATATTATAACGCGCGCGAAGCCGTAGGGAAACAGAACGAAAACTGCGGTACCTCGATCTACCGCATCATCAAAGAAGCAATGACCTCAGGCATCTGCGACGAGAGTCACCATCAATATGATGAAAACAACTTCTCGGCCGTACCATCTGACATCGCATTCGCCGAAGCCCGAAAATGTCTTGTCGTAAAAGCCATGAACGTCAAAGTCGATACCAAAGCCATAAAATCGGCGATCGCCGACGGCCATCCCGTCATCATCTCGGCAAGGATATTCGACTCATTCGGCAGCGACCGCGCCGGCTTCGTCAAGATGCCGACACCCGACGAGATATCGCCGCGCGAGGAATTTTCTCATGCCATGGTCGTCTGCGGCTACTCGGATGACTACAAAGTGTTCGTTGTCAGAAATTCATGGGGCGATGATTTCGGCGACGGCGGTTACTGCTACATGCCTTACCGCTATGCCGAAGAGTATCTCAACTATGCGTGCATCATCACCGAGCTGTCGCTCAAAGCATCTGACAAAGTGAGCGATAACGGCTGTGATATCGCCGTCAACTTCAACACCAACGACGCCGCGATACAATGCGCTATACTCGAGAACACCATCGACGAGGCCAAAAGCGAACTTGTAAGGCTGAATTCGCGCTACAACACACTCAAGACGGCCTATGCCACTCTCGAGATCAAACTCGCCAACGCCAACGTGCGAACCGACATTGCCGACGCCGCCGACAAACGCCTCGACCGCGCCATTGAAGACTGTAGGGACGAAGAAACCGCTCTCATGTCTCAGAAAGCCGCCTCCCTCGACGCAAACCGTGTCAAAGGATTCAAACTGATGCTCTACGCCTTCATATTCCTGTTGAGTTGCGGGTGCTGGATATGGCTGGCCGAGGAACTCAACAAGGCCAACATGATCTACACGGCCGTCGGTTCGGCCGGCTTCGTCATCGCCCGGATGATACACATGATTATCCGACGTCGTATTCGCAGCAGTTACAACACTCTCATATCGCAGAAGGCGCTCGAGCGCTCGGACCTCGAGATAGAGCGCAAACAGAAGCGGCTGCGCCTCCATCTCGCCGGAATGGTCATAGACAGACTGGGCCGGCTGTCACAGACGATGACCTCCTGTCATTCACGCCTGATGAGTTTCAACGCCAGCCTCGCGTCATGGCGCAAGGCCGAGGTCGATAGCGAACCGACACCGACAGTCGACTGCAACCAGTTTGTCGACATTATCGACGACAATTGTCTCGACAGATATTTCGTCGACAATGCCAAAGCGATAACTGCCGGCATCGACCTCGACTGCCTCTTTGCCGACTACACCCTCGATGACGGAGCAATCAATGACACCAAGAAAAAAATCCGCGACAGCATCGACCGTTCGCTGAGACTCGCTATCGCCGACTTCTCGATGCTCGACTATCTTATCGGCACGCGACACTATGATTATCTGCCTGAACCGGCTAAGACGGGGCAACTCATACCGGACATTTCGGGACGCGCCGACATCTTCGCCAAGCCTGTCTTCACCGATATCGACAACGACGAGACCGCGACCATGATGTTTATCAACGCCGCCACGCCGGCCGACGCCGCAACATGGCGCAATGCCACCAATGCCTACTTCTCGATTACGCCGATGCTTGTCGAGACCGACGATCCCGACCGTTTTGTCATCTACCGCAGCAAACGTTTCTCCGTCGAGGAATTGCTCGGCAGATAATAGCCGCGGTTTGATAAAACGGCGCAAAACCGTTAACTTTGCAACTTGATTGAAAACCTGAAAATAATAATTATATAAAAAAATGAAAAAACTGATTTTAATGTGTGCAAGTGCCGCAGCTATCGGCGGAGGCGTCTTCACCTCATGCAAGCATGAGGCTCGCCCGAACCCGTTCCTTGAGTCATACACGACTCCGTATGAGATTCCGCCCTTCGACAAAATCACTTATGACGACTATCTCCCGGCCCTCGAGGCAGGCATAGCCCAACATAACCGTCAGATAGACTCGATAGCGTCGAATACCGAGACCCCTACATTCGAGAACACCATCCTCGCCCTCGACCGTTCAGGCGAGATACTCGAGAAAGTCGTTGCCGTCTTCGCCAACCTCGACGAATCAAACTCATCGCCCGAGATGGTCGAGATCGCCGAGAAATTCTATCCTCTCTATTCTCAGCACAGCGACGAAATCTCTATGAACGACAAACTCTTCGAGCGCGTCAAATATCTCTATGACCACCCCGAACTCGGCTATGCCAACGACCAACGTCGCATGATCGAGGAGGCCTATAAAGACTTTACCCGTAACGGCGCTCTTCTCGACGCCGGCGGCAAAGACAGCCTCAAGGCCGTCAACAGCCGACTGACCGACCTATACCTCAAATTCAACAAAAATCTCCTCAACGCCACCAATGACTTCGCCATCGTCGTCGAAGACTCGGCCAAACTCGCCGGTCTGCCCGCGTCAAGCATAGCCGTTGCCGCCGAAGAAGCACAAAACCGCAATCTCGGCGAAGGCAAGTGGGTCTTTACTCTCCATGCTCCCAGCCGACTGCCCCTTCTGCAATATGCCGACAACCGCGAACTGCGTCAGCAGATGTATGAAGGTTATACCAATCTCGCATCAAGCGGCGAGTACAACAACCTCCCTGTCATCAACGACATTCTCAAAGCACGCGCCCAAAAAGCCAAGCTTCTCGGCTTTAAAGACTTCGGTTCATACATGACAGACAATGTCATGGCCAAGACTGTCGACAATGCCGAGTCTCTGCTCATGCAGATCTGGACTCCCGCAGTCAAGAAAGTCAAAGAGGAAGTGGCCGAGATGCAGGCCATCGTCGACGAGAACAACGGAGGCTTCAAGATCGCACCCTGGGACTATTATTACTATGCCGAAAAAGTACGTCAGAAAAAATATGACCTTGACGAATCGAAAGTGCGCGAATACTTTGCACTCGACTCTGTGCGCAACGGCATCTTTACCATGGCTGAAAAACTCTACGGCGTGAAATTCACCGAGATGCCCGACGCTCCAAAATATTACGACGAAGTGACCGTCTATGACGTCACCGACGCCAAGACCGGCGAACACGTCGCTGTCTTCATGACCGACTATTTCCCGCGTGCCTCAAAACGCCAGGGTGCATGGATGAGCGAATTCAAAGGCTCATGGATCAACGACGACGGCACTGCATCGCGTCCCGTCATCTTCAACGTCGGCAACTTCACCAAACCGACAGCCGACACACCCTCGTTGCTGACTCTTGACGAAGTCGAGACGATGTTCCACGAATTCGGCCACGGTCTCCACGGCATGTTAAGCCGCGCCCGCTACAAAGGTCAGGCAGGCACAAACGTCGACCGTGACTTTGTCGAACTTCCATCACAGATCCATGAACACTGGGCTCTCGAACCCGAACTTCTCAAAGTCTACGCCAAGCACTATCTGACCGGCGAAGTCATTCCTGACGAACTCATAGCCAAACTTCAGGCTGCATCTACACACAACCAGGGCTTCACCACCGCAGAACTCGCCGGCGCCGCCCTGCTCGACCTGCAATACGGCAAACTGAATCCCGAAGGCGACACAGATATCGCCGCTTTCGAGAAAAAAGTAACCGAAGACCTCGGCATGCCCGCCGAACTGACATTCCGTTACCGCTCGCCCTACTTCAAACATATCTTCGGCAGCGACGGCTATGCCTCGGGCTACTATACCTATCTTTGGGCTGAAGTGCTTGATGCCGACGGCTTCGAACTCTTCAAAGAAAAAGGTATCTTCGACCCCGAAACCGCCAAAGCTTTCAAAGAGAACGTTCTCGAAAAAGGCGGTTCTGAAGACCCGATGACACTCTACGTCAACTTCCGCGGCGCCGAGCCCAATGTCGACGCCCTACTGCGCAACCGCGGCCTCGAACCTGACCGCTCTATCGACCTCAAATCAAAGAACGGCAAATAATCTCCTCCACCATAAACCACAACACCTAAGGCCGTGTCGCAACCCATAAGCGACACGGCCTTTATGCTATATATCCACTTATAATTATCCACACAACATAGATTTGTACGATAATACAGACAGCATCGCTCACAATTGGCTTTGATAATTGCGAAAATCAGCACTATTATTTAGCCCCACAACTGACATTTTAATTGAAACGCAAAATGGATATCGCAGAAGTTAGAGAATACGGGCTTTCGTTGTCCCATGCCACGGGAAGGAGCCCTTTCGACCCCGACTCACTGGCATTCGAAATCGGTGGCAAGATGTTATGACTCATGGATTTGTCGGGGTACCGGCAGTTTTATAACATCAAGATCGACCCAGACTTCCCGATCGAATTGCAAGACCGCTACCAATCAATCCGTCCGGGATATCAAATGAACAAGCACCACTGGATATCGGTCGACTTCGGCAACGCCATACCGCGCAATATCGAAAAAGAGATAATGCTCCACGCCTACCGCCAAACAGCAAAAGGCCAGACAAAGAAACTCCGCGCCGAGCTAGGCTTAGAGTTACAAATTATGCTGAAAGTATTGTCTATAGTCGTCAGCACTAGAGAAGTTCAACGCACAAGGCATTTTGTAGTCTTGTCGCCGACTCTTGCAATGTAAAGGCCCGATGATAACTGTATATATGCGCTACCATCGAAATCGGGTCGCATTGTAGCTACAAATGATCCGTCAGGACGGAAAATCATCAAGGTCATGTCGCTGCAGAGTCCATGTGCTTCTATACCTCCGACAGCTGATTGGATATCAATGTTAGAGGGTTCGACCTCAACGATGTTCGATTCGCCTACAACTGTCACTTGCATGTCATGTTTCAAATCAAGACATTTATATGTCAAAACAGCCGTACCGGCCTTTCGACCGAAAGGCACACGTTTAAACGCTCTAGGTGCTGTAACGATTAGCGCAAGGGATACAACGTCGTCATCAGAGGTACTGACAGCGGTTCTATAAAATTTTTCATTGCCGGTAATTTCGTCGGCATTAGTTCTTGCAGAAACGGAGACATTGATAAAATCATCGGCATTGATTGTCTCATCACCATGGGACACCGTAAGCATAATAGGTTCACGACCATCCTCGGGGACGCCTACGACCTCAAGTTGGGACGGTAGTCGGAATGTCTTGCGGTCAGACATGCCTGTGCTAGTGTTGTATATGTCTGCTACTATTTTGTATATAAGAGTTGTACTGCCTTGCGAAAGACAATGGACTCTCCTGTTTTCGATTGTTGCCACATAGTTTGATTCGAAATTCCACCCTTGCTCCACAATAGACCCATCGAATCTATCTGATGATGAATAACCATCTACCCTAGCATTAATTTTGGCTCCAATGTTGGCATGAACGTAATTGTACGTACCGAGATGGTTGGGCTGGGCGCCGTCGTGATATTCAGCGCCGCTTACGATTGTCACCTCGTGTGTCTGCTTCCCATTTGTGATTGTGATTGTCGCTTCGCCGAAATCTGGCCGCCAAGAACTGCCGTCGTTCATAATGCTAACCCTCAAACTGCGTGAACGAGAATCGAAATATGGTACGATATCAGGGTTATTTGATGTCGCCTTGAAATCCTTGATATGACCATAAGAGGGATAATAGAGCAACGGGATGCTTACATCGTCGTAGTGGATAGTGTGTATGCGAGTCTCAACAGGACAAAAATACTCAACAGGCGTGTCGACGCTGATAACATCGATTGAAGCTTCACTATCATCGCCGAGGTCGTGGACTGTGATTTTGACGCGACGACCGCTTTCTGTAATCGTGCCATATGACGATTGCCCATATTCGTATTGAAAGGCATCAGAATTAGCTGACACCCAAACTCTGCTGCCTTCAGGATCTGAATTGTAAGGTATGTTGAATAGGTATCCGGCAGCGACTTTGATTTCTTGCTCCTCGAACCAAACACGTGCGCCTGCACTTATATTTAGCACCAGCACGACAAGAAAGATAATTGCTTTTTTCATTAGTAAATTAGGATTTTGAAAGGATTTTCCTTGAGTATTCTAACAAATTGCTAATGGTGGCAAAGTTAGTCAATATATATTAATATCCAAATAATCAGACGGGAAATTTTATAGTTTCACCATCCTAAATAATACAATGAAGCAACTCCAGGCTAGCGATGCTCACTCACCGTATATCTTTGCGGCCTTGGCAAGCTCGTCGACGCCCTACTGCGCAACCGCGGCCTCGAACCTGACCGCTCTATCGACCTCAAATCAAAGAACGGCAAATAATCTCCTCCACCATAAACCACAACACCTAAGGCCGTGTCGCAACCCATAAGCGACACGGCCTTTATGCTATATATCCACTTATAATTATCCACACAACATAGATTTGTACGATAATACAGACGGCATCGCTCACAATTGGCTTTGATAATTGCAAAAATTAGCACTATTATTTAGCCCCACAACTGACATTTTTTAGTATCTTTGCCCATGATTCACAATAACGTCATAGAGTTGACGATGAGAATCGGATTTTTTACTAAAAGGTGTTATTGAAATTTTATCTTCTAAAGTCAAACTTCGCAACTTTGATAATCAGCATGAAGATGAGATTGGCAATAGCACCTGCATCGGCTGCTTATACCCTGCTGCAATCGGCAGAATATATAGCAAAACGGTGTGGGGCTATTGTTTTATCCATGCTGAAAGGTAGTGCGAAGACCTGACTTTAGGATAAGACAAGATACAATCCTCACACCTTTTTCATATTCAAATGTAACTGTTTCGCCGAGGATTGAGAAACAAACGCATCTCTGTATGAAAAGAACTATTACCAAAATGCTTCTGCCGATAGCGGTCATCATGTCGGCAAACTTAAGCGCGGCTGCCTACGATTTTGAGTCTGACGGCATCTGTTATTCCATCAGCTCTGACGAAGACCTCACCGTTTATGTTGCCAAAGGCGAATACTCGGGAGCGGTTGATATACCCGCGCATGTAGACTATCAGTCGAAGACATATACCGTCACCGCCATCGGGTACTCGGCTTTTGAAAAATCGACAGGACTGACTTCTGTGATCATCCCTAACACTGTAACTGCCATTCATAAATATGCATTCAGTGATTGTTACGACCTGACTTCGGCAAGCATTCCCAACTCTGTCACAATTATCCACGATGGAGCTTTCTCCAACTGCAGCAACCTTAAATCAATTGACCTGCCGGCTTCTCTCACCTCTATTGAGGGATCTGTATTTAATAATTGCTCAACATTGGATGCAATCAATGTCGATGCCGGTAATCAGACATACTGCAGTATAGAGGGAGCGGTCTACTCTAAAGACACCACAACGTTAGTCTACTATCCAAGCGGCAGAAAATCAGCCGCCATACCCGACTTTGTAACCTCTATCGGAGATAATGCTTTCTACGGCTGCGTCAACCTGACGTCAGTAAGCATTCCTAACTCCGTCACCACTATCGGAAACTTTTCTTTCGCGTTCTGCTCAAATCTGACTTCAGTAGACATACCTGGCTCCGTCTCCACTATCGGAGAGATGGCTTTTATGTATTGCGGGAGAATGACATCTGTTAATATTCCCAATTCTGTCACCGTTATCGGTATGATGGCTTTCTCTGATTGCACCGGTCTGACTTCGGTCAGCATCCCAAATTCGGTTACCACAATAGCAGAATCTGCATTTAGTGGCTGTACCGGTCTGGCTTCGGTTAACATCCCTGAATCAGTCACCCAAATTTGCTTCAGCGCATTTTCCTATTGCAGTAGTTTGACCTCGATAAACATTCCCAACTCTGTCGCTACTATTGAAAATAGCGCTTTCTATAACTGCAGCGGGCTGCTTTCGGTAAATATCCCCGCATCTGTCACTATTATTGGAAACAGTGCTTTTAGCAATTGCGACAAACTATCTACAGTTTATTGCCATTCAAGCACACCGCCTATGGCTTCTATTGATACATTCGGTAGCGGTAATGTAATCAAGGCTACATTATATGTACCTATCGGAAGTAAGAAAAGTTATGAAACTCAATATTCATGGGGCAAGTTTTCCAACATCGTAGAGATGGATCTCTCGGGTGTTGATGATATTGAAAATGTAAGCCCCGTTTATGTCAGCGTCCGAGGCGGTTCGATCGTAGTTGAAGGAGCCGGCGATGACACAATTGTCGAAATATTCGATATTTCAGGCAAACAAGTTTATCGTGGTTACTGCAAAACCTTCAAGGGCCTCGCCAAAGGTATCTATATAGTCAATGTCGGCCGTTCGGCATCAAAAATCTCGATATAAATCATTATATCCAATCATTAATAACAAACCGGTATCGATATAATTTCAACGATACCGGTTTACTTTTTGTCACCGACATACATCGGGAACAACTGCGTATGGAGCGCGAGGGCTTCAGCCTTTGGCTTCATCGCGTCGTTTACGGACGCTATTGAGTTGTGGTGTATTGGCGCTTTGGTCGGGTCAGTTGAGAACTTTGTAGCCGTTGGCGTCAAGGGTCGAGCGTATGCTCTCGATGTGGTCGCTGTCACGCGTCTCGACTTCCATGCGTATGGTGCAGCCGTTGATCTCCGAGCTGGCATTGATGCGTTCATGGGTCACGGAGATGATATTGCCGCCTTCCTGTCCGATGACGCTGCAAACACCCGAGAGTTGTCCGGGTTTATCGTCGAGGTCGATTATAAATGTATATCGACGGCCGCTTTTGGCAAGACCACGGTTTATGACACGGTTGAGGGTATTGACGTCGATGTTGCCGCCGGAAACGAGACAGACAGTCTTCTTGCCTTTGACGGGTACTTTGTTGAACATCGCGGCGGCGACCGAGACGGCACCGGCGCCTTCAGATACGACTTTCTGTGTCTCGAGAAGCATCAATATAGCCGCCGCTATCTCGTCGTCGCTGACGGTGACAACTTCGTCGACATATTTGTTTACCATCTCGAAGGTGTTGATACCGGGCTCTTTGACGGCTATGCCGTCGGCAATGGTCGACACGTTGCTCAGATGAGTTATATGGCCTTCCTGTAGCGAGCGTGCCATTGACGGAGCTCCTGACGACTGGACGCCGTAGACTTTGATCTCGGGACGCAATGTCTTTATGGCGAAAGCGACGCCCGAGATGAGTCCGCCACCACCTATAGGGACGATTACAGCCTCGACATCCGGCATCTGCTCGAGTATCTCGAGGCCTATAGTACCTTGACCGGCTATTACCTTGGGATCGTCGAAAGGATGAACAAAGGTATAACCGTATTCTTTCTGCAATTCTATGGCTTTGGCATAGGCGTCGTCATAAACGCCGGGAACGAGACACACTTCGGCACCATAGCCTTTGGTAGCCTCGACCTTTGAAATCGGAGCACCGGCAGGCAGGCATATCAGCGATTTGATGCCGTTGTGGGTAGCGCCGAGGGCAACTCCCTGGGCATGGTTGCCGGCAGAGCATGCGATGACACCCCGGGCTTTCTCTTCGTCGGTGAGCTGAGATATTTTATAGTAAGCGCCCCGCAGTTTGAACGAACCTGTCAGCTGCAGGTTTTCGGTTTTGAGATATATCTCAGACTCGGGGTTGATCTTGTGTGCCGGTATCACGGTCGTCTTGCGGGCTACATCCTTGAGCACCGCAGCGGCATTGAATATTTCACTTATTTCAAGCATAGCTAAATTAATTTAACATCGCAAAGTTATAATATTGTCGTATTTTTGACAACAATTTTTACAACTTCTTTAGTAGTAAATGTGTTTGATAATTAAGCGAAATACAATTACATCTATTATGACTAAAACACTTAAAGAACTTGCACTTGAATACCACAAATACCCCAAACCGGGCAAAATAGAAACTGTAGCGACCAAGGCCACATCACATCCCGACGACCTCTCGCTGGCATATTCGCCCGGGGTGGCCTACCCTTGTCTTGAAATCAAAGACAATAAGGATAGGGCCTATGAATACACTAATAAAAGCAATCTCGTCGCCGTCATATCAAATGGCACGGCGGTACTTGGTCTCGGCAATATCGGTGCTGCCGCCGCCAAGCCTGTGATGGAAGGCAAAGCACTGCTATTCAAAATATTCGCAGGTCTCGACTGCTATGACATCGAAATCGACGAAACCGACGCCGACGCATTTGTCAGAGCCGTCAAAGCCATGACACCGACTTTCGGCGGCATAAACCTCGAGGACATCAAGGCCCCGGAATGTTTTGAAATCGAACGCCGCCTAAAACAAGAGTGCGACATACCGGTTATGCACGACGACCAACATGGCACAGCCATTGTCAGTTCGGCTGCACTGATAAATGCCCTCGACATACAAGGCAAGAAAATCGACGAAGTCAAAGTTGTCGTCAACGGCGCCGGAGCAGCCGCCCTGGCCTGTACACGACTATATATCAAGCTCGGCGTCAGACCCGGCAATGTCATCATTTGTGACAGCAAAGGCGCTGTCACCAAACATCGCACCGACCTCAACAGCAGCAAAGCCGAATTTGCCGCCGACAGCGACGTCACGACTCTCGCCGAAGCGATAGAAGGCGCCGATGTTTTTCTCGGACTGTCTGTCGCCGACGTCCTTACCCCGGAGATGCTACGCTCGATGGCTCCGCGACCTATCGTTTTCGCATTGGCGAATCCCAATCCCGAAATCGCCTATGACAAAGCGATGGCAACGCGCGACGATCTTATATTCGCCACGGGGCGCTCTGATTACCCCAATCAGATCAACAACGTGCTCGGCTTCCCGTATATCTTCAGGGCGGCTCTCGACTGCCGCGCCACCGAAATAAACGAAGACATGAAGATTGCGGCTGCAAAAGCCATAGCGGCGCTTGCGCGCAAGCCCGTGCCCAAGTCTCTCATAAGAGCATACGGGCTAAAACACATGGAATTCGGGCGCGACTACATACTGCCCAAGCCGTTTGACAAAAGATTGCTCTCGCAAGTATCGCCGGCCATCGCAGACGCTGCCGCCCGCTCGGGTGTCGCGCTACGTCCTATCGCAGACCTGACAGTCTATGCCACACAGCTCGAGACTCTGATCGAAGACAACGACGCCTACATCGTCAAGCTCCTCGACCCCGACGGCGAACACTGCGACTGCAAGTAAAAAAACATGCTTCCGGCATCAAAACTGAAAATAGATAAAAGGAGCGACGTCTTCACCTTGCAACTCAATGACCAATTGCACGACGATAACGAAGATAAGCAGTTTGACGATCCACGGCGACCTCACAAAGGCCGCCGTCGCCTTACCCCAGAAGTTGGTCGGCAATGCATGGGCCACAATGATTACAAGCATCATTATGAGCCACAGCATGCGCGCCGAGGCAAAGGGCACGGCATAGTCGAACGAGAAATCAGTGAAAGCATTCTTGATTATAAGCCATGAGTCTGTCCAGGTGTCGGCACGAAAAAACACCCACAGCAATGCGACCACCGTCATGGTAAGCAGCCAGCTGAAAGCTTTTACCGGCCACGACGAGCCGAGCCGGTCGACCCACGGCCTCGATGCCTTGTGGACGGCAAGACCGGCTCCGTGCATAGCACCCCAGAAGACGAATTTCCACGCCGCCCCGTGCCACAGGCCGCCGATGAGCATGGTGGCGAAGTTATTGATATATGTGCGGCGTGTGCCTTTGCGGTTGCCGCCGAGAGGTATATAGATATAATCGCGCAACCATGTCGAGAGCGATATATGCCAGCGACGCCAGAAATCGGTCAGATTCTGTGACTTATAGGGGAAGTTGAAATTCTGCGCGAGCCTGAAGCCCATTATCAGAGCGATGCCTATGGCCATATCTGAATAGCCCGAGAAATCGCAATAGATCTGCATCGTGTAACCGATTATACCCATTACGGTCTCGAAACCCGAGTAACCCGTAGGCGACTGGAAGATGAGATCATTATATTGGGCTATGTAATCGGCGATAACGGCCTTTTTGACAACGCCGAGTATTATCAGCCACAAGCCCGTGTAGGCCTCTTCGCGAGTAGCATGGCGGTTTTCTCTGATCTGCGGCAGGAAATAGTCGGCACGCACGATAGGGCCGGCGACAAGGGCGGGGAAAAACGACAGGAAGAATGCATACTCGAGCCATGTGTGCGTCGGCGCGACACGTCCTTTATAGACATCGACGATATAACTGATAGACTGAAAGGTATAGAAACTTATGCCTACAGGCAATATCAGATCGAGAGGCTGGAAGTTGGCACCGACCATGGCGCTGATGTTCCACATGAAGAAATTGGCATATTTGAAGTAGCCGAGTATGCCGAGCGAGGCAATAAGAGAACATGCGACACAGATTTTACGCGCGGTCACAGAAGTCAATCTGACGAGCAATCGCGACAACAACCAGTCGAACAGCGAAGTAGCGAACAGCAGCACAACGAAGACGCCGCTCGATTTGTAGTAGAAATAAAAACTGAAGGCGACGACAAAGACAATCATCTGCCACAGACGGCGTTTGAGCAGGCTGTAGAGGGGTATGAAGACGAGGAAGAGCACCCAGAACGTCCCGCTCGAGAATAGCATGGGTTGACCCTCGGTGTATGTGAAAATATCTTTGAGATTGAGAAGCAGATTGTTGACGTCCATGTTACTTTTCGTCAGGCTGGTGGACAAAAATACGTTTGGGTTTGCCTTTGATATTGCCGGGAGCGGCCATCTTTATCGGATGGGCGGCATGAAGCGGCATCCAGCGTGCAACGCTGTCGAGCCACAGGGCGGCCGATGATCGTGTCGGGTGTGCCCCGTCTTTAGCGCGGTCAAAGTGCATGCCGTCACTTTTGAAATAAGCACCATCGACAGCGTTTGCGGCTATAAGTTCGTTTATTCCGGTGTCGGGCTTCCAGTTTGGCGGCCCGATCCACACATAGGGTATGACGCCGATATCGCTGATTATATTCTTGACAAAGCCATCGCGTTTTTCTTTGATGTCTTTAACAAACAGTTCGTTGGCACCGAGACAGACAAAGACATAGTCGGGTTTTAGACGGGCTATATAGTCTCTGAGTTTGTCAGACGATCCCCAGCGCTCAGACGTCGAGCTATACCACATCACCGTGTAGAGGGTGTGGCCGTTTGCTGCGGCATAGTCGGCCATACGCGGCGACAGACCTTCGAGCATCGAGTCTCCGATAAAGAGTATGACTTTCGAAGCTGTGTCAAGCGGAGCGGGTGTTTTCAGCTCATCACGACTGTCGGCAGTCTCGGCATCGAAAACACTGTCAACGGCTTCGTCAAGCCTGCGTTCCTGTAACAGACGGTCGGCAATCTTCGATGATTTAAGCTCAATCGGACCGATTTTTATTTCGTCGAGGGTCGAAGCCACGGCGAAAGCGGCAAAAGCGACAAAAAGCAGCAGCCAGAGACCGATATAATTTTTTTTCATAGTAAAAAAATCAGATTAGTTGCTTACGATCATATATTCACCCATGCGGCCCGGAGCAACCCGATAACGTCTGAGACCGAATCCGTCGGTTGCCGCAGGGCCTGACAGAGGGTTTCCATAAAGAGAAAAGACATCATAGCGGCTATGACACACCGGACACTCGGCGACCATGCCGTCGGTGTCTATAATGACTCTGACGTCTCGACGACACTCGACGGGACAGGCGAGATCATAGGCCATCGGATTGCCGTTTACGCCACCTACAAGCAGGACTCCGCCAAAACCTGTCTGAGACAGGGCCGTATAAGGATATGACGCGGGTATGCGCTCTTCTTTTATGAAACGGCGATAGTCGAGCGCCCCGGCGACGCCATAGATGTTCCACTCGGCCACGGTGGTGAATACGAGCGAGACAGGCATCACGGGTATGCGATCGTCTTCGACACTGTGACATGAGCCACAGACAAATATGACTGCCGCCAAAACGGCGGCAGTCATTGTCGATTTAAAATTTCGCTTAAATATCATAGATCAGGCGTTCAGTTTGGCGAACAATGATCCAAACTGGTCGACAGCTTTCTGCATCGTGCCGCCAATGAGGGGGCGCAGCATCGCCGGTATCTCGACGTCAATCGATGATAACACCTGTGTTGTCTCGGCATCGACAGCGAGGAGATCGACAATCAGATTTAGCGGCAACGGGAGTCCCACGGCTTCCATCACGATACGGCCGGGAGTATTGCTTTTAACCTGAAATTTTATCTCACCAAACTGCGGCTGCTTGATGGCTATATATGTTTTATCAAATCTAACATCGCCTATCTTGGCGCGTTCTTCTGACGGGAGTGCGTCAATAGCGTTCTGAAACGTTGACAGGTCGGCAAATTTATTGTTTATCTCTTCGACCGAACGTCTGACTGTTATGGGAGCACTTTTATATTGAGCCATAGTTTATCGTTTAGCGGTCCACGTCGAGGGGTCACGACGCCATTCTTTAAGGGTATCGAGATCAGTTTCTTTGATATATCCGGTAGCAAGAGCGGCTTCGAGCATGGCGTTGTAATTGCTGAGTGTCATCAGTTTTACACCGGCTTTTTTGAAATTTGCCTCTGCGAGAGGGAAGCCATAGGTGAATAGAGCCGCCATACCAAGCACTTCACAACCGTCCGCGCGGATAGCTTCGACGGCTTTGAGCGAGCTACCGCCTGTCGAGATAAGGTCTTCGATCACGACAACTTTTGTGCCCGGTTTGAGATTGCCTTCGATGAGATTTTCAAGACCGTGGTCTTTAGGTGTCGAGCGCACGTAAACGTAAGGCAGACCAAGAGAATCGGCTACAAGAGCGCCTTGCGCGATAGCACCTGTAGCCACACCGGCGATAGCCTCGACATCCTGAAAATTCTCAAGAATGAGACGACAGAGCTCTATTTTTATAAACGATCTGATATCGGGATATGACAGAGTTTTGCGGTTATCGGTGTATATCGGAGAATTCCAGCCCGAGGCCCAGACAAAGGGATTTTCAGGCTGAAGATTGATAGCACTGATTTTCAAAAGTTTCTCTGCGAGTATAGTTGCCACCTGTTTCATTACTGTTTTCTTTAAAAGTTTATGCAAAGTTACGAAATATCCACGAACAAAACAGGGTTGACAAATATTTTTTGGCCTGTATTCTAAACTTTTCATCATTTAAAACATCTAAATAAATAAAAGCTATTAAAGCCATGAGGAAAATTATCAGAACAGCAGCAGCCCTGATTCTTTGCGCCGCTCTTATGACCGAAGGCCTCGAAGCCCGCGGGCGCAAGGATTACAATGATAACAAAAACCGTCAGGAACAAATGCGTCGCCCGGGAAATAACGGTAGCGGCAATCAGAACCGCCCGGGCAACAATCGTCCCGGCAACAACGGCGGCAACCATAACCGCCCGGGCAACAATCGTCCCGGCAACAACGGCGGCAACCATAACCGCCCGGGTAACAATCGTCCCGGCAACAACGGCGGCAACCATAACCGCCCGGGCAACAATCATTTCAGACCCGGTAACAATAACAGACCGCCACAAGCCGGCTATCGTCCGGGACATCACCCCGGACATCGTCCCGGACACGATTTTCGCCCCGGGCCGGTCTACCGCCCGCATCTGCCGCCGCCAAGACCATTCTATCGGCCCGTGCCGCCACCACACTACCGCCCCGTTGCACCATGGCGGCCGTTCAGCACGATTCTCGGCATTGCTTTGGGATCGTCGATAAATATCTCGATCAACGCTTTGATCAATTCGGGATATAATGTCGCCGGATATGCCAACGATATGGTTTATCTCAACAATGTCTCGATGCTGAATATGCTCTGGCCCGACGCGACTCTCTATTATAATTCTTACGGTGGCCTGTATAGCTCGGAGTTTGTATACTATTCGCCCTTTTACGACATGAGCCGCTACAATATGGTGATGAACCGTCTGATAGGCACCTACGGACAGCCGGCGAGCATACAGAACACTTCGGCCGGGCTTACAGCGACATGGTGGGGCGGCAACAATAACTTCATACGCCTGACCTACGGTAGCCAATATGCCGGCAACGGGAACCTGAACTATTACACCACCCTCAGTTTCGGCAACTGAAAAAAATACGGCCATCGGGAAGCATGATTGTACCGATGGCCGTTTATATGTTTAGTAAATGTGTATCTCTCAGCGTTTCACTCTGGGGTCCTGAAGTATAAAGGGGAGAGGGTCGCGCATAACCACGGGGGGATTGAGTCTGAGGCTGTCAAGCGCGGCGCGGGCCTCGCCGATTTTGTCATAACCGCCTATGATAACATAGTAATACGGTTCTCTGGTATTGACGACAAAAGCCCGCGGATAGCCACCGTTGACAAGTCGCTCGCGCAGCGATTTGGCGTTGAAGACCTGTTTGAACTCGCCGACAACGATATTGTAAGGCCTGATATACTCGCGGATGCCGCCTCCGCCCTCGGTGACAGCGACGTGCTGAACTCTTATGGGCACAGTGTCATTGCCGCTCACGACGACAGTCTGTTTCATCTCCTGACGGAAACGTCCGTAGATTGTCGAATCGACAGCATTTTTGTCGCGGTTTTCGATCGCTTTCTCGTAGGCGGCTCTATAGTTGGCTTCAGTCGTCTTACAGCAGGTGAGCGCCGATAGCGCCGCAATGGCCACAAAAGCCGGGAAATAAATTATCTTTTTCATAATTATAAGCTTATATGATTAACACCGTCGTCATACCTTTAGTTTTCCAAGCTCAATGACTTCAAGGTCTTTGATGTCGCCGGCGTCGAGTCTGAGCCTCACAAGTGTGCGTTCGCGCTGCCAGCCGTGATGGCCTGCAGCACCGGGGTTGATATGGAGCAGGTCGAGTTCGCGGTCATAGACCACTTTCAAGATGTGACTGTGTCCGGCAACCATGATCTTTGGCCTTTCTTCGACAAGCATACGTCTGACGCCGGGAGCATAGCGGCCGGGGTAGCCACCGATATGGGTCATGAAGACTTTGACGCCCTCGGTCTCGAAACACTCGATCTCGGGACAGCGGCGCAGCAGAGGTCCATGGTCGATATTGCCTCTGACGGCGCGCACGACCGGAGCCACCGCCTCGAGACGCATGAGTGTGTCGAGATCACCGATGTCACCGGCATGCCAGATTTCGTCACACGCCCCGAAGTGTCGGGCAAACCGGTCGTCCCAACACGAATGGGTGTCAGAGAGTATGCCTATCAGTTTCATTTCTCTTCGTCAGGTCTTATCTTATGCCGATCTTCCTGGCGATCTTGTCGGGCACGGCTGCCTTGTTGACGAGAATGTTCATGGTCTTTGCGTCGAAATATGGCATTGAGACATAAAGGAAACCGTCATAGATCTGATTGGTGTTCCATGAATTCTTCACCTTATAATAACGGTTGCCGAGACGGTCTTCGGCAAGGCCGACGATTTCCATGCCATGGTCGTCCGTGGTCTCCTGACGGTCGAACATATCCTGACGCATCTCGGGTGTAACCTTGATTTCCTCGACCGGTCCGTTGAATTCAAACTTACTGTCTTCACGCTCTTTGTCTGAGAGTTTGACCCAACGCGACAATTCGGTACCCTCCATGTCGCTTTCAATTTTACCCTTTGGCATAAGAGCGACACCCTCACGCCATTTGAAGCCGCCCTCACTGACATCGGCGGCCCAGACGACGGTATAGCCGTTTTTGAGAGCATTGTCGACTACGTCGCGCAATTCGTCGAGTTTGATATTCTGATAAGGTGCCCAGAGCCAGTTGTCGGGTACTTCGACGACAAAAGGCTTATAATAAGGATGATGCATAAACGATGTCAGCGCCACATAATTGGCCGGATCGATGCCGAGCGATGCGGCAAACGACTGCGGAGTATAAGTCTTGCCTTTATACTTGAAAGTCTCGGGAACTTCGCCGAGATAAGCGTCGAGGATGCCGTCGAGACCTTTCTTCCACGCGGTAGAGACGCGGCGGTTGGGTTTTGAGGTCACAGCCTTGACATAAGCTGTAAGCGCAGCGTCAAGTTCGCCATGGACGTGCTTGTCCTCGCCGTATTGCAGACCGGTGTAAACTTCTTCGGGCACCGCGCCATAGTGTTCCCACACATATGGCACGTCAAGAATCGACCCGCCTGGGGCGAAATTTGTACCGCCATACATTCTTACATAACGGTCAGCCTTGTCAGCATAGCAATGACGCACCGTAAACATTTCAGACAGGTCGATAGAATCACCGCCGACTTTGCGTATCTCGTTCTCGAAAAACGATGTGCCGGCGAAACACCAGCATGTTCCCGATTTATTCTGATCTTTGACCGAAGTAACGGGTATTGTTATTATATCCTTAAACTCAAAGCCCGCGACAGAATCGGTCTTAGCCGAATCGACGGGTTCGGAAGCAGACGCCGACAGAACGGCGGCAGCCATGACAAGAGAAAATAATTTTTTCATTGTTGGAAATGTATACGATTGGTTTTATACGGCAAAAATACGTCTTTTTCGACATTCTGTCAAGTATCTTGGCTATACAATCCACAATCGGCCATCTGTAATCGTCGTTTTTCATAAAAAAGTTGGTCGGTTTGTCGCATTTATTGTCTATCTTTGCGCAACTCTATCGATTGGTGTATCTATATGTTTAAAAGTTAACAATGTCATTCATAGGACTTTATCGCAAAACTGCGAAAAATTTGCTTAAACTCTTTGCTCCTCTTATCAAAAACGACCGTCTGTTTGTGACGGTAATGTACAAGTTGCGCACCGGCCGAAGTCTCGACCTCGACAATCCTCTTACGTTCAACGAAAAATTACAATGGCTCAAGATTTATAACCGTCATGATCGGCAGACATCTATTGTCGACAAACTCGCTGTCAAAGATATTGTGGGCAAAGCAATAGGACAACAATACATAATACCGACTATCGCATCATGGGCGTCTGTGTCTGACGTTGATTTTGACGCCTTGCCCGACCGATTTGTCATCAAAACCTCACATGGCTGGGGCGGCAAAGGTGTCGTCATCTGCAAAGACAAATCGCAGTTTGACCGCACTAAGGCTCTCAAAGTCATAGGCCGCTCGATGAAGAAACGAAATTATGCCAAACTGCGTGAATGGCCTTACAAGAATATCAGGCCGGCAGTTCTGGTCGAAGAATATATCGGCACCGACGTAGAACCGGTGCCTACCGACTATAAATTCTTTTGCTTCAACGGTCGCGCCGAGTATGTCATGGTCTGCCGTGGTCGCATCCCGGGGAAGGATAAACCCCGCTATTATTTTTTTGACCGTGACTGGAACTTCAAACCGTTCAACAAAGTCGACGCTGAAACTCCCCATGATTTCACTCTGCCAAAGCCGGCACGGATCGATGAGATGTTTGATATCGCCGATCGTCTTTGTAAAGGTGAACCACATGTAAGGGTCGACCTATATTACGTAAACGATAAGATATATTTCGGCGAAATAACCTACTTCAACGCATCGGGCTACGATAACGATATCAGCGAGGAGACAGACCGCTATTTCGGCTCGCTCTTAACACTGCCAAGTCCGTCATACAAACCCTGAGCGCGACCACGGTATTGCACCGGCGACATACCCGTCTGTTTTCTGAATATCCTGCAAAGATACGACGGATCGTCGTAGTGCAGCCACGTGGCGATCTGCTTTACCGACATGTCTGTTGTGTCGAGCAGCATCTTTATAACCAGCACTATCTGTATATTTATCTGCTCTTTAGCCGTAGTGCCCGTACTGCGTTTGATTATTATATTGAGATAATTGGGTGTCACGTTGAGACAACCGGCATAAAAGGCCACATCGTGCCGACGGGCATAATGACGGTTCAGAAGGGCTATAAATCATTGGTAAGCGTCCATGCCCTGTTTTTCTTATGGTCTTCCCCCAAGCTACCAAGGCGTGTTTCTATATGTTCGGTCATAGCCGTCATGAAATTCTCAGCCTCGCGGCGCATCATCTTGTCTTTTATGGCGTCGGAGCAGTTGCATGATATCCAGTCGAGTGTATCATACCAGCGCACGACAGCTCGGGCAAGAGCGCCTGTCAGCTGACACACCGGCGATTTATAGATGAAATCCCATAGACGGCTTGACGTGACGAGAAAGAAAAGATCCTGGGTCGCATTGAAATCTATCCAAAGAAAACGCGCTCTGAAATCATCCGATATCTTGACGGGCACTACAACCATATCGAACGTTATCAACGCCATACTCCCCCGGCGCTGTGTATGGATATGTGAGTTTATCGAGAATTCGGCCATGCCTCTTTCGCAAAACAATATCAGGAAACCGTCGGTCGACAGCGGACGCCCGGCAAGCCATGTCGCTCCTTCAACAGCGCCACAGACAAAGGAGTACCTATCATATGGTATGATTTTCGATGCCATAGTTTTTTTGCAAATTTACTATATTTAACGCCACTTATCAGGATTTTGTTATAAAAAATACCACACCGGAGTTGATTTGCACCACAACGTTTATGGTATAAGTTCGTACCTTTGCAGGTAGAAAGGCAAACATAAAAACACCACATGGAAAGAGACAAACTTGACTTCGGGAGCGGAAAAATCAAAAGCCTCTTCGGCGCCATGTTTTTCCCTACGCTGATAGGTATGGTATTCAACTCGGCGTTGAATATCTGCGACGGCATGTTCGTAGGCCACGGTGTGGGCAGTAACGGACTTGCCGCAATCAACATCGTGGCGCCGCTGTTTCTTTTATGCACAGGCATAGGGCTAATGTTCGGCATCGGTGCATCTGTCATCGGCAGTATCAGACTTGCCGAGGGAAACGTAAAAGCCGCCAGGATAATAATGACCCAGGCCTACATCGCCGGAGCAGTCATCTTCTGCGCCGTGATACTCATATCATTATTGTTCACACACAGTGTGCTGTATGCTCTCGGCTGTAGCCCGGCGCTTGAACAACTTGCGACAGATTACCTTATCTGGCTATGTCCGGGTCTGGTATTCTTTTATCTGCAATGTGCAGGCATGATGCTCATACGTCTCGACGGCTCGCCCAAATACGCCATGGGAGTACAGATAGTCGCCGCCATACTCAATATATTTCTCGACTGGCTTATGGTGTTTCCGCTCGGCATGGGCATCAAAGGCGCGTCGGTTGCGACATCGATCTCGTGTATCGTCGCCGGTGCGATGGTACTCGCGTATTTCATCTTCTTCGCAGACAAACTGAAATTCTACAAACTTAAAATGTCGGCAAAATCGCTGCGTCTGTCACTGCGCAATATCATATATATGACAAAGATAGGCTTCGCCACCTTTATCGCCGAAGCCGCTATCGGCGTAATGATGGTAACAGGCAACTACATGTTTCTGTCGTATCTGGGCGAGGACGGTGTGGCCGCTTTCAGCATAGGCTGCTACCTGTTCCCGCTGATATTTTCGATCAGCAATGCCGTGGCGCAGTCATCGCAGCCCATAATCAGCTATAACTACGGCGCCGGCCATCATGACCGTGTCAGACAGGCACTGAGACTGGCCCTGGCGACCGCCTGTATCTGCGGTGTCGTCATCTCAGCCGGCATGTGGGCCGGAGCATCGGCTCTGACAAGCATATTCCTCAGCCCGACAGAAGCGGCGTGGTCCGTGACTGTATACGGTCTGCCGATACTCGGCATATGTGCCCTGTTCTTTGCCCCCAATATCACTTTTATCGGCTATTATCAAAGCCGCGAACAAGCCGGGCTCTCGATTTTCTATATGCTTCTGCGAGGCGTGATATTCATGCTGCCGGGATTTATATTGCTGCCCCGCTTTATCGGTGTCGCCGGTCTGTGGCTGGCCATACCCGTCTCGGAGATGCTGACGCTCGCTGTCATAGCTCTCGGCTATCTTCTACGAAAAAAGTGATTATTGTGCATTATTAATTGTTAATTATGACATTGCCTCAACGGCAGATGGCGAGGACGCGGGCAAGCATTGTGTCGATATCGAGGCTGTTGTCTGACTCAAGACGACCGACATCATAACGGTCGACATATTTCTTGGCAAGGCCGAAGTTGAGAATCTTAAGACCCGTATCTCCCAGAGCCGATGCAACCCGCTGCCCGAAACCTCCTTCGAGCGAACCGTCCTCTATGGTCACGACTACATTGTGGTCATCCTTGAGCGAGGCGAGCATCTCGCCGTCTACACCCGAAACAAAACGAGGATTTATGAAAGAGGCATCGATGCCTGCTCCGGCAAGCGCCGACACAAGCTGACGGCCTTTGACAAGGAAGTCGCCGACACCGATGACTGCGACACGGCTGCCGCGCCTAAGCATCTTGAACCGGTTAAGGTCAGAGTAGTCTGTGTCGACGTCGTAATCGGCGTGCTCATATGAATATGTCGGGACCCTCACGGCCACCTTATATTTATCTTGCGCGATGCCCCAGTCGAGCATGGCCTTGAGCTCTTCGGCATTTGCGGGGGCGAGATAGACGATATCGGGTATGGATGTTATCATCGGCATGTCCCAGAAACCGAGATGAGTCATGTCGGGTATGCCGCGGACGCCCGTGGCCGTGACAGGCATAAGCGCAGGCGAGTTATCCATGGCCCAGTCTTCAAGCAACTGGTCATAAGCACGCTGAAGAAATGTAGCCACGACGGGATAGATGACTTTGACACCGCCGCGGGCGGCGCCGGCCATGACCGAGACAGCCGTCTGTTCGGCAATAGCCACATCGATATAGCGGTCGGCGAGCAAGCGGCGTTCGTCAGGACCGAGACCGAAGCTGTCGGGTGTCGCCGAAGAGATGACGAGCAGACGCGAATCTGCCGCGGCCTTATCCATTATGAAATCGCGGAGTATGGTGTCGTAGTCGGGTGCATCGCTGTTGTCGAGGGGAAGGCCTGAGGCTATATCGAACGGGACGCTCCAGTGGAAAGCCTCACGGTCGCGCTCGGCCGGGACATAGCCCAGACCTTTCTGAGTATTTATGTGTACCACGACGGGGCGCCGCGTGCCTTTGACTTTCCTGAATGCCTCTATTAGCGAGGCGATGTCGTTGCCGTCGCGCACATAAGTATAATCGTAACCGAATGCCTTGAAGATATTGTTGTCTGACGTGCCGTTGGTCTCACGCAGTTGACGCAAGTTGTCATAAATACCGCCATGGTTCTCGGCTATGGCCATCTGATTGTCGTTGATTACGATGATGAGCCCGTCGTGCAGTGCCGCACCTGCGTTAAGGCCTTCGAAAGCCTGGCCACCACTGAGAGCACCGTCTCCGACAAAAGCGACAATATCATGTCTGTCACCGCGAAGCTGACGGGCTTTGGCGAGACCGACACAGAGACTTATGGCCGGCGAAGTATGTCCGGCATAAAAAATATCGTAGTCGGGACTCTCGGCCGGATCGGTATATTCGCCTATTTTTCTATAACATGTAGGATCAATGAATCCGTCGACACGTCCGGTAAGCATCTTATGGGCGAAATCCTGATGCGATACGTCGAAGACGATGCTGTCGACAGGCGCGTCAAAAACATAATGCAACGCAATTACAGCCTCGATATCGCCGAGATTAGGACTGACATGACCGCTGACAGCGGCACAACGGCCAAGAACGGCCCGACGCATTTCGGAAGCGATGGATTTGAGTTCGTCGACTGTAAGATTTTTTATGTCGCGCGGCGATTTTATATCTTTTAATTTCATATGTCATTGTTTAGTTGGTATCGGTTATACAACAACATCGCGGCGCCATGTGTTAGCGCGGCAACAGGGCTATTAATTATTTTTTGCTTTTTATCATGCTGTTGTATATCTTTGTCTGTGATTATTAGCACTAAGTTTCATGAAAAAACCGAGATCAATCATCATGACGGCGATAATGCTTACGGTAACGACCGCCGCTTTCGCCGACAATAAACCCGACTGGATCAACCATGACCGCTATGCTGCGGCAAACGCCGAAGTCAAATCATCGGACATCAAGCCTGTAGCCGTGTTCATGGGCAACTCCATCACCGATTTCTGGTATAAAAACCGCCCCGAATTTTTCACTGACAACAATTATGTCTGCCGCGGCATCTCGGGCCAAGTTACAACACAGATGCTCGCACGCTTTCGCTCGGATGTCATCGCGCTCAAGCCCGAGGTAGTCGTCATACTCGCCGGCATCAATGACATAGCCCTCAACAACGGCATTATCGAGTTAGAGCATATCGTCGACAACATCGCCTCGATGACCGATATAGCGCGATGGCACGGTATAACACCGATAGTGTGCTCGGTACTGCCTGCGGCCGGATTCAGCTGGCGGCCAGAAATAACCGACGCACCGAAACAGATCGCCGCCCTCAATAAATTGCTGAAAAAACACTGCGATGAAAACAATATCACTTTCGTCGACTACTATAGTCACATGGTTGTTGACGGCGGAATCATAAATCCGCATTACAGCGACGACGCAGTACATCCGACCGTCGAAGGCTATAAAGTAATGGAACCAATTGTAATCAAAGCCGTCAGCAATACGATAAACCACTGACAAACAAGGCCTGACGAATCTTACACTTTAACACTTCTATACAAAATAGTGAAATTATGGCAATACCTGTTAATAATTAAAAAAATAATTAGATAAATCCTAACGAAATCATTACTTTTGTAAAAATAAAGAATGCTACAAGCATACAGCCTTAAATCGTATAAAACTACGCCTTACAAACTTTAAACCGCAAAACAATCAATTTTATAAATAAATCAATTAACCCAAATCATCACCTTATGAAAAAGCATTTCTTCTTAGCTATGGCTCTCATGGCCATCGGTGGTGTCGCAGGCGCTCAGGTACAGAGCGACGGCGCGCCCGTGAAGTTGCTGTCGACCGCCGGCGGTCTTATGGCTCCGGTATGGTCGCCCGACGGATCCAAAATCGCAGTGACGACCGACAACTATACCGGTATCCTCGTCGCCAATGCCGACGGCACGGCTCTCCGCCAGCTCACTCGCGAGGCCGGCACAGGCTATAACATGACCTGGACCGCCGACGGCGCATCCATCATCAGCCGCAACAACATCATTGAGAACGGTCGTGTATTCCACGAGATCAAATCATTCGACGTCAACCGCGGTACGTCGAAAGTGCTCATGGCCAAGAGTCGTGAAGCTGTTTCACCCCGTCTGAAAGCCCGCGCGGGCGTCACTGACATCTACTCTGTCATGCTTGCCCGTCCGACAAAAGCAGCCAAAGAAATCAAGGCCCTCAATTCGTTTGCAGGCAGAACAGTTATCAATCCGGCACTCTCACCCGACGGCAGCAAGATCGTATTCCAGATTCCCGGCAAGGGCATGTGGCTTATCAACGCTGACGGCAGCGATCTCCGCTCTCTCGGCAAAGGTTCACACGCATCATGGCTTCCCGACAGCAAGACTATCGTCTACACTGTTGTCGAAGACAACGGCGAAAGATTCACAGCCTCAGAGCTAAAATCGGTCAATGTCACAAACGGCAAGACCTCAGTTGTCACACGCCGCGCCGACATGATACCTATGACCCCGTCAGTATCTCCCGACGGCCGCAAAGTCGCATTCGAGAACGCTGCCGACGCAGCCATCTATGTTGTCAACCTCAAATAACCGCGCCCAATGAAAACGTCAATCACAAATATAGCCAAAGCCACACTTATCGCAGCAACGGCTTTGATGGCCGCACCGGCAGTCAGCGCCCAGGACGGCGACGCCACACAGAAAATAGCATGGGGCGATTTCAAGCTCTACATCGATCCGGGCCACTCAGGCCGTGAGAACGGCGGTCTATGGGGCTACTCCGAAGCCGAAAAGACTCTCCGCGTCGCTCTCGGCATCGAGAACATGCTCAAGACATACACCGATATAGCCGACGAGAACGTCAAGCTTTGCCGCTACGACGACAACACCGTAGTCGGCCTCGAGGAACGCTCGGACGAAGCTAATGCCTACGGCGCCGACTTCTTCTACTGCATCCACTCTGACGCATCGTCTGACCCCGCCACACCCAACGAGATTCTGCTTCTCTTCGGCGGCTGGCGCAATAATGGCGTCGCAATCGAGAAAGAGCCCAAAGGCGGCAAAGTCTTCGGTGACATTCTCGAACCCAACCTCGCCGGCGCGATGGGTGTCAAATCACGCGGCAACTGGCATGACCGCTGCTGGTATGACAAAGCATCCGAGACTCATGAAAACCAGTATCCTTACCTCTCTGTCAACCGCCGCACCAATATGGCGTCGATACTCAGCGAGGCCGGCTACCACACAATCGCCTCACAGCAGCAGCGCAATATCAACAATGAATATAAACGCATCGAAGCTCTCGCCGGATTCCAGACAATTATGAAATACCGTAACCTCGAAGTTCCCTCGCAGACAATGCTCACCGGCGTTGTAAGCAACTCTGAGAACAACCAGCCCCTCAACGGCGCGACAATCAAAGTGCAGGGTACCGATCTGGTATACAATACCGATACATACGAAGGTCTCTTCCATAAATATACCAAGAATCCCAACCTCATCCACAACGGCTTCTATCTCTTCGAAGGCCTTGAGGCAGGTAAAGAGTATACACTCGAGTTCAGCGCTCCCGGTTTTGAACCCGCTACCAAAAGCGTGACCATCCTTGCCGGCGGCGAGACATCGGCCGACTATATCACACACTGCGACATAGCCCTCACAAACACGATGCCCGCTATCGTTAGCTCGGTATCACTCAGCGACCTAAGCTCGGTCGACGCCATCGAGCCCCTTATTATCACGTTCTCACGCAACATGATCCGCGAGACTGTCGACCAGGCTCTGTCTATCGACAACGACGGCATCATCACAACCGAGTGGATCAATGACTACACACTAAAGATAAACGTCAACCAGCTCGAAGCTCTGTGGGAATACACCATCAAGATTGACGGCAGCATCGCCCGCAACAGCCAGACAAACATGCTCCTCGACGGTGACAACGACGGCGTCGAAGGCGGCGACTACCTGCTCACCTTCACAATGGCCGAGCCCGACACCGAAGCGCCATATGTTGTCAGCACTTATCCCGACGCCGACGGCGAGGCCCTCTACACACAGCGTCCGCCGGTACGCATCGAGTTCAACGAGACTCTCGTCTGGAACGATGACGAAGACCATACCGGCCTTATCACAGTCAAAGACGCAACCGGCAAAGTATATGAAGGCACAATCACACACGCTGTCATCGGCGGCGCTTCAGTGCTCCACTTCCTCACCCACGAAGACTATGCTACCGACTGCGCTGTTCTTGTCACACTCGCCGACGGTTTGACCGACCTGTCGGGTAACGTAGGAACAGGCACATCATTCCGTTTCCTCACCGAATATCGCGAAAAGACATCAGCCACTGTCATCCACGAACTCAAAGACGAGACAGACTTCTGGGCTCCCGGCGGCTCGGGCTCGAGCAAGGGCTTCATCAAAGAAGAATGCGCTTCGACCAGCATCGGTGCCTCACCTTTCTACGGTGTCAACTCGTCGTTCCTCGTTGTCTACAGCTTCGATCCCGACCATGCCGATGAAAACTGGCACATGCGTGTCCACAATCCTGCCGGCGCAGTCAAGATCCGCCGCGACAAAAACGACGGCTTCATAACAATGTGGGTTTATGGCGACGGTTCAAACCGCAACACAGGCGTCTATATGCGTATCTTTGAAGATAACGGTCTCGCATACAAAGCCGACCAGCTCAACGTCAACTTCCGCGGCTGGGGTCTCATGGTATGGGATATCGACCAAGACGAAATCGCCCACTTAGTCGGCGAGAACGGATTCGGCAGCGCATGGTATCTCGACGCAATCTACCTGACACACGAATATACCGACCCTGACGACGAGGATACCCCCTATCAGCCCTGGAGCGGACAGATCGCCTACCATAATCTTGAGTACAGCAAATGGAGCGATGCCGAACGCAAAGCCCAAATCACAGATATCGACCTTCCCGACGGTGTCGAGTCTGTCGTAGCCGGCAACCTCAACGTCAAGGTCAACGGCAACTATGTAAGCGTCATATCAGACGAGGCTGTCAAATGTGTCGACATATACAATGTCGCTGGCGCCAAAGTCGCATCGGCTGCCGCATCGACCGTATCTATCGCTTCACTTCCGGCAGGCGTATACGTCGTCAAAGCTGCTACCGCTTCCGATGTCAAGACAGTCAAATTCGTGAAATAAAAAACTGTGCTCAGTCTCATGACTGCGCACAACCACTCCCATAATCGGCGGGGCGGCCTCAATTGAGGTCGCCCCGCTGCTTTTTTTGTCGTCATCAAATCATGATTTCATCAGGGGAACTTTAAGCGGACAACCAATGGCACAGCGGCCACATTTGAGACAGTCGGGATGGAGGAATCCTACTATTTCACTCCTACTCTCATATGGCTTCAACTGCATCGGACAAACGGCAGAGCACAGCTTGCAACGGGTTGTGCATTTTTCGCTTACAAATATGCGTTTGTAGCTGTCGGGCAATTTGCCGTTACGCGGTGTCACCCATGATGACAGAGTTCCCATCGGACAAAACGAGCACCACGTACGCGGCGCATATACAAACGAAAGAACGATGCCTATTATCGTAGTAATCAGTATAATCGTCCAAAATACACGTCCCATGGCAGCCGGGTCACCCCATGCCCTGTACATCTGTATACCAAACATCGTAAAGATAAACAACACCATGAAAATCCTAAACCCCTTGGTGCGTACAAACGCGGGGATCGGTCTGTGAGGTGAATATTTCGCCAGTATACGGTCATAGAAATTACCACGGGGACAAGCGTTACCACACCACCAGCGTCCCCGACGCACCGCAAATGCAACGGGCGCTATCATGCAAATCAAAGCGAGAAAACCGATCACCGGATAAAAATAACCGGCAATCAGATATATAAGCAGAATCCAATACAATGAAAAGCCCTTTACGGGTAGTGAACGGAAAAATTGTTTATTTGCCATATGATTCAGATTATGTAGTTTTGCGTCTACAAAACTACATAATCATCAATATAGACACAAACGATAAAGTCGATACTTCGATCGGTTTTATCGATTACAGCACAATGGAAAACTTCTCAAGACGTTTGTTTATCATGTCAGACGGGATGATTGTCTTGATAGCATCGGCAAGGATGTTCAACAGGCGCTCGCGCACAAAATTACGGTGGACGACGAAGGCAATCTCCCTGGTAGGCTCGGGGGCTGTCAGAGCACGTACATTTGCCCTACGGCTGTCGGTCAGCAAAGGCACATGGAGTTCGGGAATAATGGCATAGCCGCCGTTACTGTCGACTATCTTTATAAGAGTCTCGACACTCCCGGCTTCATAGACGGCACGATGCTCGGCCCTGTAATTACAGAAAGGAAAGACACTGCGGTTAGGGCAATAACCTTCGCGAAGCACCCACACATTCTCGACGGGAAGACAGCCGGTCTGCAACTCCCGGTCATCATACATAGGCTCATCGGGCGAGACATACGCCATCAAGCGCTCACGATATACAGGTATCTCCAACAGCTCTTCATTGTCAATCGGTGTCGCCAATAAAGCGATGTCAATCTCACCGCGCTCAAGGTGCGAGATCAGAGCAGATGTACGCGCTTCTTCGACGTGCAGTTCTATATCGGGATGATTTGCCGACAGATACCTCAGCATATCGGGCAACAGATATGGAGCGACAGTCGAAGTGATGCCGAGCGATACATGCCCGACAGCCTCACCTTTTCGCGTTGCCACCAGTTCTTTTATCTGCGCTGCATTAAAAAGCAACTGCTTTGCCCTGCCCAGGATCTCTTCACCTATTGCCGTAGTTTTTACCGGATGACCGCCACGATCAAATATGTCGACGTCGAGTTCGAGTTCCAGTTTCCTGACAAGAGATGACAAAGTCGACTGCGATACGCCGCACGAATCGGCGGCTTTGGCGAAATGACGATATTTGTCTACCGCCACGATGTATTCCATTTGCTGAAGAGTCATAACAGAGGTGTATTCGATTTTTTCAATGTAAAGATAGACAAATTCTATTTTGCAGAACAGATCTATCCAACTAATTTTGTAAAAAATTTCACGATTATGATACAAGTAGATAAAAGCATCTGTCCCCATAACCATGTTTGCCCTCTTATAAAGACATGTCCGGTCGGAGCTATCACTCAAGACGCAGAAGGATTTCCGGTCATAGACTACGCCCTATGCATCGAGTGCGGCAAATGCGTCAGAAAATGTCCCAAGTCAGCGATGAAACACACTGAAAACTGACTTAATCCACTATTTCGAACGCCATATAACGAATATAGTGAGTGCGAAAGCCACTACTTTCGCCCCACTACATTATATAATCCTCCGACATGCTTTTGTCACGAGGAGTAAAATTCTCACTCGGTATTTAACCGGACAACCTTGTGTTATTACCACTTGACCGGTTCGTCCAGGATATTGCCGTCGGTGGCATCTGTTGCGGTAAATGTATCGCCTTTATATTGAACGCAGAGCATCACAAGTGGTTCTGTGCCGTTGTTGCGCACTGAACGTCGGCCTGCGGGCTCTACGCAGACAACCGAACCCTCTTCGACGGGGAAAATATTGCCGTCGACCTGAAATTGTCCTTTGCCCGAGAGGAAAAAATAAAGTTCTTCGTGATTTTTGTGGGTATGCAGGAAGCCTGTCTCCTGACCGGGAGCAAAAACCTGAAACGAAAAATCACCTCCGGTCGCTCCAAGAGTCTGGCCACCGAATACCTTGCCCGGAATCGTGATGTCGGGGCCGAGATTTAGCACATAGTCTTTGATATCGGCAAGTCTGCCAAAGTTTACCGCGTTGAAATTAGCACCTTTTTCGATTGTCTTAATCTGTTTCATATTTATCTGTAATTTGGTTTTACATGCCACAAAATTACAACATAATCGAGGATGTGTCAAGAAGTTACTTTTTAATCGGATAGTAACCTTTTTATCACTTTTACTGTACGGCAGCCGGTTATGAATCTGATTTTTTGATTTATTTCATTATACTTGCATAGACACCGATTTGTAAGTAACTTTGCAATATAAAGTGATAATGACATGGCAAAAAAAGAATCAAATTCGATTATCGAAATATGTCCGATACGTAATGTGGTGTCACGATTCGGCGACAAGTGGTCGTTATTGGTCTTGCTTGACATCGACAGGAATGGAGTGGTCAGATTCAACGAGCTCGGACGAATGATACCTGACATCTCGAGCCGGGTGCTTTCGACCACACTAAAAACTCTTGAAGCCGACGGTCTCATAGACCGCAAAGTGTATGCACAGATACCGCCGAAAGTCGAATACAAACTGACCACAACAGGCAAGTCGCTCATACCTCTGATTATGCAACTCACAGAATGGGCACAGGCCAATATGAAGAAAGTAATGAAACATCGCTCTGAATATGAAAACCTACAGACGCAAACGGCACAGTCATAAAGTTATTGTGCAAAAGTTTGGTCAAAAAAATGACTTGACTTACCTTTGCAGAAATACATGACGTCAGATATATACGTTTCAACTTTTTACTTACACACGTCAACAATAGGTATATTTTTATGACAGAATATAAGATACCGTTGCGCAGCAGTCTGAGCCTCCATGGCCGCCGTATGGCGGGTGCCAGATCTTTATGGCGCGCCAACGGCATGATCGACAGCCAGATGAACCGTCCGGTTATCGCCGTGGTAAATTCATATACAGGCTTTGTGCCCGGTCATACCCATCTGGTCGAAGCCGGCAGGATTGTCAGAAAAGAGATAGAGCGGCTGGGTTGTTTCGCCGCTGAGTTCAACACCATAGCCATCGATGACGGTATTGCAATGGGCCATGACGGCATGCTCTATTCGCTGCCATCTCGCGACCTCATAGCCGATTCAGTCGAGTATATGGTAAAGGCACACTGCGCCGATGCCATGATCTGCATATCAAACTGCGACAAAATAACGCCCGGCATGATGATGGCCGCCATGCGTCTCAACATACCCACTGTGTTTGTAAGTGGTGGTCCGATGGAGGCAGGCCACACACCCGATGGCAAAGGCATTGATCTTGTAGACGTCATGGTCGCCGCGGCTGACGAGACTGTCGACAACGAGACTGTCGACATATATGAACGCCACGGCTGTCCTACCTGCGGCTCCTGCTCCGGCATGTTCACAGCCAATTCGATGAATTCGCTCGCCGAAGCCATAGGTCTGGCCCTTGCGGGCAACGGCACTGTCATGGCGACCCACTCCGAGCGCCGTCGTCTTTTTGAAGATGCCGCCCGTACCATAGTCGAAAATGCCTATAAATACTACCGCGACGGAGACACCTCGGTGCTACCGCGCGAGATAGCCTCGCGCCGCGCCCTGCTAAACGCCATGTCGCTCGACATCGCCATGGGAGGCTCGACAAACACCGTGCTCCATCTTCTCGCCATCGCCCACGAGGCCGAAGCAGACTTCACCCTCGACGACATCGACCGTCTGTCGCGCCGGATTCCGGTGCTTTGCAAGGTAGCCCCGAGTTCGCCCTACCACATCGAAGATGTAAACCGTGCCGGCGGCATCATCACGATACTCGGACGTCTGGCCGACGCAGATCTGGTCGACACATCGGCCGGACGTGTAGACGGCCTCACACTCGGCGAGGCCATATCGCGCTATGCACTCTCCGGCAACTCGGTCAAAAGCGCCGATGGATACCACATATGGAGCGCCGCTCCAGCAGGCAGACGCACAACCGAACTCGGCTGTCAAAGCAACCGATATGAGATATTGGACACAGACAGCACCACCGGCTGTATACGCGACACGGCTCACGCCTATCTCCCTGACGGGGGACTGGCCGTACTCCACGGTAATATCGCCCCTGACGGATGTATAGTCAAGACAGCCGGCGTCGACGAATCGATACTGCGTTTCAGCGGCACTGCACGTGTATTCGAATCTCAGGACGCAGCCGTCGACGGCATACTATCGGGCGCGGTAAGCGCCGGAGATGTCGTGGTTATAACATACGAAGGGCCTAAAGGCGGCCCGGGCATGCAGGAGATGCTCTACCCCACGAGCTATATCAAATCGCGCCATCTCGGCCGTGAATGTGCCCTCATCACCGACGGGCGCTTTTCGGGGGGCACATCGGGCCTGTCGATAGGCCATATCTCGCCCGAAGCTGCCTCCGGAGGAAACATCGCGCTTGTCCGCGACGGCGACATCATCGACATCGACATACCGGCGCGAACCATCAGCCTGCGTGTCAGCGACAACGAGCTCGCCGAACGCCGACGTCTCGAGCTCGAGCGCGGCAGCGAAGCTTTCACACCGCACAACAGAGACCGCGAAATTTCAAAAGCGCTAAGAGCCTACGCGGCCAATGTCACATCGGCCGACAAAGGCGCAGTGAGACTTTAACACATAACAACGAATGCCTATGTCCGAAAAGATTTCAGGAGCCGAAGCCTTGATAAAAGCACTGTTGGCCGAAGGTGTCGACACAATCTTCGGCTATCCCGGCGGCGCCATACTGCCTGTCTATGACAGTCTCTATGACTACACCGACCGAATAAGCCATATACTCACCCGACACGAACAGGGAGCCATACATGCCGCCCAAGGCTATGCCCGCGTCAGCGGACGACCGGGAGTTGTCATCGTCACCTCGGGGCCCGGCGCAGCCAACGTAATCACAGGTCTGAGCGACGCCATGATGGACTCGACTCCCGTCGTCGTCATCTCCGGGCAGGTCGGCGCACGTTATCTCGGCAGCGACGCCTTTCAGGAGACCGATGTCGTAGCCATCACCCAGCCTATAACGAAGTGGGCCGTGCAGGTGCGTCGCGCCGAAGACATCGCCGGGGCCGTGGCCCGCGCTTTCTATATTGCATCGACAGGGCGTCCGGGTCCCGTCGTCATCGACATCGCCAAAGACGCCCAGATCGGACTCACCGAAGAAAGCTACAGGACGGTCGACTTCATACGCAGCTATAATCCGCATCCAGAGATCGACGATGTGCTCATCGCCGAGGCCGCACGGATAATCAACAACGCCGAACGTCCGCTGATGCTAATAGGTCAGGGCGTGACGATTTCCGGAGCAGAAGACGCCGTAACGGCTCTCGCCGAAAAAGCAGGCATACCCGTCGGCGCAACCTTGCTCGGGCTATCGGCTATGCCTTCAGACCATCCGCTATATAAAGGTATGCTCGGTATGCATGGCAACATAGGTGTCAACTACAACACCAACCGTGCCGATGTGATCGTAGCCGTCGGCATGCGATTCGACGACCGTGTCACAGGCAACACCGACCTCTATGCTCCCGATGCCAAGATAATACATATCGACATCGACCCGTCTGAGTTTGACAAGACCGTCAGATCGGCCTTAGCCATCAACGGCGACGCGCGCGCTGCCGTCGAGAAACTGCTTGTTGCCGTCGCTCCCGCCGGACATAAGGAATGGTGTGACAGCTTCGACACCTGCAACGCCGTCGAGGCTTCAGAGGTCATACGCCGCGAGCTCAACCCCGGCACACCGAAGATGACAATGGGCGAGGTTGTCTCGCGTATCAGCGCCGCCGTACCCGACAATGCCGTCGCCGTCACCGACGTCGGTCAGAACCAGATGATGTCGGCGCGCTACTTCAAGTTCAGACAGCGCCGCGGCCTCATCACATCGGGCGGCCTCGGCACGATGGGTTTCGGCCTGCCTGCCGCCATAGGCGCCAAGATCGGCGCGCCCGACAGAACTGTCTGCCTTTTCTGCGGCGACGGAGGTTTTCAGATGACTATACAGGAGTTAGGCACGATCATGCAATATGGCGTGGCGGTCAAGATCGTCATACTCAACAATAACTTCCTCGGCAATGTGCGCCAGTGGCAGAATCTGTTCTTCAATCGACGCTTCTCGCAGACGCCGATGCTCAATCCCGATTTCAAAGCCATCGCGGCTGCCTACGGTATCGCAGCCGACGACGTCAACAACCGGTCGGAACTCGATGCCGCCATAGACAAAATGCTCGCATGCGACGGATGTTATATACTCAACGTCAACATCGACGAGACCGATATGGTCTTCCCGATGACACCCGTCGGCAAAGCTGTCGACTACATAATGCTTTCACCCGATAAAGTCTTCACATTATGACTACCCCCAAACGACAACTGTTTACCGTGACGATATACTCTGAAAACTGCGTCGGACTCCTCAGCCAGGTATCATCAATGTTCACACGCCGCTGCATCAACATCGAAGACGTGACTGCAAGCGCGTCGTCAGTGCCGGATATACACAAACTGACACTGACGACATGGGCCGACGCACCGACGATGGACAAACTCGTGCGCCAGATCGAGAAACGAGTCGATGTTATAAAAGTATTCCTTTATACCGACGACGACATCGTCTATCAAGAGATAGCGCTTTATAAAGTCGACACCTCTAAACTGCTCGCCGAACAAAAACTCGAGTCGATAATACGCCATCACAACGCACGTATTCTGGAAATAACGCCCGAGTATACCGTAATCGAAAAATCGGGACACCCATGGGAAACAGAGGCTCTGCTCGACCGTCTGCGCCGCTACGGCATCAGACAGTTTGTGCGCAGCGGACGTGTCTGCGTCACAAAATCGCCCGTAGAGTATGTCGATCTCTATCTTGAAGAACAAAAGCTCAGGCAGGAGCGTTTTTCATCAGAACAAAACCCACAATAATGAAGCGACCGATCGAACACACCCATACCTACAGGCTCACCGCCGGCGAAAGCGGAGCTGAAGCTACGCTGCCCGTCACCCTCCTTCTCGAACGTATCATCGAAGTCGCCACCGAGCACGCCAATCTACTCGAAATCGGCTACGAACAGCTTAACCGCCGCGGTATAGCATGGGTGCTCAGCCGCGTCTCTTTTGAGATGAAACGCTATCCGACTATCAACGAGAGCTATAGTCTCACAACCTGGATTGAGGGCTACAACCGCCACTTCAGCGACCGCTGCTTCACAGTGCACGACGGTGAAGGCCACATCATCGGCTATGTATACACGATGTGGACAGCCATCGATATCCAACGCCGCTGCGTGGCCGACCTCGACTTGCTCGAAAAAGATCTTTTCCCGGTTTCGCCCAAACATATTCCACTGATAAAGGCATCGAGACTCAAAACTCTCGTCAATCCCGAGACAGAAGAATACACATTCAAATACTGCGACATCGACTTCAACCGTCATGTCAACTCCGTGAGGTATCTCGCACTGCTGCTCAACCGATGGCCGCTTGATTACTATGACAGCCACGAGGTCGAACGCCTCGATATCTGCTTTCACCGCGAATGCCACTTCGGCGAGAAGGTCACAGTCGCCGTATCTAACAACGATGACGTATCTGAGTGTGACATCAGTGCCGGCGGCTCTCGCGCGGTAGGATTCAGAATCAAATGGCGCGACCGAATTTTCGAATAACATCAACAATCAAAAAATCATAATCTTATGGCAAAAATGAATTTCGGCGGTGTCGAGGAGACAGTCGTCACCCGCGAAGAGTTTACCCTCGAACATGCTCGCGAAGTACTCAAAAACGAAACTATCGCCGTCATCGGCTACGGCGTTCAGGGCCCGGGTCAAAGCCTCAACCTGCGCGACAACGGCTTTAATGTCATTGTCGGCCAGCGTCCCGGCAAAACATATGATAAAGCAGTCGCCGACGGATGGGTACCGGGCGAGACTCTCTTCGGTATCGAAGAAGCCTGCCGTCGCGGCACGATCGTAATGTGTCTGCTTTCTGACGCTGCCGTGCTCAGCGTCTGGCCCACAATCAAATCTCAGCTCAAAGCCGGCGATGCACTCTACTTCTCACACGGCTTCGCAATCACCTGGAACGACCGTACCGGCGTCGTGCCTCCGGCAGACGTCGATGTCATCATGGTAGCACCCAAAGGCTCGGGCACAACCGTGCGCTCGCTCTTTCTCGAAGGCCGCGGCATAAACGCCTCTTTCGCTGTCGAACAGAACTTCACCGGCCACGCCCTCGAACGCACTCTCGCGCTCGGCATAGGCATAGGCTCGGGCTATCTCTTCGAAACTACATTCCGCCGCGAGGCCACCAGCGACCTCACCGGCGAACGCGGCGCACTGATGGGCGCGATACAAGGCCTCTTCGCCGCACAATATGAGGTCCTGCGCGAAAACGGCCATACACCCTCCGAGGCATTCAACGAAACTGTCGAGGAACTTACACAGTCGCTGATGCCACTCTTTGCCGCCAAAGGCATGGACTGGATGTATGCCAATTGCTCGACGACAGCCCAGCGAGGCGCGCTCGACTGGATGACACCTTTCCACGACGCCATCAAGCCCGTGATGGAACGTCTCTACAAGAGCGTCAAAGACGGCGTCGAAGCCCAGATATCAATAGATTCCAACTCTAAGCCTGACTATCGCACAAAGCTCGAGGCCGAGCTTAAAGAGCTACGCGAAAGCGAACTCTGGCGCACAGCCGAAACCGTACGCAAACTGCGTCCTGAAAACTGCTGATCTTTTATAGTAATCAGGGTAATAATATTATCGCACCTTGGTTGTTACACAAACGGCGGTTAAAATCACGTTAATTCCTGTTTTCGTCTCTGAAATCAGGAATTATTTTAATACCTTTGCACGATTAAACGATATATCACCGTTCGTCACTGTAATTGAGAAAGTCTCTACTATATATAGCCTTTTTGATCATCCTGCCCTCTGTCATCGCTGCGGCCACGGCCAAAGCCACAAATGTCAGTGATGAATTGTCACAGCCCGACAGCATCGTAGCGTCGAGAGGCAACATTCTGAAAGACAGCATGCCGCTCGACAGCGCCCGTCCCATCGCACTCAAAAGCGACAGCCTGCGGCGTGACACCGCCGTCAGACGCTCACACATCGTGCGCACCAAGGCCGACCTCGAGACTGCCGTCGATTTCTCGTCGAAAGACTCGATGGTAATCATACGTCGTGACACAGCCTTCATGTATGGCGAAGGCTCGGTAAAATACGGTGATATACAGCTTCAGGCAGCACAGATAAAGATGGACCTGACTGACAACTCGGTCTATGCTGTCGGACGCGAGGACTCGCTCGGCGAAGTCATCGGTTCGCCGGTCTTCAACGAGAGCGGTACCGACTATGAGGCCTCGACTATGCGCTATAACTTCAAGACCCGCAAAGGTTTTCTCACCGATATCATAACACAGCAGGGCGAAGGATATCTCACCGGCGGGGTCACAAAAAAAGACGAGGGCGACGACTACTACATACAGAACGGCCGCTATACGACATGCGACAACCACGAGTGCCCCCACTTCTATATGCAACTGACTAAGGCCAAAGTGCGGCCCGGCAAGAACATTGTCGTCGGTCCGGCATATATGGTGCTTGCCGGGCTGCCGCTGCCACTGGCTGTTCCTTTCGGTTTTTTCCCCTTCACCGACAGCTACTCGTCGGGCGTCATCGTGCCGACATTCGGCGATGATTATAACCGCGGCTTCTATCTCAGCGACGGCGGCTACTACTTCGCCATCAGCGACAATATCGATATGGCCCTGACAGGCGAGATCTACACCAAAGGTTCATGGGGGCTGCAAGCCCAATCCAATTATGTCAAGCGATATAAGTATTCTGGCAATTTCAACATCAGCTATCTCAAAACCATCACGGGCGAGAAAGGCGAACCCGACTATGCGACGCAGACCAACTTCCAGGTCCTGTGGAGCCACACTCAGGATGCCAAGGCCAACCCCAACATGAATCTGTCGGCAAGCGTCAACTTCACAACAAGCGGTTATTCGCGCAACGACCTCAATTCTTATTATTCGCCGTCATTTACCGAGAACACCAAAAGCTCTACCGTCAACCTTACATACCGCTTTCCCGGAACAAAATGGTCGCTGTCGTCGACGCTCAACGTCTCGCAGCGCACTCAGGACTCGACGCTGTCGGTGTCATTTCCCAACTTCACGCTGACGATGTCGCAGACTTATCCGTTCAAACGCAAGAAAGCCTCGGGCGACGAACGCTGGTATGAGAAGATCAAGATGTCATATTCGGGACAGTTCCAGAACTCTCTGACCGCCAAGCAGAACGAGTTTTTCAAAAAAAGCCTCATCAAAGACTGGCGCAACGGCATGCAGCACAAGGTTCCTATCTCGGCCACTTTCAACGTGCTCAACTATGTCAATATCACCCCGTCGATCAATCTGAGCGACCGCATGTATACACGCAAGGTGCGCCGCCACTGGGACCCCGTCGCCGGCATCGAGGTCTGTGACACCAACTACAGTTTCTATAACGTCTGGGACTTCCGTGCCTCTGTCTCGCTCGATACCAAACTATACGGTTTCTACAGCCCTATCGGCCCGCTTAAGAAAAAGATCAAGATGGTGCGCCATGTCATGACTCCGACAATATCGTTCAACGGAGCGCCCGACTATTCGAGCCCGTTTTTCGGCTATTACGGCAAGTATCAGTATGAGGGGGCCAACGGTCAGATGCTCGAACGCAAATACAGCTATTTCCCCAACGCTCTCTATGGCGTTCCATCTGAAGGCAAAGAAGGATCGATGAGCTTTTCGCTCGCCAACAATCTCGAGATGAAAGTCAAGACCGACAACGACTCGATAGGCGAGAAAAAGATCTCACTGATAGAAAATCTCACTGTCTCTCAAAGCTATAATTTCGCAGCAGACTCACTTAAGTGGAGCGATATAAATACGTCTATATTGTTACGTCTGACCAAAGGCTTCAATCTGAATCTCTCGGCAACGTGGGACGTATATACCTATCAGCTCAATGAAGCCGGCAATCCTGTCAGAGTCGACAAGACCCGCCTCAGCGCCGGCAAAGGTCTCGGACGACTGCGTTCGACCGGCACATCGTTCAGCTATACATTCAACAACGACACTTTCAAACGAAAGAAAGACAACAAAGACGACAAGAACAACGATCGCAATCAGCCTCCGGCTGCAGACGAATATCAGCAAGGGCAGGACGAGGCCGCCAATGCGGGCACTGACAACGATGTCGATCTCGGCGAAGACGGCTATATGAAGTGGACGGTTCCATGGAATCTGAGTGTAAACTATTCGATAAACTACGGCTACGGTACATTCAACAAGGAAAAACTTGAATATAACAGCCGCATCACACAGAATCTAAGCTTCTCGGGCAGTATCAGGCCGACTAAAAACTGGAATTTCTCGTTCACGGCATCATATAACTTCGATACTCATAAGCTCGCCTACATGAACTGTAATATCTCACGCGATCTACACTGCTTCACCATGTCGGCAAGTTTCGTGCCCGTGGGCCCGTATAAGAGCTACAATTTCCATATCGCTGTCAAATCATCTCTGCTGAGCGACCTCAAATACGACAAACGCTCTTCAATGTCAAACGGCATCAACTGGTATTGACGTGTTCCCCATAATCTGCGAATTCATTTTTTTGTACCAACGATGTCAATGTACGTTTGACATCGGTTTGGTCGGTTTAGACGCGCGGGGATGTCTGCCGCAGTAGCTATATCGGAGTGAGTTTGAGGGG
>CAJTKG010000021.1 GCA_910576935.1 uncultured Muribaculaceae bacterium
TCTTTGGCCGTGGATTCTTTTTTTGCGCGTTAAATATTTGTGATTGCCGCCGATAGGCCCTTAACTTAACCGCATTGATGGCCTCCCGGCCATCGTCTGAATCCACGGCGCATGGAACGACGATCTCCCGATCGTCGCCTGAAACCGACAACCTCCCCATCCTCATCCCCCTAAAACTCACTCCGATATAGCTACTGCGGCAGACATCCCCGCGCGTCTAAACCGACCGAAACGATGTCAAAAGCACATTGACATCGTTGTTACAAACCATCGATTGATGACAATATCCGTCATTAAATAAATATGTTAGCCATCGGATCGAGGTTTTCAACTCTCGGTCCATAACGACGCTCGGGAAAACGTCGCCCATGTCGCCTGCATAATTCTTTTGTGTTTACGGGGCGAATGTGGAGCGACGACTTTAGTCGTCGTATTAACCGAGGACTACGTCGAGCACCATCATAAGCGCGAAGCCGAGAGCAAAGCCGATTGTGCCCATGTTGGAATGGCTACCGGTTTGTGTCTCGGGTATAAGTTCTTCAACGACGACATATATCATCGCTCCGGCAGCAAAAGCGAGAAGATAGGGCAAGACGGGCATGGCTATCGAGGCAAGCAGAATGGTGATTATACCGGCAACAGGCTCGACGATGCCGCTGAGCGCTCCGACAGCAAACGATTTGCGGCGGCTGTTGCCGGCGGCCCGCAATGGCATTGCCACGATTGCACCTTCGGGAAAATTCTGTATAGCAATTCCTATAGCGAGGGCAAGTGCTCCTGCCATAGGGAGATAAGCGTTCTGTTCGAGGGCTGCCGCGAGTGACACGCCAACAGCCATGCCCTCGGGAATGTTGTGAAGCGTGACTGCGAAGACAAGTTTAGTCGTGTGTGACAATCTGCTTTTCGGGCCTTCGTCACCGTTGCCGTCGATGTGTTCGTGAGGGACGGCTATATCAAGCAACAGCAGAAAGCCTATACCTGCAAGGAAGCCGGCCACGGCGGGAAGCACTTGCATGAAGCCGTCGGCCGAAGTCATCTCCATCGAAGGTATCAGCAGAGACCAAACAGAGGCGGCGACCATGACGCCGGCGGCAAAGCCGAGGAGCAAATTCTCGAGCACGGGCTTCATGCGCCGCTTCATCAGGAAGACGCAGGCTGCACCGAGGGTCGTACCGGCAAAGGGCAGCAGCAATCCGACGAGAAGCCCTTCCATAATCAGAGACTTATAAGCTGATCGTATGCGAAATCGGCGACAGCACGTGTACCGATGACGCTGTCCCACTGCATCGGCGAGACGCCGTTGCCCGGACGTTTGACAGTGATATTTTCTTCGGTAAGGATCTCGCCGCACCTAATGTCGCGGGCTGCGACGATGCTCTTGCGGGCGACCTCGATATTGGGTCGCTCGGCGTCGGCAACGGTCTTCTCACCGTTGCCGAGAGCCGATTCGATATTACGCACCATGATGACCATGGTCTTGAGTTCGTCAGGCGACAAGGATGCCCGATGGTCGGGGCCGGCCATATTCTTGTCGAGCGTAAAATGTTTCTCTATAATCGTGGCCCCCATAGCGACGGCAGCGACGGGAACTTCGACTCCGACGGTATGATCGCTGTAGCCCACCCCGCCGCAACCGAGTGTGCGCAAGGCGTCGATGGCTCTGAGATTGACGGCATTATATGGTGTCGGATACTGTGTGGTACAGTGGAGTAGTATGATGTCGGAGCGACTGATACCTCCGGTTTCGAGCACTTTCACGGCCGCTTCGACCTCGTCGAGGGTCGACATGCCTGTCGAAAGTATGACGCGGCCGCCTTTCGAGGCGATCTTGCGGAGATAAGGCAGATTGGTAATCTCACCCGAAGGTATCTTCCAGTAATCCATGCCTATTTCAGCGAGACAATCTATAGAGACGAGGTCGAAAGGAGTGCTCATAAAACCGATGCCGACGCTATCACAGAGCTGTTTGAGTCCGGCATAGTCGGCAAGCGGAAGATGTATCGCCCGGCACATTTCAAGTTGGCTTTGGTCTGCGCCGGTGGTCTCTTTCTGATATTCGGCCTTGGGAGCAAATGTCGATATGACAAGCTCGGGCACTGCAGTCTGAAATTTAACATAGTCGGCGCCGGCCTCCTTGGCGGCATAGACCATACGTCGGGCCAGCTCGAGGTCTCCGTTATGGTTGACACCGGCCTCGGCGATTATTATCGTCTTATTTTCTGATTTCTCCATTATCAAAAACTACTTCTTGCATATAACGTGTAATCCTCACGCCGGGTTTAGCCTGCGCCGGCGCGGCGGTGACACCGCATGCCTCTGCGACTATCATCGCGGGAATATCGACTCCGGCACAGACAGAACAAACGGCACCGCCTCCGAGTCGCGGATTTATCTCCATCAGCATCAGGCGTCCGTCGTCGAGGTCCTCGATAAGCTGCACGGTAACAGCGCCGACGAGGCCGAGAGAGAGGAGTGTGCGGCCGACGATGTCGGTGATGCGCTCGTCGGCGATCGTGACCGTATCGGTCACCTCGCCTCCGGCCGTAGCGAGACGCAGACGCGGCGACAGAGCCTTGACATTGCCATCAAGGGCCGATACGTAGCAGTCAACGGTGATCTCATTGCGGTGGTCGATACGCTCCTGTATAAGATAGCCGTCACCGCTGCCGAGCACACGGTCGAGTGTCTCGAGATCGTGTATCTCTATTATGCCCTTCGAGGCCGAACCGTGACGCGGTTTGGCAATCAGGCGCAGACACGGATCACCCGGGACATACGTTGCAGGCGCCGGCAACCCTTTTTCAGCAAAAAGCCGGGCAGCCGCGACTTTGTCAAACATAGCCTCGGCCATAGCCGACGTACCTGTAGGCACAAACACCGAACCAAAACGGTCGCGATAGTCGGCCGCGACCTTTACGGCGCCGTCGACAAAGGGTATCATTATATCGATCGAATTGCCAATGCAGACATCATTGAGACGGTCGAGGATGTCGGGATCATCCCAGCGGCAACCGTCGATTATGGCGGCCTCGCAGGCCACAGGCACCTCACGGCTCAACTCATAGCTGAAAATAGCTGCTTCGAGGCGGGCCCGGGCAGCGGCGTCTTTGAACATACGCGCCATCGAGACGCGTTTGGCACCGCCGAGAAAAAGTATATTCAACCTATTTCCGTTCATCGGTTGTAGATATCAGTTTTATATGCGGCGAGATTGCCGGGGTCGGTAATCCATGCTATGGTGCGGCGCAGACCTTCTTCAAGCGACACCTCGGGACACCAGTCGGTGAGCGACGTTATGAGGCTGTTGTCGCCGCAGAGACGGCGCACCTCGCTTTTCGACGGGCGCAGACGCTCGGGGTCGACGACATAGTCGACATCGGCATCCATAAGGCGGGCAATCGTCGCGAGGGTATCGCCCATAGAGACCTCGGTACCAGTAGCGATGTTTATCTCCATGCCTTCGACGCCGTCGGCTTCGGCCAAAGCGACAAAGCCGCGGCATGTGTCTCTGACATAATTGAAATCGCGCGTGGGCGTAAGGTCACCCACCTTGATCTCACGCCTGCCGGCGGCAATCTGCGATATGATGGTGGGAATGATGGCGCGGGCACTCTGACGAGGGCCGTAGGTGTTGAACGGTCTGGCTATGACAACGCCGAGGTCAAATGCGTTATAAAAGCTCTTGGCTATGGCGTCGGCGCCGATTTTCGTAGCCGAGTAAGGCGACTGCGGCTGACGCGGATGATTCTCGTCGATAGGCACATATAGAGCTGTGCCGTAGACCTCGCTGGTCGACGTGACGATGAGGCGTCGCACCCCCTCTGACTGCGCCGCCTGACACATGTTGAGCGTGCCTTTGATGTTTGTGTCGACATAGCTGTCGGGAGCGACATAGCTGTATGGTATGGCTATAAGGGCCGCCAGATGGAAGACCGTGTCACAGCCACGGCTTATGACACGACAGAAATTTGGGTCTCTGACATCGCCGCAAACGACTTCGAGGCGGTCGTTGTGGATACTTTCGAGCCAGCCCCAGTTGTTGAACGAATTATATTGAGAGAGCGCTCTGACGTGATAACCGCGCTCGAGCAGAAGCTCGGTCAGATGCGAGCCGATAAAACCGTCGGCGCCGGTGACAAGAACCGTTTTATCTTTATCTATCATAGTTTTACTACCAAATTTTTCTTAATGTGAACACCGCGGGCTGACCGTCTTCGTCGATGCGTGAGACGACCATATCACGCGATGTGAGTTTTATGACATCGAACTCAAAGACGCCCGACGCCGGGAAATGCAGCCAGTCGGGAGCCATATACGGCGGCTCGCCCACGCCTGAATTATCGTCGTGATGATTGAAATATAGCGTCAGGCGGTCGCCGTCACGTGTCCAGGTGCCGTAGCAGTTGAATTTCTCGTAATTGGGGAAAGTGCGTGTTATCGAGATCATGTCGCCCTGAAACTCCCAGAAAGTATGCCCCGGCTCAAAGACAGGATCGTCGACGCCGCCGATTGTCAGCGACTCAAGCGACCAGGTGCCGAAAAGCGGCCCGATGTGACCGTTGTTCTGAGTGCAACCACAGAATATCAAGGCGATGAAGATATATATCAGTTTTTTCATTTTTTCGACGGTTTAGTGAGTGAACCGGAATACCTTACGGCAATGGTCGCGCCGAAAGAGTCGCCTCTGAGGCGACCGGCGTCAAGGCCTACCTTGCAGCCGAAGCCGAGACCTCTGACGAGCGACGAGGCATCATAATCAGCCCCGGCCATGAACGAGAAATTCTCTCTCGCACGGGCAAAAGGCAGACGCCCCGACGCATAACCTTTCTGATAACTCAGTTTGACGGTATAGGCGACCTTGTCGCCGAGGTCTCCGGCTACGGCGGCGTGGAATCCGCGCGCACGGTTGAAGATGTAGGCCGGATAACCGTCGAGGTTATAGAGCGGAGCGACAAGGAAAGGAGTGCCTATCGACATGCCGTAGTTGGCATATGAGTTATAGGTGTTGTTGTTGAAATAATTGTCTCCGCCGTTGACGTCAGACGGGATGGTCGTGCCGGGATGATCGCCGGTGGCATAATGGAGCGGACCGCTCTGATTGCGGAAGTCGATATACTCGACAACAGCCTTGTTGACAAGATGACGGCCGGCGCGCCGGTATTCGATGCCCCACAGGCCGTCCCAGCCATTGCGACGGCCTATACCGGAGCCGTCTTCCCAAGGCCATTCGAAATAGGCGCCGACCTCGTTGGCGTCATCTATGCGATATCGGGCCTTGAAATCCCACGACCCGAGGCTACTGCCTTCGATAAACTCGTCGCCGTTGCCTGTTATGGGGAAAAACATCTTGAAGACGTCTTTGATCCTGAAGCCACGGTTCTGCTCCCGCTGCAATCTGCCTGCGCCATACCAATATGTGCGGCCACCGAAGAAGCCGGCGGTTTGCATACCGACTGTCACCGAAAGCGGTTGCAACGGATTGGTGCGGAAATAACAACGACGATAGACATAGTAAGTGCTGAGGGCGATGTGTTCGTTGTAGTGGTTGAACTGGCGCTCGACGAAATCGTTGTCGGCCATCTTGCCGTACATTATGCGGCCCTCGATCTGCACCCATCCGCGGGTAAACGGAATATTCTGAAAATCGAGGAAGCCGGCACCGACACCGGGTATGGCGCGTGCGTTGCCGCTATAAATAAGGTCGCCGCTTGAAAGCCCGCTGTCGACGATTTTTGAAAATTCGTTCTTCATGCCGACATAGAGATATACGCTGCGGTATTTCAGCTCACCGAAAAGCTGCTGCACCCTGAAAGCTCCCGGACGCCACGACCTGACAGTCCATGAATCACCGTCATAATAGCAGTAATCGGCGGCATGATCGTAGCCGGTAACAATCTCGACACCGGCACTCCAGTTGAAACGACGGTCGAGGTCAAGGGGTTTGACGAGCGATGCGTCAAGCAGCACACTGTTTTTCATCGGGTTTTTGCCCTGATTGAGAACCGAAAGCAATGATGGCGCAAAATCGCCGCTCGAAGCCGTGGCCGACAGGCTGACGTCATAGTCGAGACGCGGTTGCGCCGCCGGGGAGGCCATGGCGACACCCATGGCTGCAACAGTGAGCAATAAACGGTTTGTCAAGTGTTTTGCAAACATATCTCCAAGAATTATTGAACTTGTAAAGATAGTAAATTTTTCGGCTCGACGTCTCAGTTTTTGACTGAAGGCGAAAAAACGAGGGTCGACAGCCCCGCGAGATTCTCGGCGGCAAGGCGTATGTCGTCGGGAGTAAGAGCCTTTATAGCCTCGACTGTCTCTGCCGGATCGATGACACGGCGACACATGAGCAGCGAACGGGCGGCGGCGAGGATCGAGTTCTCGCGGTTTTCAGACGCCACGACCAACTGGCCGAGATATTGCTTCTTGGCGGGCTCGAGCCGGCGGCGGTCAATATATCCGCAGGCGATGTCATCGATGCGTTTTCTGACAATATCGCAGCAACGTGCGGCGTCGCCGGGGTCACAGCCGAGATAGATTGTCAGAAGGCCTATCTCGCGGAAAAGCGTAACCGAGGTCTCGACATTGTAGACCAATCCGAGGCGTTCGCGCAAATCGACGTTGAGCAACGAATTCATACCGGGACCGCCGAGGACATTCGACAACAGCGCCACACCGTAACGGCCACGGTCATCGAGACCCGGAGTGGCGACGCCAAGCATACAGTGGGCCTGATGACTCGGCAGACGACGGGCTATGTCAAATCGCTCGCGGGGAAGAAAGTCAAGGTCGTCACGGACGGGAGCCGAACCGGCCATAGCACCGAAATATTTCTCGAAAACCGCATTGACAGCCTCGGGTCTGCGTGGACCGCTATAGAAAAGCACCATATTGTCTGGTCTGTACCACCGGTTGAGAAAATCACGGCACTCGTCGCTGTGAAGCCGTCGGAGGGTCTTCTTGTTGCCGAGAATGTTATGACCGAGCGGTGTGCCGGCAAAGATCAGATCTTCGAAATCGTCGGCTATAGCGTCGGCAGGGCTATCGAGATAGGTCGATATCTCGTCGCAAACGACCTCGCGCTCCTTGTCGAGTTCCTTGTCGGGAAAGACAGAGTTGAGCACAAGATCTGAAATCAGCTCGACAGCCCGCGACAGATTACCACCGGGAAACGCGCTGTAGACCACTGTCTCGTCTTTTGAGGTAAAGGCGTTAAGCTCACCGCCTACAGCTTCCATGCGATTGATTATCAGCGACGAGCTACGACGCCGTGTGCCCTTGAAGATCGTATGCTCGACAAAATGGGCGAGGCCGTGGCTGTCGGACGTCTCGTCGCGGCTGCCGGCACGGACGCTGACACCACAGATGCCTACCGCCGAATTTTTCAGGGTGGCGCAGACTGTCATCATGCCGTTTGACAGCCGACTGACCTCAACAGGCGTTTTCGGGACTCTCATCTACCCAGTCTCCGTTTTGTTTTATAAGTTCGATCAGCCGCGGCAGCGCTTCGTCAGCTGGAATATTCCTGACGACACACTCCTTGCCTTTATAGAGGCTGACACAACCGGCGGCGGCGCCGACATAGCCGTAGTCGGCGTCGGCCATCTCGCCGGGTCCGTTGACAATACAGCCCATGACGCCGATTTTCAAGCCCTTGAGATGTGAGGTGCCTCGTTTGACGGCCTGCAACACCGAGGGAAGGTCGAAGAGTGTGCGACCGCAGCCCGGACAGGCGATATACTCGGTTTTGGTGATACGACGGCGTGTGGCCTGGAGTATAGCGAGCTCGAGCGACTTGATTGTCTCGGACGGTAATGCCGGGGCTTCGATGGCGACAGCGTCGGCCAAGCCGTCGAGCAGAAGCGAGCCGAGGTCTACCGAAGCGGCGACCGTGAGTGTCTCACGGTCTGTCACGTCGGGATAAGCCAATGTGACCAGAACTTTTGCATCGGGATTTTCGCTTAGGAGCGCGGCATAACGGCGGCGGATGTCGTCGATGCGGTTGCGCGCTGACGATCTGAGCTCGACAAAGCCCGCGGGTGTTTCGCCGAAATTGAAGTCTACGCCTGCGGCGAGCGGGACTTTCAGCCCGGCTGTGTCGCGGCAGACCCGTTCGGCCCGCGGGGCATCATCGGCCATGATGTAGTCGATATGCGCCACCAGAGCACGCGCCACAGGTATTTCATTTTCGGGAGCTTCGCTAAGCGACACCCTTATCGTGTCGCCTATGCCGTCGGCGAGAAGCGAGCCTATGCCCACGGCCGATTTCACGCGGCCGTCTTCAGCGTCGCCGGCCTCGGTCACACCGAGATGCAGAGGAAAGGCCATACCTTCTCTGTCCATAGCCTCGACAAGAAGACGCACGGTCTCTGTCATAATAACGACATTCGAGGCCTTGATCGAGATGACAACGTCGGCGAATTTTTCGGCGACACATATGCGAAGGAACTCCATGGCCGACTCGACCATGCCGGCGGGGGTGTCGCCATATCGGCTCATTATGCGGTCGCTGAGCGAGCCGTGGTTGACGCCGATGCGTATGGCCGTCGATTTCTCCTTGCAAAGGTTTATGAACGGAACAAATCTTTCGCGCAGACGCCCGAGTTCGGCGGCATACTGCTCGTCGGTATAGGTCAATTGTTTGAATGTGCGGCCGGGATCGACGAAATTGCCGGGATTGATACGCACTTTCTCGACTTCTTCGGCGGCTGCAAAGGCTGCGGCCGGATTGAAATGTATGTCTGCCACAAGGGGTATGTCGCACCCGGCTTCGCGTAGACGGCTGCGAATTTCGCCGAGATTGCGCGCCTGAGCTACGCCCTGGGCCGTAAGACGCACGATGTCAGCGCCGGCATCGGCGATACGAAGACACTGGGCTACAGAGGCTTCGGTGTCGAGTGTCGCCGTATTTGTCATCGACTGTATCCTGATCGGATTATCGCCCCCGACAGTGGTGACGCCGATTCTGACCGGTGTGGTCACACGGCGTCTCGATTTATTGTCACTCATCAGTTGGTTTTAAATTTATAGTCTTTTATTTCGGCAAGTTTTGCATTTGCCTTCTCGATCTTATCGGCGAGAGACGCGCGATAGGCGTCATAACGGGCAGCAAGAGCCGCGTCAGAGAGGGCAAGCACTCTCACGGCGAGAATGGCGGCGTTAAGTCCGGCATTTATGCCGACGGTAGCCACAGGCACGCCCGGAGGCATCTGCACGATAGATAGCAGCGCGTCGCGTCCATCAAGCGTGGAGTCGATCGGCAGGCCAATGACGGGTAGCGGTGTCATGGCGGCGATAACACCGGGGAGGGCGGCGGCCATGCCGGCTGCGGCTATTATGACTTTGACTCCGCGGGCGGCAGCGCCGTGGGCAAAAGTCTCTACGGCCTCGGGGGTGCGATGGGCGCTCAGAGCGTTCATCTCGAAAGGCACTTCCATATCTTCGAGAAAGGCGGCGGCCTTGGTCAGAATGGGAAGATCAGAGGTGCTTCCCATGATTATACTTACTGACGGTGACATGATTGGATTGATATTATGTTTATGTTATAATGAAAGCAGAATGAATTCGACGGCGAAACCGAGCACGGCGCCGGCACATACCTGGCCGAGAGTGTGACGCTTAAGTATCAGGCGCGAAGTGGCTACCAGGCCGACGAGCACGATGGAACCTGACACCCAGGCTGCGGCATTGCCTATGGCGAGATGGCAGAAGGCAAGCCAAGAGACGATGCCGGCCAGTCCGCCGGCAGAAGTGGCATGGGCGCTGATTTTCCAGCCTAAAGTTATCAACATCGCTATCAACGACGAGACAGCCGCACCGATAAAGAATAACGACAGCCACGCGGGGGCGTGAACGGCTCCGAGATATATGGCAGCCGCAATATAGCAGGCAATCGTGACCATAAACGGTATGAAGCGCTCGCGACGGTTTGATATGCTCATGTCGCTGACACGTCCGAGACGTATCATAGTGACAATCGTCGCCGTAGGGACGACGGCGGTTATAAGGGCTATCATGGCCATGACGCCGAAGCGAATGCGCTCGGGGAGGATGTTGAGGGGCGTGATCCACAACGCCAATGCCGTGCCGTAGGTAGGGACGACTATCGGCGAAAAGAAATCGCTGAGTATCTGGGCTGTGCGTTCCAAGGCGTTTTTATGTGGTTTGTTGCTGTCGTCTGTCATATTTCAAAAATGTTTTCTCAGTCGAGCGACCGGTCGACCGAGTCGCTCGCGATATTTGGTTACGGTGCGTCGGGCTATGTCATAGCCGGCGTCGGCGAGCCGCTGTCTGAGCGCTTCGTCACTGAGGGGCCTGTGCTTGTCTTCGTTGTCTATTATTTTTCTCAACGCCTCGACGATCTCGTGCGACGACATGTCGACGTCTTCTTTGGGACGCTCGTTAAAGAACATCTTCAAGGGGTAGACTCCGTGACGCGTAAGGACATATTTGCCTGTCGTGGCTCGCGATATCACCGAGATGTCAAGGCCGGTGAGTTCGGCGACATCTTTGATTATCATCGGTTTGATTGCCGAGGGGTCATCGGTTGCGAAAAAGCGTGGCTGTAGCTTGACAATGCTCTCCATAACAGCCATAAGCGTCTGCGATCTCATCTCAAGCATTCTGATGAAAGCGAGGGCGTCGTCGCGACGTCTTTTGATAAAGATATCGGCCTCGCGCCGGCGGCGGTCGGTCGACGGCGTGCCACTGTCAGGCAAGTCAAAACTGCTCTCGACAGCCAACTCGGGCGTACGGCTCAAAAGCGAGACCGTGGCGTGTCCGTCGCTGTCGACGTCGACGCTGAAGTCAGGCACGATGTGGCGCAGGCGGTCGGTAGGCGTCACCGTCTCGAGAAGAGAGCCGGGCTTGGGATTAAGAGTCGTGATAAACTCTATTGCTCCGGCAAGTACGTCGCGGTCTATACCAAGGTGTGAACGTATCTTGTCGAAGTGTTTCTTTGAGAACAAGTCGAACCAGTCGGCTATAATCTCGCGTGCTACCCGCGCTTCAAGCGAGCGTGGCACCCGATCGATCTGCAGCAGCAGGCAATCACGGAGATCAACCGCGCCGACGCCGGCAGGATCGAGGCTGCGGACACGCGCGAATACCCGCTTGACATCGGCGAGCGTAATATCCATGCCCTCGCGAATCTCGAGGTCTTCGACTATCTCGGGAAGACCGCGGGTGAGGTAGCCGTTGTCGTCAAGACTGCCGACGATATACTCGGCGACAGTCGTATCACGGCTGTCGAGATCGAGTTCGGCAAGCTGCTCTTTGAGAGCTTCATAGAGCGATGTGGCGCTATCGGTGAGTACCGGTTCGTAATCGCTGTCGTCGGCCGAACGGTTGTTGGCTTCGAGACGATAGAACGGTATATCGTCGTCGCTGCCATAGTCGGCACGTTGAAGTTCTTCGGCTGTCTCGTTGAAGTCGTCGATGGATTCGAAATTGTCAGAGGCTGATTTCTCTTCGAGGGCCGGATTCTCGTCGACGGCACGACGGACGGCATCTTCGACCTCGGGAGGCGTCATCTCGAGAAAACGTCCGAACATGACCTGACGCGGATTGAGCTTCTGCTGCAACCCGGTCTGCTGTGATATGTTTAGAGATTCGTCAGCCATATTCAACGTCAAACAGTCATGTCAATTTCCGTCATAGAGGCAGTGGACCTTACCGACAGGCAGTTTGCCTTCGAGTTTTATCGGTATGCGTCTGTCGTCGGCGCTGATCCAGGCGTCCATGTCGTCGGAGGTCTTCTTGGCCCCGTCTGAAGTGAATATAAATGTTATATGATAGCATTTATAATTTTTCTTTTTGACGCTGACGGTCTCGATACCATGGTATTTTATCGACAGCAATTCTTTGCGCTTGCCCGAAAAAATATTTATGGTCAGCGTATGGCCGGGACGCCAGTCTTCGTAAGGCAGCGAGCGCATGTAATAGTAAGCGCTCAGCATGTCGACGGTAACACCCTCGGCATCAAGGCGACGGCGCTCGTCTTTGACGATCTTGCCTTTTTTCTCGACACGGCGTTCGCACAGTCCGGTGACCGAGCCGTCGCCATTGTAGACAAATCTGACGACGTCGTGTTTGTTTTCGCCACCTTCATGGGCGATTTTCTCGTAATACGTCGACCGGAAACCGTCACGGTCAATCAGGCCGCGCAGAGTGTCGCGCACCATGTATATCCTGTCGGCCCATGGCTCGGAGGCCGCCGTGAGCACAGCGGCATAATGGTCGTCGTGGACCTTGAGTGTCAATGTTGCGTGACCGGCCTGCTTGTTTATCAGGCCCCACTTATAGTTAACGCGATAAGGCAACGACTCGTCGGTAAAATCACGGCCAAAGGCAGCGGCGACAACCAGAGCGACAAGCGTCAGTGTGATGGATATTCGTTTCATATTTATTAAACACATAAACAGGCAGACGTGTTTGAACTGTCTGAATACGACTGCGGTTTATGGCCGTCAGACCGGTATTTTGATGCAGAGTTTGCGGTGATTGCCGAGGCCGATGTTTGGCGCATGGGCATCTTCGGGGAAGAATATGGCTATCTGGCCGACATTCACATGGAGCACGGTCGTGGCCGAATCGCCATAGAAGATTATGTCGCTCTCTTCATCATATTTGTCACGGGGATAGTTGAGGCCTTCGACTGCGGCCCACCCTATCGACTCTCGACCTTTGAGGGGCACATGGATGTCTATATAACGGCGATGTGCCTCAAGAACGGCATTCTCACGCGGGCGAAGAGCGACTTCCTCGCTGTTTACACGTATACCCGTGTCGCCGAGTTCGACAGAGCCTTTGACAAAGTCGTCTTTTAGGTGCGCGCCGAGCCATTCGATCGCTTCGGCAATGGCGGGCGATATGTTTTTATATCTTTCTGCGTCTGAAATCTGACAGAGAATCATAAATTATGTGATGTGTTAAACTCAAATATCTTCATTATTACCGGCCTCATCGTCGAAAAGAGGCAATACCGCACGCGAGCTCTGCTCGATGCGTTTGTTACGCCAGCATTTGCGGCACACGGCGACATAACGGTCATCGCCACCGATCTCGACCTGAGCGCCTTCTTCGACAAAATCGCCGTTGGCATCGATACGCGCGTTTATTATGGTCTTGTTGCCGCAGTTGCATGTCGATTTTATCTCATCAATGGTGTCGGCCAACTCAAACAAACGCCGCGAACCTTCGAAAAGGCGACTCTTGAAGTCTGTGCGTAGGCCGAAGCAGATAACACTGCTGCCGAAATCGTCGACGACCCTCGAAAGCTGATCGACCTGCTGCTCGGTCAGAAACTGAGCCTCGTCAATCAGAAACCAGTCGATGACGGTACCGGATTCACGATATACGTCCTTGACAAGCTCATAGAGGTTTGTGTCGTGGTAGATCCAACGGCATTCGCGCTCGATGCCGATACGCGAGCGTATCACATTGCGCGACTCACGGGTGTCGATAACCGGTTTGAGACACAAATAGTTGATATTGCGTTCTTCAAAGTTATATGCCGTTGTCAGGAGCAAGGCGGTTTTTGCCGACCCCATCGTGCCGTAACGGAAATATAGTTTACCTTTTCGATTCATCATGCAGGCTCTGAAATTTTCTGTAAAGGTAATAACAAAAATCCAAACCGCCGCTTCCCGAATTGAAATTATATCAACAGAGTTTCGGCATCCACCGCAATCAAAAAAGATCTTCAGCTGACCACCGGCATAATCACAGCCCCCGATATAATGGGAAACCACTATACCGGGGGCAATAGCTTCAGTCATTCATATGTAACAGGGAATCATACAATCATGGTACTTTTAGTCCATCAAACACTCCCCGCATAGCATTGTCGAGAAGCTGAAAAATAAATCAGGGGAGTCTATTCTCAGTTAATAATTTCGACATCATCAAAATCAACTTTGCATTTGCCGAAAGCAAAAAAGCCGAATCCGTTGGAGGTGATAGGGACATATTTGCACAATAGTGCTTGTACATCATTTACACGAAATTCAAGTTCACCTCCCATATAGATTACCTCTATATCCAGCGATGTGGTTTTCTTTCCTTTTTGGAGCTTGAACTGGTTTTTTTGCTGTCCGACGATTTTACCCTCTTTCATCTTGTAGAGCCAAGCGCAATCACCCTTTATCATGAACACAATGCAATTCATATCATCGAGGTAATCCAGGATTATTCCGAATTGTTTTTTACCCTCAAACTTTTCAACAGTTGCGGTACACTTGATGTCGAATCCCTTTGCCGGATCCATTGGCAGGAATGAGTGGGTGGCTACATTGGCGACCATTTCTGCTAATGGGGTGTTATTGTTATCTGATTTACTTTCCAAACGCATTACACCCTCTATGATATAGGCTTTGCCGAGGTCTGCGGAATACTCGGTCCACTGCCATGAATTGGAGTCGAAAGTTTCTTTCAACTGACTGAATGCATTGGTCGAAATCGAAACAACCAACGCAATGGATATGATTATTTTTCTTGTCATTTTGTTATTAATGAGTATGTTTTTTATTTTTCTCCCAATCGAGTTTGAAATTCACTAATAAGCGGTTCAAACTCTTTCATGATGCGATTAGTTTCCATAAAGGATTCTTCTTTGCTGCGGCTTTGCGTAGGCGCTATTTCGGATGTGAGTTTAATTTGGAATGTGAGTTCTCCTCCGATATTGGATTCCTTTATCGTGACCCTATGCCTGAGCGTTTTCCCGGCCTCGATGTAATTTTTATAAAGCCACGGAGTTTGTATGAATCCCGATGCCATGTCGGACGTCAAAATTTCATCAAAATATTTCAGGAGAACACTATGAGCCATTTTCCAGGCGTTGTCGGCGTTTCGTCTACCGCTTTTCTTATCGTCAGAATATAGTGATTTGTTGACTTTAACGGAAAAGAAATTATTAGCAACCGAGGATTCAGAAGTCTGTTTCAAGAGCATATCCTCTTTGAGTTTAATTTCTATGGTTTTACGTCCGTCATTCCCATAAACACGAGTGGTCAATGTCTCATATCCCGGAGCGGAGCATTCAAGTGAGATGAAGTCTTTTTTCTTAATCTTTACTTTTGCCGCTCCCTCTCCGTAATAAGATCCATTGACTTTGATTGTCGCATCGGACGGGATAACAACAATTGTTATCTCCTTTTCCTTTCCCAAAAACTTGTTGATTTTGCTACCGACTTCATCTAATTGAGCCGAAGCATCAGCAAAGGCTAAAAGGAAAACTCCGATAAATGTTATTGCCAAACGCAACATAAGCATCTTATTTTTCACCAAGACGAGATTGGAACTCACTTATCAGAGTCTCAAACTCTTTCATTATACGATTGGTTTCAAGGAATGATTCCTCACGGCTTCGTCCTTGTATGGGAGCCATTTCGGATGCAAGTTTTATCTGGAATGTCAAGTCGCCGCCAATGTTTGATTCCTTAATGGTGACCCTACAACGGAGTGTTTTTCCCGCTTCCACATAGTTTTTGTAAAGCCATGGCGTTTGAATGAAGCCCGAAGCCGCATCCGAGGTCATAATCTCATCGAAATATTTTAGAAGCACGCTGTGTGCCATCTTCCAGGCATTTTCAGAATTACGTTTTCCCGAGGGGTCGTCAGAGTAAAGCGACTTATTCACTTTCACTGAAAAAAAGTTATTGGCGACAGAAGATTCTGTTGTCTGTTTCAACAACATATCTTCTTTGAGCTTGACTTCTATGGTTTTTCGGTCGTCATTTCCATAGATACGGGTGTTCAGCGTCTCATAACCCGGGCAACTACATTCGAGCGACACAAAGTCGTTCTTTTTGATTTTGAGGACTGCGCTCCCATCGCCGTAGTAGGAGCCGTTAACTTTGATTGTAGCCTCGGAGGGGATCACGACTATCTTTATGTCTTTTCCCCATGCGCATACGGCAAACACAGCTGCAACCAGCATTAAGCAATATCTTTTCATGATTGTCTATTATGTGGTTCCCAGCCCCCAAGAACCATTAAAAATGCAGAAGCGTGGAACTGTATGCCACGTCTTAAAGTGAAGGTGCTAGGAAAACCTTTGAGAACAGATGTGGGAATAACAGCCCCACGCTATGCGCGGGAACCGTCTGCCATCTCTTGTTCTCGTGATTTAAGTTTCCTAGGCTTTTCACTTACAAGAAGAAGACATAACGCTTCTTGATGATCAAATATAGTGATAAGGTTTTTCCTTATCAGATGCAAAGTTAATAAAATTTGGATTATATCCAATGGTCAGTGCCAAATAAGCTCAGCTCTATAGATTCATAAAACCAAACAAAATACTTTCGTTAATTTTACTTCTCTCCAAGCGTGATGATACAGACCGCCGGAGTACAGACAGTTACCACCATCGTTTCGACATCGGTTTACCGGCGGTAGATATAGCGGGCGAGGCCGTAGAGAAAGCGAGGAAGTGCGGGTGTATAATTCAGTATTCGATCAACCGGCCCCATGCGGCTGTCACAGAAGCGGACGACCATACCGACAAAAAACATTGCGAAGAGGGTGCCGGGGCCAACAACATTCCACAGCCAATGGCCAAAAAAGACATAACATAGCGCGATGGCGCCTACCACAAGACAGATGTCGACACAGATCTTGGCTTTGGCGAAAGCGACGCCCGTGGCTTTGCTCAGGGCTGCGGGAACTCCTTCGCCCGGCATGGTCACCGAACCGCATCTTATCTCGACCGATATACCGATGCCGAGCACAAGGCATCCGACGAACTGAATGACAATTTTTGACCATAATCCGGTGCAGACGACCGATTGAGTCAGCCACATGTTGACGTCAAGCAGAAAGCCGAAGAAAAATCCTATCACAAGCTGAAAGAGCTGGACGGCTTCGAATCTACGGCGTAAAACGATAATCTGTATAGCCACAAGCACGGCATTCATCAGGTAGGTGTATTCACCAATAGACAGTTGAGGCGCCTGTGCGTTGTCGCCCGCAAGGGTCATGGCAAGCGGTATGGCCGAAATGACGCTGCTGCCGAAATTTGATCTGACACACAGAGCGACACCGAAAGTCATCACAAACAATGAGACAATCAATATGAGATGCTGCCAGACGAATGATATGATACGGTCTTTTAATGCATAATGCGAATCACTTGACGAATCCTGTTCCTTAGAAATACAATCTTTATCCATAAGCAATTAAATATAATGTACCCGTAACCGCTACGGGCGTCTGACTACAAAATTACAAAAAAACATTTAACGATCGTGCTGTCAGATATTCAATAACCATCTCCATGCCGGACGAACATGTATAGTCAAGCCGTTGTCAAGTTCGATTTCCTCAGTTGTGTCGGCTGTTATAATATATAAATTTCTGCAACCGGTAGCTTCTGCGGCCTCTGCAATTCCGTTGATTTCCCTTCGGCGCGTTTCATCATCCACCATATCCCATGTCACTTGGATAAGTCTGTCAATCTCAATTCCACGCTGTACTACGAAATCGCATTCGCCTTTTCCCTGATAATAAAATATTCGGTCAACAGGAGTGCGTTGGCGGTAAAGTTGTAGAAAAACCGTATTTTCAAGTTTCTTTCCATTATCACCACTTTGGGGCAACAGCACCGCATCACGCAACCCGTTGTCTATACAGTAATATTTAGGCTGTGAACTTTCTGTTTTTTGCAATGATTTGCTGTAATTGGAAATGCGGATAAACATAAATATGTCGCAAGCATAATTCGCCCAGTCATAAAGATTATCTTTGCTTACTTTAAGACCTCTGGATTTTATATCACTATGTATGGCACGTATTGATGTCTGTTTTGTGAGATTTGCCATAATACGCTTCAGATAGTAGCGCAACACTTCTATATTGGACAGCCTGTAATGTTCCGCCAGGTCCTTTAACAGCATGGCATCAAAATAAGCCTGTAATATTTTTACCTTATGTAAAGGATTTTCCGTCAGTACCACTTTGACGCATCGCAATTTGGGCCTTCATATATAATTTATCCATAGTGTCCTAAAATAAAAGACATAACCGCATTTATTTTCAAATAGTATCGAAAACGGACATAGACGCGCGGCTCATGAAAGATGGTCGAGAGAGGATTGAAGGGTATAAAAACGAAAAAACCAAATATTTTAAATTAAATATTTGGTTTTTTCAAGGTGTCCGAGATGAGATTCGAACTCACACAGCCTAACGGCCACTACCCCCTCAAAGTAGCGTGTCTACCAATTCCACCACCCGGACATTTAATCATTCTTTTTTGTCTGAGACTGATTTGAGCGAAAAACGGGACTCGAACCCGCGACCCCGACCTTGGCAAGGTCGTGCTCTACCAACTGAGCTATTTTCGCATTAAATCAATGTTCGTTTTTTGCTTTTGCGATGCAAAGTTATGGCTTTTTGACGAAACTGCAAAATGTTTTGATGCTTTTTTCGTAATATTTTTTCATTTTATTTTTAAACACATTGACACTCAGAGCAAAAAGAGACATTCTTTTTTTGCTCGCTTTTTAAAGTATCGGGCTAAGGAGGCGTAAAATCGATTCGATTGATTTTTTTATTATCGGACGGCGATGCCACTCGTCGGGGCGAATGCGGGTCGACTGTTTCATGTCTTCGCGGAACATTGCTGTCAGCCGGGCATTGACTTCACGCGAATACATAAACATGTTTGACTCGAAATTATGTTCAAAGCTGCGGAAGTCGAAGTTTGTCGAGCCTACGGTCGAGAACTCGTCATCGACAACGATGGTTTTGGCATGGAGCATGCCCGGCTCATACATGTATATTTTTATGCCGGCACGGAGACATTCGCTGATATACGAAGCTGCGGCATAGCCGAGCATGGCCGAGTCGCCGCGGCGCGGTATCATAATACGCACGTCGACATGCGAAAGTGCTGCTGTCTGCAGTGCTTTGAGAAGGCCCTCGGTAGGCAGAAAATAAGGGGTCTGGATATAGACACGCCGTTTTGCGTTGGAGATGGCTTTATGGAAGACATAGGCGATGTTGCTCCACTGCGAGGTGGGGCCTGAAGTGAGGTGCTGCATGCAGACATCGGCGCCGGCGGGTGTGACAGGCTCGGCCGGATCATCGGCAATCAACGGCTGCCCCATAAAATGCCAGTCTACGGCAAAGGAATACTGCAATGACGTGACGACCGAGCCGGCGACGCGCAGGTGCGTGTCGCGCCAGCAGCCGAATTTACCGCCGTCAATATAGCGGTCGGCGATGTTCATGCCGCCAATATAGCCGACGCGTCCGTCGATAACGACAATTTTGCGATGGTTGCGCCAGTTGATGCGCGTGCCAAATGGCGGGAAAGACACTTTGAAGAACGGATAGGCCCGTATGCCGGCCTCTTTCATCTCTTTGAAGAAGCTGCGGCGCACCTTGAACGAACCGACATGGTCGTAGATCAACCTGACCGCGACTCCGGCGCGGGCACGCTCGATGAGGATGTCTCTGATCTCGCTGCCTATACTGTCGTCCTCGAAGATATAATACTGCATGTGGATGTATGCCGTCGCGGAGCGCAGGTCGCGTTTGAGGCTCTCGAACTTCGACGCTCCGTCGCCGAAAATATCGACTTCGTTGCCGACATAGACATGAGCACCGGTGAGCGACCGGGCAAGATAGATCTGTTGACGCGACTCTGTCGACAGGTCGAGCCGACGGATCTTAACGGGCGCGGCGCGCTCTTTGCGTTTGAGCCTGCGGCGGTTACGACGTGAGATCATACGTGTATTCTTGATACTCCGACCGAAAAAGAGATAGAGCACAATGCCGACTATGGGTAAAAGAAACAAGACTGTGACCCACGCCAGCGACTTCACGGGATTACGGTTTTCCGAGATGATGACGCCTATGATCGTTATAACCGTTGCAAAATAGACTGTCCAGAAAACATAGTAAATCCATCCGAGGTTAATATGCTCCATCCATGATTCAAACATAATGCAAGTTATACATTAATACCGGGAATTATAGCAGCCTTAACATTTATTAACTGCAATATTTCATGCCTATGACATCTGTAAATGTTTAATGTGTTTTAATGCCGGATGGTTTGAGCTTAACGATATTTTGACTACTTTTGCGTCTGAGTTGCCCTGGGAGCTGCGACACCGCGGCTTTGCCACATTGTGACTGTTTCTATTTAAAAGCTGAACATGAAGATATTTTCAAGCGAAAATATTAAAAAGATAATCGAAGAGTCTATAGCCGAACAAGGTATAGAAATGATAGACTTCATCGATCGTGTCGGCGAGGCTGTGACGACCGAAGTGACAGCCTTTGCGTCGACAGACCGGCGCATAGTCATCTTTGCGGGCTATGATAATTGCGGCGCATATGCCATAACGGCCGCCACATTTCTCAACCATCTCGGTTACAAGCCTGTAGTATATCTTTTCAATATCGGCGGCAATCGTCTCAACCGAGAATGCGAGATGTCGCTCCGCCGTTTCAAGGAAATGTGTCCCGAAGGGAATATCGTCGAGGTCACAGGGCTTCGTTTTGCTATGCCCGACCTCGACAGTGATTGTATCATCGTCGACGGCCTGTTTGGCGGCGACCATACCGAGCCGCTGACGGGTGGCTATCAGCACATGGTCAGAAACATCAACGAGTCGGGGGCTGTCATCATCTCTATCGACGCTCCGTCGGGGCTTGCATCCGACGCTATGTCGGGTCTCATCAACCGCAACATCATCCACGCCGATCTGACACTGGCCGTCGGGATGCCCCATCTGTCGTTTTTCACGGCTGAGAACGCCGAGTTGGTCGGCCGGTGGAAAGTGATCGACATCGGTCTGAGCCGCGAGGCTGTGTCACGCGCCAAGACATCGCACTATCTTATCGAGCGGCGTGACATAAACCGACTGCTGCCGGTGAGGGTTTTCAATTCATCGAAAGCCGATTACGGCGACGCCATCATCTTCGCCGGCTCATACGGCATGATGGGTGCCGCCGTGCTCGCCACAAAGGCTGCGGCACGCTCGGGCTGCGGCAAGGTGACATGCCATTCGCCGCGCTGCGGATATTTCATCATGCAAAGTTCGGTGCCGAGCGCCCTCTTCGAAAGCGACACCGCCGACACCGCCATCGAAAACATTGAACTGCGCCGCAACCATTCGGCCGTAGCCATCGGTCCGGGCATAGGTACGACCGACCGCACTATACGCGCCCTCGAGAATTTTCTCAAAGTGGCGGGGGCGAACAGCCGTCCGGTGATCCTCGACGCCGACGCCCTCAACTGCATAGCTCTGAGGCCGACAATGCTCAACTATCTGCCGCCGCTGTCGGTACTGACGCCTCACGCCGGAGAATTCGACCGTATATTCGGGCCTCAGCCTTCATCGGAGGCACGCTTGCTCAAGGCCATTGAAATCGCCCGCTACTATAAAATAATCATAGTTTTGAAAGGATATTACACAGCCACGGTACGTCCCGACGGCAAGGTGTTTTTCAACTCATCGGGCACGACGGCACTCGCCACGGCAGGCACGGGCGACGTGCTGACCGGTCTGACAGCCGGCATCATGGCCCAGGGTTTCAAGCCCGAAATCGCAGCTGTGGCCGGTGTGTATATACACGGTGTGGCGGGGCGCATCGCCGAAGAAGCCAACGGTACATACGGCACGACAGCCGACGATGTCGCCGACAACATAGGCCGAGCAATAAAAAGCATAATGGATAACAGCAACGAAAAAACAAAGATACAATGAACAAGCTGCTAACAACACTCGCCGCCGGACTGGTCGCGCTCACACCGGCAGCAGCCCAGAGCGCCCAGCGTCTGACAGCGTCGAAAGCCAACGAATACGGTCTTATCTACAGCCTGCCCACGACTGTCGTCGACATCACCATCGAGGCTGAGCACACCGAGTGTACTCCCGGACCGTTCTACAACTACTCGCGTCTCAAACTCGGGGTCGACAACGCCATCACAGCGCCGTCGAAAAGTGTGACAATAAAAAGCGTGACTTTCACACCGCGAGGTGTCGCCGACAACGACAACCGCTGGCTTGTGCAGTTCAAGGCCGGCGCCACGCCCTATATCATACTCGCCGACAACAACTGCCCCGTGGCTGTCAACACCGACCGGCTGCCGGAACTGCCGGAGACCGAGCTCCCGGAGGCCATGAAAGCCGTCCCCACCGCGCTCGAGACCGACGCCGCACGCCAGGCAATCACCCGGGAGATGACAATGAGCTCGTCGCTGTCGAAACGCGCCGACCTCGTTGCCCAGCGCATCTTCGAGTTACGCGAGACGCGCTCGGATCTTATCTCGGGGCAGGCCGAAAACACTCCGCCCGACGGCAAATCGCTGCAACTGGTGCTCGACAATCTGACAGCGCAGGAAGATGCCCTCACGGCCATGTTTACAGGCACGACAAAAAAATACACAACCGTCTCGACGATAACATTCGAGCCTGACAGCGAGAGTGTCAACGGCGAGATCTTCGCCAGACTGTCGCCCGTTGACGGCATCGTCGACATCAACGACCTGAGCGGCAGCCCGATATATCTGTCAATGGACATAATCAACGAGGGCTCACTACCTGTCAACGAGAAAGGCGAGACAAAATCATTCCCCAAAGGGGGACTGGCCTACAACATACCGGGCACGGCCGTGATACGCCTGAGCTATGACGGGCAGGAAATAGGCCGCACCGAAACGGCACTGTCGCAGCTCGGCGTGACATTCGGTCTTGACCCGAAACTGTTTACAGACAAGAAAGAACCGTCAAAACTCTGGCTTGACCCCACGACGGGTGCTATCATCGAGCTCGGTCCGGTCGACTGATCACAGCATCTCGAACGAGATTACATAGATTTCAGTGATCGTGTGCTTTATCGTATTGCGGTCTTCCCAGTATCGGGTGCGCAGAGTACCTTCGACAAGCATCCGACGCCCTTTGCGTATATATTTTTCGGCAAATTCGGCCAGGCTGTCAGTCATGACTATATTGTGCCACTCAGTGCGCTCCGGTATCTCGACACCGTTTGGCGCACGTCGTGCCGGCTCGGTCGTCGCAAGCGGAAACGATGCTATCGGCCTGCGCTCGACAAACCTCATCTGCGGATCTTTGCCCACATTGCCAAGCAGTATAACCTTGTTCATTTGCCGGACGATGCTTTTAGGCCGCCGATGACAGCCGCGGTGAAACCCGATTTTTCCATCGCATTCAAACCCTTGATAGTCAATCCGCCGGGAGTTGTCACATTGTCTATCGCCGCCTCGGGATGGATCTTCTGCGCTTCTATCAGAGCGGCAGCGCCCTCGACAGTGCGGCATACATATTCACAAGCCTCGGAGGCTCTGAAGCCCAGCTCCACACCGCCCTCCGAGGCCGCGCGTATATAACGCATGGCATAGGCTATGCCACACGAACAAAGGGCGGTGGCTGCGCCGAACAGTCGTTCGTCGACCACAGCAGTCATGCCTATTGAGTCAAACATCTCCATGAAAAGGTTTTCGTAACTGCGGGCCTCGGGGTTGAGACACACAAAGGTCATGCTCCGGCCCACTGCGGCGGCCGTATTGGGCATGACACGCGCGATAGCCGCGCCCGAAGCACCGACGCCGAGAGCTTCACGCAGATCGGAGAGCGAAAAACCGGGCACAAGCGAGGCCACAACCGTGCGGTTATAGTCGATTTCATGAGCGACCCCGGCGATCACATCAGGCAGCACATAAGGTTTCACGGCCAAGATGACAACGTCGGCGTCTTTGACAGCCTCGACATTGGAAAGCGTCACGGCGACGCCGTATTCGTCGGCGAGAGCGTCAAGTTTACCGCGCGAACGATTGCTGACCGTCACCGTGTAGCCGGCCCGCGAAAGTCCGGCGGCAATTGCGCCGCCCATGGCACCGGCGCCTATAATCGAGATTCTTTTCATTGTTATGATATGTTTTAGTCTCACAAAAATAATAAAATTCTATAAGATTTTATTAATTTTGCATTATAGACCACCATGAATCATCACATTATCAAATATATCAACGCATTAAAATCAAGTTTCATAGCAGTGACGACGGCATTGTCGGCTTTGGTGACAGACATGCCGGCATCGGCCATAGGCCACCACTTCATCGACAACTTCAGCGATCTTTCCCTGGGGCAAGGCGGTCAGACATGGGACATCGGCGTCTTCGACGACAACCTTGTGTTCTTCGCCAACAAAGACGGCATCTACCGCTATGACGGCAACCAATGGACGGCACACAGATTCAACAACGGTCTTGACGCCAGAGCCGTCTGCGCCGACCGAGAACACGAACGCATATATATCAGCGGCATCAACGAATTCGGCTACCTGAGTCCCGACAAACGCGGCTTCATGAAGTATACCTGCCTTAGCGACAGCATAGGCGAAGACAGGCTGACCGGTAATATGTGGGGCATCTATAACCACAACGACATCATCTTCGTACAGGCCGACCAAAGCATACTGCGCATCAGCGGGCGGCGTCACTCCACAATCAACTCGCCGGTCAAACTCGACTGCTCGAACATGGTCAACGGTGTCCTCTACCTCGGCACCGAAGAAGGCCTCAAAATGCTTGTCGGCGATGCCATACTCACAGCCCACGGCACAGACGAACTACGGGGCATGCGCATCAGGGGCATACTTCCATATGACGACCGGCTGCTGATCGTCACCGTCAACTCGGGCCTGTACAGTTATGACGGGCGTAACCTCTCGAAATTTGATGTCGCCGGCGATTTCATCAGCCATAACGAAATTTTCTGTGCCGCCGTCTCCGGCAAACGCTACCTCGCCCTCGGATCGATACTCAACGGTGTCGCAGTCGTAGATCTCACATCAGAGCGTACCACCATCTATGATCAAAGCCTCGGGCTTCAGGACAACACCGTGCTGTCGCTTGCTTTCGACCGGCGCGGCGATCTGTGGGTAGGCCTCGACAACGGCATCGACCGGATAAACCTGACCGATCCGGTAACAAAACTCATCAGTCCGGGGCAACGCATAGGTGCCGGATATGCCGCCATAACCCACAGGCACAAGATATATCTCGGCACAAACCGCGGACTATTCTGCTGCGACACGCCCACAGACAACAGCAGCATCTCACAACTTCGCAGCGTCGGCAACAACTACGGTCAGGTATGGGGTCTTGCCGAACTCGATGACAGGCTTTTCTGTCTCCACGACCGCGGCCTGATAGAAATAGACGGTGAGACATCGCGCCGCATCGACGGCCTCAGCGGTGTGTGGCAGCTTTTGCCTGTCAAAGGGCATGACGGTCTCTGCTATGCAGGCACATACGCCGGCATCTCCCTGCTGAAACGCTCGGCCGACGGCGACTGGTCTCTTGCAGGCACCGTCGGCGGCCTCGACGACAGTGTTTATAATATGGCCCAGGACGCCGAAGGCCATGTATGGTTTTTCAAAAGCGCGGTGGGGGCCGTACGTCTGAAAATCGATCTCGACGACATGAAAGTAGTCGAATCGAAATCTTACGGCATCGAAAAGGGTCTGCCGTCGGTCAATGACGTTTCGATAAGCGAGATTGACGACAACATACACTTCGCCACCTCCGAGGGAGCTTTCATCTACGACGCCGCCGGCGACACCATCGTGCGCGACACACCGCTCGAAAAGCGCATCGGCGTGCAAAGCCTCCTCAAAATATGGCGTGACAAAGATTATATATATGCCCTCACTCCACGCGAGATAATACGCTGTCGCGTAAGCCTTGCCGAAGACATACGGCGTCTGCCTGTCATACCCGAACACGCCCGTCCGCTGAATCTTTGCGTAGCCATGTTTGCCTTCGACGACACGACGATGATATATCCCAACTACAGCGGCTATACCGTATTCAATTTCAGCAAAGTATACACACCCGACACCGACGGAACAGCAGGCGTCATAAACCATATCAGAATGAAAAATGTCGAGGACTCCGTCATCGTCAGCAACTCATTTTCAAATCGCAACAAGGCGCTTCATATCTCTCATCGTAACAACTCGGTAGTCATCGAATTCAGCGCTCCCGACCGATACCTGTCAATGATAAAGGGCTACAGCTACCGACTCAACGACGCCCCGTGGAGCTCACCGTCGATGAATACCGTAAAAGAATACACCAATCTCGACGGCGGCGACTATGTCTTTGAAATCAAGACCTTGCTCATCGACGGGCGCGAACACATAAGCAGTGTAAGCTTTGAAGTAGAGCATCCGTGGTATCGGCGGCTATGGTTTATCGTATTGACTATTATTATATGTATTGCGACAGCGCTGTCGGCATTCTTAATGCTCAGGCGCCGAATCAACTCGCGCCAACAGAGACTTATAAACGCAAAAGATGCATTCATCGCACGCCAGAAAGCCGAATTCGAGAGCATCGACGAAATGAAAGACCGCAAAATTGACGAACTTGAAAAAGAAAACCTACATAATGAGCTCGAGCACAAATCTCAGGAAATCATCAACCTTCTGCTCAATCTCTCCAACAAAAACGAAGCCCTCATGTCGATCAAGGAAGAGATCAAAAATATCGGCGCCGGTCTCAAAGGCGATGCCGCCACGCGCAAATCGCTCATGATACTCCAGAGCAGCATCGAGGCGAGCCTTGAGTCGGGAAATGTGCTCGAACGCATCGAAAACGAATTCAACATCGTCCACAACAACTTCATCAAGAACATACGCTCGCAATATCCGGCCCTGACAACAAACGAGCTTCTGCTCTGCGCCTATATCAAGATGAATCTCGCCACCAAAGAAATCGCTCCGCTGATGAACATGTCAGTGCGCGGGGTCGAGACAATACGCTACCGTATGCGCAAAAAACTCAATCTCGATAGAGAGGAATCACTGACCGACTTCCTGAATAAATTTAAGTGATTTTATCATACCTCAAAAAAATGATGTTTTAAAACATGACGAAATAAGACTAAAATACAATCTATTGTTTATCACACAATTAACAATAAGCGACGAATTAATGACGTATTCAAAAATGTTGCTTGACGTATTATTGAATAGTTAAAATTCTTGACATCGCATCTTTCAAAACTTAAATTTGCGAAAAATATTTACCTAACCTTAATGATACGACAGCATCTTTAACCTTAAACATTGACATGATTCGTACTTATTTAATTGTATCACTCGCAGCCATCGGTTTTATCGGATGCGGCAACTCAAAAGATGAGCCCACCCCCCCCGATAACAATACAACAATCTCAGTATCAGAGAGTAATATCGAAGCCGAGGCTAAATCACAAACTATTACATTTACAGTCACATCCACAGCCAACTGGGATATCAAATCAGATGTCGACTGGTGTAAACTGTTCCCGTCGGGTGGCATCAAAAATCAAACGACCGAAGTCACCGCCACCGTCACGGCAAACACGTCTATGGAAGTCCGCACTGCCACCGTGACAATCACCGGCGGCGGCAAATCGCAGAATGTCACAATCAAACAGAATCCCACGGCACAGGTAGCTTTGAGTGTAAAATCACTCTCGGCGGGCGCACAACGGTCTGAAATCAGCTTCACCGTCACATCAAACACATCTTATAATATAAGCAGCTCGGCCACGTGGCTGAAACTCGGCGACACCAAAGGCGACGCCGGAGAGAAAACCTTCAAGGCCACAGTAGACGAGAACAGCGGCAACGCAACGCGCGAAGCGACGATAACCGTGGCCTACGGCGACGAATCGCAAGAAATAAAAGTCACACAGCTGAGCGACTTCGTCAACACACCCGATGGGTACACCCTTGTCTGGAGCGACGAGTTCAACGATCCGAAATTCGATATGCCCGACGAAAGTCAATGGTGGTATGAAGTATGGGCACCCGGCTATGTCAACAATGAGCTCCAGCGTTATGTCGCCGGCAAAAAGGGTGACAAAAAGACTGCCGAAATCAGCAACGGCATCCTTAAAATACACGCTATCAAAGACGGCAACGAAGTCATATCGGCCCGCGTCAACACCAAGGAAAGCTGGACTTACGGTTACTTCGAAGCGCGCCTCAAGCTGCCCAAAGGCAAAGGCACGTGGCCCGCATTCTGGATGATGCCCAAGCAGGACGGCGCATGGCCCGCCTGCGGCGAGATCGACATCATGGAGGAAGTCGGCTATCACCCAAACTACACCTCGTCGTCGATACACTGCGCGGCCTATAATCACGTCATGGGCACACAGCGTACTGCCGAAGTGCTCACTACCGGAGCCGAAGACGAGTTTCATGTCTACGCTCTCGAATGGACGGAAGATTATATCCGCACCTATGTCGACGGCAAACAGCTGCTCAACTTCGCCAACGACAAAAAAGGCAATAACGACACATGGCCTTTCAATAAACCGTTCTATCTCAAACTCAACCTTGCATGGGGTGGAGACTGGGGAGGCGCAATGGGCGTCGACGAGAGCTTCCTTCCCGCCACATACGAAATCGACTATGTCAGAGTCTTCAAAAAGAACTGACTTATACAACTTCATTCGCACCTATACAATTTCACTTATAAATAATAATTGGTTTTAGAAGTTTGGCCCCATGGTCACGGGCGCAGGTCTTTGCAAGGCGGCGCCCGCGACCGCAAGGGGAAAAACATCCGTTCTATTTTTCATCACGACCTTAAAACCATGAACATCAAGCAAACGACATATCTTACTGTCTGCGTGGCCCTCGCCATGGGCATCACGGCGTCATGCACCGGCAAAAACGACAGCGACGCGATATACAAAGACAGCACCCGACCGGTCGAAGAACGTGTCAACGACCTGTTGTCACGTATGACCGTAGATGAAAAGATCGGTCAGCTCAACCAGCGCAGTTTCTTTGTCGCCGAGGGTGACAACGATTTTTTCGGCCCCGGCATCGAGAACGGCATCATCGGCTCGCTACTCAACGTACCGTCGGCCGAGCTCTCCGACTCGCTTCAGAAGATAGCCGTGACACGCAGCCGTCTGGGAATACCGCTCCTCATCGCCCGCGACGTCATACACGGCTATAAGACGATAATGCCCATACCACTGGGACAGGCCGCGACATTCGACACTGCTGTCGTCGCCGACGGCGCCCGCGTGGCGGCTGTCGAAGCCTCGAGCGACGGCATACGCTGGACATTCGCCCCGATGATCGACATATCCCGCGACCCGCGCTGGGGACGCATAGCCGAAAGCTTCGGCGAAGACGTATATCTCACATCGCACATGGGCCGCGCCATGGTCAGAGGCTTTCAGGGCGACGACAATGCCGCTTCCTCGTCGATAGCCGCCTGCGCCAAACACTTCGTGGGATATGGGGCCTCGCAAGCCGGACGCGACTATAACTCAACATACATCCCCGAACGTCAGTTGCGTGAGATCTATCTCACACCTTTCGAGGAAGTATGTAAAGAAGGCTGCCTGACATACATGTCGTCGTTCAACGACAACGACGGCATACCGGCCTCGGGCAACCGCCACGTACTCACCGATATACTGCGCGGCGAGTGGAACTTCGACGGTTTTGTCGTCTCTGACTGGGCGAGCGTGGCCGAGATGATCAACCACGGCTTCTGCGCCGACCGACGCGACGCCGCCCGCAAAGGCTTCACCGCCGGTGTCGACATGGAGATGGAGAGCGGCACATATCTCGAACACATCAAATCGCTCATCGACGAAGGCGCCGTCAGCATGGACGACATCGACCGCTCTGTGGCCAATATATTAAGAGTCAAATTCCGCCTCGGTCTATTCGAGAATCCCTACATCGTCAACCCGCAGAGTGTCAAATACTGCAAGGAACATCTCGACGTCGCACGCCGCGCCGCACTCGAGAGTGTCATCATGCTCAAGAACGAAAATGCGACGCTGCCCCTCGACAGCAACCGGGTAAAACGCATCCTCGTCACCGGCCCGATGGCCCACGCACCCCACGACCAACTCGGCACCTGGGTATTCGACGGCGAAAAAGACCACACCGTCACTTTGGCCGACGCCCTGCGCGACCAATATGGCAACAAGATCGACATAATCTATGAACCGGGGCTGAAATACAGCCGCGAACGCTCTGACACAGGCATCGCCCGTGCAGTCGCCGCCGCCCGCAACGCCGACGTCGTCATCGCCGCCGTAGGCGAGGAGTCGATACTCTCGGGTGAGGCACACAGCGTGGCCGACCTCAACCTCGTAGGCGACCAAAGCCGGCTCATCGCCGAACTTGCCAAAACCGGCAAACCCCTCATAACCGTCATCATGGCCGGCCGGCCGCTGACCATAGGGCGCGAAGCCGACGCATCAGATGCCCTGCTCTATGCCTTCCATCCCGGCACAATGGGCGGTCCGGCTCTCGCAGACCTCATATTCGGTGTCGAAAGCCCCTCGGGCAAGGCCCCCGTGACATTTGTCAAGCATGTAGGCCAGGTGCCGACATATTACAGCCGCAATAATACGGGGCGCCCCGCCTCAGGTTCGGAGACCTTGATCGACGACATCGATCTTGAGGCCGGACAGACTTCATTAGGCTGCACATCGTTCTGGCTCGACGCAGGTTTCGGACCGCTCTATCCCTTCGGCTACGGTCTGAGCTACGGCAAGTTTGACTACAGCGACCTCAGCCTCGACAAAGAAGTCTACGGCAGCGACGACACCATCGCCGTCAGCTTCCGACTCACTAACAGCGACAAGCGCAAGGCCACCGAAGTCGCCCAGCTATATGTCACAGACAAAGTAGGCTCGGTGACACGCCCGGTGCGTGAGCTCAAGGGCTTCAGACGCGTCACCCTTGCCCCGGGCGAAAGCGCCGAGGTCAGATTCGAGTTGCCCGTCAGCGATCTCGCCTTCTACGGCATCGACATGACCCGCTCTGTCGAACCCGGCGAATTTGCCCTCGCCGTCGGCGGAGACAGCGACTGCCGGCTGTCAAAGAACTTTGAAATAAAGTAAAAATCAACATAACTATTCAACTAATCTATTACCTAATCCTTTTGTAATGAAAAAACTATCATTATTCCTAATCAGCCTTCTGACAGTGCTGAACGTGATGGCCCAGGACATCAGCGTGACAGGTACTGTCACCTCGGCTACCGATAACGAGCCGGTTATCGGTGCCAGTGTCATGGTAAAAGGACAACCCGGTGTCGGTGTCACCACCGACATTGACGGCAACTTCACTATCAAGGTGCCCGTCAAGACCGTCCTTGTTGTCAGCTCAGTAGGCTTCCAGAGCCGTGAAGTAACCGCCGCTGCCGAAGGTCAGCATCTGACGGTCATTCTCTCTGAAGACTCTAAAGTTCTTGACGACGTCGTAGTCATCGGCTACGGTGTCCAGAAAAAGAGCGTCGTGACAGCCGCGATTTCAAAAATCGACAACGACGAACTCGCCGTCACATCGCCCGTGCGTATGGACAACGCTCTCAAAGGCCTCACCTCGGGTGTGACAGTCACCTCGTCGTCTGGCCAGCCCGGCGCCGCCGCCCGTGTGCGTGTGCGCGGTATCGGTACTATCAATAACTCCGAGCCCCTCTACATCGTCGACGGTATGCCTATCGAGGGCGGTCTCGACTACCTCAACCCCAACGACATCCAGTCTATCGAGGTTCTCAAAGATGCGGCATCGGGTGCTGTCTACGGTGCACGTGCGGCAAACGGTGTCATCCTCGTCACTACCAAAAACGGTCAGAAAGGCCGCACCAACATCACCTATGACTTCTCATACGGCTGGCAGAGCGCATGGAAACACCGTGACGTTCTCGACGCCACCGAGTATGCAATCATGATGAACGAAGGCTCTCTCAACGCCGGCATCGCCGCCCCCTACGCCAACCCCTACTCTTACGGCAAGGGATTCGACTGGCAGAACGCCGTCTTCAACGACAACGCCCCGGTGATGAACCATCAGGTCAGCCTCAGCGGCGCGAGCGACAAGGTCAACTACTTCCTCTCACTCGGCTACTACACCCAGGACGGTATCGTCGGCGGTAACTTCGACCGCTCAAATTACGAGCGTCTCACCTTGCGCAGCAACAACATCTACACCGTCTTCGACGAAGCCAAAAACCGCAGCTTCCTCAACAATCTGAAGGTCACAGTCAACGCATCATACGCCCGCATCAAAAGCCGCGGCATCGAGACCAACTCGACATGGGGCTCACCCCTCGGCTCGGCCCTGTCGATATCACCGATGCTGACACCCTACCTCGAAGGCGACCTCGCCAAACAGCAGGCCGACTACTATGCAGGCAACACCAACTATGTACCCCTATACGGCAAAAACGGCCTGCTCCTGACCAACCCCGAAGTCTTCGGCAACTACCAGGAAATGTCAAACCCGATCGCCAACATGTCGCTTCCCGCAAGCAAGGGCTGGAGTCACAAATTTGTCGGCAACTTCATCGGCGAACTCCAGATATGGGACAGCATCAAATACCGCATCAGCTACGGCGCCGACCTCAGCTTCTGGGGCAACGACGGCTATGACAAGCCTTACTACCTCCGCTCAGGCTCAAGCAAGACATTCTCTACAGCCTACTCACAACGCAACATGGGTCTTGTATGGCAGATCGAAAACATCCTGAGCTACGACAAGAGCATCAAAGAGCACAACTTCTCTGTCCTCCTGGGCCAGTCGGCCAAACAGAGTTCGGGCAACTACCTCTACGGTTCGCGCAACCACATCACAGATTTAAGCCGTCCCTACATCAACGCCTCGACAGGCCTCGCCGAAGACGGCGACATGACCTCGGGCGGCGCTCCCAACATCAAATCAAAACTCGCATCGCTCTTTGCCCGCGTAAGCTACGACTACGACGCACGCTACATGTTCCAGGCCACTATCCGCCGCGACGGCTCGAGCCGCTTCGGTTCAAACAACCATTGGGCCACATTCCCCTCTTTCTCACTGGGCTGGAACCTCACCAACGAGCCCTACATGCAGAAACGTCCCGAATGGTGGACATCGACCAAGGTTCGCTTCAGCTGGGGTAAGAACGGTAACGAGAACATCGACGACCTGCTCTTTATCGCCCTCGCCACTTCAGGCAACAACGCCATCTTCGGCCGCGACGAGTCTGTCATCAACGGTGTGAAAGCATCGGTGCTCCCCAACAAAAACCTCAAATGGGAAGAATCGACCCAGACCGACGTCGGCATCGACCTCGGCCTATTCAACAACGCCTTAACTTTCAGCATCGACTATTATAAGAAACGCACAACAGGCATGCTTATGAACATGCAGGTGCCCGCCTACGTCGGCGAATCCGTCCCCGTCGGCAACGTCGGCAAGATGGACAACTCGGGTGTCGAGATGGAAGCCAATTACCGCCACAACTTCGGTGACTTCACCTTCAACATCGGCGGCAACCTCACCTATCTCAAGAACAAACTCATCGACTACGGCAACGAACAAGGCTGGGCCAACCTCGACTCATTCCAGGGCACAGGCTCTATCAGCCGCGCCGAAAACGGCCAGCCCTTCCCCTTCTTCTACGGCTACAAGACAGACGGCATCCTCCAGAACCAGGCCGAGGCCGACGCCTATAATGCCAAATACGGAGACACAGCCGTTCCCGGCGACGTACGTTTCGTCGACGTAAACGGCGACGGCGCAATCAACGAAGACGACCGCACAAAGATCGGCAAAGGCATGCCCGACTGGACTTATGGCTTCAACCTCGGTCTTCAGTGGAAAGGCATCGCCCTCAACGCCATGTTCCAAGGCACATGGGGTAACGACATCTACGACGCGACCCGCCGTACAGACGCCCTCGCTTCAAACCTTCCCTCGTGGATGCTCGGCCGCTGGACAGGCGAAGGCACATCAAACCGCATTCCCCGCTTCGTCCGCGGCGACAGCCGCAACTGGCAGTCGTCAGACCTCCTGGTCTATGACGGCGACTACTTCCGCCTGAAAAACATCGTTCTGAGCTACACGCTGCCTACCGACCTCACACGTCGTGTCGCCGTGCAGAACTTCAGAGTCTATGTTTCGGCCGAAAACCTCTTCACTTGCACCAAATATCACGGCTTCGATCCCGAAATCTCGTCAGGCGGCACATCGCTCGGCATCGACTACGGCGTCTATCCTCAGCCGCGCATCTGGACAGTAGGTTTCAATATCCAGTTCTAATCTTTTGATAATACCGCAATGAAAATTTCAAAAATAAACAAATACAGTGCCGCAGGCCTTATGATGGCCGCAGTCATGACCGTAAGCTCATGCTCAGACTCGTTCCTCGACGTCTCTGATCCGACACGTACAACCATCGACGAATATTTCACCACTGACGCCCGAATCCGGGAAGCTGTCGTCGCAGCATACGATCCCCTCCACTGGCCTGACTGGGCTATGAACGAGTATAACCCCCTCAACGTGATGTCTGACATCATGGCCGACGACGTCTGGGTAGGCGGCAGCGACAAGACCGACAACGCCAACTGGCATTATATGATGAACTTCGAGGCCAAGCCCACCGCAGTCATCGCCGGTCTCTGGACCGATGCCTACAGCGGCGTGAAACGTTGCAACGACGTGATTCAGTATATGGAAAAAGGCATCTCCGACATGTCTGAAGACAACGCCAAATACTATGAGGCACAAGTGCGCACCCTTCGTGTCTTCTACTACAGCTGGCTATGGAAATTCTGGGGCAACGTGGTCTACTTCGACAAAAACTTCGAAGGCGCACCCTATCTCGGCACACAATATAAAGCCGATGAGGTCTATGACTTCATGATCGCCGACCTCGAGGCAGCCATCGCCCTCGACGCACTCCCCATGAAAGAGACCGACGACAACCTCGGTCGCGTCACCAAAGCAATGGCCTATATGCTTTACGCCGAAATAGTCATGTATCAGAACGACGAATCACGCTTCTCAACCGCTCTCAAATATATGACCGATATAATCACCAGCGGTGTCTACGATCTCAACCCCGACTACACCAACATCTTCAAGGAATCGGGCGAATGGACCGACGAATCGATCTTCGAGATAAACTACAAGGACGACAACGCCATCCGCGACTGGGGTGCGCCACTGGCTGCCGGCGGCACAATCCTACCCACCCTCATCAGCCCCAACAACTGGCCCAGCGGCACTGACGGCCACGACGGCGGCTGGGGATTCTGCCCCGTGCGACTCGAGACATATGAGCGCTATGACGAAGCCGACAGCCGCCGCGACGCTACTTGCTGGAACGCCGGAGCCATCGGTGCCGACTACAACAAACGCTATCAGGACACCGGCTTCTTCCTCGAGAAATATGCCGCCCACACCGGTGACAACGCCGACCAGAAAGCATCGCCGGAACTCAACTGGAACAACAACCTCCGCATCTACCGCTTCTCGGAGACTCTGCTCAACGCCGCCGAGCTCATCGTCCGCGGCGCAGGCGCAGGCGACGCACAAGGCTATCTCGACCGCGTGAGAAGCCGCGCCGGCCTAACCTCTGTCACTGCCACCCTCGACAACATAATCGAAGAACGTCATCTCGAATTCGTCGGCGAAGGCAAACGTTACTGGGACCTTATCCGTACAGGCAAAGCAGCCACCGTCCTCGTGCCCGATCAATACGGCTACCGCACAAACACCTGGAGCGAGTCGAAAAAATATCTGCCCATACCGCAGTCTGAAATCGACAAAGCCCTCGGCACTCTTGTTCAAAACAATTATTAATAACTCGTATCAGACATGAAAACCATAATAAAAAATATCAAATCGGCAGCCATCGTCCTCGCTCTCGGCACACTCGCAGCATGCTCGCCCGAGTCGTTTGACGCCCCCGACCAGAACAAACTGCCGCAGGCCGACGAGATCGACGTCAAAGTCGAGGTCGACCAGACAACAAATCAGGTCACGCTGTCGCTCAACAATCACGGGGTCTATCCCGTATGGAAAGTCCTCGACGGCAACAAGACAACCATCTCGACCCGTCAGGTCTATCAGAACGTCTTCATCGTGGCCGGCACCTATCAGGTCGAGGTACAGATGGGCAACCGCAACGGCGTTTGCGAAGGCTCTAAAGTCGTCGAATTTACCATCGACAACACATTGATCGACTTCACGCCCTACACACAGCGCCTCACCAACGGCGAATCAAAAACTTGGAAAATCGCCAATGACGTCCCCGGTCACCTCGGCTGCGGTCCGGCCTACAGCGAAGGCCTCGAATGGTGGAGCGCCGCCATTGACGACAAACAAGGCTGCGGCCTCTATGACAACCGCTTCACATTCACCAACACGGGTGCAAGCGACGCAGGCACAATGAGTTTCGACCCTGGAGCTTCCGGCCAGATCTATGTCAACACCGGCATCACATCAGATCCCTTCGGCCAATATAACACCAACGACGGCGTCGACTATGTAGCCCCCATGGCAGCCTACGAGACAACCTTCACCCTTCTGGCCGAGGGCAACGATCTCTACCTGCAGTTCCCCGCCCACACCGTGCTCGGCTATCTGCCCAACGTCGAAGCTTACGAGAATCCCAAATTCAAGATTCTCTCGATGACAGGCAGCCAGATCGACCTTGCCATCAGCAACAACGACATCGCATGGCACTACACCCTCAACCTCGAGGGCGACGCTCCGTTCAACGGCTTCAAGTATGACAGCGACTTCAACCTCTGGAAAACTGCCAACGTCACCGTAGGCGCATTCTACTATGCTCCGGGATGGTCACAGATAGCCGACCCCGAGTATACTTTCGAAAACGGCACATACACAGTCACCCTGCCGACCGCCACTACCGACACATGGCAGGCCCAGATGCCTCTGCTCACCGACATAGCCGCAAGCAAAACCACAAACTATGACTTCTCTGTGCTCCTGACTTCGAGCGTCGACCATCCGGGTGTAATGGTCAAACTGACCGAAGACGGCGACGACGGCAACTTCTTCTTTGAAGAGAAAGTGGCCCTGAAGGCATTTGAGGAGACAGTCTTCTATATGTCTGACATGCCGGGCATCGACGCCGCCAAGCTCAAGCTCGTGCTCGACTTCGGTGGCAACGCCGACAACACTGTCATGACTATACGCAATATCGTCCTCAAAGACCACGCCAATGACGACGGCACTAAAGTGCCCGACCCGACGGTAGTGCCCGATCCCACATGGGTTGCCGAGAACAGCGCCGACAACCTCTGGCATGAAGCCACGTTCACCAATGAGTTCTACTATGCACCCGGATGGGCTCAGATCGCCGACCCCGACTTCACCATCGACGGCGCCAAATATACCGTCGCTCTGCCTACGGCCACAACCGACCAGTGGCAGGCACAGGTTAAATTTCTCACCACCATGGCGACATCGGCCGATAAAGCCTATGACTTCCGCATCACCCTCAGCTCTGACAAAGACCTCAAAGGTGCGACAGTCAAACTTGTCATGCACGGTGACGACAACACATTCTACTTCGCCGAGCGCGTTGACCTCCCCGCCTATGAAGACGTTGTCTACAAAGGCATCAACATGGCCGGCATCGACATGGCCAATGTCGATCTCGTTCTCGATTTCGGCGGCTGTCAGGACGACACCCACGTCACCATATCGGGCATAATCCTTCAGGAACACCGCGACTAAACACACTTTATCGGTTTCCAAATACAACACCGCCCGGGCTTCATCACGAGGCCCGGGCGGTCATCTTTTGTCTAATTCGTTATGTTCTTATAGATTGTTTAGTTTCAAAAAAACCGGGATTATCAGAGGATGTTGCAGAGACTTGCGCCAACGAGTGTGCCCGTTACAACAGCTGCGGAGATAAAGATGATCTCAAGCACGATCGCCGTAATCACCACTGTCTTTGAAGCGCTGCGGGCCTTGAAGATAACACAGCAGGCGAGCCACGTCAAAGCAACACAAGGTATCATGATTGTCATCAGCACGCACAAGCCTGCCGAGCAGCCGAGAACGACATTGTCATACATCTGGAAATCAAAGCCCTGCAGTATAACTTCGCTGCCTGTCGCAACATAGGCTATCATGCCGGTGAGCAAAGCCATAAAGGACACAAACATAGCTATCGCTATCATCGATGCGCCGAGGCCGATCAAGGCCATGATACATTTTGCAGCGACCGAGACAAGAGTCGAGAAGAAGTTTGACGAACCCGACTGCTGCTGCACCGGTACACCCTGATAAGGAGGAGGAGTCGACGAGAGCACCGATTGCCCTATATTGTCGACCGTCACAGGCGAGCCCTGCATATTTAGTACGCGCAGAGGTGTGTTTGCCGGCGGTATCACCATCCATAATATCATATAGATGATAAACGCAGGCCACAACTGAGTAAACAATGCGAGTACGACGACGAGAATGCGCATGATCGTTATATCCCAGCCGAGATATGTGCCCAGACCACTGATGACACCACCGAAAACTTTGTTGTTGACATTGCGGTAGAGATGTTTCTTTACCTTGAATGTCATATAATCGGCATTATCGTTACCTTGCGGTGCATCTCCGGCCGTCCGTATGTTGTCGGGCTGTTCGTCTGAAGTATCGGAACCTGAGTCAGAGATATCTGACGGACGCCCCATTGTCTCGATGACTTTATTGACATCGGCATAGACGATTACATTGGCGCCTTCACTGATGCGCGCCTCGAAATGCTCGGAGATGCGGCTCTCGATATCCGAGACTATTTCGGCGCCTTCGTCGCCGGGAAAAGCGTTGCGGAGCTGAAAAAGATAGTTTTTGAGAAGATCATAGGCGTCTTCGTCGATATAATATACTTTGCCGCTGATGTTTACCGGTAATGTTTTTTTCATTGTTGTGTGGTTTGATTGTTGTTGATGAGATGGTTGACTGTGTGGGTTATTTCCTGCCACGAATTGTGAAGTTCGACGAGAAAACTTTTACCCAGGGATGTTATCGAATAATACTTTCTCGGAGGACCCGAAGGTGACTCTTCCCAGCGGTAAGCCAATAGCCCGTCGTTTTTCAGGCGCGTCAGCAATGGATAGAGCGTGCCCTCCATCACTATCAGATGGGCGTCCTTCATCTGCGATATGATCTCCGAGGCATAGGCGTCACCCTTGTCAAGGAGCAGCAAGACGCAGAATTCGAGCATCCCTTTGCGCATCTGTGATTTCAAATTTTCTATGTTCATATAGTCTGTGATTATGGATAATCTTGTTTTGACACTGCAAATGTATGAAGTTATACAGTACTATGCAATACATAGTACTAAATATTTTCAGAATTTAACATTTATTTAACTTTTAAGCCATCATAAGGGGGTATATGTCGTTGTTTTTATCTAATTTTGCAGCCGTGACTAATTATCATATGCGTAAATGAACAAAATCGTTGAAAAAGAATACTTTTCCGAGCATGTTGCCAAGTTGGTCGTCGAAGCGCCATTGATAGCGCGTTCGCGCCGTCCGGGCCACTTCGTCATCGTGCGCTGCGGCGACAATGGCGAGCGAATACCTCTCACCATCGCCGACGCCGACATCAAGAGCGGCACTATAACACTTGTCGTCCAGGCCGTCGGCGCCTCGACCGAAGCCATCTGTGCCCTTGAGGCGGGCGACTTCCTCACCGACGTGGCCGGACCGCTCGGCCGCGCAACCGACGTAACGCGCTGCGGCACGGTCGTCTGTTGTGGCGGCGGCGTAGGCGTCGCCCCCCTCCTTCCCATCATCAAGGCCATGAAAGCGTCGGGCAACCGCGTCGTCAGCGTCCTCGCGGCCCGCAACAAAGACCTTATTATACTCGAGGATCAGGTACGCGCATCGTCTGACGAAGTCATCATAATGACCGACGACGGCAGTTCGGGCCGCAAAGGCCTCGTCACCGACGGCGTCGAGGAGGTGCTCCGGCGCGAGCATGTCGACAAAGTCGTGACAATCGGCCCGGCGATAATGATGAAATTTGTCGCCATGCTGACAAAACGCTACGAAGTGCCTACAATCTGCTCGCTCAACACCATCATGGTCGACGGCACAGGCATGTGTGGCGCCTGCCGCGTCACCGTCGGAGGCAAGATGCGTTTTGTCTGCGTCGACGGACCGGAGTTTGACGCCCATCAGGTAGATTTCGACGAGATGATGACGCGCATGAAAGCATATAATTAATTACACGACAATGGACTACAAAGAAAGCACAGCATATCGCATGGCGCCGCGCGAAGATGTCCGGCGCGAAGAACTCCGCCAAGCCTTGAGCGCCCGCGAACGCTCGGCCATACCACGCGTCGAGATGCCGGCACTCGACCCGGCCCATCGCGTAACCTGCAACGAGGAAGTCAACCGCGGACTCGACCGCGAGCAGGCTATCCTCGAGGCCACACGCTGCCTCGACTGCCCCGACCCGCAGTGTATCACAGGCTGCCCCGTGAGCATCAACATACCGGGGTTCATAAAAAACATACAGTGCGGCGACTTTGCCCGCGCCGCGGCCGTCATCAAGGCCACCAGCGCCCTACCCGCCGTCTGCGGCCGCGTATGTCCCCAGGAGAAACAGTGCGAGAGCCGATGCATATACAATAAGATGAAGAAAGACCCCGTCGCCATCGGTTATCTCGAGCGCTTCGCCGCCGACACGGCCCGCTGTGCGGCAACAACCGATGCGCCACTACGCGACAACGCCAATGGCATCAAAGTTGCCGTCGCAGGCTCGGGGCCTGCCGGCCTGTCCTTTGCCGGCGAAATGGCGCGCCGCGGCTTCGACGTCACTGTCTTCGAAGCTCTTCACGAAATCGGCGGTGTCCTAAAATACGGCATTCCGGAGTTCCGTCTGCCCAACAGCGTCGTCGACGCCGAACTCGACTCTCTAAAATCATTGGGAGTCAAATTCATCACAGACACCATAATAGGAAAGACCCTGAGCCTCGACGACCTGCTCGCCGACGGCTTCAAAGGCATCTTTGTAGCTTCAGGCGCCGGGCTGCCCCGCTTCATGGGCATTCCTGGCGAAAATCTCATAGGCATAATGTCGAGCAACGAATATCTTACACGCATCAACCTCATGAATGCCGGACGCGGCGGCGTGACTCCCGTTGCCGGCGGACGCCGTGTCGCAGTCATCGGCGGCGGCAACACTGCGATGGACAGTGTGCGCACAGCTCGGCGCATGGGTGCCGAACGCGCCATGATTGTCTATCGCCGTAGCCTCGACGAGATGCCGGCCCGTGCCGAAGAAGTGCGCCACGCCTGCGAGGAAGGCGTCGAATTCATTACCCTCGCCAACCCCGTCGAATACATCGGCGATGAACGAGGCCGGGTAAAAGCCATGAGAATACAGCGCATGATGCTCGGCGAACCCGACGAAAGCGGCCGCCGCAGTCCGATACCCGTCGAAGGCGCTGTCGACACTATTGAAGTCGACGAAGTCATCGTCAGCGTCGGCGTATCCCCCAATCCGCTCATTCCATCGTCGATAGACGGTCTTGACGTGACTCGCCGAGGAACCATCGCCGTCAACGATGACATGCAGTCGTCCCTACCCGCCATTTTTGCCGGCGGCGACATCGTCAGAGGCGGCGCCACAGTCATCCTCGCCATGGGCGACGGACGACATGCCGCAACTTCTATGGCCGAATATCTGTTGGCTCAGGCCGATCGATGATAACTTATTTTAATATATTGTCGACGTTTGTCTCCTTTTCGTACAAAAAAATATTTTTTTTGTGATAATATGCGTTAAAAACAGATATTATTTCATATCTTAGCGACAATTACAAACCTCTAACCACACGAGCTATATGAGAGACCTTAGATCATGGATAATTGCCGCTTTTACCGTTCTCGCCACCCTGCCTTCATCGGCCGGAGACAGCGCCCGTTTTGGCGTACGTGTTTCTTATGATATGACGACATCTACCAGAAACTCCTATCTCACCGGCTGGGGGTCAGGTTTCTCGGTCGGAGGTGTCTACTATGCTCCTTTCGGGAAAATGACATTCTTCCAATCGGGATTATCGTTCTGTATAAACAATATCAGCCTCAACGGAGCAACCCGACCCGGACATAACTTCCCGCCGTTCGACAGATTCATTCCACATATTTTCGACGGTACAATACGCACTATCGGCCTGAGAATGCCTCTCGATTTCGGTTTGCGGATCGTTGAAAGCAAAGCCTTTAATCTAAAAGTCTACACCGGTCCTCATCTATATTTCAATCTCTCGGCAAAGATGATCTGCGATGTGACTTATAATGAAAAGACAGAACATATAAACGAGAAATTCAAAACCTCAGGGATGGAAATAGGCTGGGGACTCGGCGTTGGTGTCAATTTATTCAGACGCTGGCACATTTTTATGCAGGGCGTCTACAATCTCTCTGATTTGGGCAGCACCTATCGTTTCAGAGACGACGACGAAATATCCTATATCAGACGCGCCGAGATTTCGATCGGTCTGGGATACAATTTCTGATTTTTATCATCAGATGCTGACTCCAACCGCCTGTCATTGACCCTATATGCTTAAAAAAGGTTTAACGCACATACTGTTTCAACGCCTCCGGCCGCTGTTGCTTTTGTATTTTTTTACAAAAGAATTTGCACCGAATCTAAAAATTCTATAATTTTGTATCGGTTATCTAAGAAAATGACAATTTGCTATCTCAAGCGAACCGTTTTTTCAAAATATATATGTTTTTATAGATTGTAGATTATTAGAGGGCTCTATCGGGAGATACAGCCCTTTTAACTTTTTTATACAATCTCGATAACTAACCGGAAGCGACGGTCGCATCAAAGACGTATCGGTCGAGGTCTTCAGCTCTTGGTTTGAATACACGTCGCATGGACCGACGCTCTCCCGAGCGTCGTTATCTTACCAGCACGCGACCGGCGATGACCATGAGTATACCGACAGCAACCGATGCCGACAGGTAGACAAGCGATGTCACGAATTGACCTTTATTGCCAAGCATACACACTTCGCCTGCAAAAGCCGAAAAAGTCGTGAAACCGCCGCAGAAGCCCGTAACAAGCAACACGGTTTCTGTCGTCGACATCATCTGTGTCTTCTCAAATATACCCGACAGCACACCGAAGATAAAACAACCGATCACGTTTACTAAAAATGTCCCGGCCGGCCATATACCGCCGAACATCAACGCACACCATCGTGTGACAAGAAATCGGCAACATGTACCGACAAATCCGCCCGCACCGGCTATTAGCATCATTTTTATCATATTGGTCATATCTTGGTTTAGCATTGCAAAATTAATCTTTTTCAGTCATATTCCGCCATCTCAACGAAATTTATCGTTGAAAATTTGCAAAAGCTGTTTTTAGTTTATACATTTGCCAACGAAAAATCTCGTTAAGATGAAAGAAGACAAAGACAGACTTACTGACAAAGAAGAAGAAACGCTGCTGTTGCTTTGGGAACACGGACCGTGTACGGTCAAAGAGCTGGCGGCACACTACTCTACGCCAAAACCACATGTCAACACCGTTTCGACATTCATACGCTCGCTCGAGGCCAAAGGCTATGTCGGACATCAACAGGCCCGCTATGGCGCATTCAACTACTTTGTTCTAAAAGAGAAAAACGACTATAAACGCAGCGCTGTCAACCGGTTTGTCAACCGATATTTCGGCAATTGCTTTTCGATGGTGTCGCAATTGGTCGACGACCGTCAACTCGACGCCGACGAGCTGAAACGCCTGCTGAAAATGGTCGAAAAAAGAAAGAATCATGATTGAGGCTGCATTCAGATACTCGATAGCCGTATCCGTCACTCTGGTCATTGCATGGCCGAGTTATCGCACGACGCTCGGCAATGACAGACGTTTCGGCCTCGACCGCGCCATCGTGCTTTGTCTTTACGCGGCTGCGCTGTTGATGTTGCCGTCCACGATGCTGCTGCCTGTGCCCAAAGCGGTCTTTGTCTTCGGCAAAACCGGGGCGCATACCGTCCCGTCTGTCATAAACCTTACCACCTTGTCAATCATATGGGCAGTGGGGGTTGCCGTCACATCGCTGCTCACCGTTGTCGAAATGTCGCGCATAGCCTTGATAATCGCAAAGGCGAGAAAGGAAACCGTCGGCCACCGACGAGTCTACGTCACTTCTTCACGGCGCGTAGCTCCCTTCAGCATCGGAAACGCCATCGTCATGAACGACGCCGACTTTTCAGCATCCTGCAGCCGGACCATAGCTCACGAGCTGGGCCACGTCACTCACCTACACACCATTGACCTCATATTAGTCCAGAGCGTAGCCATCTTCTGCTGGTACAACCCAGCGGCATGGCTGTTCAGACGCGACCTGAAGAACATACACGAGTTCCAGGCCGACGCATATGTGTTAGCGTCGGGATTCGACGCGCGCGACTACCAATTGTTCCTAATCGGCAGAGCTGCCGGGATGAAATGGCCCGGCATCACCAACAGGCTGAACAGCTGTGACCTCGGCAAGCGACTCAATATGATGAACACACCCGATAAACGCAATCGATTCCACCTGCTCCGCTACGCAGCACCGGCAATCGGACTTTCTCTGGCCTTTGCCGCCCTATGCATTCCGGCAATCAGAACGGCGGTCATTCCGGTCCGCACCGTCAGCAATGACAGCCGCCGCATCGAACGCCGTCTCGATCTTGATATATATGTCGACGGCAACCAATATCCCGAAGAGAAAATCAACGACATCCCCGTCGACCGAATAAAATCGATCACTATCAACAAAAACGACAACCGCATGGAAATCGAGACCCGATGAAACGTCTCTCATCATATCTGCTCTTCTCACTTCTCGCGGCAACCGCCTCGGGGCAGACCACTGTAAGCGGCACTGTCGTCGACAGCAGTAGTGGCGAGGCTCTGACAGGCGTGTCGGTGGTCTATCGCAACGCCGAGGGGAAAATAAAAAAATTTGCCACGACCAACAGCGACGGGCGGTTTGAACTGTCGGTCAACGCCCTGGCAGACTGTCGGCTCGAAGTCTCAATGATGAGCTACAGTCGCCGGTCGTTTGCGCTTGACAGCGTCGCCCTACCCCTTTACATCAAGCTGTCTCCCGAAGCTCTTCGGCTTAAAGAGGTTGCTGTCAAAGCCGACCGCATACGCGCGCAAGGCGACACGATAAGCTACAGCGTCGGCGGCTTCGCCCAGAAACAAGACCGCACAATCGGCGACGTGCTGAGACGTCTGCCGGGAATCGACGTCGAGAAATCCGGTAAAATAAAATATCAGGGCGAAGACATCAATAAATTTTACATCGAAGGCTCTGACATGCTCGGAGGCAGATATGGTCTGGCAACAAACGGCATCAGCCACGAAGATGTCGGCGCGGTCGAGGTGATGGAAAATCATCAGCCTATGCAGGTACTGTCGGGCATCAGCTTCTCCGACAAAGCCGCCATCAACCTCAAGCTCAAAAACAAGGCCAAAGCGACTTGGAGCGTCTACGGTGACGCCGCAGCCGGATATACCGAAAACCCCGAAGGCATATTGTACGACGGCGGTATTTTCGCCATGGCGGCAAAGCCTGAGTTTCAAAGTCTTTTGACTGCAAAAAGCAACAATCGCGGCAAAGAACTGTCGTCTCACTTGACAGACTTTTTCGGCGGCAGGCGCGAAACCGACATCAGCCCCTATATCAGCGTCGAACTGCCGTCGGTGCCGTCGCTCGAGCAAAGCCGCACACTGTTCAACCGGTCGGCTGTCATATCGGCCAACGGCCTGTGGAAATTTGAAAACTCGGAGTTGAAAGCCGCAATCGATTACAGTTACAATCGCCTCACTGCCGACGCCTCAAACGTCACGACTTACTTCCTCAATGGCGGAGACAAAGTCATAACCGAAAATCGTCGCGGTCTGGAGCACGACCACACCCTGAGCGGCAAAATCACATATGAATCAAACCAAAAGACGGCATTTATAAACAACACACTCAAAGCCGACGTAGGTTGGAACAACGTCGACCTCAAAATGTCGGGCTCATTGTCTATAGCCCAACGCGCCATCCACCCCGACTACTACGTCAGCAATCGTTTCGACATGATAAAACGCTTTGGAGGCAAGCATCTTGTAACATTCAAAAGCATTATCGAGTGGGAATCGATGCCACAGACTCTCACCGTCGGCAACACAGGTGCGCCGATAAGGCAGTACATCGATGACAGAGCCTTTTTCACCAAAGAAAGCGCAGCATATGCTTTCCTGATCAAAAATGTGACACTCAGCCTCGAAGGCGGTCTAAAAGCCTATATCCGAAAAATGGATTCAGATTTATCGGGAATCTCTGACTCTCACGAAGAACTGCCGCTCTCCGATGTTGTCAGTACCGGCTACTTTGGCGTCTATGCCACCCCGAAGTTTGAATATCGGCTGCGACGCGTCAATTTCATACTCGACGCACCGATGAGCTTCGCAAGATATGGCTTCGACAAAACCATAGCCGACCGCTCTGAATTTTACTTTTCACCGTCGTTGAGCCTCGACTGGAAACCCGACAACCGCTTCTCGGCGCAAGTGCGCGGACACATCGGGCGCTCGCCTATGAATCTCAATCTGATACATCCGGCGCCGATAATGACCGATTACCGCTCATTCAAGCTCGGCGTCAATGATTTCTACACTACGACGTCACAAAGAGTCTCAGCCGGCTTTGCTTATAAGAACACGCGCAAAGGCCTGTTTGCCAACGCATCAGTAACCCAATCGTGGTCGCGGATGCCATACACGCTCGTCCAACAGCTTTATGGAGATTATATCGTCTACTCCTACTCTAAGGCTCAGAGCGACGGTCGCAGCCTGTTGGCAGCCGCAAAGATAGGCAAGGCTCTCGATTTCATACGTGGCAGTGCTAACATCAACGGCATATTTACCCGCGCGGAATCCCATCTGCTCTCGGCCGACAAGGCCGTAAACTCCGTCACAACCGGTTGGTCGGCCGGACTTAATGTAAACGGTGCTCCCGCACAATGGCTCAGCCTCGACTACAGTTTAAAATACTCGACAAGCCGTCTGAGCATGAACGGCTTAAATGCCTCATGGCTCGGTAGCATAAAGAACTCACTGCTTATAAACATCACACCGCACAAAAAATGGGAGTGGCACATCTCGGGCGAACACTGCCGCAACGAGATCACCGATGACTCATTTAAAAATATCATACTGCTCGATACAAAAGTTGTATATAAACCAAGCAAACGCATCGAACTCTCGGCCTATCTTAGCAATATCTTCGATAGACGTTCTTACAACTACACCGTCTACAATCAATTAAACTCGTTTGAAAGCCGACGGCATCTCCGCGGCCGCGAACTGTTAATATCCATAACTATACGAAAATGAACCGACTTTTAACCCTAATCACACTCTGTGGCCTCAACGCCGCAACTGTCTGCGCTCAGAGCAACGCCGACATCATCGTCAGCTATGACGACATTGCGCCAACCGTAAGCGGCGCACCATCAACCCAACACATGACCCTGCTTGCCTCACCGTCAGAGTCAAAGTATTTCAACGACATCAGCCTTTGGAGCGATTCGCTCTCATCGACACCCGAAGGCAAACGTCAGCTCAATGAAATCATAATGGCGACCTGCATGACCAAAGGAGTCGACGGCAGCATCTCTATTGATCTGCGCAAAGGTCCAGTCAAAACGATCCACACCTACGTCTTCAACCGACCGGCCGACAACACCATTACCGTCTACGGTAAATGGGGCGACGGAGAGGGCTATTACACAGAGCCTTCCGACGAACAGAAATGGAAAATAATCTCCGATTCGACAACTGAAATCCTCGGCTACGAATGCATGTTGGCCAAATGTGACTATCACGGCCGTCACTGGCAGGCATGGTTCACACCCGAAGTAGCCGTGCCGTTCGGGCCATGGAAACTTCGCGGTCTTCCAGGGCTGATATTAAAGGCACGGGGAGACGGCGGATTCGCGTTCACAGCCACGGGCATCGAAAAAACAAACCGCATAATCTCACCGATCTACTCGCCCGACAACTACTCCAAAGTCGACCGCCTGAAAGCTCTCGCCGATGAAGAGTATGCCAAAAACAATTCCCGGGCAATCATAAAAGCCAAATACGGCGACTCCGTCAGATTTGAAAACACCGATGACGACGAGCCCCTATACGACGGACTGAAACACAGCCTCGAGCCCGACTACAAGACAAAAAAACAATAAGATGAATTACACCGACGCAAAAGAATTTCTGCGCATAGCCGATATGGCCTACAATGCCGGAGACTATCGCAACTCTGCCGACATCACCGAACGCATAGCCCGTTGCGCCGCATACGACACCGCCCTTGACGAATCTGAACGCGCCGACCTGACCAAAGAAGTCATGCTCATGATAGGCCGCTTCTCCGATTGCCCCGACGAAGCCGTCTGGGAAGAAGCCTGCGCTCTAAGCGATATGTTCAGAAAATAACCCCACTCAAGACATTTGTAGCAACGGCGCATGGAGCAAGGGTTTCAACCCTTGCATCGATAGCTAATGTGTTGATTCCACGACGATTGAAGTCGTCACTCCACACCCCTCAGGTCCATACCAAAAATTGTACAGGCGACATGGAGCGGCGGTCTCTGACCGTCGCATTTAACACATCTAAAATTGCATCCACATGCAATTTTAGGGGTAAATTCGTTGCAAACCGTCCTTACCTTTGCAACGGAGATGAAAACCGCTGTCTACACATACCACTTCCGACGCTACCTCGGCCGCAATCTCACCCGCGCCGAAGCCGCCGTCATCGCCCCGCTCGAGAAAATGCGCGTCCGCCGCCTCGAGCGGCGCTTGCTCGTCGTCGACCCTCCCGGAGTCGACACCCGCGGCATCCTCTGCGCCTACGTCGAATACCTCCGCAAGTGCCACAA
>CAJTKG010000022.1 GCA_910576935.1 uncultured Muribaculaceae bacterium
CGGCACCGTGGGATCCGCCGGTCTGTTATTTCAAACAGGCAGACGACCCCTCGGAAGGTTTTGAACTCGTGCATCCGTTTGAATATTATCTTTAATATCTATGCTTTTCATGATAAATACATGCACAATGAAACTCATACCTATTCTAATAAGTCTGATAATTAGTGCCGCATTGTCGCCTCAATGTGCCGCAAAACCAACAGGGCCGTATATTGACTGCAAATATGGCAAGATAACAGTCAACGATGATTGTTTTTTTCTCAATACATTCCTCCCTTTTATTACAGGCTCTGACAGTTGTCTGCAAGATAAAGATATTGCGGAGCACGACGATATATTTTTCAAGATTGTCGACCTCGCCGACGGGTCTGTATCTGAAGTATTGTTTAATTATCTCGTTGATGCTATAAAAAATCATCCTGGCTTCGTCAGTCGTGCAGTCATGTCAGATAAAAAAATGCAGGCCATTAATGAAATAGTCGATGGTGAAGCTATTATGTCGGGGGTAGAAAGCAAAGCGGGAATTCAGAATTTCAAGAAAAACTTTATATCAAACGTAAAGCCGTATTTAACAGCCGATGAATATACTATATTGGAAACAACGTTGTCATTGATTGAAAAATGATGAACTTCATCCATATCTCAAATAATACCAAGATATTGCTGCTTTTTGCCATGTGCTTGTTTTGCCATAGTGCATCAGCACAAAAAGCAGGCTGCATATATGCAAATCTCGAAAGAGTATCCGCCGATTCGGTTTATGTGAGTATACACAACGAGACGTGTGACTCAATCTTTATTTTTTCAACATATCTTCCCGATGGATATGATATTTTAAGCCATAACGACCACTCTCTAAGTGAATACCTGCATCGATTTAATCCTGACGAAAACAGATATACAATATCTTTCATACCGATAAAAAACCTTCTGTTTTTCGGCTGTCCGGACATGGTTTATATAGGTAAAGAGGCTGTTTACAACGGTTGCTTAGGCTATGCTTTTAAACCGATAACCTCGAACGGGTCTATAACAGTTGCATTGCCCATTACGTCTATTGTACAAAAAGATTATGTCGAAGAGTTTTATCCCGGTAAAGATGACTATAATCCGGCCATCAGGACGAAATATAAGGAACGGCTCAAAAAGCTTAAACGCTATATACTCAAAGACGCAGGCTGTGTGTATGTCGAGTTTGCACTATTTTTCAAAAATACGTTGCCTGATATTCTGAGTGAACACAGAATCGCCGATTGGACTCAAGAGACACTTCGAAATTATATAATAGTTTCACTGCCAATAATACTAAATGAATGAATTAAAAAATCATATACAAGATTAATTCGGTAATGAAAGATATAATAATACGCGTTAGCCGCATATTTGTTTTGTTTGCGATGATGGAGGTTATCCTTTGTCTTGTCGGATATCCCGCGTTGCGGTCTATAACGCCGCGTTTTTTTGTAGAGCTATTAATCATAGCGATATTATATACCCGAGTTGTCTTTGATTTTTCGAAACGATATATAAAAACCAATGAGGGCCATTTATTCCATAAATGTTATAATATATTGTTCGTTATAGGTTTATTGGCTATGTTTGTAGTGAAATATAAGTATCTGAAACAATGAAGCCGCTTGATGTGAATCGACAGAAACAAGCCCTTGCCATAATGATGTCAATCTATGCAATGACAATAGTTTTTTGCGTGGTAATGAATTATTCTCATTTATATAAGTTTATGAGATTCATATACATAGGCTCTATATTCCTGATTATGGCAATTGTAACGGCGTTGAATGTGTTTTTTCTGGCCGAGTATGTCGGATATATACAATCATTGTTCGTCTTATTGTTATTTATAGTTACGATAGCTCTAATATATCTAAATAGTGTAATCGTTTGAAATTGGTGATATTTGGTTTATTTAAGAGGCTTTGACTTTAGTGCTGTCAACCTTGGGTGCGGCAACGCTGTTAAAGTGATGCCAACTGTAGGAAGGGGGCTGATGTGAAGTGAAAAATATAAAAATAATTAATAAGGAAAAATTTCCATAATACTCTTTTCTATAATCAAAAAAGTTTATAACTTTGCAGTTGGAAAACAAGATAGGTGCGTCATCTTCAGGATGACTTAAGGCGACATATTACTAACATTTTATATATTCAAGTTACACAACAATGAGCAACATTGAAGAAATCAAGAAAAACCGTGTAGCCGAGATCAAAGCCGATCTCGCAAAATACGGTATCGAAGGCACTACCGAAGTCGTATACAATCCCTCTTATGAAGAGCTCTTCAAGGAAGAAACTCTCCCCGGCCTCGAAGGTTATGAAAAAGGTGTAGTTACCGAACTCGGTGCTGTCGATGTGATGACCGGCGTTTATACCGGCCGTTCGCCCAAAGACAAATTTATTGTTCTCGACGAAAAATCAAAAGACACCGTATGGTGGACAACCGAAGAATATAAAAACGACAACAAGCCCGCAACCCAGGAGGCATGGAAAGCCTGCAAGGAGCTTGCTCTCAATGAGCTTTCGAACAAAAAGCTTTATGTTGTCGACGGTTTCTGCGGCGCGAACAAAGACACCCGCATGGCCGTACGCTTCATCATGGAAGTAGCATGGCAGGCACACTTCGTGACCAACATGTTTATCCGTCCCACAGCCGACGAGCTCGCCGACTTTACGCCCGACTTCATCGTCTACAACGCTTCGAAGGCAAAACTCACAAACTACAAGGAGCTCGGTCTCAACAGCGAGACAGCCGTTGTCTTCAACATCACAAGCCGCGAACAGGTTATCATCAACACATGGTATGGCGGCGAGATGAAAAAAGGTATGTTCTCGATGATGAACTACTTCCTTCCTCTCAAGGGCATCGCTTCGATGCACTGCTCGGCCAACACCGACCTCGAGGGTAAAAACACCGCCATCTTCTTCGGCCTCTCGGGCACAGGTAAGACTACCCTCTCGACCGATCCCAAACGTCTCCTCATCGGTGACGACGAACACGGTTGGGATGACAACGGTGTCTTCAACTTCGAAGGCGGCTGCTATGCCAAGGTCATCAACCTCGACAAAGACAGCGAGCCCGACATCTACAACGCTATCGTGCGTGACGCCCTCCTCGAGAACGTTACCGTCGACGCCAACGGCAAAATCGACTTCAACGACAAGAGCGTGACAGAGAATACCCGCGTAAGCTATCCCATCGACCACATCAAGAATATCGTACGTCCGATCTCTGCCGGTCCCGCCGCCAAGAACGTGATCTTCCTGAGTGCCGATGCTTTCGGTGTGCTTCCTCCCGTTTCTATCCTCACACCCGAGCAGACAAAATATTACTTCCTCTCGGGCTTCACCGCCAAACTCGCCGGTACAGAGCGCGGCATCACCGAGCCGACCCCGACATTCTCGGCTTGCTTCGGTCAGGCATTCCTCGAACTCCATCCTACAAAATATGCCGAGGAACTCGTTAAACGCATGACAGAGTCAGGCGCCAAGGCTTATCTCGTCAACACAGGATGGAACGGCACCGGCAAACGTATCTCTATCAAAGATACACGCGGCATCATCGACGCTATCCTCGACGGCGCCATCCTCAAGGCTCCCACAAAGAAACTCCCCATCTTCGACTTTGAGATCCCGACCGAACTTCCCGGCGTAGATCCCAAGATTCTCGATCCGCGCGACACATACGCAAATCCCGAAGAATGGGCTGTCAAGGCAAAAGACCTCGCAGAGCGTTTCATCAAAAACTTCAAGAAGTATGAGAACAACGCTGCCGGCAAAGCACTCGTTGCCGCAGGTCCTCAGCTCTAATCCGACCTCAGATTAACAGCATAACGGCGGAGCCGCGTCACATTGCGTGATGCGGCTCTGTTTTTATGGCCCGGTGTGTTTTTATGTAAACTATATCACTCATCTAACCGTTATTTTTGTAACTTTGCATCAATATTCATCGCCATTATGATCGAACGCATCATCATCCTCGACAATGTAGACCCTGTGAGCTTCTACGGGGTCAATAACTCAAATATGCAGCTGATAAAGAATCTTTATCCGAAGTTGCGTGTTTCGGCGCGGGGTTCTGTTATAAAGGTCATTGGCGAAGAAAGCGAGACCGCCGATTTCGAGCGCAAGATTAAAACGCTTGAATCGTACACGGCGCAGTATAATTCGCTGACCGAGGATGTCATCATCGATATCGTCAAAGGCGAGGCTCCCCGCGAACTCAAACGCGACGATGTCATAATATACGGCATAAGCGGCAAGCCGATCGTGGGCCGCACGCCCAACCAGCAGAAGCTTGTCGAGGAATTTTCGCATAACGATCTGACCTTCGCCCTCGGTCCGGCCGGTACGGGCAAGACCTATGTTGCGATAGCCCTTGCCGTGCGCGCTCTCAAAAACCGTGAGGCCCGCAAGATCATACTCTCGCGTCCGGCTGTCGAGGCCGGCGAGAAACTTGGTTTTCTTCCGGGTGACATGAAAGACAAGATCGATCCGTATCTGCAGCCGCTTTACGATGCGCTCGAAGATATGATTCCGGCGGTCAAGTTGCGTGAATATATGGATACCAAGGTGATACAGATCGCACCACTCGCATTTATGCGCGGTCGCACGCTCAACGACGCTGTCATTGTGCTCGATGAGGCTCAGAACACCACGACGCATCAGATAAAGATGTTTCTCACTCGTCTGGGTATGAACGCCAAGATGATAATCACCGGAGATGTCACACAGATCGATCTGCCGCGGTCGACACGTTCGGGCCTGATCGAAGCCCTTAGGGTTCTCAAGGATGTGCCCGGCATCGGTCGCGTCGAGTTCGGCAAAAAAGACATCATACGCCATCAGCTCGTGCAGCGTATTGTCGAGGCCTACGAGCGCTACGACAAAGAGTGCGAGCGGCAAAGCACGGAAACAGATCAATAATGAACAACAACCAATAAACCAACAATACTCACATGGCAACGACTCTTACTCACACCGATTTCAACTTTCCCGGTCAGACTGCGGTCTATCACGGGAAAGTGCGTGATGTCTACACAATCGACGACAGTCTGCTGGTGATGGTGGCTACAGACCGCATCTCGGCGTTTGACGTTATCCTTCCCGAGGGCATTCCTTATAAAGGTCAGATGCTCAATCAGATTGCAGCCCAATTTCTCGACGCTACCGCCGACGTCGTGCCCAACTGGAAGCTTGCCGTCCCCGATCCGATGGTGACAGTCGGTTACAAATGTGAAGGTTTCCGTGTCGAGATGATAATACGCGGTTATCTCACCGGCAGCGCATGGCGCGAGTATGCCGCCGGCGCGCGTGAGATATGTGGCGTGAAGCTTCCCGACGGCATGCGTGAAAACCAGCGTTTCGACGAGCCGATCATCACGCCGACCACCAAGGCTGAGGCCGGTCACGACGAAAACATCTCGCGCGATGAGATCATAGCCCGTGGCATCGTCAGTGCTGAAGACTACGAGGTCATGGAACGATATACACGCGAGCTGTTCAAAATCGGCACGCGCATGGCCGCCGAAAAAGGGTTGATACTCGTAGACACCAAATATGAGTTCGGCAAGCTGGCCGACAAGGTTATACTCATCGATGAGATCCACACTCCCGACTCGTCGCGTTACTTCTATGCCGATGGTTATGAGAAACGTTTTGAGCTTGGTCAGCCCCAGCGCCAGCTCTCTAAGGAGTTCGTGCGCCAGTGGCTCATCGAGAACGATTTCATGGGCAAACCCGGGCAGAAAGTGCCCGAGATGACTCCCGCCGTATGTGAAAGCATCTCTGACCGGTATATCGAACTTTATGAGCACATCACGGGCAAGCCTTTCGTCAAGGCTCCCGAGGAGCATCTTGAAGACCGTATCGCACGCAATGTCCTTGACTGTCTCGACCGTCTGAAAGCATGACCGAAGTCAAGGCCGAGAAAATAAAACCTTATAGCGACAGCCGTGCCAAGGGCAGTCAGGTGCGAGAGATGTTCGACTCGATCGCACCCGCTTATGATTTCATGAACCGGGCCATGACTTTCGGCATCGACAAGCTATGGCGTCGCCGCGCCGTCAAGGCTGTGGCCGACGGCGCGCCGCACCGCATTCTTGATGTGGCCACGGGCACGGGTGATCTTGCCATTGCTCTCGCGCGCCGTATAGCCGGGGTGACTGTCACGGGCGTTGATCTTTCAGATGGCATGATCGACATCGGACGCCGTAAGGTAGACGCTGCCGGACTTGCCGATCGTATAAGCCTCACCGCAGGCGACTGTCTGGCGCTGCCTTTTGACGATGAAAGTTTCGATGCGGTCACTGTGGCATACGGTGTCAGAAATTTCGAACACCTCGACCGCGGCTATGACGAGATGTTGAGGGTTCTCGCCCCGGGTGGCATGATCTGTGTTGTCGAACTCTCGACACCGGTCAATCCTATCGTCAGGCCGTTCTATAATCTTTATACCAAGGCAATCATCCCTACGCTCGGACGCCTTGTCTCCAAAGATGTCAGAGCATACAGCTATCTGCCCGAGAGCATAGCAGCCGTTCCGCAAGGGGAGGCTATGACGGCCCTTATGGAGGCCTCGGGCTTCATCGGTGCGCGGTTTCGCCGTATGACGCTCGGTGTCTGTACGATATATATTGCATACAAGAACGTAACTAACAACTGAAAATGGTGAAAATAAGACTTTCAATATTCAAGGCCTTGTTGCCGGCGGTTTTAGTCATGGTCGCTTTCATGGCATCGGCTCAGGCGCGTTATTTTGATTCGGCCGTCGTCGATGAAGCCGATGTAGTGGCCGATACCGATACGGTTGGTCCGGGCCTTGTAGGTGACAGTATTGTCATCGATACGACGATTGTATTGCCGCGTCTGCCGCGGTATTTCTTTCGTCCGGCGGTATATGACCACTATAAATTCCGTGACACGGTCAAACTCGACGAGAAATTCTATTCGGGTAAAGATTATATGAAATGGATCGAGGACGAGGAGTTTGTCAACCGCAATATGGACAACCTACGCTACAATCTTTTCATCGGCCGTCCCGATCTTGTGAAGTATAATGTCGACATGTTGCCCGAAGCTCCCAAGGTCTATCATGCCATAGTGAACCCCGAAGACCACACCATTACCATCGAGGAAGTGGTCAAGGCGCCCATAGGCGGTACGACCCTGAAGCCCGTCGAGGTTAAAAAACGTCATTGGATCAGGGATTTCCGCACATCGCTCCAGTTTTCACAGGCCTATGTGTCGCCCAACTGGTATCAAGGCGGCAACAACAACCTCAATGTGCTCGGCCATATATATTATAATGTTAAGCTCAATCAGGAGTATCACCCCAGACTTCTCTTCGAGACGACTGCCCAATATAAGCTCGGTCTCAACAGTGCCCCCGACGACAGCCTGCGTAACTACAGTATCTCCGAAGATCTTTTCCAGATCAATACGACACTCGGTATAAAGGCCGCCAACCGATGGTACTACTCGCTGACCGCTCAGTTCAAGACACAGCTGCTCAATTCATACAAGAGCAACACCCACGACCTTGTCGCGGCGCTTCTCTCGCCCGGCGACCTTACGGCCGGTGTCGGTATGACATACAATTATGTGTCGCCGAAGAAGAATTTCACGTTTGACGCCTCGCTTGCTCCCTTATCGTACAATATGCGCACCTGTATCAACGAGGAGATTGACGAGACGGCATATGGCATCACCGAAGGTCGCAAGACGGTCCATAAGTTTGGTTCGTCGGCCGAGTTCAAGCTCATGTGGCGCATGTCATCCAATATCGTCTTCAACTCGCGTCTGTTTGCATTCTCGGACTATGATGTTTTCAGGGCCGACTGGGAGAATACGCTCATGTTTGAGATCAATCGTTTCCTGACTACACAGGTTTACGCCCACCTGCGCTATGACACAAACGGTGTCGAGGCCGAAGGTACAAAATGGAAGAAATTACAGCTCAAAGAGATACTCTCGATAGGCTTTTCTTATAAATTCAGTTCGCTCTGATGTTGAGAATGCTGCGGCATATTGTCGCGGCGTTTCTCGCCGCAACCTGTGCGGTCGCGGCTACGGCCGGGCGGTCGGCTTTCACCCGTGTCTGCGCCATGGTCGATGACGGGCGCGGCGACCCTATTGAAGGCGTCTGGCGCATAGCCGGTGACGGGGCTGTTTTTGCTGTTCTTCCGGATGGTGAAAGCGACGATATATTCAGGCTCGTCATTGTCGATTCGCCCGATATGTCGGTGTTGCCCATGACCGAATTCGGCTCGGCCCGGCGTACAGCTGTCGCCGGGCGCTATGATGCCAGGGTTTCGGCGTCGCTGAAATCGGGCGCTCCCGTGAGGCGCGATCAAAATCTCATAATCAGCCTTAGAGAAGATGGCCGTCTTGTATTCGAGCCATATAAGAAAGGGCTGAAGTTCAATCTCTGGCGTGTGCTGCCTTATATGTTCCGCTTCAGCGTTGTCAGTCAGGATACGCGTCCGTCGGCTATCGACGGCGCTGTCAGGCTCTATCCTGCCGGAGAAGCCGTAAAACCTCTTGTTTTCTGACGTTATGAGACTGATATTGCTGATATTGATTGTTGTCATAACGGGTTTTGCAGCCGAGGCGCGCCGCACAACGCGTCGCGGGCTTAAACCGGGGCCGGTCATGTCCCGTGAAGCTGTTGTTGCGGGAGACACCATAGCCGTCTCCGAGAGCGATTTCACTCTCGCGGGTTTTGAAAAGCCTCTGCGCTCGAGACGCGAGAGTTTCTTTGTGACCAATAATACTGATCGCAATATCATATCGCTGCGTGTCAAGATAATATATTATGATCTCGACGACCGCATGCTTGATTCGCGGGTTGTCGACGCTACGGTTGATGTCGCTCCCGGCGAGACATGCCGCGTCTACATCCGTGCCTGGGATCTACAGGATGTGTTTTATTATTACCGTTCGGCGCGTCCGCGTTCGGGCGTCGCCACGCCGTTCAAGGTTGCCGTCACTGTCATAGGCGCGGTAGCAGTCAAAAATGTTGAAAAAAAACAAGAATTATGAAAATCGCTATAATCGCAGCCATGGACAAGGAACTTGCGCTGTTGCTCCCCCTTGTTACGGACTATACAACCGTCAATGTCAACGGTTTTGAGTATTATCGCGGGCACTTCGGAGCTCACGAACTTGTCATTACCCGTTGCGGCATCGGTAAGGTCAATGCCGCTATAAGCACTCTGACGCTTATTGATACGTTCCACCCGCAGCTTGTCATCAACACGGGTGTCGCCGGCGGTGCGCGCGGCGGTGCCGGTGTGCTTGATGTCGTCGTTGCCGATCGCGTGGCCTATCACGACATCTGGTGCGGCGAGGGCACCAAACCCGGTCAGGCCGCCGGCTGTCCCGAGTCGTTTGAGTGTATGCTCGACGACAGTATTTTCGACGGTCTCGGAGTGATACGCGGTCTAATCGCCTCGGGCGACCGTTTCATATCGACGGCTGCCGAGGTCGACGCCATCAAGGCCGTGTGGCCCGAGGCTGTCGCTGTCGATATGGAGTCGGCCGCGATAGCTCATGTATGCTATGTGAAATGTGTGCCCTTTGCCGTTGTGCGGGTCATCAGCGACACCCCCGGAGAGGCTGACAATATCAGCCAGTATGAAAATTTCTGGACTGACGCTCCCGAGCGCACTTTCGGCGTTGTCAAAGATATAATCGACCGTCTATGCCCCTGAAAGATATCACCGCGGTCAAAGGACGCCGTTATATCGAGAAACTTGTCGCCGAAGGCGAGCACGAACAGCAGGACTTCAAATTCATGATCTCCGACGCCCGAAAGATTGCGCGTTCGGTCTCGGCCTTCGCCAACAACAGCGGCGGCCGTCTTCTTATCGGCGTCAAAGATAACGGTGTGGTTGCCGGTGTGCGCAACGAAGAAGATATCTATGTCATCGAACAGGCTGCCGGACGTTACTGTGTGCCGCCACAGCAGGTCGAGTTCAAGGCATATCGCGTCGACGCTGCCGTCACGGTCATTGTAGCCTCTATAGCCCGCGCCGAGACACGTCCGGTCTCTGTCGTCGAGGAAGATGGCCGTCGCCGTGCCTATTACCGAGTCGCCGACGAGAATATAGCGGCACATCCGCTCATGGTCGAGGCGTGGAAACGTGCCGAGTCGGGTCGCTCGGGTGTCGTCATGTCGCTCACGGGTCTTGAGTGTGATTTGTTGCATCTGATCGACGGTCGCCTGCTTGAGCTGCGAGAAGTAGCTCTCGGTCTGCATATTGCCGAAAGCCGTGCCCGCAGCCTCATTGTGCGTCTGGCTGTCCTCGGCCTTGTCGATTTTGTCTACACCGGCGGCACATTCAAGCTTACCCGTACAGGTGATGAAGAGATGACACCGGCGTCTCCTCGGACGAGACAAAGCTAAAAAACAATAAAAACAGCGCTCAAACGCTTGTCTATTTGACTTATATTCTATAACTTTGCAGAGTTTTTTCAAGCTAATTGGACAATGGGAAAATTTACGGCATTCAAGTTGCCGCTGAAAAGTCTTGATCGTGGTAGTCATGAATTTGACTATCATATTGATAAACAGTTTTTTACTGACATGGAAAACGGCGATGTCCGTGATGCCGATCTGTCAGTGAAACTTACTGTTGTCTATAACGGCGACGTCTATGACCTCAACTTCGCCATAACAGGCAATGTTGTGCTGTTGTGTGACCGTTGTCTTGATGATCTTGATTATCCTGTTGATGCCGGTTATCATATCATGGTCAAGTATGGTGACAGCTATAACGATGAGTCTGACACATTGCTTGAGATTCCTGACAGCGACAATTATCTCAATGTCGCCTATATGATATATGACACGGTCGTGCTGGCTATTCCTATCAAGCACGTCCATCCGCTCGGCAAATGCAACCGTGCGATGAGTGCAATATTGAAAAAACACCGTGCTCGTCCCGACGACGTCGATGCAGACCTCGAGAATGAGCTTATCGACGAGATCGACCGTATTGACAGCGAAGATGCCTCGGACTGCGAGCCCGATCCGCGCTGGGATGCCCTTAAAGGCTTCTCGGCCGACAACGAAGACAAATAAACATAATCAACGCTCCGACGTAATGTCAGGCCGCGACAATATCGAATAATAAACAAAAAATATAAAAAGAAATGGCACATCCTAAACGAAAACAATCAAAGACCCGTACAGCAAAGCGTAGAACTCACGATAAGGCTGTTGCTCCCACAATCGCTATCTGCCCCAACTGCGGCGCATGGCACGTTTACCACACTGTTTGCGGTGAATGCGGCTACTATCGCGGTAAAATCGCTATCGTAAAAGAGGCTGCAGTCTGATTCCCGCCGGCGCCGGAAAGGTCAATGACGCCGCTTTAGCAGCAGATGGCGTCTATGAAGTTTCTCTTGACCCACAGTTTCAGTCGGAGCTATGAGTCGGGGGAGCTTTTTCACACGTCGGGCGCAGGGTTTCTTTTTTTGAAAACAAATCTTATTTTAATTGACAATGCTTAATGCTCACATAACGGGTATCGCTTCATATGTTCCCGACGATATCCTCGACAATGAGATGCTCTCACAGATGGTTGACACCAACGATGAGTGGATCACCACACGCGTCGGCATAAAACAGCGCCGTATCCTCAAAAAGGATGGTGCAGGCTCGTCTTACTTAGGCGTCAAGGCCGTCGAGAAACTTCTCGCTTCGACAGGTGCCGCTCCGGAAGACATAGACCTGATTATCTGTGCGACATCAAATCCTGACTACCGCTTTCCATCGACGGCATCGGTTATTGCCGAAGGCTGCGGACTCAAAAACTGCTATGGCTACGACATTCAGGCCGCATGTGCCGGTTTTATCGTCGCTCTGCAGGATGCGGCCGCCTACGTGCGCTCGGGCATGAATAAAAAAGTCATAGTCGTCGCAGCCGAGAAGATGTCGTCAATGGTGAACTATAAAGATCGTTCGACCTGTCCGCTTTTCGGCGACGCTGCAGCCGCAGTGCTTGTCGAGCCTACTGAAGAGCAGGGCGTCGGCGTTATCGACGGTGTTTTCCATGTCGACGGAGCCGGTCGTGACCATCTTCTCATGAAAGCCGGCGGCTCGGTGCTTCCCGCATCCCATGAGACTGTCGACGCCGACGAGCACTATATATATCAGGAGGGCCGCAATGTCTACAAAAACGCTGTCACCGACATGCTTACTTCGTCGTTCGACGTCATGAAGCGCAACAACCTGTCGGTCGACGATGTGGCATATCTCATTCCCCATCAGGCAAATCTGCGTATCATCGAGGCTGTCTCGGATCGCGCCGGTTTCCCCGCTGACAAGGTGCTTGTCAACATCGAGCACTATGGCAACACATCGGCCGCTTCGATACCCCTTTGTCTCGACGAATACAAAGGCCGGCTCAAGAAAGGCGACAAGCTGATACTGACCGCTTTTGGCGCAGGCTTCACATGGGGTGCGATGTATCTCGTCTGGGATCTCTGAACCGCTGCCGCACAATCTTATCACGAGGTGTGTCATAGTCATATGGCGCACCTTTGTTATATTAGGGTTTCTAAAACCAAAGGTGCGGGCTTATTGTTTAGATAGAATAAAATAAATATATAACCAACATGTCTACAACACACAAATCAGGCTTTGTCAATATAGTCGGCAATCCCAATGTAGGTAAGTCGACACTCATGAACGACCTCGTCGGCGAACGCATAAGCATCATTACATCAAAGGCCCAGACTACCCGCCATCGCATCATGGGCATCGTCAACACTCCAGAATATCAGATAGTATTCTCAGATACTCCGGGTGTGCTTGCTCCCAAATACAAACTTCAGGAGAGTATGCTCGCTTTCAGCGAGGAGGCTCTGACCGACGCCGATGTGCTCGTCTATGTCACTGACGTTGTCGAAGATCCGTCGAAAAATGCAGAATATCTCGCCAAGGTGGCTAAGGAGACCGTCCCCGTGCTCCTGGTCATAAACAAGATTGATCTGCTAAAAAACAATGGCGAGCTTGACGCAATCGTGGCCCGCTGGCGCGAGATGCTTCCGAATGCCGAGATTTTCCCCGTTTCGGCCAAAGAGCATTTCAACGTGTCAAATCTGATGGCGCGTATAGTCGCTCTGCTGCCCGAGGGCGAGCCTTATTTCGGCAAAGACGCCCTTACCGACAAGCCCGCCCGCTTCTTTGTCACCGAGATTATCCGCGAGAAGATTTTGCTTAATTATGATAAGGAAGTGCCGTACAGCACCGAAGTCATAGTCGAGAAATTCGAGGAGAGCGACAACTCGATACATATCATGGCTGTCATCTATGTCGAACGCGACAGCCAGAAGGGTATACTTATCGGTAAAGGAGGCTCTATGCTCAAACGCGTCGGCACTGATGCCCGTAAGGATATAGAGAAATTTTTTGACAAACGTGTCTATCTCGAGCTCTTCGTCAAGGTCGAACCCAACTGGCGTAACCGCGAGAACAAATTGCGACAGTTTGGCTATATCGAGTAAAAATGCTAATTTTGTTAGGAAATTAGCATAAAACAGATTACCAATGAGTCAGCTTATAGCAATAGTAGGACGTCCCAACGTGGGCAAATCCACCCTTTTCAACCGTCTGACAAAGTCACGCACGGCCATCGTCGACGAGACCGCCGGCACCACACGTGACCGCCAGTATGGCAAGGTCGATTGGAACGGCAAAGAGTTTTCGATTGTCGACACGGGCGGTTGGGTCGTGAACTCTGAAGACGTTTTTGAATCGGAAATCAACAAGCAGGTCGAACTTGCCATCGAGCAGGCCGACGAGATACTTTTTGTCGTCGACGCCATGAACGGCGTCACCGACCTTGACGACCACGTTGCCGAAATCTTGCGCAAATCGCGTAAGCCGGTCATCCTTGTCGCCAACAAGGTCGACTCTAACGAGTGGCTCTATAATGTGCCGGAGTTCTATGGCCTCGGTCTTGGCGATCCATATCCCGTGTCGGCGGTCAACGGTTACGGCACGGGTGATCTGCTTGACGAGGTCGTCAAGAAACTCCCCGAAGCCGACGGCGAAGAAGAGCAGCTCGACGACATAGCCAAGTTTGCCATTGTCGGACGCCCGAATGCCGGAAAATCATCGCTCATCAACGCCTTTATTGGCGAGGAGCGCCATATCGTAACCGATGTCGCCGGAACTACACGCGACTCTATCTACACTCGCTATAACAAATTCGGTTTTGACTTCTATCTTGTCGATACTGCCGGTATACGCAAAAAAAACAAAGTCAACGAGGATATAGAATATTATTCTGTAATCCGCTCGATCCGCGCCATCGAGGCCAGTGATGTCTGTATCCTGATGATCGACGCCACCCGAGGCATCGAGGCTCAGGATGTAAGCATCTTCTCGCTCATACAGCGTAACAAGAAAGGGCTGGTCGTCGTTGTCAACAAGTGGGACATCGCGGCCGATAAGTCGCAGGCGGCAATAAACCATTTTGAGAATGCTATACGTGAGCGTTTCGCCCCGTTTGTCGATTTTCCAATAATTTTCGCTTCGGCGTTGACAAAACAGCGCATTTTCAAGGTGCTCGAGACGGCTCTCGCGGTCTATCAGAACCGTCGTCGTACGGTGCCCACCGCTCAGCTCAACAACGTCATGCGTGAGGCGATCGACGCTTATCCGCCGCCGAGCAACAAAGGTAAATTTGTTAAAATCAAATATATAACCATGCTCAAGGGCGCGACGGTGCCGACTTTTATATTCTTCTGCAATCTGCCTCAGTGGGTCAAAGAGCCTTATCGCCGCTATCTCGAAAACAAGATTAGAGAAAACTGGGACTTCTCGGGCACACCCGTCAATGTCTTTATGCGGGAAAAATAACGGCAATTTGTATAATGAGGTTTTTATAACATTTATTAAAGATTAAAAATATTTTTTTAACGAAATATATTTTCGCACTATCAAAAAGCTGATTAACTTTACGGCACGTTTCCAATATTGACGGAGGCGTGCCTTAATTTTACCGAAAGAACTATTTATTAATTTAAAATTTTATTTCTATGAAGAAATCTTTACTCCTTGCTTCTCTCCTGCTTGCCGGTTCATCGGCTTTCGCAGGTGTAGATCCTAACGTTTATGAAGCCAAAGACGGTTTTACCCTCACAAACAAATGGCTCAAAGACGGCAAACATTTCAGCTCTGAATGGAAAGCCCTTCCTTTTACCAGCACAAACTACGCTCGTACGGCAGCCATCGCCGGCGACAAGATCTATGTTGCTGCATCAACTTATCCTGAGGACGGTGTTGTTGTCGAAGCCGGCAACCTCCATGAGTTTGATTTCAACGGCAACTATATCCGCCAGATCAAACTGACGCTCAACGGTGAGCCCATGGCATTTACTGCTCCTCTTACATGCAATCAGATTGGTTGCGACGATTTCGGTCATGTTTATGTAGCAGGTTATTCAGCCGGTATGCTTACCGAAGACGGTAATCTCAAATCTTACACCATCTACACTGTAGACCTTGCTACCGGTGCTCTTACGGTTGCCGCCGAGCTTAAACTCACAGACGGTGAGGCTCAGACAGACTTCAGCGGTCGTATCGACTACTGCCACGTAATCGGCGATATCACCGGCGAAAATGCCCGCAGCGTTGTCATGGCTTCAGTAAACGGCAGCAAACTCCTCGTTTACGGCTGGAGTCGTGAGCAGGGTGGCGACTGGGCTCCTCACTTCTCAGACGGTGAATATGTAACCTGGGAAGCTACCGAGACTTTCCCCGCCGAGCAGACATCTTGGGGCACAGCTCCTTCTCTGACAATTGTTAAAGACGACGAGTTTACCGGCGATCTTTTCTATGTCGACGGCTTTACCACTCTTCCCGCTCTTTACACTGTCGACGGTACAATGATCGAATCTTTCGCTTCAATTGAAGACGGCGATATGCTTCCCAAAGCCGGTACAAACGGTGTCGGTGAGGTTAACATCGGCGGCACAGACTTCCTTCTCTATTCATTCGCTCAGTATGACCAGAACCCCGGCTGTCAGGCTGTTATTGCAAAACTTGGTGAAAACCAGTCATTCAATGGCATGACCGAACTCTGGCGCATACCCGCTGACGGTCTTGGCTCAACTCAGGATGGTTCGGGCGTATCTGACGTTGGTACACGTATCCACTCTATCCAGACCGTCAAATTTACTGACGCTAACGGTAAAGAAGGTGCTTATATTCTCACTTATAAAAACATGAACGGTATGGGCGTTTATGTCCTCGCAGAAGAAGGTTTCGTTGACGCAGGTGTATCTGACGTCGAGATGGATCTCAACGCACCTATCGAATACTACAACCTCAATGGTGTTCGTGTTGACAGCAACAACCTCGTTCCCGGTCTTTACATCACCCGTCAGGGTGCAAAAGCCTCTAAGGTTGTCGTGAAATAATCAAACATAGACAAAATAACTTCAAAAGGCGGTCCGCACAACAGTGCGAACCGCCTTTTGAAATTAAAACCAAGTGTTGTCGCTAAGCATAGCTGCTGTTGCCACCATACGCTATGTTAATTGTTTAGCAACGGCCGAGAGGCCGTTGCTCCATATTGTCTGGCGCGAGAGACTCGCATCCATCAACAAGGCGAATTGACTTTTCGTTTCGCTTTTTTGTTATAACTAAATTCTTTTATTATCTTTGTATTAGAAACTTAAATAATAAGCTGATGCCTACTCTGTTTATCTTATTGGGATTTAGATTTTTCTTTTGGTCAAATGACCATGAGCCCTTCATGTGCACATAAGTAAAGGTGACTCTGAGGCTAAGTATAATGTTGATCCAATAGAGTTAATAGAAAATTTTGGATTCAAGAATAGCGAGTTGCGTATGATTGAGGCTATCTTGGAGGAAAATAGGGAAATTATTGTAGAGCGTTGGAATGAATATTTCAAGAAAGGAGGGGAAAAATGAATCGCACTCAGATATCAAGGGTTTGGATCACAGACTCTGCCGTATGGGTTGAGTTGGTCGATGGTCGACGCGCATCAGAGCGTTTTGTCGATTATTCGCGTTTGTTGAATGCGAGTGAAGCCCAACGCGAAAATTTTAGGATGTCGCATTTCGGCATCCATTGGCCCGATATCGACGAGGATTTATCTTACGACGGTTTCTTCAACAAATAATAAATCGATATAGCTCATCGAAGACTCAGACAGAGTTCAATAATTCATAAGAGCACATCATCGGCGAGGCGACGTGGGGGCTATGAACTGTCCTAAGCATAGCTGCTTAATTGTTTAGCAACGGCCGAGAGGCCGTTGCTCCATATCGTCTGACGTCTACTCGCCATTAATTAAGAATTGAATTAATTGTGTATTGCCACAAATCAGTCTCTGTCGAGGAAGAAGCGGGGTATGTTGCATATGAAGACATCCGGGCGGTCGATGACGGCACGGGCTTCGATGAGGCGGCGAAGTGTGATTTCACCTATGACGTAGCTGTGGTCTTGCGAGAGAAAGCGTGTGTCGATGTTGTCAAATCCGAGGGCTTCTACGACGGCGGGGTCGCTGTAGCGGAGATAGACACGTAGGGCGACGTCGGTCGAATAGGCCGGCAGATCGAGATAGGCGGTCTTCTTGTATTCGTATTTATAGTCGTGTCGGCGTGCCATGACGTCGCTGAGAATAGAAGAAGCAGTCGGCAGGCTGCCGGCTCCTTTGCCGAACATGAACTGACGGTCGTAGCATTCGCCGCGTATGACGACACCGTTGTATTCGTCGTCGACGCTGTATATATACTTCGACGGGGCGATGAATTCGGGCATTACGAAGAGGGTGAATTCGCTGTCGGAGATTTTGACGACCTGGGCCACGAGTTTGATCTTGTAGCCTTTTTCGCGGGCAAAGCGAATGTCGAAGTCGCTGATGGTGCTGATGCCGTATGTGAATACTTTATCGGGACTGACGTAGACGCCTATGGCGTGGACGGTGATGATGACGAGCTTGAACAACGCGTCGAAACCGTTGACGTCAAACGAGGGGTCGGCTTCGGCGAAACCGAGTTCCTGGGCGCGGCGCAGGGCGTCGGAATAGCTCTCGTGGTGGTCGAAGACTTGCGAGAGTATATAGTTTGACGAACCGTTGAGTATGCCTTTGACTTCGAGCAGCAGGTCGTTGTCGTAGTATTCTTCGAGGTTGCGGATGACGGGTATTGAGCCGCACGACGACGCGTCGTAGAGCAGGGCCGTGTTGTGTCGGCGCTGTAGTCCGATGAGTTCTGGCAGATGGCGTGCTATCATGGCCTTGTTGCCCGAGACGACGGGTATGCCGCGCCGCAGAGCCTTTGTGACTATGCTGTATGATGCTTCGGCATTGTCGATGACCTCGACGATGAGGTCGATGTCGTTGCTTTCAAGAATGTCGTCGGCTCGATCGGTGAGGAGTGAGCGGTCGACGTTGATGCCTCGCGGTTTGTTGATGTCTCTGACACAGATACGCGAGATGACGGCATGGGCGTTTTTGGCTCGGCCGATGATGCTGTAGATGCCTTGACCGACGACGCCGAGGCCGAAGAGTCCGATTTTTATTGTGTTCATTACTTATTGTCGATGAAACGGTTGAGAATTGAGTTTAATTTGTCGTGCTCGACGAGGAAACCGTCGTGGCCGAAGCCCGAGTCGATTTCGTGGTAATCGGCGAAGGGAATCATGGCGGCGAGGTCACGCATCTCGCGCGGTGTGAAGATGATGTCACTGCTGATGCCTATGACGATGGTGTCGGCGCTGATGCGTTGCAGGGCCGTGGCGACGCCTCCGCGGTCGTATCCGACGTCGTGGGTGTCGAAGGCGTCGAGGATGGTGACATATGAGTAGGCATTGAAACGCCGGCAAAGTTTTTCGCCTTGATAACGCTGGTATGTGACGGCGCGTCGGTCGTCGGCCAAAGGCGGTGTATCGCTGCGGTCTTGCTGCGTGGCGTTGTAACCCCACGGGCCACGGTAGCTCAGCAGGCCTATGGCTCGGGCTGCTGCGAGGCCGTCGCGGGCGGCGTCGGGGCGAGGTTCGCCATAGCTGCGGTCGGCCTTGATGGCCATGCGTTGGGTCTCGTCGATAGCGATGGCCCAGGGTGATGCTTTTGCGTCGGTGGCGATGAGTATCAGTTTGTCGAAACGCCCGGGCTCGCTGACAGCCCATTCGATGGCCTGGAAACCTCCGACAGAACTACCGACAAGAACGGCTATGCGGCCTATGCCGAGGGCGTCGGCGAGGAGACGGTGGGCGGCAACGATGTCGCGTATCGTCAGGCTCGGGAAGCCGTTGTAATAAGGCTTGCCCGTGGCATGATTGAGCGACAGCGGTCCTGTAGAGCCGTAGCATGAGCCGATGATGTTGGCGCATATTATGAATTTGTCGGCCGGGTCGAGGAAGCATCCGCTTTCGACCGTGTGAGGCCACCAGTCGGCGACATCGCTGTTGGCTGTGAGAGCGTGACAGACCCAGACGGCGTTATCGCCGGCGGTGTTGAGAGAGCCGTAGGTGTGGTAGGCGATGTCGAGCGCCGGCAAGGTCTCGCCCGACACGAGTGCGAAGGGTCTGTCGCTGTGGAATATCTCGGGTGTTGCCATCAGATTTGTTTGAATGCTTGTTCGAAATCAGCGATTATATCGTCGGCATCCTCGAGCCCGAGCGAGATGCGCAGCAGCGTCGGGGTGACGCCTGCTTTCTCGAGGTCTTCGTTGCTGAGCTGTTTATGGGTTGTCGATGCCGGATGCGTCACTACGGTTATCGAGTCGCCTATCATCGTCATGTGGGCCGCAAGTTCCAGAGCCTCGACGAAACGGACTGTGCTTTCGACCGTGCCTTCGAGTTCGACATTAAGAACCGCCGATGCTCCGAATTTATAATATTTCCGGGCGTTGAGGTGTCCGGGGTGATCTTCAAAACCGACATAGCTCACTTTTTTGACTTTTGGATGAGACTTGAGGTATTCGGCGAGACGGCGTGTCGACTCGACTTCGTGACGCACGCGCAACGCAAGTGTCTCGAGGCCGATTGCCATCAGGTAGCTGTCGAAAGCCGACGGACAGGCTCCAAGGTCACGAAGGCCGTCGACGCGGCATTTGACGATGAAGGCGGCCGGCCCGAAAGTCTCATATAGATTGAGCCCGTGATAACCCTCCGACGGGCCGTCGACAGCGGGAAATTTGCCGCAGCTCCAGTCGAAGTTGCCGCCGTCGACGATAATGCCTCCCATGGCAGTGCCATGGCCGTTGATCCATTTTGTAGCACTGTCGACGACGATGTTTGCGCCCCAGTCGAAGGGATTGCAGAGGTAACCGCAGGCGCCGAAGGTGTTGTCGACGATAAACGGTATCTTTTTGCGGGCGGCGAGGGCGCCGAGCGACTCAAGGTCGACGACAAAACATGTCGGATTGCCCATGCTCTCGGCGAATATGGCGCGTGTGCGCCCGTCAATGAGAGGCTCGAAAGCCTCAGGCTCCGCGCTTGCGGCGATTCTGACCTCGATGCCGAGCTTGTCGAGGGTATGGCGGAAGAGATTGTATGTGCCGCCATATAGATAAGGCGATGCAACGATATTGTCACCGGCGGCAGCAAGGTTGGTGATGACGATGAGGGTGGCCGACATGCCCGAGGCTACGGCCAGAGCCCCGACGCCGCCGTAGAGTGCGGCGACGCGTGTCTCATAGGCCGATGTCGTCGGGTTCTGCAGGCGCGTATAGATATTGCCCGGTTCGGTCAGATTGAAGAGCGAGGCTGCATAGTCGCAGCTTTTGAAGCGGTAGGCCGCTGTGGGGTAGATGGCGAGGCCGCGCGAGCCTGTCTTCTCGTCTTTGTCGAGGCCCGCATGTATCTGGCGCGTCTCGAATTTAAGTTTGCTGTAGTCCATAATGATAAAAAACGTCCGGCTCGTGTGAACGGCCGGACGCGATATGCTGTAAAGTTATGAAAAAATTCGTTGTTTCTACATCCGGCCTTATAGTCTGCACATGCACATCATCTCCATCATCATATCGTTTGACATGATGGTAACGAAATTGTTGTATGATGAGATGTTTGACATAAACCTGATGTTTTCGCTGCAAAAGTATAATAATAAATTTGAATCTGCAACAAAAAAATCATTTTTAGAATCAAATTCATTAGAAATCGAGCCTGCCGCTCGCGGAGAATCCTTTCTTATGCTCTTTCTCAGAGCACGAAAACAAAAAATAGCGCAATTTTTTTGCAGAATAAAAAAATAGCCTTATCTTTGCAAAGCAAAAGCGGGGTATTAGCTCATCTGGCTAGAGCGCGACACTGGCAGTGTCGAGGTGAGCGGTTCGAGTCCGCTATACTCCACAAACCAAAGCGAATCGACTTTTCGGTTCGCTTTTTTTGTTATGTTATTAAAAATACCTATATTTGCGATATATGAAGCTGATAGAAATGAATATCGACAAGATAATTGCCTTGTGTAAAAAATACAAGGTGGCTAAATTGTGGGTTTTCGGCTCTATCCTGACTCCGCGCTTCAACGACAAAAGCGACATAGATTTCTCGGTAGATTTTGACGCTGATACAATCAAACGCGAGGAGCTTGACTGGGCGGATATGTTTTTTGACTTTATGCACGAGCTTGAGAGCCTGCTTGGACGATCCATTGACCTTGTTTGTGATGATTCTGTTAATAATCCATTCTTCCGCAAAGAATTGGATAGTACAAAGCGATTGATATATGGATGAGCGCATTCTAAAATATCTTGGAGACATGTTGCAAGCTATTTCTGAGGTTGAAATGGCTGCTGATCGTTTCGGCAAGCAATATGAAACTTTTGAAAATGATATTGTATATAGGAAATTTGTCGAGCGCAACATTGAGATAATTGGGGAAGCGATGAACCGCATTTTAAAAGTTAACCCTGCTATTTGCATATCGTCATCACGTAAAATCGTTGATACGCGCAATTATGTGATTCATGCTTACGATTCTCTAAAACCGGATATCCTTTGGGCAATTGTCATAAACCACATACCTCGGCTTAAAGCAGAAATACTTCAACTCATTGAATCTTTTCAAAAAGTTTGATAATTTGTCAGAGCGTTCAGCCGCGCAAGAGTTGCTGATCTCTGAAATCAAAGATCATGCCTTAAGATTGCCGAGTATTACCGAGGGTGATATTAGCCCATTTTATGTTTTTTGTATTATGGTCAGAATCATCGCTGTGCGGCGACGAGAGTGAGGGTGTTGTCGCCGATTGCCGGTGTTGCCGTTATGGTGAACGGTCGGCCTTTGACTGTGGCTTCGGCTGATGTGAGACTGAGCGGAAGCTTTATGTCGCGCCTGAAGTCGAGGCCGGGCGTCAGGGCGGCTTTATAAAGGGCTTCTTTTAAGGTCCATGCGCGCAGCAATAGGGCGGGGGTGGCGGTGTAGACGCTCATCTCGGCTTGTGACAGAACTCTCGGCGCGATGCGCTCGAGTTGTTCGCGCCACTGTTCAATGTCGACGCCCACAGTGCGTTCTGCCGAAAAGGCCGCGGCGGCATAGTTTCGACTGTGACTGATTGACAGGCTTATGTCTTCATGCCCCGTAAGATATGGCGCTCCGCTGTCGCGATGGGCAATGTGTGTGTCTTTGCCAAAAAATCGGGTGACAATTGTCTCGACGGCAGAGCGCTCACGCTCTGAGCGTGTGTGGCCTTGACCGGCCTCAATCGGAGTTACGCCGAGCGTGATGTCGCCATATTTAAAGACTTCAACCATAGATTATCGGTAGTCGAGGCTGTCAAGTGCGGTTGTCAGGTCGTGGCGTATGGCTTCCACGATAGGAGCGACAGAGTCGAGCGAGGTGATGTGGCCGGCGTTGTTAAAGAAGACTGATGCGCTGACGACGATCGACTTGCCGTCGGTTGCGATCAGTTGCAGAGGTGTGGCTACGGCAGCCGGTGCGTCATAAAGCATTGATAAAAAGTGTTTGTTGTCGATGTCGATTACATTGACGGGAATATCGCCAATGTTGAGGGTGATGCGATCGATGCGGTTTGAGATGACGTCTTTGACATTGAGGCTGTCGGTCTCTGTTATAGATATGAATATTGTGGCGCTATAACGCGGATAGCTTATGTTGACCCAGTTGCGGCGCGGACGTGATATTATGGCCGACGAGTTGACGAGCAGTCTTACGGGCAGGCTGTCAACAGCTATATAGTCGGGGGCATATGCTTCGATGCGCTGATAAGCACGGCGGCGCGGAGTCGCCGAATCTTCAGCACCACTGCAAGCGGCGCATATGGCGGCCATTGCGATGGCGCATATGAGCGGTAGTTTCATTCGGTCTGATTTTCAGGCATGACTTTGACGCGGACACTTGCTATGCGATGGTCGGTCACGTCAAGCACGAGGAAACGGCAACGGCCATAGACAAGTGGTTCTTTGTCTTTTGGGAAGTCTCCTTTGATGGCAAGGAGCATGCCGGCGAGGGTCTCGGCGTCTTCGGTGACGTCATCGTAGTCTTCGCTGTTTAACTCCGTGATGCGGAAGAAGTCGGTCAGCAGAGTCTGTCCCTCGAATATAAAAGTATTGTCGCGCAGGCGCTTGTATGTCTGCTCTTCTTCGTCATACTCGTCATTGATGTCGCCGACAATCTCTTCGAGCACGTCTTCGAGGGTTACGATGCCCTGCGTGCCGCCAAATTCGTCGACCACTATGGCGAGATGTATCTTTTTCTGGCGGAAGTCTTCGAGCAGGTCGTCGATCATGCGGGATTCGGGTACATAATATGGTTCGCGCAGAAGGCTCTGCCATTTGAAGCCATCGGTTTTCTTGCCTATGTATGGCAGCAGGTCGCGGGCATAGAGTATGCCTTTTATCGAGTCGAGCGAATTCTCATATACCGGTAGGCGTGAATACCCGCTGTCGATGACGATTCTGACCACTTCGTCGAATCCGGCCTCATAGTCGATGTCGGTGACGCGTATGCGCGGAGTCATGACTTCGGATGCGGTTGTGTCACCGAACTTGAGGATGCCTTCGAGCATATCTTTTTCGTCACCTGCGGCGACGTCGGTTATCTCGAGAGCTTGTGAGAGATCTTCAGGTGTGATACTCTGCGGCTGTTTGGCGACGACACGATTGACGACTTTGGTCGAGCTGACGAGCAGGCGCGACAATGGCGAGAATATCTTCATGAAGGCTATTAGGCCGCCCGAGGCGGCTGTGGCCCATCTGACCTGATTGCTGTTGGCATAGAGTTTGGGCAGAATCTCGCCGAAAAGCAGAATCAGAAAGGTGAGCAGTACGGTCTGAAGGATGAAACTCCACACCGGACTCATATTGTTGAAAATCGGTCCGAGCGCGAAATTACAGAGCACGACGATGGTTACATTGACGAGATTGTTGGTTATCAATATCGTAGCCAACAGTTTTTCCGGCTGAGACATCATTTTGACGATGTTGCGGCCTTTTGGTGAATCTTCGAGATCTTCAAGCTGCGACTGCGTCAGCGAGAAGCAGGCGATTTCGCTGCCTGATATAAATGCCGAGACAAAAAGCGCCATCAGGGCGACGGCAAGTGCGATGATTTTAGAGGCGTCGAAATCGGCTATCGTGACGCCGGTGTCATTCAGTAAAAACAATAACGGCTCGCAAGCCGGCAAAGGATCTATATCCAAGACTGTATAAATTGGTTTAACATGATGTTTATCGTCACAAAATTAGCAAAATTTTCTTATCCGTGCAAATTTGCCTGAATATCAGTGCTGTTTGTGTCTCATTTATCCGACGTTCAAGTCAGTGTTCTGCATAGAAGAATTTTTGCCGATGCGATTTTGCAACATCAAATAAAATGTCGTACTTTAGATGCGGTGAAATGAATATCATACATAAAAACGGACGTTAAAATATAAGGTAAAGAAGATAGGATATAACGATATGGATTATATTTTTCAACCGGCGAAAATTGAAGATGTGCAAGACATTTTTCAGTTGTATGTAAACCGGGTGCAATGGATGGACAAAAAAGGTTTACGGCAATGGAACGCCACGGGCTATCTTTCGAGATACCCGATGGAATACTATCGGAAGCAATGTGAATCGGGCACATTATATCTACTTCGTTCGGTCGCCGGCAATGAAATTGTCGGCGCGGTAGTATTGTTGCATAGCGACGAAAGATGGCCTGACCGCGGTGATGTCTCGGCATACTATGTCCATAATCTCGTTACAAGGCCGGCGTTTGGAGGGTGCGGTCACCGTCTGCTTGATGAAGCCGAGAAAATGGCGATAGAGCATGGCAAACAATTCATTCGCCTCGATTGTGCGCTTGACAATCCGGTTCTGAACGATTATTATGGTGCGCTAGGCTATGCACCCGCCGGACAATGTGAAGACGGCCCTTATATCGGTAATCTCCGGCAAAAGGCTTTGCCTGTCAAGAGATAAGCGCATCGCATCGGTGTCTGTGCAAGTGCATTTGCGTGTCGGCACGGGTTGTTAAAGTTAAATTAACTAAGTTTGCGGGCTATTTTGGTTAATTTTTTCTCGTTTTTGTGTGGAAAAATATGAGATAATTGAATTGATATTTAAAATTTAATTGATATTTTTGCAGACTCGCTTCGTTGCCTGTAGGCAACGGACAGATTTGTATATCATTTTTTAACTTTAAGTACCAATCTTATCTTATGCAAAGACTTAAAATGTGGATTTTGGCGATTGTAGCTGTGGTTGCGATCGTCGTGAGTCCGGAGTTGGTCGCAGGGGTGTCGCCCAAACGGGGTGAAATCCGTGTGAAGTTGCAGCCCGAATTGGCGCTGAAGCTTGCACAGATGCCTCAGATTCAGACTGCAGGCGTACGAACGACAGGCATTGAGCCTCTCGACCGTGCTGCGGCCAAGGCTAAAACAGTCAGTATCAGGCCAATGTTGCCGCCGTCAGCCAAGTTTGCGCGACAACGTGCCAAGTATGGGCTCGACCGTTGGTTTGTCGTCAGTTTCGACGAATCGATGTCTTCGGATGAAGTCCGTCGTATCTACGGGGCTACCGCCGGCGTAGAGCGATCGGAAGTGATTACGCCGATGGCGTTGCGCGAAGGCAACCGCGGTTTCAAAAAAATCTCGGCAGCGTCTGTAGCGCGTGCGTCAGAGGCAATGCCTTTCAACGACCCGTTGCTTTCAAGACAGTGGCATTATCAGAACTTCGGCGACATTCCCTATAGTGTTAAGGGCGCTGATATCAACCTCTTCGAGGCGTGGAAGACCACGACCGGCAGCAAGGAGGTGATTGTGGCCGTCATTGACGGGGGTGTAGATTACACCCACGAAGATCTGGCGGCCAACATGTATGTCAATACTGCCGAGCTAAACGGCAGACCCGGCATCGACGATGACGGAAACGGTTACGTCGATGATATATACGGCTATAATTTCTGTACAAACGAAGGCAAGATCTATCCCCATGACCACGGCACCCATGTTGCCGGCACGGTTGCTGCCGTCAACAACAACGGCATCGGTGTCGCCGGTGTCGCCGGCGGCAACGGCAGTCCTGATTCGGGTGTGAAGATACTTTCATGCCAGGTGTTTGATTCACGTTCGGGCACAGCCGAAGGTGATTTTGCCGCAGCAATTGTATATGCCTGTGAGAAAGGTGCCACCATCGGACAATGTTCGTGGGGCTGGCCGACGTCCGGTTATTATGAGCAGGCGGTGCTTGATGCCATCGACTACTTCACGGCTGAAGCCGGTTCGGCAAATATGAAAGGCGGTCTGCTCTTCTTCGCCATGGGCAATGAAGGTCAGACCGGTGATTTCTATCCCGGATGCTATGACAAGGTTATCGGCGTCGCTGCCATGACAAGCGAGCTGACCCCGGCGTCTTATTCGTGCAACGGCCCGGGTACAGACATCGTCGCTCCCGGCGGTCTTCTCGACTATGGCGAGGCCCAGGGCGTACTCTCGACTTTACCCGGCAACAGCTACGGTTATAATGAGGGAACTTCGATGGCCACTCCTCATGTCTCGGGCACAGCCGCTTTGGTGCTGTCGAAATACGGTTCGTCGACATTCCTCAACGAAACACTGCGCACCCAGATTCTGTCCTCTGTAAAGGATTTCTATGGTTACGGCAACAACAATGCCGTTGCCGGTAATTTCGGCACAGGCTATCTTGACGCCGGCAAGGCCGTCATGATGGATCAGACGGGCAGACCCGAGCCTGTCGCCGATTTTGATCTTACCGCCGCCCAGGATTATATCCTCCTTTCGTGGTTTGTGCCGGCTTCGTCTGACAACACGGTCAACAATCACATCATATATTATTCTAAAGAACCGTTTACGGCACAGAGCGACTTGACGAAGCTTGACAGCAAAGTCGTAGACACCAAATTTATGTCGTCAGGCGATAAATGCGATTTTGAGCTGACCGGTCTTGAAAGCATGACCGAATATTATATCGCTTTACAGGCCGTCAACCGCTGGGGCTCTGCTTCAGATCTGTCGACCGTCAAATCGGTCAGAACCAATGCCGGTCCGATGATGACTGTCGCCGAGCAGTCGCTTGATATGGCCGCTACGGCGTCGCAGCCTATCGCTGTGACCAATCTGACGATAGGCAACGAGGCCGAAGGTCTGTTGAAATGGAGTGTAGCCAAGTCGACATTGTCGGCACAACTGCAGTCGGGCCGTCCGCAGCCCGGTGCTCTCTGCCGCGACCGGTTGACGCTCGCAGGGCTCAATACATCGCGCAGGGCTGTTGTGGCCAAAGCCGAGTATAATGCCGGTGATTATCCTCAGGAACTCGGTCAGCCGGGCGATTTGTGGGCCATGATCGGCGAGACCGACAAGACCATGCCCAATTCGCTTGCCCAGTGGTTTAAAGTCGATGCGTCGCAATACCCCGAAGGCTTCAATCTTACGTCATTGTGGTTTGATGCCCCGCAGGAAGGTATATTCGGTGAAAATCCCCGAATCCTGATCTACAAAGGTAATACGGGAATATCGCAGGCTTCGATGATTGCTGAAGTCAACTATGATTTCTTTACATATAATTATAATATACCTCTGTCAGAGCAGTTGTATTTTGCTCCCGGTGAATCGTTCTGGGTAGTCGCGCACTTTGAAGCCAATCAGGAGGGATATCCCCTGCCTATGTGCCGCACATCAGAGGCCGGAGCCAATGCCAACAGCTTCATGAGCATCGACGGCGGTGTCACCTGGACCCAACTCGCCGAGGCTCTTAAAGGCAGCGCTTACGAGACCTACGCTTCAGAGTGTGTATGGGGTGTCAGAGCCCGTTCGCTTAACCCCGACTGGAGCAGAGTGCTCGAACTCGATCCGCAGGAAGGCGCCGTGCGACAGGGCGAAAGCATGACTGTCGCCGTCAAAGCCGATGGTTCGAAACTTGTAAACGGCACATACCGTTTCAATGTCAAAATCGCGACAAACGAGAGTGACAAACGCGTGGCTGTCATACCGACAACCCTCGTTGTCGAAGGTAATGCTCCGGATGTGGTAGTGCCTAAACTTGTCGATTTCGGCAGCCTTCTGGTCGGACAAAGCAAGACGGTGGCCGTTGAGTTTTACAATCAGGGTTACGGCTCGTTCCGCGGCTCTCAGTGGGGCGCCGGCATCTATAGCGACAATATATCGGCCTCGTCTGAGAATTTCAAAGGCCCGGAGATGGTCAACAGCGGATTCCCCGCTCGCGCTAAGACCAAGGTCGAACTCACATACACTCCCAAGACCGCCGGCACTCATAGCGGTACCGTAACATTCAGAGGTGCCGACGGCATGGAGGTCAAAGTCCTCGTCCAGGGTGTCGCTACCGAGCCCGCCAAGCTCGCCGTCGATCCGATGGTTGTCGATGCAGGCACTATCGCTCTTGGCGATGAGCCTAAGGAGCTGAGCTTAGCCATACGCAATGACGGCAAATATCCTCTCGAGTATGTATTCCCCAAATTCTCTGACGAGACAGTCGAAGGTGCGGCCAAGCTTCATAAATTCGGTTACACTGTTGCCTCGACGCTCGAGGGCTATAACGTCTTTGAATATCAGCCTATGCCCGAACTTGTCGGCGCTGTCGATATCACTTCGGCATTCAGTGATGCCGTTGATGTAAGCGCTCCCGTCAGCATAGGTTTTGACTTCCCGTATTACGGTAAAGCCTACGATAAACTTTATATCACAAGCTATGGCGGCGTAATGTTTGCCAAGAACGAGGCTAACTTCTTCGAACCCCTGACCCCCGATTCATACGGAGTCGCAGGTACGGGCATGATATGTGCGTATGGCCGAAAACTCCAGGCCGGTCCCGGCTCGAAGATCGAATATGCCACCAAAGACGGCAAGTTTGTCGTAAACTTCAGGAATGTCCTTGCCGTGGTTTACGATCAGGAGTATACGCCGATCTCGTTCCATATCGCATTGTCGCCAAACGGAGACATAGAGATCTTCTATGACGATTATGACCCGATGATGGTCTTCCAATCGGGCAGCAACCTGTTCTGCGGTATCAATGACCCGGCCGTATCCGACGTCCTGACATTGACGTCGGCAGATATGGCTGACTACTGGGGCGTTGATGAGCCCACACCCGACAACGGCCGTTTCCGCGATTTCTTCACCGGTACCGCTGTCAAGTTCGAGGCTCCTCAGACTAACTTCATCCGTTCGCTTTCGCCGGCATATGGCATGATACCTCCGGGCGAATCGGTGACTGTCAGTGCTACCGTTTCGGTAGATGACGTCATGAATGCCGGTGCCACATTCAACAATCTCGCCATTGTAACAAACGATCCTTCTCCGATTGTTTCCGCCGTGCGGTTCGAGGCATTTGTCGATGCAGCCGGAAAAGATGCCAGACTCCATGTCGGAGACTCTGACATCGACTTTGGCAAGGTCTTCCGTACGTCGGTGGTCAATATTCCCGTCACCGTCAAGAACAGCGGACATAATGTCATGAAACTTGTCTCGGCAACCTTCGCCGAAGGCTTGATGTCTGTCGCCGACAACAACGGCAAAACCGTTGAACCCGGTTCGTCGCTTGACCTTATCGTCAGTGTTCCTACCGACAAGGAGGGAGCGCTCAGCGATGTGCTTAACATCGTGACCGACGCCGGCGAAGCTACTGTCGTCATCTCGGGCACTGTAATAGGCACGCCGGTGGCGGAACTTTCGTCAGCCGCCTTCGAGATGACGGTAGAGAGTGGCTCGGCCCAGACCGAGACTCTTGTGATATCAAACACCGGCAACGAAACGATGACCTATGCCGTTGCTCCGGCCGACATCGTCAGGATAAACGTCCCCGATAAAGCTGACACTGAAGTGTCTTACGCTTATACGGCCGCAGTCGACAAGCAGATATCGTTCGACTGGGTCGATATAGAAACCAACGGGCTGGGAACACAAAACGCATTCCGCTACTACAACGATCACGATTATGTTGCCGTCGAACTGCCGTTCGAGTTCCCCTTCTACGGCCATAAGTATTCAAAGATGTATATCTACAACACAGGCTTCATCTCGTTTACCGAGCGTCGTGACGACAAGATATGGCCCGAGCCTCCCGCCGAATTCCCGACAGGTTCGGTCTTCACCAACATCATCGCTCCCTACTGGGGCATGCACTCTATGAACACCACAAAGACTGCGGGGACATATCATTATGTAACCGAAGACCGCGCTATTGTGTCATTCATGGAGTACGGAAACTCGATGAACTATGGCGTCTGCTATCAGGTGATACTTGAGAAAGACGGTTCGTTCAAATTCCAGTATAAGGCATATGACGAGAATTCTGTCATAATGTCTCCGTTCGGCCTGGCCGGCATATGTGACGAAGACGGAGCCGAATATATCAGACTGCCCGAGCGCCATATCGCTTTTGGCAATGCCGTGTTGTTTACGCCCGTGCGCAGCAATACACTTCTTCCGGGTGAAAAAGACAACATCGGGCTGACGTTTGATACCGACCGCCTGGCCGGCAGCTACGACAGCAATATCAACATCACCACCAACGTTCCTTCGCGCGAGACTATCTCTATCCCCGTCGTTCTCAATATCACGGGTGAGCCCGAGGTCGTAATGCCCGAGACTGTCAAGGTCGAACAAGTGCTCGGCTACATGAGTTCCGACTACTCTGACCCGATCGTGCAGATGGGTGCGATGTATCATGCTCCTTTCAAGGTCGAAAATCACGGTACTGCCAAATTCACTATCGTCGGTGTCACTTGCGGCGGTCCCACGATTTATGACGAATGGTTCGACATAGAGATGCCCGTCTTCAACCTCATGGGCAATCTCCCCGAACTCGACATGTGGACCGGCGAGCCCACCGGTAACTATATGTGGCAGATGGTCGATCCCAATTCCTTCCAGCCCGTCGAAGTCGGCCGCACACCGATCGAGTTCACGGTGCCAATGCTCCAGTGTGACTTCTGGATGACACCGGGTGTCTATGACATTCCTGTCACCATCGCTTACATGACCGATGCCGACGGTGACATTTTGGAGTCGACTGTCAATGTTCAGTTTACCGTCACACCGGCTCCGTCCATGACCTTTGATAAATCTGAAATGTATGTCAAGGCCGATACTGATGACTACAAGACCGTCGAGATTCTCAAAATCGGCAATGAGGGCGAGTATAAGCTGTCCTACAGTCTGCGCCTTGATCCGACAGGTGTAGGCGAGGAGGTCAACGACAATGGCGGAGGCGGCATCGATCCGATGCTCAGGCCTGTGGCAAAAGTCAGAGAGCAGGCCGATATGACAGAGTGCAACACTGACATCTATGAGGCCCGATTCGGTAAGAAAATCAAGGCGGCCGACAACTCGGTCAACCCCTACGATCTGCCATCTGATTTTAATTACAGCAGAGCACTCTACTACGATGCCATGCCCGGTAATACGGCGGCATACAACTATGGTGCAAACAATACGTTTGATGTGTTCAAGGAAGCCGTCTACTTCAAGGCTCCGAAAGACGGCATCAACATATCGCACATCTATCTGCCCGTATTTACTCAGGCTCAGACCAATGTTGACGTGAAGATAGACATAGTCTCAGGCAGCGAACCCGGCGGCAGTGACATACTCGGTTCTGCATCGATCAACATAAGCGACCAGACAAATCCGAAACAAGGTAAGTTCTATGTCGTCGCTCTTGACAAACCGGTGTTCATGAATCCCGACGAAGAATTCTGTGTCGTTGTCACCTATCCCGAAGGTCTCACCGTTCCGGCATACCTCTGTGTCAAGGAAGAACCTGTCACCGCAGGCCGCTATATGGGCTGGACCGAACAGGCCGGCTGGTATGACGTTGCCGAACTCCTGGAGTCGCAGGCCGGTTCACTCGGCTACATGCTGACTTGCCTCGAGACAGTGCCCGGTGAACCATGGATTCAGCTCGTCGGCGATAACACTGAGGGCGAGATTGAAGTCGGTGCCACAGCCGAAATCAAAGTGCAGGTCAATGCCGCTGCCGCACGCATGGAGAAAGGCAACAAGGCTGTTCTTGTCATCAAGAGCAATGACCCCAACATGCCGCTTGTCAACTATCCTGTAGTCCTCGACCTCAACGGCAAACCTGTTATCGACGTACCCGTCTCGACTGTTTACGCCCGTGAAGGTGAAGTGACCACTGTCGGTATCACGGTCTACGATCCCGATTGCGACGGCCTCGTCATGAAACTCAACGACGCCTCAGGTCTGGCACGCATCGCATCCGTCGAGCCCGACGCGATGGATAATGCAGAGATTGGCACGACTGACGATGGCACATTCACTGTCACCGGAGCTACGGCAGCCGTAACTGTCAAAGTCGATATCGCAGCCGACTACGGCGACGCCGGCAAATATAACTTCGCGCTTCTTGTTTCTGACGACAAGTCACACAAAGCCACAGCCAAAGTCGCCTACGAGGTCGAGCATGTCAACCGTGCGCCCATCGCATCCGAAGCCGTTGAAGTTACTGTCGACGAGGGTAAACTCTCCGATGTGCTTGAATATAATTCGATCTTTACCGATCCCGACGGTGATGACATGACTTACGCCTTCGAGATGGATGCCAATGACATAGCTGAAGCCTTCACCACCGACCGCAGCGTTGTCTTCAGAGGCAAAGCTCAAGGTACGGCTGTCGCCAAACTTACGGCCACTGACGCCGCCGGTTTGTCAACGACAGTCGATATTACGGTCACTGTCAAAGAATTCAGCGGTATCGCCGATCTCGAGAACGGTGACGGCAACATTGTCCGTCTGGTCGAGAACCCCGTTATAAACACCCTGAAACTGCAGAGTCTTGTATCAGACAAAGTCAGAATCGAGATCTTTGACGCCGCCGGCACATTGCGTCACGGTTCTGATGTCGAGACCAACATCGGTCAGATCTTTGACGTAGACTGCACTGTCAGCGGCGGAGTCTACATACTGCGAGTCAGCACAGCACTCAACACAGAGACACATCGCTTCGTTAAGAAATAAAAACTTGACAGACATAAAAACAGAAGAGCGGACCCTCGGGCCCGCTCTTCTTATATCATAACCGGTCATCAACGCCATTTGATCCGAGAGAACATTTTCGGACATCTGCAAAATGGTCTGAGACGGATTTACCGGCGTTAGAACATGATCATTTAGCCTTATCGATGACAGGGGAAAGTTACGATACGGTGTATGTCCTAAAGATGATGATAGTTCATGGACCGTTTTGCCTCGTTTTTACCTCGGCGGTTGGATTTTGGGGTTTAAAAGTTTTTAGTTAACTTTGTAAATTGAAAAGTTTTTCATCTTTTTATTGTGAAACTGCGTTTTATATTGTAACTGCAATAAATTATGTCGATAGATCAGATCATATCTTCAGCCGTGTCAAAGGCTGTCAAACAACTTTATAATGTCGACGTCGCCCCTGAATCGGTAGGGCCTCAGCCCACTCGTAAGGAGTTCGAGGGCAATGTCACAGTTGTCGTTTTTCCTTGGGTAAAGGCTGCGCGTAAGGCTCCCGAGGCCGTCGGCAATGAGATAGGTCAATGGCTTGTCGCCAATGAACCGGCAGTCAAGGCTTTCAATGTTGTCAAGGGCTTCCTTAACATTGTCGTTGAGCCTACTTATTGGAATACTGTTCTCGAGCGCATCGTTGCCGACAAGGATTTCGGTCGCCGTCAGGTCACGGATGACAGCAGTCTCGTCATGGTCGAATATTCGTCGCCAAATACAAACAAACCGCTTCATCTCGGACATCTGCGCAATATCCTTCTGGGCTACAGTCTGTCTGAGATTCTGAAGGCCTGCGGCAACAAGGTCGTCAAGACAAATATCGTCAACGACCGCGGTATCCATATCTGCAAATCTATGCTGGCCTGGAAAAAATGGTTTAACGGCGCCACGCCCGAGTCGACAGGTATCAAAGGCGACCATCTCATCGGCGACTGCTATGTCTCTTTCGACAAGCATTACAAAGCCGAAGTCGCGGCCATGATGGAGACAGGTATGAGCAAGGAAGAGGCCGAGGCTGCATCGCCCCTGATGCTCGAGGCCCGCGAGATGTTGCGCCGCTGGGAAGACAAAGACCCAGAGGTGCGCTCGTTATGGGAGATGATGAACGCCTGGGTCTATGCCGGTTTTGACGAAACATATGCGCGCATGGGTGTCGATTTCGACAAGATATATTATGAATCGGAGACCTATCTCGAAGGCAAGGAGAAAGTGCTCGAAGGTCTTGAAAACGGAGTGATGTATCGTCGCGATGACGGTTCTGTATGGGCCGACCTGACCGCCGACGGTCTCGACCATAAATTGTTACTGCGTAGCGACGGTACGTCGGTCTACATGACTCAGGATATCGGCACGGCCAAGTTGCGTTTCCGCGATTATCCCATCGACAAGATGATCTATGTTGTCGGCAACGAACAGAACTATCATTTCCAGGTGCTGTCGCTGCTTCTCGACAAACTCGGCTTCAGCTGGGGCAAGGATCTCGTACACTTCTCCTATGGCATGGTCGAACTGCCCGAAGGCCGCATGAAGAGCCGCGAAGGCACTGTCGTCGATGCCGATGACCTGATGGCCGAGATGGTAGACACCGCCAGAGAGGTCTCTGAGTCACTCGGCAAAACCGATGGACTCAGCCCCGAGGAGATGGATGCCATAGCGGAAATTGTCGGTCTCGGTGCGCTGAAATATTTCCTGCTTAAGGTCGATCCGCGCAAGAATATGACATTCAACCCCAAGGAATCTATCGATTTCAACGGCAACACAGGACCTTTCATCCAATACACCTACGCGCGTATTCGCTCGGTGCTCCGCCGTGCCGCCGAGGCCGGTACTGCTGCGGTCGACTACTCGTCGGTCGTGCCGTGTGAAAAAGAGATTGCCTTGATACAGCGTCTCGCCTCGTATCCCGGAGTGGTTGCCGAAGCCGGGCGCAGCTATTCGCCGGCGCTCATCGCCAACTATGTCTATGATCTGGCCAAGGAATACAACCAGTTCTATCACGACTGCCCCGTGTTGCGCGAAAGCGACGACGCTGTCCGCTCGTTGCGTCTGGCCCTTTGCGAGGCTACCTCGCGGGTCATAGCTTCAGGCATGGCGCTCCTGGGCATAAAAGTTCCCGAACGCATGTAAAAACATATATAATCTTTTAAACACATTGATATGAACAACACTCCTTATGATTCTTATCAGAATCGCACAATGGCATCGACTGTCTCGTCGGTGATGAAGCGAGTCTACTTCAAGATGACGCTCGGCTTGCTCGTGTCGGCATTCGTCTCGCTCTGGGCTTCGCAGAGCTCTGCTTTCTGGACTCTTATGTACAACCATTCGTGGCTGATGTGGGGTCTGCTGATCGCCGAGGTCGGCATCGTAATAGCCATCACAGCCGCAATCAATAAACTCAGCAGCCCCGTAGCGTCGCTGCTCTTCTATGTCTTTGCCGCCGTCAACGGCCTGACACTGGCACCGATATTCCTCGCTTACGCCCATGAGACGATAGCCACCACTTTCTTTGTCACCGCCGGCACATTCGCCGCCATGAGCATCTACGGCTATTTTACATCCAACGATCTGTCGCGCATGGGCTCGATACTTATCATGGCTCTGTTCGGCATCATCATCGCAACACTCGTCAACCTCTTCATCAAGAGCGAGACCATGATGTGGATCATCACCTACGCCGGCGTCCTTATCTTTGTCGGTCTTACCGCATGGGATACACAGCAGATCAAAAACATGGCCATGACCGCTCCGGCCGGAGCTACGGGTCGTCTTGCCACCATCGGCGCCCTCAATCTTTATCTCGATTTCATCAACCTTTTCCTTTATCTGCTGCGCATCTTCGGCAACAGAGATTGATAAAGGTTTGAAAATTTATAAATTAAGGCTGCCGTCACGATTATAGTGACGGCAGCCTTATTTATAGTTTAAAACAATTATAAGGCAGACGGTGTTATATACTTAGTGATTTTTTAATAACAACCAAACTGAAACGAATATGAAAAAGTATATTTATCTTATCGTAGTCGCGATGATGACAATGACAGCCACAGCCTTTGCCTCGTGCAGCGACGATGATGACAGCACAATCAGCACCGAAAATACTCTTAAGCTTCGTAAAGCACTTGATGCCATTTATCCCGGCGCATCCGAGCGCGCCGAGTGGGAAATAGAGCAGGGCTATTATGTCGCCGATTTCGACAATGAGTATCGTCAGGACGTAGAAGTCTGGTTTGCCGATGACGCCAAATGGGTGATGACGCAGACCGATCTTGAGCGCATCGACCAACTGCCGCAGGCTGTTCAGGCTGCTTTCAATGCAGGCGGATATAGCGATTACAGAGTCGACGATGTCGATTTCTACGAACGTTTTGACGGTAGTTTTTATGTCATCGAAGTCGAGAAAGCCGGTCAGCCCGATACCGAACTTTTCTACAAAGACAACGGAGAGTTTATCAAAGCACATACAGGCAAAAGCATAAAGATTTATCCTCATACCAAGATATAAAGATTATACCATATGTTAAACAGCAAAAAGCCACGTATTCTTGATAATATGTGGCTTTTTGCTGTTGTAAAACATAAAAAACGGCGCTTGTGGAACCAAAAAATTATTCTACATTTGACGCGCTGCCACGAACGACAGTTCAATGATTATAACTAACAAGTTTAACACCTTAAAAAACACTCAATTATGTTAATCGGAGTTCCCAAAGAGATCAAAAACAACGAGAACCGAGTGGCGATGACTCCCGCCGGCGTCAAAGAGATGACGGCACATGGTCACACAGTCTATGTACAGCATACCGCCGGCGAAGGCAGCGGCTTCAGCGACAAGCAATATGAAGATGCCGGCGCGACGATATTGCCGACAATCGAAGACGTCTATGCCACAGCCGACATGATTATAAAGGTTAAGGAACCGATTGAACCCGAGTATAAGCTCGTCAGAAAAGGACAGCTCCTGTTTACATACTTTCATTTTGCAAGTGACCGTGAGCTGACAGAGGCTATGATATCCTCGGGAGCCACATGTATCGCTTATGAGACGGTTACAGACCGCAATCGTCGTCTGCCTTTGCTTGTGCCCATGAGCGAGGTGGCCGGTCGCATGTCGGTACAGGAAGGCGCGCGTTTTCTTGAGAAACCTCAGGGAGGCCGCGGACTGCTCATGGGTGGGGTGCCGGGCGTCAAGCCTGCAAAAGTGCTCATTCTCGGCGCCGGTGTCGTTGGCCGCAACGCTGCTCTTATGGCGGCGGGTCTGGGTGCCGACGTGACTATTACCGACGTGTCGCTCGATATTCTGCGTCACGTGGCCGAAGTAATGCCTAAAAACGTCAGGACGCTCTACTCGTCACGTCACAACATAGAGGAAGAGCTGCCGACGACAGATCTCGTCATAGGCTCGGTGCTCATACCGGGTGCTAAAGCGCCTCATCTGATCACGCGCGACATGTTGAAGTTGCTCAAACCCGGTTCGGTGATGGTTGACGTCGCCATCGACCAGGGCGGTTGCTTCGAGACTTCTCATCCTACGACACACTCCGATCCCGTCTATACGGTCGACGGCGTGATACACTATGCCGTGGCCAATATCCCCGGAGCTGTGCCTTATACCTCGACCCTTGCCCTGACAAACGCCACGTTGCCATATGCCCTGCGTCTGGCCGACATGGGATGGAAGAAAGCCTGCGAGCGCGATCCGGGTCTGGCCGATGGAGTCAATATTGTCGCCGGCAAAGTCACATTCCGCGGCGTCGCCGAGGCCTGGGATCTGAAATATACCGAACTCGACCTTTGATAATAGCCCTATATAACACCGAATCGCCCGGCCATTGGTCGGACGATTCGGTGTTATAGTGTTGGGAACGTGATCAGTATTGTTCTGATGCGTTGGGGAAATCCGAGGTTTTGACGTCGTCGATATAACGTGATACAGCCTGGTTGATGACTGTCGACAGATCGGCATAGCGGCGCAGGAATTTGGGAGAAAAACCTTGATTGATGCCAAGCATGTCGTGCATGACCAGCACCTGACCGTCGACACCGCCGCCCGCACCGATGCCGATGACCGGTATCGAGACTTCTTTGGCGACACGTTCGGCGAGTTTGGCCGGAATCTTCTCGAGCACCAGAGCAAAACAGCCTATTTCTTCAAGCATGCGGGCGTCCGAGACGAGCTTCTCGGCTTCAGCCTCATCTTTGGCACGCACGGCATAGGTGCCGAACTTGTTGATCGACTGGGGGGTCAGGCCAAGGTGACCCATCACCGGAATGCCGGCGCAGAGTATGCGCTCGATTGATTCGCGGATTTCAGCGCCGCCTTCCATCTTGACGGCTTCGGCGTGGCTCTCCTTCATGATTCTGATAGCAGAGGCGAGCGCCTCCTTAGAGTTGCCCTGATAAGAGCCGAAAGGCATGTCGCAGACGACAAGCGCGCGGCTGACACCTTTGATGACGCTTTTGGCATGATAGATCATCTGGTCAAGAGTGATGGGCAGGGTGGTCATGTTGCCGGCCATCACATTGGACGCGGAGTCACCCACAAGGATGACGTCCATGCCGGCCTCGTCGATGAGTTTGGCCATAGAGTAATCGTAGGCCGTAAGCATAGCGATTTTTTCGCCGCGACTTTTCATCTCGATCAGACGTTTGGTCGTGACCTTGCGGTCTTTATCTACTGTGTTTGTTGACATTTCGTTTTTATTGGTTAAACAAAATTTGACGCGGCAAAGGTAAGCATAAAAACGATACGGCAGACATTTAAATTACAATTTTTACCTACGTAGGCCCGGAGTTACCGGATATTATGCGGGGAAACAGACCGTTGTTATGCAACATATGCCATAGAGTAGTCGATTTTTCGCCGGCTTTTCTCTATTGGTCGTTTTTGAAAGTAACGCCAACCAATTACTCGATATAAGCGTTACTTTTGTACGACAGTGATGTTAATACTGTTTGAAATATGTTAAACCGTTTCAACTACCAATCATGAGACTTAAGTCTTTACTGGCGTTTGCCGCCATTTCGATATGTGCAGTGGCACAGACTCCGTCGGGTGTAGTGTCGCTTGACTCTTGTCGCGCCATGGCTTTGTCGAGCAACAAACAGCTGATGATAAGCCGGCAGAAAATCAAAACAGCCGGTTATCAGAAGAAAGAGGCTTTCGCCGCTTATCTGCCGGCGCTCGACTTCGCAGGCGGGTATGCATACAATCAAAAGGATCTGTCGATTTTTTCGTCAGACCAGCACCTGCCAACGATGACATTCAATCCGGCAAAACAGACATATGAATATAATCTGGTGACCAATCCCGAGACGGGGATGCCCGTAAAAGGCCCCGACGGTCAGTATATACCGGAGACCGTCGCCCTCATACCCAAAGACGCGATGACATTCGACATCCACAACGTCTTCTTCGGAGCCCTCACCCTGACACAGCCCGTCTTCATGGGCGGTAAGATTGTAGCGATGAACAAAATCACCGGCTATGCCGAGGAACTTGCCCGTCAGCTCAACGACAGCGAGGCCGAGAATGTCATATATGCCGTCGACGCGGCCTACTGGATGGTCGTGTCGCTCAAAGCCAAAGAGAAACTTGCCCGCAGCTATGTCAGCCTGCTCGACACGTTATCGCGCAATGTCGGTCTGATGCTCGAGCAGGGCGTCGCCACCCGAAGCGACATGCTCAGCGTCGACGTCAAACTCAATTCGGCGCGCGTCGATCTCGTCAAAGTCGAAAACGGGCTCTCGCTTGCCCGTATGGCCCTCGCTCAGGTGTGCGGCCTGCCGGTCAACAGCGTCTTTGCCCTTGCCGACGAAGATGATGTCAGCGCCGGTCCCGACGCAGACATAGCCACTCACTATAACATGGAAGACGTCTACTCGCGCCGTCCCGATCTCAGGGCGCTCGAGCTTGGAGTCAATATCGCCGGCCAGCAGAAAAAAGTGGCCATGTCGGCGATGCTGCCCAACGTAGCCGTCGTCGGGGCTTATTCTTTCTCTAATCCAAACATGTATAACGGTTTCAGCAAACGTTTTGACGGGGCTTTCTCTGTCGGCGCCACCGTCAAGATACCTATCTGGCACTGGGGCGGTAGCTATAATAAATACAAAGCCGCAGCCAGTGAGGAAACAATCATGAAACTCAGACTCGAGGATGCCCGCGACATGATAGACCTGCAGGTAAGCCAGGCATCATATAAGGCACAGGAAGCTTACCGCACACTCACCATGACCGACGTCAACCTTGAGAAAGCCGACGAAAACCTGCGCACGGCGACACTCTCATTCCGCGAGGGCATAGCCACAACCGATAACGTCATGGAGGCTCAGACAGCGTGGCTTAAAGCCCACTCCGAGCAGATCGACGCCATGATCGACGTGCGTCTCTGCAACACATATCTGAGCAAAGCTCTCGGCACTCTCAGGTATTGACCTCCAGCTATCAACATTATTCTTGTAAACAAACAAACGATTATATCACAACTAACATCATGGCAACAAACGATAACAATATGAGCGCCGAACAGAAGACCGGACGCTCGCTGATCATCACCATGGCCGTCGTCATTCTTGTCATCGCCGTGATAGCCGTCATAGGCTTCATCTTCATGAACAAACCGTCAGACATCATCGAGGGCCAGATCGAAGGCACCAATGTACGCATCTCGGGCAAGTTGCCCGGGCGTGTCGTCGAATTTTTTGTCGAAGAAGGCGACACCGTCTGTGCCGGCGATACCCTCGTGCGCATCCACTCGGCGGTCGTCGAAGCCCAGCTCACCGAGGCCAAGGCAATGCAGACCATCGCCAAGGCACAGAACAAAAAGATCGACGCCGGCACACGTTCGCAGATCGTGGCCGCCGCCCGCGATCTTGTCGAGCAGGCCAAAGCCGCAGTCACGATAACGCAGAAGACCTATAACCGCATGGAGAACCTGTTCAAAGAAGGCGTCATCTCAGAGCAGAAGCGCGACGAGGCCAAAGCTGCCTATGATGCCGCAGTCGCTGCACATAACGCCGCCAAGAGCCAATATGATCTTGCTGTGGCCGGCGCTCAGAATGAAGACAAGGAGTCGGCTGCGGCTCTCGTCGAGGCTGCCGGAGGCGGTGTCGACCAGGTCGAAGCCATTCTTGCCGACAGCTATCTCACCGCACCGTGCGATGGCACTGTCGACGTCATTTATCCCGAGGCCGGCGAACTCGTTGCCCTCGGAGCTCCGATAATGAGCCTGTTGCGAAACGACAGACGCTGGGTGACATTCAACGTGCGCGAGGAGTTGCTCAACGACCTCACTATGGGCAAAAAGATAAAAGTGATGATCCCGGCTCTCGGAAAAAAAGAAATAGAGGCCGAGATCTATTACATACGCGACATGGGCAGCTATGCAACATGGCACTCTACAAAGTCTACCGGCAGTTGGGACAGCCGCACATTCGAGATCAAGGCACGTCCGACTGAGCATGTCAGAGACCTTCGTCCCGGCATGTCGATAATTTACGAAAAATAAGCTTAAACCCGACACGATCATGACTGATATCGGCTTCTTGGCGACAGCTCGACGGGAGCTCAGGCGTTTGACATCACGGCGTATATATCTCTGTACGATGATATTTGTGCCTCTTGCCGTAACGCTCTTCTTCGTCTCGTTGCTCGGTGAAGGCCTGCCGCTCAAAATCCCCTCGGCAGTCGTCGATCTCGATCACTCGACGATGTCGCGCGGCGTCACCCGGTCGTTAAACTCGACCGAACTGATCGATGTGACGCAGAAACTCGAAAGCTATACCGATGCCCTCGAGTCGGTGCGCCGCGGCGAGATATTCGGATTCTTTGTCATACCCGCCAACTTCGAGGCCGACGCCCTCGGCGGACGCACCCCGACTCTCGAATATTTCTCAAATATGACCTTCTTTGTGCCCGGCACTCTGGCATACAAGGGCTTCAAGACCGTAGCCGTCGGCACAGCCGGCACGATGGTCAAGACCACTCTCGTCTCGGCCGGTGCCGACCCCGAGAATGTCGGCGCGCTTATACAGCCGCTGAACCTCGACATACATCCCATAGGCAATCCATGGACAAACTATTCGATCTATCTGTCGCCGTCGTTCTGCTCCGGCCTGTTGGCTCTGATGATAATGCTTGTCACCTGCTTTGCCATCACTGCCGAGATAAAATACGGCACATCTGTCGAATGGCTTGCCACCGCCCGCGGACGCATATCCGTAGCCCTCGCCGGCAAGTTGCTGCCACACTTTGTTATCTGGTGGGTCGTCACTATGTGTGTGCTTTCGATACTATTCGGCTACTGCCACTTCCCGCTCAACGGCAGTCTGCCGGCCCTGTTGGTCGCTGCCACGATGTTTGTCGTTGCCTCGCTGGCCATGGCGGTCCTGTTCTGCTGCATTGTGCCTAATCCGCGTCTGAGCCTGATATTGTCCGCTCTTATAGGCATCCTGTCGTTCTCGCTGGCCGCGTTCTCCTTCCCGGTGCAGAGCATGTATGGCTTCATTGCCATTCTGAGTTACCTGCTGCCCGTGAGATATTTCTTCTTGATATACTGTAATGTGGCCCTCAACGGTGCCGATGTCTGGTACTCTCGCTACTATTATCTGGCTCTCGCCGTATTCCCCTTTGTCGCATGCCTGGGGCTCTCGCGTCTCAAGAAAGCATGTCTCAATCCCGTCTATGTTCCCTGATAACACCACACTGACATGAAAAAGATTTTCGACAGCATCAACATCTGGATTTCGTCGGTCGGACGTGCGTTTGCCCGCGAATGGTCGTTGGTGCTCAAAGACATAGGCGTCCTGCTCTTTTTTCTCGCTCTGCCGCTTCTCTATCCCATAGCCTATACTCTTATCTATAACCCCGAAGTGGTCGACCGGCTTCCTGTCGCCGTTGTCGACAACAGCCGCACGGCCAAGTCGCGTGAGTTTATCCGTCAGGCATCGGCCGCTCCGGCGATAAGCATCTACGGCTATGCCGATGATCTGGCCGAGGCCCGGCGCTGGGTTCACGGCGGCGACGTCTATGGCGTGATTGTCATTCCGCGCGACTATGCCCGCGACCTCGGTTCGGGGCAACAGGCCACCGTCGAGTTCTATGCCGATATGTCGCTGTTGCTGCGTTATCGCGCATTGTTGTCGGCCCTGACCGAGTTACAGATAAAGATTACCGGCGACGTCACCATGTCGCGTGTCGAACAGGCCGGGGCTGCCGGCATGATATCTATGCCGATAAACAGCAGCAGCCACTTCCTGGGTGATACCGAGCAAGGCTTCGCCTCGTTTATCATGCCCGGCATCGTCATCCTCATACTACAGCAGAGCATGCTGCTCGGCGTTACTTTTATCGGCGGCACATCGCGCGAGCGTCGCCGGCGCAACGGAGGCATCGACGCGCTCCGCCCCGACGATATGCCGGTGTCGGCGACGATATGGGGGCGCACTCTGTGTTATACGGTCTTTTACATCCCGATGACATTATATGTCGTCAAAGTAATCCCCGAGATATTCAACCTGCCCCACTATGGCAGCGCCGTCGACTACCTCCCGTTTATCTTGCCCATGCTCATAGCCACGGCATTCCTCGGCCAGGCCCTCACATGGTTTATCAAAGAGCGTGAGACTCCTTTCCTTATCGTCGTCTTCACATCTGTTGTTTTCCTATTCCTCTCGGGACTGACCTGGCCTCGTTACGCCATGGGTCCGATATGGTACTGGGTCGGAAACCTTGTCCCCGCGACCTGGGGCATCGAAGGTTTCATACGCATCAACAGCAACGCCGCCACTCTCGCCGAGTCATCGCGCCCGTTCATCGCAATGTGGATTCTCTGTGCGATCTACTTTGTCGCGGCGTGGGGTGTTGACGCGGCCATACGGCGGCGCGGACGACGGCAGGCTGCGACAGTTGCCGCAGACAGCTGAAAATAGAATTATTAAAAAACACAACTCATAACCAAAATTCAAACACTCTCCGATGAAACAACTCATATTATTGCGCCACGGCCAAAGTCTGTGGAATCTTGAAGACCGTTTTACCGGCTGGACCGATATAGATCTAAGCAATAAAGGACGCGCCGAAGCCGTCGAAGCCGGCCGGCGTCTTGTCGCAGCCGGCATAATGCCCGATTACTGTTTCACTTCATACCTGCGGCGCGCCATACACACGCTCGATATCGTGCTCGACAACATCGACCGTTGCTGGCTGCCCGTTGTCAAAGACTGGCATCTCAACGAACGTCATTACGGCGCGTTACAGGGACTCAACAAGACCGATACGGCCCGCCGCGTCGGTCAGGAGCAGGTGCATATATGGCGGCGCAGCTACGATGTGGCGCCTCCCGCTCTGACACACGACGATCCGCGCTTTCCCGGCAACGATCCGGCTTATAAAGATCTTGCGGCCGACGAACTGCCGCTCACCGAATCACTTGCCGACACCGTCCGCCGCGTTGAAATCTGCCGCGAGGAGTTGATTGTGCCCGCATTGCGTCATTACGGCACCGTGCTGATAGCCGCTCACGGCAACAGCCTGAGAGCGCTTGCGATGAAGCTTCTCAATCTATCGCCGCAGGAAATCGTTTCGGTCGAAATACCAACCGGTTCGCTTTGGATGTTTACACTTGATGACTATCTCCGCGTCACGGCCAACCGCTATATTTGACCTATGCCCCAAAGCACGTAGGTGCCTTTTTGCTCCTGACTATTCCTTGATGCCGTAGGCGAGGTCGCCGGCATCGCCAAGACCGGGCACGATATAGCTGTGGGCATTGATCTTGTCGTCGACGACGCCAAGCCACAGCGACGTGTTTTCGGCGGGAAGAACCTTCTTGAGATAATCGACAGCCTGACGCGAGGCGATGACCGAGGCTATATGCACGTGTGCCGGTGTGCCTTTGGTGAGAAGAGCCTTGTAGCTCAGCTCCATCGAGGCGCCTGTCGCGAGCATCGGGTCGCAGAGTATCAATGTCTTGCCGTCGAGAGATGGAGATGCGAGATATTCGATGCAGATGTCGAAATTCTCTTTTTCTTTATATTTGCGGTATGCCGACACGAATGCGTTTTCAGCGTTGTCGAAATAGCGTAGGAATCCCTGATGGAAAGGTACGCCGGCGCGGAAGATCGTGCCGAGCACGATTTCCTCGTCGATGACATTACACTTGGCCTTGTCAAGAGGCGTTGTGATTTCGACAGTCTTATATTTCAGCGTTTTGCTGATCTCATAGGCCATGATTTCGCCCAGACGTTCGAGATTGCGGCGGAAGCGCAGGCGGTCGCTCTGTATGTCGACATTACGCATCTCCATCAGATATTGGCTGACCAAAGAGTTGGTGTCTGCAAATACTGTTTCTTTCATATATCGTTTTTTTGATTTCAATGATGCAAATTTAGGGTATTGCAGTGAAATAACAATCAGCGATACTGAATTTGCGTGATCGAAAACGGATTTTTTATCGCTGCTTCGGCGGCTTCCTGCGCAAGACGGCGTTGCGGAGCGTTGACGCGGGCGGGAGAGTAGGGGTTGCCGACAACATCGTGGCCGAAGAGCACGCCGTACCATGTGCAAGCGGCGATATATCGTCCGAGCGTGTAGCTCAGGTGATAGCCGTCGCGGGTGAGATCGTCGCCGAGTGCCGAGGTGCGCGCGTCCTGTATGGCCGTGCCGCAAGGTATCACTCCCTTTAGCTCCTGATTGTCGGCGAGAGCCTTTCGGGCGGCCTCGACAATGGCGCGATACATCTTGATCTGGCTTTTACCGTAGTTCTTGAATCCGTCGTGCTTCGAGTCGGGTGAGTAGGCCCACGTCATATGCCACAGGAAGACAGGACGGGCGCCTACGGCCTTGCGCACCATCGCGATTAGCTCGGGCAGACGCTCGAACGTTTCATATTGACCCGAAAAGTGGCTGGCCTGCTGAAAGGTGATATAGTCCCATTCTTCGTCGGCAAGGGCGCGCGATATCGTGCAGGCGGCGATTGTGTCGACGTGGCCGTCGGTTGCGATCTTGCGGTAGCTGTATTCGCCCTTGTCGCCTTTCATGTTGTTATAGTGGCGTTCTATCGAGCAGCCCGGGAAGTAGAGGTTGCCGATGACAATTTCTTCGCCTCCCGCGACGGTGAGATCGTGCATTTCCTGTTCGAGGGCATCTTCTGAAAAACTGTTGCCGATGGCAAGCACTTTGATTTGACGGGCCGATGCGCCAAGGGCGACGGCGGCGAGAATGAAGAGACTGAGGATGTATTTCTGCATTGCTGTTATTGTTATATTGTTATTTGAAATCTATCAGAAACTGTACGAGCGACTCTTTGTCTTTGATGTCGAGCTTTTTGCGCAGCCGGTAACGCGCCGTTTCGACACCGCGCACGGTCAGACTCGTGAATTTGGCTATGTCTTTGGTGCTTAGATTGAGACGCAGAAGCGCGCAAAAGCGCAGGTCGACGGGCGTCAGCGACGGATACCGGGCCACGAGATTGTATGGGCATGAAAACGAAACGAGCAACGGTGTGAATGTCGGTCGGCTGTGAAATGTGCTGATGTTCAGTGTGTTTTGGCGGTTTGGGAGTGGTTGGTCGGGAAAAACGAAACGTGCAAAAACTTGAATTTGCTTTAATCCGGCTTTAATTTTTGGGGCGGTCCGTTTAATCGGTGTTTAACGGGGCTTTAATCGGACTTTA
>CAJTKG010000023.1 GCA_910576935.1 uncultured Muribaculaceae bacterium
ATTACTTGCAAATTTATAGGGTGCCCAGAACAGGACTCGAACCTGCACGCCTCGCAGCACTCGCACCTGAAACGAGCGCGTCTACCATTCCGCCACCTGGGCATCGTTTGGTGGTTTGTGTGTGCAAAGGTAGTGTTTTTTTTGTTATGTTCCTACTTTCGACGTTCTTTTTTTGTTATTTTTGTGTAATTATTTTTTTTGTGTCACTTTTTAATTTGTTTATGATATGTCAATTTTAGTTGATGGTAAGCCTGTAGGGCTGTGTAGCGATCACGCGGGTTTTGAGCTTAAGTCGGTAATCGAGGGCTATTTTGAGGCCAATGGTGTTGCTTATCGCGATTTTGGCACAGATAGTGAGGCGAGTTGCGATTATCCTGATTTTGCTCATCCTTGTGCGCTTGCTGTTGAGGGGGGAGTGGTTTATCCCGGCATTGCCATGTGTGGCAGCGGCAATGGTATCGCGATGACTCTCAATAAGCATCAGGGTGTGCGTGCGGCTTTGTGCTGGACGCCTGAGCTGGCGCGTCTGGCGCGTGCGCACAATGATGCCAATGTGCTTGTGCTGCCGGCGCGGTTTATTGCACCTGAGCTTGCGCTGGAGATTGTGGATGTGTTTATGAATACGGATTTCGAGGGCGGCCGCCATGTGCGTCGTATCGAGAAGATTGTTGTGAAGGGCTGTCGTTGAGCGAGGTTGACGGCGTCAATGAATAAGCGAAAATAGTTTGATTTTAAATGAGGGCTGAAGCTCTCGTTTTATAGTGCCTCGGTATAGTGAAGGCGCGGACGTCTGTCTTTGGTGACGGATGCCCGCGCCTTTGTCGGTTATGGTTTTGGAGGAGGGGTTAGAATTCTGCGTTGTTGGGTGTGCGTGGGAAGGGGATTACGTCGCGGATGTTGGTCATGCCGGTGACGAAGAGGACGAGGCGTTCGAAGCCGAGGCCGAAGCCGCTGTGGGGCACGGTGCCGAAGCGGCGGGTGTCGAGATACCACCACATGTCTTTCATGGGGATGTTGAGCTGGTCGATGCGGGTGAGGAGTTTGTCGTAGTTTTCTTCGCGTTCGCTGCCGCCGATGATTTCGCCGATCTTGGGGAAGAGGACGTCCATGGCGCGGACTGTGCGGCCGTCGTCGTTCTGCTTCATGTAGAAGGCTTTGATGTCTTTGGGGTAATCGGTGAGGATGACGGGGCGTTTGAAGTGTTCTTCGACGAGGTAGCGTTCGTGTTCGCTCTGGAGGTCGGTGCCCCAGTCGACGGGGAATTCAAATTTGTGGCCTGAGGCTTTGAGGATTTCGACGCCTTCGGTGTAGGTCAGGCGGACGAAGTCGCAGTCGATGACCGAGCGGAGGCGTTGGGTGAGTTCGGGGTCGAAGTGTTCGGCAAGGAAGGCTATGTCGTCGGCGCAATTGTCGAGGGCGTAGCCGATGCAGTATTTGACGAAGTCTTCGGCAAGCTGCATGTTGTCGGTGATGTCGTAGAAGGCCATTTCGGGCTCGATCATCCAGAATTCGGAGAGGTGACGGGGCGTGTTTGAGTTTTCGGCGCGGAATGTGGGACCGAAGGTGTAGATGGCGCCGAGGGCTGTGGCTCCGAGCTCGCCTTCGAGCTGGCCGCTGACGGTGAGTGCTGTGGGTTTGCCGAAGAAGTCTTTGGTGTAGTCGACACTGCCGTCTTCGTTTTTTGGCAGGTTGGCCAGGGGGAGGGTGGTCACCTGGAACATGGCGCCGGCGCCTTCGCAGTCGCTGGCTGTGATCAGCGGTGTGTTGAGGTAGTAGAAGCCACGTTCCTGGAAGAATTTGTGGATGGCAAAGGCGAGGGCGCTGCGCACGCGCAGGACGGCGCTGAAGGTGTTTGTGCGGGGACGCAGGTGGGCTTTCTCGCGGAGGAATTCGAGGGTGTGGCCTTTTTTCTGGAGGGGATAGGTGTCGGGGTCGGCGGTGCCGTAGACTATGAGTTTTTTTGCCTGGATCTCGATGTTCTGGCCTTTGCCCATCGATTCGACGAGGAGACCTTCGACGCAGACGGATGCTCCGGTGGTGACGGGTTTGAGGATGTCGTCACTGAAGTCGTTCATGTCGAAGACTATCTGGATGTTTTTTATTGTCGAGCCGTCGTTGAGGGCGACAAACTGGACGTATTTGTTGCCACGGCGTGTCCTGACCCAGCCTTTGACGCAGACTTCGCTGCCGATGAGGGCGGGGTCGAAGATGTCTGATATTTTCGTTCGTTTCATTGTGTGATCGGTTTATCGGTGAAGGGGGTTATTCGAATGATCCCATTTTGAGGAAGTTGACTTCTTCTTGTGTGAGGTAGCGCCAGCGTCCGCGGGGGAGGTTCTTTTTGGTGAGTCCGGCGAAGTATACGCGGTCGAGTTTTGTGACGTGGTAGCCGAGTGACTCGAAGATGCGGCGGACGATGCGGTTGCGGCCCGAGTGTATCTCGATGCCGGCCTGGTTGCGGTCGGTCTCGGTGGCGTAGCTGATTGCGTCGGCATGTATGGGGCCGTCGTCGAGTTCGATGCCGTCGGCTATGCGTTGCATGTCGTCTTCGGTGATGTCTTTGTCACACCATACGTGGTAGATTTTTTTCTTGACGTATTTTGGGTGTGTGAGTTTTGAGGCGAGGTCGCCGTCGTTGGTGAGCAGAAGCACGCCGGTGGTGTTGCGGTCGAGGCGTCCGACGGGATAGATGCGTTCCGAGCATGCGCCTTTGACGAGGTCCATAACTGTCAGGCGGCCGTTGGGGTCGTCGCTTGTGGTGACGCAGTCTTTGGGTTTGTTGAGGAGGATGTAGCATTTGCTCTCGAGGGCGACGACTTTTTCGTCGTATTCGACGATGTCGCTGTGGGTTATCTTGGTGCCGAGCTCGGTGACTACCTGTCCGTTGACTTTGACGAGGCCCTGCTGGATGAATTCGTCCGCTTCGCGGCGCGAGCAGATGCCGGCGTTGCTCATGAATTTGTTGAGGCGTATCTGTTCGTTAGGGTCGGGTATGGGCATTTCGTATTCGACGCGTTTGGGACGCGGGGTAAAGCTTTTGCCGCGTGCTGTGAAGTCGCCGTTGTTACGGTTCTGGCCGGGACGGTTGTTATAACCGCCCTGACGGTTGTTGTTATATCCGCCGCGGTTGTTATTGTTGTAGCCACTCTGACGGTTGTTGCCGTAGCCCTGGCGGTTGTTATTGTTGTATCCGCCCTGACGGTTATTGTTATAACCGCCGCGGTTGTTATTGTTGTAGCCACCCTGACGGTTGTTGCCGTAGCCGCCGGTCTGACGGTTGTTGTTGTAACCTTGGCGGTTGTTGTATCCGCCTTGACGGTTGTTGCCGTAGCTGTTGTAGCGGGGACGGTAGTCCTGGGTGCGTGTCTGTTCGGTGCTGTCGCCCTGTGCCGCCGTGGTCTCGGCGTTGCTGTCGGTCGGAGTGTTGTAGTCGTTGTTGTAGTCGCGATAGTTGCCGCGGTGGTTGTTGCCGTAGCCCTGACGGTTGTTATAGTTGTTGTATCCGCCGCGGTTGTTGTATCCGCCGCCCTGGCGGTTGTCGTATGTACGGCGGTAGTGGCGCTCGCCGTCGGTGTTGTCACCGTCGCCGGCCGGTTTGCCGTAGCTGACTTTCTCGTATCTGTTGAAGTTTTGGGCGTCAGTGTTCGACGCGGCTTGGGTTTGTCCTATGCGAGGACGGCGTGTTTTTTTTTCGCTACCGTTGTTGTCCATAATTCAGCGCTTTAGAAGTGTAATTTTTTACCGTTGTTGTTTGGGTTAGTTTGTTGATTTCGTCTGCCTCTCGGCGATGTGACGTTGGCTAATGATCTTTTTTCGAGCCCGGAATTCTGCGGCTCATGTTTTTGATTTAAGTCTTATGTATGAGTTTCAGTCTTTAAATTGATGTGTAAAATGGAATCTTGCTGCAAATGTAGCATAATTCCGTTGATTCACCATCATTTTTAACGATAAAAATTGCGTGAATGTTCGATGGCTCGTCGCAAATGAGTCAACGCCGGCGTGCAACAGGCGGCTGAAGAGGTTGTCGTTATAAGAAAATGTAATTTTATTGTTAAATCTTGTTAATTACCCCCCCCCAATATTAAAAAATGTTATTTATCTTAGCGGCGTAATTCAGAGGATTCGCCTCCAAGGCTATTCCCGTTATTTGATGGAATTATATAAACTAACATTTAAACATTTGAGTATTAATTAAAAACCAACTGAAAAAAGAGAGAGACATGACAAGCAAGGCTAAAATATCAGATAAAATAACCGAATGGTGTCTATAGCCGCACCGATTGCCGGAATTTATTACCAGAAGGACCAAGGTCGGGGTTTGCCATCTGTGGTGTCCCGACAAAAAAATCAACAAATATAAAAGTTTTATGAAGAAACAATTTTTATTGGCTATGCTGTTGGCTTGTGGCGTACCCGGCACAAGTTTTACAATGATGGCGGCTCCGGAGCCGCAGCAGCAAAGTCAGGCGGTCGTTACTATCAACGGTACCGTCCTTGACGAAAACGAAGAGCCCGTCATCGGTGCGAGCATTGTTCAGAAGTCGAACCGTAAAAATGCAGCGGCGACGGATGCATTCGGGCATTTCAAGATCCGTGTCGCGCCGGGCACGCAGCTTTTGATAAGCTATGTCGGATATAAGAGTGCCACGATGGCTGCGGCGGCAGATATGACAGTCTATCTACAGCCTACGACAGAGATGCTTGACGAGGTCGTCGCCATAGGCTACGGCACACAGAAACGCGCCAATCTCACCGGCGCTGTAACAACGGTCGATGTTGCCAGGGTTATGGACAGCCGGTCTGTGACAGATGTGACCAAGGCGTTGCAGGGAGCAGTGCCCGGTCTTACGATTACAAACAACGACGGTTCGATCAACGGTGTGCCTGTTATCAAAATGCGCGGCACCGGCTCGCTCAGATCTGATGTCGATACGTCGCCTCTGATTGTTGTCGACGGTGTCATTGTCGAAGATCTCTCTGTCGTCAACCCCGAAGACATCGCCGACATTTCGGTACTTAAAGATGCTGCGTCGGCTGCAATCTACGGTTCTCGTGCGGCTGGCGGTGCGTTGCTTATAACGACAAAGACTCCGAATAAAAAAGATCGTGTGTCATTGAAGTATTCAAACAATTTCGGCTGGAGTCAGGCTACAAAGCTGGCTGATTATCCGTCGGTCTACGACCAGATATATGCTCTTACCGAAGCTAATCTGGCGTCAGGAGGTGAAGTGGGCCTTTTCGGCATGGATCCTTTTGAGATGCTGCCGCTCGCCCAACAATGGCGCAAGGAGCATGGCGGCAAGAAGGCGGGCTACCGTGAGATGATGCCGTGGACCGGAGACAACAACATCGGTGATTATAAGATGCTGCCCTCGGGTAATGCCCTCTATTATGCCGACTGGGATGTAGCGGGTATAATGTTTAATAACGCTGCTCCGTCAAACACTCATAATCTCAGTCTTGAAGGCGCTTCGGGCAAGACGAGTTACCGTCTGTCGTTCGGCTACAACGGTCGTCAGGACCTCAATACCTTTAACCCCGACAAGATGCGTCGCTACACTGCCACGGCCAATATCCAGACCGAGATATTCTCGTGGCTGAAGGCCGGCGCCCGCATAAGTTTCACCGAGAAAGACTACATCGGCACATATAACGTGCGCGGCGATTATCAGTATATGTGGCGTTGGGGTTCATACTTCGGTCCTTATGGATGGATGCGTGATGCAGAGGGTAACAAAGTCGACTGCCGCAACGATATAGCATATCGAAAACAGGGCGGCAAGATCGATGACAAATTTACCCAGACGCGTATGACGGCTTTTATGGATATCACTCCCTATAAAGACGTAACCGTGCATGCCGACTTTACATATAATGTCGACTATCTGACCGATACCCGGGCCTATATGCCTGTCTATTGCTATAATACCTGGGGCAATATCGAGAAGCCCGGTTATGATGCTGTGCCTGTGAGCTGGGCCGATGCCCGCCAGACGAGCAACAAGTCTGATTCGTGGATGTTTAATGTCTATGCTCAGTATGCCAAGACCTTTGCCCGAGACTATAATCTCAAAGTAATGGTTGGCGCTATGGCTGACAAGCGCGACCGCATCAATCTTTATGTAAAACGTGACGAACTTCTCGACGTCAATCTTCCCGCTCTCGGTCTTACAACCGGCGGATCAAACAAGACCGGATATGAGATCACGCAGGTAATCACGCCACACGCTACATCAGGCTATTTCGGACGTGTCAATTTCGACTACAAAGGCATATATCTCTTTGAGTTCAACGCCCGCTATGACGGCTCATCGAACTTCCCTGTAAATGACAAATGGGGATTCTTCCCCTCAGGCTCTATCGGCTACCGCTTCTCGGAAGAAAAATATTTCGAGCCGATCAAACATATCTGGTCGAACGGTAAACTCCGCGCGTCTTACGGTCGCGTCGGCAATGAGTCGATACCTTCGAGGCTGACAATGTCAATTATCGACAAACCGCTCACAAGTTCATGGCTTACAGCAGGCGGCGCCGGCACATCCTATGCACCGATGCCTTCTCTGGTTTCAAATTCCATCTCATGGGAGAAAGTGACGACTTTTGACGTAGGTCTTGACTTTGGATTTCTTGACAATCAGCTATATGGCTCGTTTGATTGGTTCAGCAAAGAAACAAGCGATATGTTTGCTTACGGCGCCGACGTACCGGCATCGCTTGGCACTGTATCGCCGCTGACCAACGCCGGCACAATCCGTGCAAACGGTTATGAGATCGCTCTTAACTGGAATCATTCGTTTGGCGACGCCAATGTATATGCAACCTTTACTTTTGCCGACGCACGCACCAAGATTACCAAATGGAAGAACACCACCGGCAAATATTATTCGTGGACACCGACACAGGCCGACTTTACCGAGGGCGGTTATTTCGGTGATATTTACGGTTTTGAGACAGACCGATATTTCACAAAAGAAGATATGGATGCCGACGGCCGTCCCAAGCAGGATCAATCGGCACTCGAGTCGGGGTCATTCCGCTATGGTGTCGGCGACATCAAATTCAAAGACCTCAACGGTGACGGCGTCATCAACTTCGGTGACCCCGATCTGAAAGACAAAGACGGCAACCCAATACCTGTAGGCACAAAGCGCAATCACGGCGACCTTAAGGTCATCGGCAATACTCAGCCGCGTTATGAATATTCGTTCCGTCTGGGCGCGTCATGGAAAGGTTTTGATATCGATGCATTCTTCCAGGGCGTCGGCAAACGCGACATCTGGGCCTGCTCGGCTTTTGTGACACCTCTCGCCCGAGGCACTGATGCCATCTACTCAAACCAGATGAGCTACAACAAGCAGGTGATCGACCTCGAGTCTCATAAACTTACAGGTGAGATCATCGTCGACCAGAGCAACCGCTATCCTCGCCTCTATCCCGGCTGTGACGGCGCCGGCCGCCTCTCGGGTATAAATAACGGCCGTTATAACTTCTATCCTCAGAGCCGTTATCTGATGAATGCATCATATCTGCGTTTCAAAACCCTTACATTCGGCTATACGTTGCCTTATGAGATCTCAAAGAAAGCTCTTATGCAGAAAGCGCGCATCTATTTCAATGTCGACAATCTGTGTCTGCTTCACAACGGCATGAAAGATTATCCTCTTGATCCCGAAATCAATGTCGGTACATCGACGACGGTATTGTCGCAGTCGAGCATGTTTGCCGGCAACGGTTACTATGGCCGTACGGCACCTATTATGCGTACATTCTCATTCGGTCTTCAGGTAACATTCTAAACTCTTAAATATTAGAATAAAATGAAAAAACAATATATCATCGGTGCTCTCGCGGCAATAGGCCTGTCTATGGCAAGTTGTGACGATTTCCTTGACGACAACCGCTATCCCGGCACTTCAATCATCAATACGCCTGAATACTGGAATAATCCCAGCAATTGCCAGCTTCAGGTAGACCGTTATATTGACGAAATCAATCCCGGTTATGGTTCCGGCGGCACATTGGGGTGGTTCTATGCCAAGACTCTGAGCGACGATCAGGTCGGAGCCGGTTTCACTGATTTCTCGTATTCGACCGGCGTTCCCTCGACAAACAGCAGCTGGACTTACAGCCAAGTGCGTGGTGCCAACTATATAATCAACGGTGTGCGCAAAGCCACCGGGCTCTCGCAGGTCGATAAAGCCAACTATGAAGGTCTCGGCCGTTTCATCCGTGCCGTAGCCTATTATAAGCTCGCCCGCACGTTCGGCGATGCCATATGGGAGAGTGAAGTCGTCGATCCCGGCAATGCCGCGCAGATGTATGCCTCGCGCACAGACCGCGATGTGATCATGGACTCTGTTTTCCGTGACCTTGATTTCGCTTTGGCTACCATATCGACCGAAAGTTCCAAAGTCAGCTGGTCGAAAGATCTTGTACGCGCCTATATATGTGAGGCCGCTCTCTATGAGGGCACGTTCTGCAAGTATCGCACACAGGCAGATAACGGCAAAGGTCCGGATAACGACCGCTCGAAACTTTATCTGAAAAAGTCTGCCGATATGGCCAAGTATCTGATGGAACACTACGGCTTCACAGATGACTACCGGTCGATTTATAACTCTGTCTGGGGCGGAGGCACAAGCCCGGTCGACCCGACAAAACAGATCACGGATTTCGCGACCAACCCCGAGATCATTTTTGGTCGGCGTTATGACCTTACCAACGGCCGTCATTCGACGATTGCACGTACGGCATCGTCGACAACGACATCGGGTATGTCGCTCGATGCGTTCCTTTGCTTCCTCAATCTCGACGGCACTCCCGTTCCGCAGGCTACAGCCGAGGATATCCGCAAAGCCACCGAAGGCGAGAATGTCATATTTGACGGTTATAAGGCATACTCGATTGCTGACAGAATCAAGGACCGCGACAAACGACTCGCCATAGCCACAGACCCATATATCTATTATAAAGGTATGGAGTGGAGTCGCGAGGGATGTTCGGGCATGAACTCGTCGTCGGGCTTCGGTATCGCCAAATATGACAATGTGCTGCTGCCTGTCAACAACCGCACAAACGACGCAAACAACTATACGAGCTGCCCGATATACTGGACATCATATATCTATTGCAACTATGCCGAGGCCAAGGCCGAGTTGGGCGAACTGAGCAACGATGACCTCAACATCTCGCTCAACAAACTCTATAAGCGTGCCGGTTTGCCCGAACAGACCGTGGCAGGTCTCAATGCTGTCAATGACCCGGCCAACAATATGGGTGTTTCGTCGTTGCTGTGGGAGATTCGACGTTGCCGCCGTTGTGAGCTCATGTTTGACAACTGGATACGTTACTGGGATCTCATTCGCTGGCATCAGCTCGAACTGCTCGACAGCGAGAAACATCCCAATGTGCTCCGAGGCGCATATATCGCCAACGCCGAGGTCAAACCCGGCACATCTGTCGACAATTATGTTATGCCATATCCCGGCATGAAGCGCCAATATAAGGCCAGGTATTATCTCGAGCCGATACCGTCTAACGATATCGACATCTATACCGGCGCCGGATACACACTCGAACAGAATCCTCTTTGGAAATAATTAATTTGTCTACATAAACCGGGGGAGGTGGCTTGTGAAAGTCGCCTCCCTATCTTTTCCGGCGCCCGGAAATTAAAGCTCCCGACGCGCTATAGGCGGCCGGGAGCGACGAAGTGGTTATTGTGTGTCAGAAATGGTATGTCGCGCCGATGCCGACGACAGCCTGGCTGAAGTCTTTTAGCAGCTGTCCTTTGGCTTCGAGCCCAATGGTGAGATCGCTCGTGACGTAGTATTCGAGGCCGGCGCCGATATTTGCGCCTACGCGGGTGAAGCCGTCGCCTGCGTTGTCATGCAGGATGGTGAGGCCGGCGAGGGGATAGAAGTTCATCTTCGGAGCGACCTTGATGAGATAATGGCCGTTGAAGTTGAGATCCCATACTTTCTGATGCTTGGCTTCAAAGAAGGCGTCGAACGATGCTTCGCCGCGGAAGTTGTTGGTGAAGCCATACATGAGTTTGACGCCGCAGCCGACGTTTGAAATCTTGGTGCCGAAGTTGAAGTCGACGCCGGCGCCTACGCTGCCTTTCTGGGCGTTTGCCGCACATGTGACGGCGAAGATTGTCAGAAGTGTCAAGAGAAATTTTTTCATATTGTTCGGTATTAATAAATAGTTGGCGTTGATATTTGCTATGCGGCGTTGGGTTACGCCGGACTTCACTATTTATTAATACTTGAACGGATATATTGTTCAGTCGCGTGTGATTTTTTTGAGGTCGGCGATTATTTCGCGGGCTGTCGCCACGGCAGCCTGTGAGTCGCCAAGAGTCTGACGCATGGCGCGGTATCCGTCGAGCATCTCGTGGCGCGGGGCCCGGTCGGGCAGGATGGCGGCGAGACGGTCGGCGACGTTGTCGACGGTGCATTCATGGAGGAGCATCTCCGGAATCACGGTTTTCGAGACGATGAGGTTGGGCAGGGTGACGTAGTTTACTTTGAGCAGCCGTTTCATCAGGTTGTAGGCGATTTTTGATCCGTTGCTGCGGTATATGGCTACCTGGGGTACGCAGAGCAGGGCGGTCTCGAGGGTGGCGGTGCCCGATGTTACAATAGCCGCCCGCGAGGCGGCGAGCAGTGCGTAGGTCGAATCGTGTGCGACCGGCAGGGCGCTGTAGCGGCGGTAGACTTCGTCGGCTATGCCGGGAGCTCCGGCTATGACGGCGCGGTATTGGGGAAAGCGGCGTACGACGGCGTCCATGACGGGCAGGTTACAACGTATCTCGCCAAGACGGCTGCCGGGAAGCAGAGCTATCAGCTGCCGGTCGCGCAGGCCGTTGGCGGCGATGAATTCGGCCCGGGAGGGCAGGGTGGATTTGACGGCGTCGATTTCTTCGACCGATGGATTGCCGACATATGTTGCCTCGCAGTCATAGCGGCTGAAAAATTCGGGTTCGAATGGCAGTATCGAGAAAAGCCGGCGGACATAGCGGCGTATATCTTTGACACGCCACGTCTTCCACGCCCATACTTTGGGCGCGATATAGTAGTAGACCGGGGTGTTGTGGCGTGCGGCGTGGCGCGCCATCTTGAGGTTGAAGGAGGGGTAATCGATGAGTATCAGGCAGTCGGGGCGGCTGTTGTCGAAGGCGTTGCGTGCTTGCGACAGATTGCCGAAAATCTTGCGCAGGTTGCGCAGCACTTCGCTGAACCCCATGAAGGCCATGTCGTTTATGTGTATCGTCGGTGTCACGCCGGCCGCCGCGGCCATCCTGTCGCCGCCGATGACGGTGAAACGTGCGTCGGCGTCGTTGTCTTTGAGCGCGCAGATGAGCTTAGAACCGTGGAGATCGCCGGAGGCCTCGCCGGCAATTATGAAGTAATGCATTGGGTCATGAGCGTTTTGATTTGAAGAAGTCTTGCATCAGGGCGCGGCACTCGTCGGCCCGGACGCCGGATGTGACTGACGCCCGCGGATGGAAAGGCTGCCGCGATGTCAGGGTGGTGTAGCCGCGTTTGTCGTCGCCGCAGCCATAGACGATCCGCCCGATCTGGGCCCATGCGATGGCGCCGGCACACATAAGACAGGGCTCGACGGTTACATATAGAGTGGTGTCGCGCAGGTATTTGCCGCCGAGGGCTGCGGCTGCTGCCGTGATGGCCTGAATCTCGGCGTGGGCCGTGACGTCGTCGAGGGCTTCGGTGAGGTTGTGTCCGCGGCCGAGTATACGCCCCGACGCCCCGATGATGACGGCACCTATCGGTATCTCGTCGTCGGCGAGCGCCGCGCGCGCCTCGGCCAGAGCGAGCCCCATGTATCTGTTGTCGTCGCCGGTGTCGATCATAGCAGGTCGATTTTCAGACCTTCGTCGGCTGCGATGACGTCGGGGAAAATGGCCGCCGCCTCTTTGACGAAGACGTCGCTGTCGCGGTATGCTTTAGAAAAATGGCCCAATATGAGCCTGCGGGCTCCGGCCATGAGGGCTATGCGGGCGGCTTCGGCAGCTGTAGAGTGGCCGCGTGAGGCAGCCTTGGCGGACTGGTCGGAGCAATATGTGGCTTCGTGATAGACGGTGTCGATGCCGGCGATGGCGTTGGCCACGGCCGTGTTGAAAGCTGTGTCAGAGCAGTAGGCATAGCTCATCGACGGGTCGGCGTCGGTGGTGAGGCGTCTGTTGGCGATGACAGTGCCGTCGGGTGTGACATAGTCGGCGCCGGCCTTTATCAGCGGCAGCTGTGAGACGGGAATATTATAAAATGCCACCATGTCGCCGCGCAGATGCCGCAGCTTTGGCTTCTCGGTAAATTTGAAACCGACGCAGTCGACCCGGTGATATAGAGGGAATGTCTCGACAATCAGCCCCTGATCTTCGTATATGACGGCGCGCTCTGGTTCGATTATGTCATAGACGATGTCAAACGATGTGTCGCGACAGAAAACTTTCATGATCTGACGCAATATATCGGCGCCTTCTTTGAAGGTGTGGATGGTGACGCTGCCGCCTTTTTCGTGGAGCGACAGTGTCGACAGAAGTCCCGGCAGTCCGAGGAAGTGGTCGCCGTGGATGTGCGATATGAACACATGGTTGAGGCGCGAGAACTTCAGGCGCTGCTTCATCATCTGCAGCTGGGCGCCTTCGCCGCAGTCGATCATAAAGAGCTTGTCGCGAAAGTCGATTACCTGGCACGAAGGCATGTGCCTGGCCGTAGGGGTGGCTGCGCCGCAACCGAGTATGTTGATGCTGAAATTTGCCATAATACAAAGTTATTCAAAATTCAACATTCAGCCTCTAAAATTGAAAAAAATATTAATTGTCGTTTTTTTCACGACCGCGCCCGAACAATCACTCCCTGTCGGTTGTCTTATGTATATACAGCAGAAAAATTAGGAATTAGTTTTTTCATAGGATTAGATTTTAAGGTTTTTAGCAATATGCGGCAGTCGTGAGACCGCCGCCTGTTGTTTCCGGCCGGGCGGATTTATTGGGGGCGCAAAAAAAATCTCCCGCGGCATTGCCGCAGGAGATTGGTTGGTGGGCGCTGAGGGATTCGAACCCCCGACCCTCTGCTTGTAAGGCAGACGCTCTGAACCGGCTGAGCTAAGCGCCCGTTCTCGCCGAAAGCGTTGCAAAGGTACGACTATTTTTTGATTATCCAAAATTTTTCGGCTGTTTTTCGGATAATCTGCGAAACGATTTATGTCGGTGCTTTGTAATAATCTGTGGTACAGTGCTTTTCGGCTGTATGTATTTTTGAGAAAAAACAGCGGCGATAATCGCATAAAGTTTACTAACTTTGCACGAGGATAATCACATCACATATTATATAAGAATGGATCTTACACAACTGACAGCCATCTCGCCTGTCGACGGCCGCTACCGTTCGAAATGCGAGGCGCTTGAGAATTATTTTTCAGAATACGCTCTGATACGCTATCGTGTCAAAGTTGAAATCGAGTATTTTATCGCTCTATGGCGTCTGCCGCTACCGCAACTTGCCGGCGCTCCGGCCGAGGCCGTCGAGTCGTTGCGCGAGATCTACCGTGACTTCAGTGTCGCCGATGCTGCCAAAGTAAAATCGATAGAGAGCGTGACAAACCACGACGTCAAGGCTGTCGAATATTTTATAAAAGAGCAGTTTGATGTCCGGGGGCTGACGCAGTATAAAGAGTTTATACATTTTGGCCTTACCTCGCAGGATATCAACAACACAGCTGTACCGATGTCACTCAAAGACGCCTTGACCGAAGTTTATCTGCCCTCGCTCGACGCCCTCGTCAGCCGTCTGAAAGCACGTGCCGACGAGTGGGCCGATGTCGCCATGCTCGCCAAGACCCACGGTCAGCCTGCGTCGCCCACGCGTCTGGGCAAAGAGCTGATGGTCTTTGTATATCGTCTCGAACGCCAGATCTCAGCGCTCAAGGCTACGCCTGTCAGCGGCAAATTCGGTGGCGCGACCGGTAATTTCAATGCCCACCGCGCGGCATATCCGTCGGTCGACTGGCAGAAATTCGCCAATGAATTCCTTGGCAATACTCTCGGTATCGAGCGTGAAGCCTATACTACGCAGATCTCGAATTATGACAATCTCGCCGCGCTCTTTGACGCCCTTCGCCGCATCAATACCATCGTGCTCGACCTCGACCGCGACATGTGGATGTATATATCGATGGATTATTTCAAGCAGAAAATCAAAGCAGGCGAAGTAGGCTCGTCGGCTATGCCGCATAAGGTCAATCCTATAGATTATGAAAACTCAGAGGGCAATCTCGGCATCGCCAACGCCCTGCTGTCGCATCTGGCGATGAAACTGCCGGTATCGCGTCTTCAACGTGACCTCACCGACTCGACGGTGTTGCGCAATATCGGTATACCGTTGGCTCACGGCATGATAGCTTTTGCAAGCACGGTCAAGGGTCTCGACAAGCTGCTTATCAATCTTAAAGCCATCGAAGACGACCTCGGTTCGATGTGGAGCGTCGTTGCCGAGGGCATACAGACGATACTGCGCCGCGAAGGCTATCCCAATCCCTATGAGACGCTCAAACAGCTTACCCGTGTCAACACTGCGGTTACGTCCGAGAGCATTGCCGCATTTATCGATACGCTCGAGGTCGGCGACGACGTCAAGGCCGAGCTCCGAGCACTCAGTCCTTCGACTTATACAGGCTTTTAAATAAAACCGGTAGATAACGCAGAAGCCCCGACAATGATCATTGTCGGGGCTTCTGCGTTTTGGCGTCAGTCGTGACTGAAACTTATTTCTTTTCGGCGGGAGTGTAGCGGTTGTTGAGGCCCGATATGAAATCGGCTGTCACATCGAGAGCGGGGTTGAAATAGACACCGGCTTCGCGATAGAGGATGGCGTCATATTTGTGTGTAGCTACATAAGAGTCGACAAAACTCTTGATCGAGTCGTTGATACGCTGCTGATGTTCGGCGAGCTGACGGCTGACCTTGTTCTGCTGGGCGGCGAGGATGTTTTGGGCCTCGGCTTGTTTGCGGTTGAGCTCTTCGACATCTTTGTTGAAAGATTCCTGGCTCAGATAGATGCCGTTGTTGCGTTTCTGTTCGATAGAGGCGCCGGCGTTCTGAAGCTCGACACCTTTCTGACGTTCGAGTTTCTGATAGTCGACCATCAGTTTATTGCCTTCGGCGGCGAGTTCCTGGGCGAGAGTGTAAGCTGACAATACCGAGTCGAGATCAATAAAACGGATGTTAGTGGCAATCGCCGACACGGCTCCGTCCTGATTGACTGTGTCGGGTGTTGTCGCTACGGCTGATTTATTGTCGGTGCCCGAGCAGCTGATCGCACCAACAGCGAGCAAGGCCATGAGCGATTTTGCTGCAAATGCTGTCTTCTTCATTTAGTGAATAGATTTATTTAGTTAGATGAATATTACTTTTGGCGGGAGTGGTATGATGAGCTTCGCAATTGATGCCTTTGCGTCTAAGGGCCGGTGATGAATGTACGTGTCCCGAGGGAAATTTGCCTCCCTTGACAAACAGCACTTTCACACCAAGCAGCACGAAGGCGGCGGCGACCAGACAGATGCTCAGAATGACCGTTTCCATTGCATGTTTTTTATTTTAGTGTGCAAATATATGAAAGCTATCCAAATAATTTGCACGTTATCAATTTTATTTTGTAACTTAGACGGCGAGAATAGGCGTTTTTAACATTCTTTGCCACTTCTCAATTTTTATTAAACCGTTTTTTTATCATTAACCAACAATAGCGAGAGACTGTAATATGACAATCAAAGATCTCAAACCCGCATCTGTTTTCGCCATTTTCGACGAAATCAACAAAGTACCCCGTCCTTCTAAGAAAGAAGATAAAATCAGAAAGTATCTGCTCGATTTTGCAGCAGCACACAATATCGAGGTAAAGACCGACGCTGTCGGCAACGTGGCCATGTTCAAACCCGCCACTCCCGGCAAAGAGGCCGCTCCGTGTGTCATCATGCAGGCACATATGGACATGGTGTGTGAATCTAACGACAAGAACTTCGACTTCGACAACAGCCCTATAACAACGGTTGTCGACGGTGACTGGCTGCGCGCCGAAGGCACCACCCTCGGAGCCGACAACGGCATCGGCATGGCTGCCGCTCTTGCCGCCCTCACGGACAAAGACCTCGTTCACGGTCCGCTTCAGGCGCTATTCACCGTCGACGAAGAGACAGGCCTGACCGGCGCATACAATCTGGGTGACGGCATGATCGGAGGCTCGATACTGCTCAACCTCGACTCTGAAGACGACGCCGAGATATTCATCGGCTGCGCCGGCGGCGTCGACACCACATGCACGTTCCACTACAACCGCTCGGTTGCTCCGACCGATTTCCACTATTTCAAGTTTGATATTTCCAAAGGCCTTGGCGGCCACTCGGGCGGCGACATCCATCTTGGTCGTGCAAATGCCAACAAACTCCTTGCTCGTTTTCTATGGACACTCGGTCAGGAGCACGAAGTTGTTCTCACCGAAATCGACGGCGGCAATCTGCGTAACGCCATTCCGCGTGCCGCCCATGCTGTCTTCGGCGTCAGCGGCGAGAGCAAAGAGAAAGTTCGCATCGCATTCAATAATTATATAGCCGATATCGAAAACGAATATAAAGACATCGAGCCAACCCTCGAACTCGACCTGTCGTCGGTCGACCGTCCCGAGTTCAGCATCGATTCGTCGACATCGCGCCGATTGATCGAATCGCTCTACAGCGCTCCCCACGGAGTCATCTCGATGAGCCGCGATCTCGAAGGACTCGTCGAGACCTCGACCAATCTTGCATCCGTCAAGATGAAACCCGACAATATCATCCTTGTCACAACCAGTCAGCGTTCGTCTGTCGAGTCGCGTAAATGGGACATCGCCCATCAGGTCGAGGCCGTCTTCACACTCGCCGGTGCCGAAGTCACCCATGGCGACGGATACCCCGGCTGGGCTCCCAACATGGACTCCGAGATAATGAAGATCGCCTCTGACGCCTATGAGGAACTCTACGGCATCAAGCCCGCCATCAAGGCTATCCATGCCGGACTCGAGTGTGGACTCTTCCTTCAGAAATACCCCCACCTCGACATGGTGTCGTTCGGTCCGACACTCCAGGGCGTACACTCTCCCTCAGAGCGCATGTATATCCCCGCCGTCGAGCGCTTCTGGGGTCAGCTTACACGCATCCTCGAGAAAGTAGCCGATCATAAGGCCTAAGTTATAATCAGACGCAGAGCCGTGTATATCAAAAAACGGCTCTGCGTTGTTGTTTCTATTGTGAAAAACTTTTTGCGATATATAATCTGCAGTGTGATTGCCGTTATGGCGTGTGCGGCTGTGGCCGAAGCCGGCATCTCCGGCTCCGACGCCATCGCCGACAGCCTCGAACTCAATCTGGCCGAACTTTTCGGTCCGCCGGCCCCGAAAGACTATATCGTTCTGGGTGGCGACACGATACGCTTTGATTTCGATGCCATGGTAGGCCACAAGGCCTTGACTGAACGCGATTACGCCGAAGTGGCACGGGAACTTGGAGTCGAGACCGCCGCCATCAAGGCCGTTGTCGAGATCGAGACCGGTCGTGCCCACCGCGGTTTTAATCCCGATGGCACACCTGTGATAAATTTCGATCTCGCTATCTTCCGCAAGATGGCCCGCAAGAACGGCATCAACCTGAGCCGTTACAGCCGCAGCCACTCCGCCGTATTCCGTCGCCCCGACATCGCCGCCCATGGATCTCAGCAGGCGGCCGAGCATGCTGTTTACAACTCGGCGGCCGATATAGACGAGCTGACAGCGATAGAGGGCACATTCTGGGGCATGTTCCAGATCGGTGGATTCAATTGGCGCATGACCGGAGCTTCGTCGCCCGTTGAGTTTGTCGCACGGATGAGTGCCAACGAACGCCAGCAGCTCGAACTGTTTGCCGGTTTTATCCGTCGGTCGGGCTTGCTCAAGCATCTCCAGACAAAAAACTGGTCGGCATTCGCGCGCGGCTACAATGGCCCGAGTTATGCTGCTCGCGCTTATCACACGCGTCTTGCAAAAGCATATAATAAGTATAAAAGCAGCACTAATCGTTAAAAACTATTTAAATTCTGCTAAAAGATACGCCCTTTATTTATTTTTTATTTAAAAGATGAAAAATTTTAACGTGATGTGTTTTGAGATTTATATAAAATGCTTACCTTTGCAAGTGTGTTTTTCATAGTATTAGATTAAGATAAAGGTTTAATGAGAAAGAGTTGTTGTGAAACAACTCTTTTTTTCTTTTGTGTCTGCTGACTGATACCGGTTTTTAATTGGCTGTATTATATTGTGTTATATTTTACTGCCGTCGTTTTGGTTTTTTTGTAATAAAAAATGCCGGTCATTGTCACCTTTTGCCTACGTGTTGCGTCTAACAGCCGAGATGTCTCAAACGACAAAATAATAATTAACTTAAAAATATTATAGAAAAATGGAAGAAACAATAATTGCAACTTTAGTACCCCTTGGAATCTGTGTGGCGTTGCCCGTGCTTATCGTTTGGCTTTGTACCCGGGCCGTCATCAACAGCGAAAACCGCAAAGCCGATGTGCTTGTCGAGGCTATACGAAACAACGCCGGCGTTGACACCGACAAAATCGCTCAGGCATTGGGCCGTCAGCGCACGACCCCACGCGAGCTACTCAACCTGCGACTCCTTCGCGGCGCGGTTTCCAGCCTTATAGGCGTTGTCTTCATTATCGCCACGATAATACTTGTCAGCGGCGGATATGGTATCGCAGAGTTGTTTGGCCTACCGCTTATCGTCGGTGGTGTGTTCCTTGCAGTGGGCATCGGCTACCTGATAGTATATTTCGTCAGCAAGAAACAAATCAACGACGGTAACGAAGAGATGGCAGAGTAAATGGATCGCGGCCGATTTATAGAATATGTCGAGAGCAGTCAGAAAACGCTGCGCCGCTTTCTGACTGCTCTCTGCTGTGGCGACAGCGCCCTTGCCGACGACATAGCCCAGGAGACATATATGAAAGCATATATGTCGGCCGACGGTTTTCGCGGCGACTCCCGTTTCTCATCGTGGATTTACCGCATCGCCTATAACACTTTTATCAGTTACCGGCGTTCGCTCAAGCCGGTCTCGGATGTCGATGAGGCCACTGCCGTCATCTCGGATGACAGCGCCGACTCGGGTTTTCGCTATCAGGCACTTTACACAGCTCTCGACCGCCTTAACGAACGCGAGCGTTCGGCCATACTGCTTTTCTATATCGAAGGATATTCAATCAAAGAAATATCGGCTATAGTCGATGCGAGCGAAGATGCCGTCAAGCAACACCTCTCTCGCGCACGCAAACATCTCAAAATATTGTTATCATGAAACAGCAGGACGACCCATTAAAAAAACTTTTTGACGGCTTTGACCCTCAGCTCGACGACACGACCCGCTTCATGTCGCGTCTCGAAGCCCGTCTCGACAGCGTCGAGATAATACGCAGCAAAACCGCCGCATCCCGACGTCTTTATATAATAGCCGCTGTCATCGCCGCTTTTGTCGGATTTGTCAGTGGAGTAATTATAACACTTCTGCTGCCACATATAGGACTCAATATGTTGACATCATCCTCAACGACCGTAGTAGCGCCCGCCATAGCCCGTGTCATTGAGCCTGCGACAGCACTCCCGATACTGCTTATTGCCGCGCTTTCGCTTTTTATCGCCGTCAACGCCTACAGTGTAACCCTCTATTTCTTAAAATTACGTCGCAAATAGTCGAGGCTTCATACGCTTCGGATTCTCTTGCATCGCAGCGGCTTTACTAAAGCCGGCAAAGCCTGAAAATCAAAAACGGGACCGTCATCGCCGGCGGTCCCGTTTGTTTCAGACTGATATCTGACTCTTAACCAAAACAATTTAATTTAGTCCTTAGATAGTATCCTTATTTGACGGCTACTTTGCGACCTCCGACGATATAGAAACCGGCCGGGAGACCTGCCGTAGCATCCGGGCGGTTGACATTTGTGCGCAATCTGACGCCTGAAAGATTATAGACATCTACAGAGCTGTCAGCGTTATCATTGTCGATGATTATGTCATCGACACCGGAGCTTGATGACTTTGGGTCGAGAATCCAGGCTTTAAGCTCTTTGACTTTTACGACGGCATTGGCAAAAGCTTCGATGCCGTCAGCATTGGAGTCGGTCGGGAAGACGCGTATCGACGTGGCCCAGCTGTCGTTGACAAAGATATCGACGATAGAATGGTCGACGAAGACATTTATTTTTAGGTCGCTGCCGCGTGCCGGACGCTTGGGCAGTGTGCAGCGATAGACACCGTCATAGACGCCGCCGTCGTTAATCAGACGTGTCAGCGAACTGAAATCGACGATGAGTTCGGCCGACGCCGGATTGTATGTTATCGACCCTTTTGCCGAGCCGTTTTTGAATATGTTGAAGCCGAAAGGTGTCGTGCCGACGGTGAACGTGCCGCAGAGTTCGGCGGCGCGTCCTTTGACCGGGCTGAGATCGATTGTGCCGTTGATTTCGAGATCGGTGCGCGAGAATGTTGTCGCGGTGCGCAGACCCGTAAGGCTTTCCCAAGGTTTCTGTATGAGAGTGCCGTCAGCGTCGAGCGACCATTCGCGTGGCAGCGAGTAGCAATGTGCCCAGCCGAGATTCCAGTTGGTGGCGCTCGGCAGTTTGTCGGGAACGATGCCGAGAGCTACGGTCTTGCCGTCGCGGACATAGATTGTCGGCGAGAGCAACCCGAAGCCGTGGCGCGAGTTCATCTCGACGAGAGTGGGCTTCTCCGAGCCGGCCGCGGGGACAAACTTGCCGTCGGCGGCTATCGAGCCGGTCCAGTAGAGTGTGCGTACACCCTGCGATGTCCCCAGAGGAGTGGCCGTGAACAGCCAGCGGCCGTCGGGCATGGGGGTTATGTTGGGCATTTCCCAGAATGTGCCGTCCTGAGCGGCCGACGTTCCCGAGAAAAAGAGGTCGCCGTTGTTGCTCCAGTTGCCGGTGGTGGCGTCGTAGCGGTGGAGAGTGGTTGTGCCTATGCCTCCGCGCGACGACCCGACTATGATGTAGGCATTGTCGCCGTTGCGGAAGAAATATGGGTCGCGGAAGTCGTCAGACAATCCGGCGGGACGTGCGGCGATTATGGGATTACGCGACAGCTTGGTCCAGTTTATGAGCGACGTCGATTCGGGTGTGGCCTGAGCGATGGAGGCGCGGGCATAGTCGACAGCCGTGTAGAGTATATTGGGACGTCCGCCCGTTATGACCTCGTCGGTGAAGACACATCCGCTCCAGCAGCCTTTGATGTCGTATGGATTTCCCGGTGCGATGGCGATTTTCTCCTCGCGCCAGTCAAAAAGATTCTCGCTCGATATGTGTCCCCAGTGCAAGCGTGCCATATAAGGACCGTCGGCGTTTTTCTGGAAGAAAAGATGATAGCGGCCGCCCGAGTAGACAAGTCCGTGGCACTCGTTGGTCCAGCCGGCGGCCGGCATGCCGTGGAATCGCGGACGCAGCATATCGTCGGCGAAGCGAGAGGCCGGTATGTCGAGGTCGGGGGCGTTTTCGGCTTTCCAGCCTGCGATAGTTGCGGCGTCGAGGGCTTCGTTCCAGATGCTGACGTCGTCGATGAGACCGTTGAACGACATCAGTTCAAACGGACCGTCCATGCGTGATGCCGTCGACTGACCCATGTAGAATGTCGAGGGAGCGAAGCTTATCGAGCCGTTGGCGCGGCTGCTGCCGACCTCGATGCCGTTGTTGTAGAGCTTGACGCTGCGGGCGTCGCAGTCGATGACGGCTGTGAGGTTGTTCCATTGATAGACGGGGAGGGGCGTGTCTACGTCGATGTTGACGGGCCAGCCGCCGATATATGTGCGGAATGAATATTTGCCGTTGAAGCCGACATAGAAGCCGAAGCCGGTCTTGTCGTCGGTGTTCAGACAGGTGACTATTGCAGTTTTCTCCGGCGTGTCGGTATCGATCTGTATTATAGGATAACATGGCAGAGCCACCCACGCCGAGACGGTGAGTTTTTTTGAGCCGGCGGGCAATATGTTGCCCAGACGTGCGTCTATATGAGATGTGTAGCCGTCGAAACGCAGAGCTTTGCCCACAGCGCCGTCGACATTCTCGGGCGTGAAGTGACCGCCTACGGCAAAGCGTTCGCCGCTGACGGCCTCGACGATCTGTCCGTCGCGCACATCCATCGTGAAATGGGCCACACGCTCGGCGCTGAGGCTTAGAGCGGTTGTCGTGGCGGCTATTGCGGTTAATATCTTATTATGTTTCATTGTGTTTTGGTTAAGAGGTTAAATCAGGGTGACGCAGTTAGCGTCACCCTGAGGTTGCTGTTTATTTAACGATGACTTTTGATGTCTTATTGCCCCGGCGCACAATGTAGAGGCCCGGTGTCAGGTTGTCGGCGCTGACACTGGTACCCTGAAGGTTGTAATACTCTGCTGTGGTGCTGTCGGTATCGGTAACGATGTCATCGATGCCGGTGGTCGCTTTGGCGGCGAGATAGCTGATGGTGTTGCCGGTAAGCTTTCTGATGTTTTCGGCATAAGCGTTAATGCCGCTGCGTGGAGCGAGTTCATATGCTGCGAGGCCGTTGGCGATGATTCGGCCCGGTTGGACTGTCTCGCCCGGGACGGCGGCAGGGAGGAATTCGATGATACCGGCTACGGCGTGGTCCTGAACGTGACCCCACTGGCCGAGGACGACGGCGTTGTTTTCAGCCTCGAATTTTTCGACCACGTTTTTGCCCTCGGCTGTGTATATGTTGCCGTAGGCATTGAGATCCCACATGCAGTTATGGTCTTCTCGCCAGAGTTCCGAGCCGTTGCCCGAGCCGAGCATGCCGAAAGTCTCTGAAGCAAAATCGTTGTTGACTTCGAGTTCCTTGTAGATTTCGTGACCGCGGCGGTCATAATACTGTGTCGGGTCGAGGCCGTTGGGATTGTCTTTTTCATTGACAAACCAGTATCCGATCTGTGCCTGCACTGTCCAGTTGTCTGTGCCGGGGCCGCCGTCGCCGTCACCGTAGATTGCCGGAGCGAAACGTGCGTCGAGGCGTCCGAGCAGTGTCAGCATCTGTGTTGCCTGTTTCGAGAGGAAAAGACATCCGCCGTCTTCGACGAAACGGCGCAGGGCATTGACGGTGGTTTCGTTGCGGAAAGCTTCGGGCAGATTCTGTGCTCCGAGCCCGATGCCGAGGCGGTCGATGTGAATCCAGATACAATCGAAGTTGTCAGTGCTGATGCGGTCGTTATCGCCTGAGGCGATGACAGCGCCGTCGGGATTGAGACTGCGGAATATCTCGCATGCTGCGGCTTCCTGGAAGTTCATGTCGCTGTTGTTCTCGCTGTCATAGCCGATCAGAATCGCTGTGCGCGGATTGGCCGAGGCGCTTATGATGCCGGCGGCGCAAAGAACTGTGAGTAAAAATTTTTTCATGGGTAAAGTTACGTTTTGTTATTATGGTGGTTTAAAAAGATATAGGCCGCGACACCGCTGCCGCGGCGCATATCTTGGAATAAACGGTTATTTGAGATAGTCGAGGATGTTTTTTGTAAGTTGTTCGACATTGTGCTGATAAGGGTTTGTACCCGTGTTCTGATTCCATTCATAGGCTGCAAAACCGTTGGCGATACACTTGCCGTGCTCGGCGTTGCCGTAGAATTCGACAAGACCGGCGACACAGTGGTCACGCACGTGTCCCCATGTGGCGAGCACCATCGAGTTTGTCGTCACCTCGAAGTTGCGGATGACATCGGGATATGAGCCGCGGCCGTAGATATTGCAGTCCCACAGGCAGTTGTGATCTTCGCGCTGACCCGGGCCGATCAGAGGTATGCCGACAAAGCCGTAGCCGTTGGGGTCTTCAAATGTGATGTCTTTGAAGATAGCGTGGCCCGTGCGGTCATAGAATCCCTGATCCGAGCCGTTGCGGAAGTCCCAGCCGAGATAGGCGTTGATGAGCCATACGTCTGTGCCGAAGCCGCCGTCACCGTTGCCGTAGACTGTCGGAGCCATGTCCTCGGGCACGATGCCCAGAGGCACGGTAAGTTGGGTGGCCATGTTCGAGAGGTAGAGACTGCCGCCGTTGGCCGAATACTGTTTCAGAGCCTCGAGGGCTTCGGGCGATGTGATCGACGAGGGCAGATTCTGCCATCCGAGGGGCAGGCCTACGCGGTCGACGAGAATCCACAGCACCGGATAGATGTCGGCGTCGAGCGATGCGAGTTGCGAGGGTTGGATGAGTTCGGCGTTTTCCTGTGCGATAAACCAAGAGGCTGCGGCGCGTTCGTCATCGTCGGGGAGGTCGGCTATTGTGGCGGCTGTCATCAGATAGCCCATCTTGGGTATGATGAAAGGAACGGTCACTTTGACCTCGGTGCCGGCCGACTGATAGTAGTTGTCGTAGACGGCCTTGACGATATAGATGAGTTCGCGGTCCATGGGCTGGCCTTTGAGCTCGCATGATGTAGCCGTGGCCGGGAGTGTTGTCTCGCCGCCTTCGTCGGCGCGCGAGACGCTGATGGCGGTGATGCCCTTGGCTGACGGAAGTGTCCATTTGAGTGTGACGGTGCGGCCGGCGACAGATGCTGTCAGTGCGGTGACGTCGGCAAGATCTTCGCGGGGCAGGACGGCTTTGACCGAGACACCTTCGGAGACATAGCCGCCTTCATATTTGACTTTGACGGTATAGAGATGTTCCTCTTCCATGGGCTGGCCTTTGACGGTATATGTCGTGGCGTTGGCGTCGAGTTCGACGGCCGATGAGTTTTTGGCGTTGTGGGTGACAACGACACCCTCGATGCCCGTAGCCCTGGGAAGTGTCCAGCTCAGGTCGATATCATGGCCGTTGACGGTGGCCTTGAGGTCGCTGACTTTGGCCAGTGTGGGTACTTCAGGTGCGCCTTCGGGCTCGAAGTCAGAGCAGGCGCCGAGCGTCAGACACATCATAAGTGTCAGCAGACCAAAGCATGTTTTTGCTATATTTTTCATTGTTGTGTTGTCTTTTGGGTTGGTTGATTATTTGTAAAGATCACCTGCGTTGTCGACCTGATTGACGGGTATGGGCAGATAGATTTCATCTTCGGTGAGGTTGGCGCCGGTGTAATAGGGACGGAGTCTTACCTCTGAAGCGTAGTAGGCGTTGACGGTCTCGACAGCGGTTCCCCAGCGTACGAGGTCAAACCAGCGGTGGCCTTCCATGGCCAGCTCGATGCGGCGCTCCATTCGCACGGCGCGGCGGGCGTAGTCCTGAGTCCATCCGGTTGCGGGATACTGGCCGACGGCATAATTGGCTACCATCGGGTTGCAGTCGACGGGTTCATAGGCCGGGTCGACAGAGTTGTTGGCGCGCTGACGTATGTCATTGATGATCTTGCGGGCTTCGTCGAGATCTTTGTTCTGTTCTATTAGGGCTTCGGCTTTCATCAGCAGCACGTCGGCGTAGCGTATCAGCAGCAAATTGAGCGACGAAGCGCCCCATGGCACGATGCCGGGCTTGACATAGGGCGATTCGGGTGCCGGATAGGGTTTCTTGCCCGAATATTGGCCGTAGAGGTCATAGTTGCGACACCATTTCTCGTTATACTGGTGTGAGCGCCAAGGCATGCCGATACGGCCGACGGTGAAATCGAGACGCGGGTCGACGTTGCCCGGATAGTCGGGGCCGTCGACGTCTTCGTTGTTGAAGCTGCCGTCGAGGTAGGGCAGTCCGTGATCGTCGGTGCGGAAGGCGTTGACAAGGTTCTGCGATGCCAGATAGAAGTCGTCGCCGTTGCCATAGAGGTTGCCTTCGCTCCAGGTGCAGTTCAGACAGTTGTTGTAGTTATACTGCGAACCGTTGTTCGCCGATGAGAACTGCACGGCGAGCACGGCCTCGTAGCTGTTGTTGAACTCGGGCTTCGACATGTCGAGGAAGTTGGGATAGAGACTGTAGTGACCGCTGCCTATGACGTAGCCTGCATAAGTCTCGGCCTCGGCGAAGTCGTGGACGAAGAGGTCGACGCGGGCGAGTATGGCGGCGGCGACATATTTGGTGAAGCGGCCTACCTGCTCCTGGAATTCGGGGAGCACCTCATAGCTGTCGCGGAGATCCTGTCTGATGAAGCCGGCGATCTGGTCGCGGGTGTATTCGTCGGCGCGGCACGAGCTCGGGTCGGTGACGGTCTCGTCGAAGTAAGGGAACGCCTTGAAGATGCGATACATGTCGAAGTAGTAGTATGCGCGCAACGTCTTCATCTCGGCTATATACGACCGGCGTGCTTTTTCATCGAGGTTGCCGGCTGCGGCAAAGGCGCGGATGGCCGTGTTGCAGCGGCTGATCGAGTAGTAGTTATTGCGCCATTTGAAGTCGCAGATGGGGTTGTCGCTCTGGACGTTGCCCACTTCCAGCTGGTGCATGTAGGCTTCCATCGTCACACCGTCGCCGCCTTTATAGGCGTCATCGGCGCGGACGTCGAAGACCCAGTTGTTGATAGGTCCGGCAAAAGATTCGTTATTGCCGAAGTAGTGGCACATCAGGGTGGCGTAGGCGGCGGTCATCAGGTCGATGGCTTCTTCGTCGCCGATCTGTTCGGTTGTGAATGCGCCCTGTGGTTTGGTGTCGAGCAGGTTGTCACACGAAGTTGACGAGATGCCCAGCGATGCTGCGGCGATGAAGCCGACAGCGGCTTTCATATATTTTTTGAGATTTTTCATGACTGTTTAGAATTGAAGTGACAGGCCGAGGGTGAATGTGCGGGGGCGGGGATATGCGCCGTTGTCGATGCGGGCGCCGTATTCGCCGGGAAGCAGTTCGGGATCGAGACCTTTATAATCTGTGATAGTGAAGACGTTCTCGGCCTGGCCGTATACGTCGAGTCTGGTGGCGCCGATCTTGCTTATAAGGCGCGCGGGCAGCGAGTATGAGAGTTTAAGGTATTTCATCTTCATATAAGAGCCGTTTTCGACATAGTAGGTCGAGAAGCGTGACTCGTTGTTGTCGTCGGTGAGCGACAGAGCCGGAATCTTGCTGCCTGTGTTCTCTGTGCTCCATGCGTTGAGGATATCGCGGCTGCGGTTGGTGGCGAGGTTGCCGTAGCTCATCGAATAGAGCTGGCGTTTCATGTGGTTCTGGATATCGAAACCGAAGTCGCCGGCGAAGAACATGTCGAGCGTGAAGGCCTTGTATTTGAAATTGAGGTTGAGACCGAGCGACAGGTCGGGGTTGGGGTCGCCGATGATGCAGCGGTCGTTGTCGTCGATGACGCCGTTGCCGTCGAGGTCGCGGTATCTCAGACGGCCCGGAGCGGCGCCCGACTGGGTGGCGTGGTTGGCGACCTCCTCGAGGTTCTGGAAAATACCGTCGCAGACATAGCCGTAGTAGACGCCCATGGCGTAGCCGGGGATGAGACGCTGGTCGCCGCCGATGAATTTCTGGCGCGAATTGAGGTTCTCGAGTTTGTTTTTATATTGAGCGAGGTTGAGTGAACCCGACCATGAGAAGTCGCCGTAGAACGGGCTGTTGTAGCTCAGTGTAACTTCCCAGCCGTTGTTTTTCATGCTGCCGGTGTTGAGCCAGATGGCGGCGTTCTCGCCTGCGACGTCGAGTGCCGGCGGGATGGTAAGCATGTCTTTGGTCTTCTTAATGTAGTAATCGGCGCTGAGGTTGACGGCACCGCCGAGAAACTGGAGGTCGACGCCGATGTTGTTCTGATAGGTCGTCTCCCATTTGAGATCGGGGTTGCCCGAAGCCGAGAGTGTGATGCCCGATGTTGTCGACGAGCCTGTGCCGGCGATGTCATAGGCGCCGTTACCGGTGTTGAGAATATATGTAGAGTAGGCGGGATAGAGCGGCGGTATATTGGCGTTGCCGTTCTGGCCCCAGCTGTAGCGGACCTTCAGGTCGGTCAGCACTTCGTTCTTGGGGAAGAAGTCTTCCTGGGTCGGACGCCAGGCAAGCGAGAATGCGGGGAAGACGCCGGCACGGTTACCTTTGGCGAAGCGTGAGTTCTCGTCGCGGCGTATGGTGAACGATGCCAGATAGCGGTCGGCATAGTTGTAGTCGGCTTTGGCGAAGAGCGAGAAGACGGCCCACTGGCTCTTGCCTCCGCCGCTGTCACGGTCGCCCGTGCCCGAACCTACCTGCATGAAGTCGGAGTCTTCAAAGGCATAGCCCTGACGCGAACCGCTGAGGTCGCGGAAGGTGTAGCCGATGGCCTCGGTGCCTATGAGCACGTTGATGTTGTGTTTGCCGGCAAACTGGCGTACATAGTTGGCGGTGTTGGTCCATGTCCAGGTGTCGCCCTGGCCGTATGCGCTCGAGACACTGTTGACGTCGCCGGGATTTGTGGCGCGGCCGAGGCCGACGTTGAAATATTGGCTGTGCTCGATGCCTATATTGGTCTTGACCGTGAGTCCGTCGACTGGCTTCACCTCGAGATATGCGTTGCCGAGTATGCGCCACGACGTGTTCTGGTTGTCCTTGGCGTTGGCGATGAGTTGCACGGGGTTGGCGAGGTCAGAGGCGATCAAGGCGATCGGACGTGCCCATTCGCCGTTGAGTCCGCGCACGGGCAGTGCCGGGTGCTGGCTCATGGCTGTGAACGGTATGCCGCGGTCACCGGCGACGTCGACGCCGCGGTTGCTCCAGCGGGCTATGGCGAGGTTCTCGCCGACGCTGATATATTTGTTGAAATTATAGTGTGAGTTGATACGGGCTGAGTAGCGTTCATAGAACGTTTCCTGTATATTGCCGTTCTGGTTGATATAGTTGAGCGAAAACATCACCGAGCCTTTCTCTGTGTTGTTTGAGATAGAGGCTGTGAGGTTGTTGGTCCAGGCCGTGCGGTAGACTTCGTCCTGCCAGTCGGTGTCAGTAGTGGGGAAGTTTGTGTTGCCGCCTATATAGGGCTGGAGCACCGGAGTCGGGCCGTTGCCGTAAAGGACGTGGCTCGGCGGTATATTTGAGTTCTTCGATGCCGCCCAGTAGGCCGTGCCCCATTGCTCGGCGTTGAGCATCTCATAGCGTTTTGCTATCGTCTGTGCGCTGACTGCATAGTTGACATTGATGGTCATGCGGTCGCCGGTGCCCTGCTTGGTCGTGATGATGACGACACCGTTGGCGGCGCGAGAACCGTAGATCGAAGCCGATGCCGCGTCTTTAAGCACCTGCATACTCTCGATGTCGGCCGGATTGATCATATTGATGTTGTCGGTCGGCACACCGTCGATTATATAAAGCGGGTCGTTGCTTGAGTTGGCTGTCGACATACCGCGCACACGTATCGAGCCTGTGCCGCCCGGGGCTGCGTCGGGAACAACGTTGACACCAGGCATCTTGCCGGCGAGCGAGTTCATGATGTTGCCCGAGTTCTCGCTGATAGGTTCTTTGAGATTCATAACGGCCACGGCGCCGGTGAGGTCGGCTTTTCTGATGGTCTGATAGCCGATGACCACGACTTCGTCGAGAAGTTCGCTGTTTTCTGCCAGATAGATTGTCATCTCGGGCTCTGCCTCGACTGTCGTCGGCAGATAGCCTACATATGATACAGTCAGTTTGGAGCCTTTTGGTACAGATAGAGTAAACTTGCCGTCGATGTCGGTGGCCGCTGCGTTTTTGTTAGCCTCCGAAAGCACCGAGGCCCCGATGAGGGGTTCACCATCGGCTTTGGAGAGCACTGTTCCCCGCACCGTGATGTTCTGTGCTTGTGCGCCTATCGCTGTGAGCAGCATGATCAGCGCAAAGAGAATTGTTTTTTTCATGTTTATTATGATTGGTAAAAAATTTCTGCAACAAAATTATTATGTATTGAAAATCAAGGGTAGTAAAGATGTCGCTTTGTCTATTAAAAATCGGGCATTGCACGATTTTTAATACTTTAAGCAACATTTTTTATAATTAAGTGAATATCTGTTACAGCAGGGCTATCAGTCGCGAGTTGGCGTGGTCGAGTTCGCTCGTGTCTATCGATGCCAGGTATATGCGGGTGGTTTTTTCAGAGCTGTGTCCCATGCCTTCGCTGATGAGCGTGAGAGGCACCCCCTGGTTACGGGCGAGGGTCGCCCAACTGTGTCGGGCGACATACATCGTCAGCGGTGTGTCAAGGCCGAGTGTGGCCGCGATTTGCTTGAGACCGCGGTTTATATTGTAGCCGGCGTTGCGGGCGGCTGTGCGCGTGTCGCGGTTGTGGCCGCGTATTATCGGCAGAAGATATTCCCTCGGCTCCGTGCCGCGGTGGCGGTCGACGATGGCCTGCATCTCCGGCGTCCACGCTATCGACAACATGCGTCCGGTCTTGCGGCGACGATAATAGAGCATTCCGCCACAGAGGTCTTTGCTTTTCAGCATGGCCATGTCGACGAAACTCATGCCTCTGAGGCAGAAGCTCATGATAAACATATCGCGGGCATATTCAAGAGCCGGACGGCGGCTGAGATCGAGACGTCTGATGCGCCTGAGTGTGTCGAGCGACACAGCGCGTTTGACTGTTTTGGCAATGCCGGTATAGACGTGTCTGAACGGGTGACGGTCGTCAGCGAGACCTTCGTCGACGGCCCGGTTGTAGATAGCTCGTAATACTCTCATATAGAAAGAAACGGTGTTGTCTCCGACTCCGCGCCGGCGAAGCCATATCTGATAGTCGCCCGTGACATCCCGGTCGATGTCACACAAGGCTATGTCACGACCGCGGTTGAAACGTCTGAAACTGTTGAGCGCCGCGCGGTAGGTCTCGGCGGTGCGCTGTCGGCCATTGGCTCTCAGCAGGCTTATCTGGCGTTCGATATATGGTGTCAGACCGGTTGGGTGATGTTGGCTGTTCTTGGTTGTGATGCCGGTTGTGGTCAGGTTGAAACCGGTTGTTGTCAGCTTCGTATGATCATAACATATTACAGTGGTGCGGCAGGAGGTGATGAATTCTAAATCCATAGCTTTCATAACGGTGTTTTTTCTCCGAAATTAGGCCATTGGAGTCAGAGTAGGAAATAGAGCGGCGCGACAGTCTGATATGACAGTCGCGCCGTTTGGAGGTTTCGGTGAGCTTATTTGGTATATTCGTCAGGCAGGATTGGCATTGCGCCTTTCTTGGTGCACACGTAGGCAGACGTGCGTACGGCGGTCGAGTGGGCCTCGGTGACGCTTTTCCCACGCAATATGCCGGCGATGAATGCGGCCGTAAATGAGTCGCCGGCGCCGACGGTGTCTGCGACCTCGACCTTAGGTGTCGGCTGGAATGACACGTTGCCCGGAGTAAAGACATAGCTGCCGTTGATGCCGCAGGTGAGTATCAGCATCTTGAGATTGTATTTGCCCAGAAGTATCCAGCATTTGTCCTGAAGATCGATACCCGGATAGCCGAACATGCGGCTGACGGTGACAAGTTCTTCATCGTTTATTTTCAATATGTTGCAACGTTTCATCGAGTTGCATAATATATCTTTGTTATAGAAGCCCTGGCGCAGGTTGACGTCGAAGACGACAAGGTTGTCGTCGCTTTGGGGCATAGCGTCGAGAAAACGGTTGATGGTGTTGCGCGAGACGATGTTGCGTTGGGCCAGAGAACCGAAGCATACGGCTTTGGTCTTGCCGGCGAGTTGTTCGAGGCGCGCGGTGTAGGGGATGTTGTCCCATGCGACATTCTCTTTGATTTCATATTGGGGGATGCCGGCCTGATCGATCTCGACCTGTACGGTGCCGGTGGGATAGGGCACTGTCTCGATCAGATGATTGAGACCTTTCGAGGTGAAGTTATCGATGATTTCTTTGCCGAGAGCGTCGTCGCCTACGGCGCTTATGACGCAGCTTGGCAGCCCGAACTGTGAGACGTGGTAGGCGAAGTTGGCGGGTGCGCCACCGATTTTTTTGCCTTCGGGAAGAACGTCCCATAGGGCTTCGCCCATTCCTACTACTATATCATTCATGATATTGATTGTTGTTATGATTGATTATTGAATTTTTTTGATTTTCAAGGTGTAATAGAGCAGATAGACAACCCCGACGGTCATCACGGCTACAGAACCGATCTGTCCGAACGCGTCAGCCGCATAACCCATGGCGAGCGGGAAGACAGTGCCTCCGAAGAGACCCATGATCATCAGACCCGACACCTCGTTTTTCTCGACGGGGCTTGACATAAGAGCCTGCGAGAAGACGATAGAGAAGATATTGGAGTTGCCGAAGCCTATCATGGCGAGAGCCACATAGATAGGTGTGATGGCTGTCGAGACGAAGAGCATACACATCGCGGCGAGCATAAGCAACACGCTGATGAAGAAAAATATCTTGGCCGACATCGAGCGCAGAATGAAAGCGCCGAGGAAACATCCGGCCGTACGGAAGATAAAGTAGACGCCGGTGGCGAATCCGGCTTCCTCGAGGGGCAGGCCGAGGCGTTCCATTATGATCTTCGGGGCGGTTGTGTTAGTGCCGACGTCGATGCCGACATGACACATGATACCGATGAAACAGAGCAGTACGAACGGACGTCCCAGCAGTCTGAGGCATTCGCCGATGCCCGAGGCTTTGTCGGGACGCTCTTCTTCAATCGGCGTGGCCGCAAGCGCTGTCACTGACACCACGCTGATGATGGCATAGATCACAAAGAGCGAGCGCCAGCCAAGACCGAAGGTGGGCAGATAGGTCGTTGCGCCCCATGCTGCGAGTATCGGTGCGAGAAACGAGGCTATGGCCTTGACAAATTGGCCGAAAGTGAGAGTCGAGGCGAGTTTGTCGCCACTGATAAGATTCGTTACGAGGGGATTTAGCGATGTCTGCATGATGGCGTTGCCGATGCCGAGTAGCGAGAATGATACGAGCATCGTCGTATAGTTGTCGCCGGTGATGGGTACGATAAGAGAGACGGCTGTAACGACGAGACTTATGAGTACGGTCTTTTTACGGCCTATCCTGTTCATAAGTATGCCTGTCGGCACTGAGAAGATCAGAAACCAGAAGAAAACCAGCGAGGGAAACAGATTGGCCTGCGAGTCGGTGAGGCCCAGGTCTTTCTGCACATAGTTCGAGGCGGTGCCGACAAGGTCGACAAAACCCATGGCAAAGAAACACAACATGACCGGCGCCATCTGCATCAGAGTGCTCTTGCGATCTGTCGTGAGGGTTGATGAAGTTTTCATGTTAATAGTTGGTCAGTTTGTTGTCGTTGAGATCTTATGATATTACCGGTTTGATTTGATTGAATAAATCTTAAGGTCAGAGATGCGGGCGTTGCCTCCGTCTGAGTTGATGCTCAGCCTGTTGTATGGCGAGTTGGGAAATACGAGGTTGGTCATGGCAAAACGGCCGTGCGATTCAAAGACTTCGATACTTGACCGGTCGATGAAGATTCTGAGCGCGAGGCGTCCGCCGTCGTTGAATGTCGGTGCCGTTGTCACTGCAGCGAAGTCCTGGCTGAAGTCTGTGATGCCGCTGCGGCGACGGTCGAACGAAAGGGTGCTTTCGGCCGGGTCGTAGATCATGGTCACTTCCTCGCCGGCGGCGTTTGAGAACACGATGTCGATGCTGCGGCCCTTCAGCGGGTCTATTTCGAAGTCGATCTCACAAAGCTCCGGCAACTCATAGGTGCGGCCTTTTTTGCCTATGTTCGTTCGACCGACAGATTTGACGAGTTTGTCACGCAGAGCGTCAACCTCGGGCGAGGGCGTCGACGATGCATGGATTTCGCCCTTGCTGTCGGTAAACAGACCTATTTCGCGGGGCAGTGTGTTGGCGCTGCGGAACTGCGTCGTCGGCACTTCGGGCGCATACTGCCAGTTGCTCATCCAGCCTATGACAGTGCGTCGGCCGTCGGGGGCGTCGCTGAAGCTGACTGTGGCATAATGGTCTTTGCCGTAGTCGAGCCATTTGGTGGGCACATTGCCTTCGGCGTCGGTATCGGCGGTGAATTTACGGCCGTCAAAATCACCTGTAAAATATTGTGTGGCACTCCCGCCGAAAGGTCCGCCGGGGTTGAGGTTGCACAGAAGTACCCATTTGGTCTTGTCTAGGCCGTCGACGCTGAGTTCGAACAGGTCGGGGCATTCCCATACGCCATCCTGTGCGCCGAGGCCTTTGCCGAAGCTGCTCTCGAGAGTCCATTCTTTCATGTCGGGCGATGTGAAGATGAGCATTTCATGTTCGAGAGCGTGTGCGAGTACGAGCACCCACCGGTTTTTGTCCTTGTCCCAAAACATGTTGGGGTCGCGGGCCTCGCTGTCGAGAGTGAGCACGGGGTTGCCGGGATAGACGGTGAATGTCTCGCCTCCGTCGATACTCGAAGCAAGGCTTTGTATCTGGCTGACGTCGGCCGAAGTATACATGGCCACAACAGCACCTTTGCCGAAACCTGCGCTACCGGTGCTGTCGATGGCCGAGCTGCCGCTGAAGACCATCCCCAAACCGTTGGGTTCGATGGCTGCGGGATGGTGTGTCCAGTTAACGAGATCTTCTGATGACGAGTGGCCCCAGGCCAGATTCTGCCACTTCGAGCCGAACGGGTTCCACTGGTAATATAGATGCCAGATGCCGTCTTTATAGAACATGCCGTTGGGGTCGTTCATCCATCCGTAGAGAGGCGTGTGATGGTATGCCGGACGGAATTTCTCGCGGTTTGACGTGTCGAAACTGTCGGTCACCTCGAATCTATTCCAGCATGCATCTTCTTTGGCGTCGCGAACACTGCTGCGGTCCTGGGTAGTGACGATATTGAGCACGACATTGTGGCCTTTATATCGCTCGATGTCGAGAGGCACGGTGTAGTCGACCTTGGATTTGGCCAGACGCACATGTATCTTGCGATCAAGCTCGCCGTCGACAATGACATTGATGATGGCGTCGTCATTCGATTCCTGGACGGGAAGCAATAGGTATTTACCTTCGCTTGTGAGGCGCACTATAGTATTATTGACGCCGAGATGCTCGATATTTACGCCGTTGCCGGCCTTTAGGACCGGTGAGACGATTATCGCGGTTGCGACCGCGACGACTTTGATTGTTTTAAGGAGTATGTTCATATTTAGTTGTAGTTTTTTATGCCGTGATTATTGACTACGCAAAACTAACAACAATCGAATTCAATGACTATAAAAAATCGAGCAATGCGTTGCACAAATGTTGCATTGATCAATTTTTGCAAATAAAAGGTCTGTTTTTCATAATATTATCGCTATCTTTGTCGCGTAATCATGAAAAACGAATCATACAGTATCTGCCATGAAACGGATTCACTTATATGTACTCATCGCTCTTTTTCTACCGGCAATAATCACGTCATGCAAGGAAGAAAAACATTATCGCATCGGCATCTCGCAGTGCAGCAACGACGACTGGCGCGCGAAGATGAACGATGAGATCAACCGTGAGATCATGTTTCATCCCGAAGCTTCGGTCGAGATACGTTCGGCCGACGACAGCAACGAAAAGCAGGTCTCGGATATCAGATATTTCAAAGACAACGGATTCGACATCATCATCGCCGCGCCCAACGAAGCTGACGCGATAACACCGGTTATCCGTGAAGTTTATGAGTCAGGTACACCCGTCATAGTCTTTGACCGCAATATACACGGCGATACTTATACGGCTTATCAGGGCATCGACAACTATGGCATAGGCCGCTCGGCCGCCCATTATGCCCGTCACCTCCTCGGCCCGGGCGGTAAAGTCATCGAGATATACGGTCTCGGCGGCTCGACGCCGGCGATAGGGCGCCATGAAGGTTTTGCCGACGGCGCACGCGATGAAAACCTTGAGATCATTGCCACAGTCTACGGCAATTGGAACTACGATGACGCAGCCGTCGTGGCCGACTCGCTCCTCGATATTTACCGCGACGTCGATATGGTATATGCTCACAACGACCGCATGGCTATCGCCGCCTCGGAGGTCGCCCGCCGCAAAGGTCTCGACATAAAGGTCATCGGCATCGACGCCGCCCCCGAAATCGGCATCAAGGCAGTCGTCGACAGTGTCATTGACGCTACATTTATATATCCGACCGAGGGTCACCGGCTTGTCCGCACGGCCTTGGCGATACTCCGGGGCGAGCCTTACGACACGATTGCGAAGATTCCCGTGTCGTCGCCTGTCGACATCACCAACGCCGACATATTGCTGTTGCAGAATGAGTCGCTAAAAGACGAATCGACCAAAATCAAGGTGCTCAAAAGTCAGGTCGATGCTTTCTGGGAGCGTCACTCGGCGCAGACGACGCTGTTCTATGCCGCCATAGCGATATTGTTGCTTGTGCTTGGCATACTGTTCCTTGTCCTTAGAGCCTATTGGCAACACAAGCGCCATCAGCAACAGTTGCTTGAGCAGAACCGTCTTCTCGAGGCGCAGCGCGACACTCAAAAAGAACTCAACGAACAGCTTGCCGCGGCCACCCAGTCGAAGCTGGTCTTCTTTACCAATGTTTCACATGACCTGCGCACTCCGTTGACGCTCATTGCCGAGCCCGTCGAGCAGCTCGCCGCCGCCGATAACCTCACGCCCCAGCAGAAGACACTGATGCGTATCGCCAATAAAAATGTCAAGATCCTGCGCCGTCTGATCAACCAGATACTCGATTTCAGAAAGTACGAAAACGGCAAACTCGAAGTCAATCTCGCCGAGGTTTGTCTTCGCCGCCTGTTTCTCGACTGGGGCGAATCATTTCACGCCATCGCCCGCAAGCGCGACATAAAATTCAAGGTTGACGTCACTCTTGACGACGATTTCTCGATGGCCGTAGATGTCGAGAAGATCGAGAGGGTCTTCTTCAATCTCGTCTCTAATGCGTTCAAGTATACTCCCGACAATGGCCGTATTACCATAACCGCCTGTATTTACGGCGATAATCTCGTGCTCAGCGTTGAAGACAACGGCAAAGGCATCTCGGCCGAAGATCTCGGCAATATCTTCGACCGCTTTTTTCAGGTCGACAAAGTGCATCCCAACGGCTCGGGTATAGGTCTGTCGCTTGCCAAAGCCTTTGTTGAGCTTCACGGAGGCACTATCACCGCAGACAGCCGTCTCGGCGAAGGCACAAAGTTTACCGTCACCATTCCCGTGACGCATGCCACCGCCAAAGCCGAAGCGACCGCACCGCAGGTCATAACCCCCGACAGCGTCGAGCTCGAACTCGGCGGCATCGATGCAGGGGCTCGGATTGCCGATTCCGACAAGCCGCTGCTGCTTGTCATCGACGACAACGAAGACATTCGTCACCTTATAGGCGAACTTGTCATCGACGAATATACCGTAATCAACGCCGCCAACGGTCGTGACGGTGTCAGACTTGCGGCCAAATACGTCCCCGATCTGATTATCTGTGATGTCATGATGCCTGTCATGGACGGTCTCGAATGCTGCCGTCGCATCAAAAGCGAGATGTCGACGTCGCATATACCTGTATTGCTTCTTACCGCTTGCTCTATGGACGAACAGCGCGCACAGGGATATGAAAGCGGTGCCGACGGCTATCTTGCCAAGCCGTTTAACGCTGCCGTGCTTAGATCGCGTTGTAAGAATCTTATAGCCAACCGACGGCTCATCAAAGAGCTATATAGCACCGGCTCGGCGATATCTGATGTCAAGCCTAATGATCCGGCGACTGTCACCGCTCCTGCCGGAGATGTCGAAAACGAGTTCTATGGCCGTTTTCTCGGGATTGTCTCAGCCGAGATGGGCGATCCGGAACTCAATGTCGATGCCCTTGCCTCGAAGATGGGTCTCGGGCGGTCGCAGTTCTATCGCAAGATAAAAGCGCTGACAAACTATACGCCCGTCGAGCTCCTGCGCAACATACGTCTCAAGCGTTCTCGCGAACTCCTCGCGAAGACACAGAAGACCGTAGGCGAAATCGCCTACGAAGTGGGCTTTTCGACTCCCGCCTATTTCTCTCGGTGCTACAAAGAGGCTTATGGCGAGACACCGACCGACCTTCGCGACCGACTTGCTACAAAAGGCTGACGTTGCGAAAGAGTGGCTATGTCAGGAATCAGCACCGCGCGATGTTCCCGGATACACTTTTTTTATTATGGCCTTGGGGTGTGTCAGATAAATTATTACCTTTGCAAAACCATGAAAAACATGGACTTTTGTAGAGATTATAATTTTTTTACTTCGTCAAATTAATCATTACCTATTAATGAGAAAAATCGCTTTACTTCTTGCCTCGTGGTTGTGGCTCTGTGCTTTTGCCGCCACATCACAGATTGTAACAAGCTATCCGCCAATATTGCAGGAGGATAGTAAAGACATTGTCCTGACCTATCACGCAGACTCTCCTCTTGGCAACAACGGTCTGGCAAATCTGCCGCAATCGACCAAAGTATATGCTCATATCGGTGTGATAACCACAAAGAGCACATCGACATCCGACTGGAAGTATGTCGTTACCGACTGGCCCGCTTCAGACGGCTCGACAAGTCAGACTTCAAATCTGCCCAAGAATACGCTGACTTATGTTTCGCCCAATACCTATGAGCTGAAAATAGGCGATATACGGTCATATTTCGGCATCACAGACGCATCCGAGCACATACAGAAGATAGCGCTCGTCTTCCGCGACGCCAACGGCAACCGACAGGGCAAGACCGCTGCCGGCGGCGATATTTTTGTCGATGTGCATCCGTCGGGATTCGCGATGGATCTTGTCACCGACGCAACTTCGACGGTAATCAGCAAAGAGACGACGATGACATTTACTATCAATGCCAGCACCGCAGCCGACCTGACGCTCAGTGTCAACGGCACGGTAATCGCCGAAGCCAAAGGCTCGGCACTCCTCACCAAGAGCCATACTTTCTCGGCCATAGGTACATATCGGGTTGTCGGTACAGCCGTCTACGGCGGCAAGACCTACACCGAAACCATCAACGTGGCATGGCCTCAACCCTCGACGGCAGCCGACTATCCCGGCGGCGTGCCTGTCATGGGCGCCGTCAAAGGTGCCGACGGCTCGGTGACATTCTGTCTGGCCGCCCCCGGCAAGACAAGCGTGGTGCTCGTGCCGTCGTGGGACAACTACGAAGTGCTGTCGGCCAACACGATGAAATATCAGGACTATAACGGCGCGCGTTATTTTTGGACAACTGTCAAAGGCCTTGACAACAACAAATATTATCCCTACTATTACCTTGTCGACGGCGTATACAGCGTCGCCGATCCCTATGCCCATCTCGTGCTCGACTGTTACAGCGACAAATGGATCGACGCCGATGTCTGGCCCGATATGCCGAAGTATCCCTATGAGAAGTTCGACGGCATCATGCTGGCTGTATACCGCGGCGACCTCGACGACTACAAATGGAGCTCGTTCGAGATTCCGGACCATGACAATCTTGTCATCTACGAGATGCTTCTCCGCGACTTCACCGGCACTGACGGCGAAGCCAACGCCAACGGCACGGTGCGCAAGGCCATAGAACGCATACCCTATATCAAGAGCCTTGGCGTCAACGCCGTAGAGCTTATGCCTATCATGGAATTCAACGGCAACAACTCGTGGGGCTACAACACCAACTTCTATATGGCTCCCGACAAAGCCTACGGTTCGCCTACTGACTACAAGGACTTTATCGACGAATGTCATCGCAACGGCATAGCAGTCATACTCGACATCGTCTTCAACCAGAGCGATGGTCTGCATCCCTGGTATCAGATGTATCCCATCAAGCAGAATCCGTTCTACAACGAGACCGCACCCCATCAGTATAGCGTGCTCAACGACTGGAATCAGGGATATCCTCTTGTCGACCGCCAGTGGGACGACGCCGTACGTTACTGGATGGAGAAATATAACGTCGACGGCTTCCGCTTCGACCTCGTCAAAGGACTCGGTGACAACGACAGCTACAGCAACGGCACAGACAGCTACAACGCCTCGCGCATCGCCCGCATGAAGCGCATCCACTCGGTCATCAAGTCGGTCAAACCCAAAGGTATCCATATCAACGAAGACCTTGCTCAGGCGCAGGAAGAGATCGAGCTTGGCAATGACGGTCAGCTCCAGTGGGCAAATATAAACTACAACTCGTGTCAGTTCACCATGGGCTATGCCGAGAGTGCCGGCTCGGGCGCCTTGACGACATGCTTCCTCTCGACCCGACAGGACAACCGTCCGTGGGGCTCGACCGTGGCATATGCCGAGAGCCACGACGAGGAGCGCATGGCCTTCAAGAACAACAGCTATGGCATTGCGGCCGTGAAGAACAACCGCGAGACAAGCTTCAAACGTCTCGGTTCGCTTGCCGCCACGATGCTCATGACACCCGGTCCGAAAATGATCTGGCAGTTCGGTGAGCTTGGCGATGACCAGAACACAAAAAATGACGGTGGCAACAACACCGACCCCAAAATCGTCGACTGGTATCTGCTCAACGACGCCAACAGTGCCGCGTTGCTTGACATCTACAGTCAGCTTTGCTGGCTGCGGCGCAAGAATCCCGATCTCTTCAGCCGCGGGGCTACCTTCGCAGCCACAGGACTCGGCTCGGCCATGAGTGTCAACCGCACACTGCGCCTTACAACGGCCGATAAAGAGGTGATAGCCTTCATAAACTCAAATACAGGCGGTTCAAACCGCACCATCAGCACCTCAGCCACACTGCTGTCGCCATCCAACAGCTATCTCGTGTGCGCCACTCCGGGCTTCGACGCCAAACTCACCGGTAGCGGCAAGACTGTCAGCGTCAGCGCCCCCGCACACAGTTTCGCTGTCTTTGCGACAAACAGCACGACAGGTGTCGGCGATATCGTCGCTGACGGCGTTGCATCTGCTGTTGTCATGGGCGGTTACGGCGAGATCATCATAACGGGTGAATATGAATCGGTGAGTGTATATGACTTGAGCGGTCGCATGATGCCGTCGCTCAGTGTTCCGGCCGGCGTTTACATTGTCAACGTCGACGGCACGACATCAAAAGTCGCCGTGAAGTAACACTGAATATAAATTTTATTAAAAAACTCGGTCTGTGGGCATGATTTATCCCGCGGGCCGAGTTTTTTTGTTTTGTATATAAAACAAAGTTTTGTAAATTTGCTTATTAAAGTTATCGGAATAAATTGGAGCATGCCCTCTATATATTGCCACGTGGAATTGCCATCGGTATTCTCATCTCAGCCCCCATGGGGCCGATAGGGATGCTCATAATACAACGCACCCTCAGCAAAGGCCGTTGGCCGGCGTTCTTCACCGGTCTCGGAGCGGCAATGAGCGATTTGATATACTGTCTTCTTACAGGCTTTTGCGTGAGTTTCATCACCGGACTGATCGAGCGTCATCAGTTCATGCTGCAGATTGTCGGCGGCTCGGTGCTTGTCGCTTTCGGCATCTATCTGTTCAAGAAAAATCCGACACGTTCGCTGCAGACCGCCGACGACAGTTCGACCAACTACTGGAGCGATTTTGTGACAGGTTTTCTGCTGACATTCTCCAATCCGCTGATACTCTTTTTTATCATAGGCCTTTACGCGCGATTCAACTTCATTCTGCCGGAGTATGAGCTCTTTCATTATATCTGGGCTTACATCACCATTCTCGCCGGAGCGGTCGTGTGGTGGTATCTGGTCACATATCTTGTAAATAAACTCCGCCGACGCTTCAACGTGCGTGCCCTGTGGCTTGTAAACCGCGTTATCGGCACTGTACTTATTGTCATGGCGCTCGTCGGTGTCGCCATTGCCGTAAAAGACCATTTTTTTATCTGATTTATCACAACATAATGCAATAGCAGCTTATGACCGACCGCAAGACAAAACAACTCGAAGTGCCTCTTTTAGCCGAGCTCGACAGTCTCGATAATTCCAACGATATCATCAACTGCCTCGACGAAAAAGCGCCCCGACGCACCATAGAATCTGTCAACTGGGAGAAAGACTATCCTTACCACCCCCTGACGACATTTGCCATCGCCCATACCGGCAAAAACATCTACATAGATTTCTTTGTCAGATGCAATTATCTGCGTGCCGAGAATTATGAAAATCAGTCGCCGGTAAGCACAGATTCGTGTGTCGAATTTTTTGTCGAACCCACCGGCGAGCTGCCATACTGGAACTTTGAATTCAACTGCATCGGCGCCATCAATGCGTCGTACCGCACTGAGCGCCGCTCGCCCGTGCGCCTGACCGACGAGCTCCTCGCACGCATAAAACGTTTTCCCTCGTGCGGCACTCGGCCATTCCGTGAGCTCGAGGGCCTGTTTACGTGGAATCTTCTCGTCGTCATACCTCTTGATCTGATAGGAGTCGAATATCACGGCGAGCCAATTGCCATGCGCGGCAATTTCTATAAATGCGCTTCAGCGGCGACACAGCCCCATTATATGAGTTGGAATCCGATCGAAACCGATAAACCAGATTTTCATCGTCCCGAATTCTTCGGCGACATAATCCTTAAATAAACCATGAAAATACCGAAAACAGCCATCACATTGTCAGCCGCCGTCATGCTCTCGGGCATTGCGGCCGCCGGCACTCCGGAGTGGCTCGAGGCCGACTCGGCGGCAGCGATAGCGTCGCGCCTGAAGTCTGATTTCTCGCTGACGATGCCCGAAGCCGCCGAGATGATCAAAAAACTTCACCCCGGGGTCACCGACGCCGACATACGCCGCTATGCCGACAACCATTATGTCGAGACCCGCGTCATCGACGGTGTCGAGTATATGCACCGCAAGTCGCCACGCAACCTGGCGCTTCTCAATCCCGCCATGAACGGAGGCGGCAAACCGCGCGGAGCCGCGGCGTCGAAGGCGCGCATAGCCTACGTCGACTCTGTCATCGCCTGCTGTGACGGCCTTAACGACCTCGGCCGCGCTCACTCTGTCACTTACCGCTTCACCATCGACGTGCCGTATAATGAAGCACTCAAAGGCGATACCCTGCGTGCATGGATGCCTGTGCCACTTGAGACGCAGCGCCAGAAGAATGTCAGGATAATATCGTCGTTCCCCGAAAAACGCATTGTCTCGTCGCCCGAGACATCGGTGCACAATACAGTCTGTTTCGAGCAACCGGTCACCGAGGGTGAGCCGACCCGCTTCGAGTGTACTGTCAGCTTCGACAACCTCGGCGAATATTTCTCGCCCGAGTATATCAGGGCCAACATAAAGCCATACGACAAGAACTCGGCGCTCTATCGTCGCTACACGACTTTCGAGGCTCCCCATATCATCAAGGCAGATTCGCTCGCCCGCGCAATCGTCGGCGATACGACCGATCCGTTTGAGTGCAGCGAGCTTGTCTATGATTACATCATCGCCCGTTATCCGTGGGCCGGAGCGCGTGAATACAGCACGATCGAGTGCATACCCCAATATGTCATCGACGAAGGCCACGGCGACTGCGGCCAGGTGTCGTTGCTCTATATCTCGCTGATGAGATCTCTCGGCATACCGGCGCGGTGGGAGAGCGGATGGATGCTTCATCCGGGTGAGAAGAATCTCCATGACTGGGCCGAAGTCTACTTCGAAGGCATAGGCTGGGTTCCCGTCGATGTGTCGTTCGGCCGATACATCAACTCGGGCGACAAGCGCATCGAGCGTTTCTATTCCCACGGCATGGACGCTCACCGTCTCGCTTCTAACAAAGGAGTGTGCGGCAAACTCTATCCGGCCAAGAAATTCGTGCGCAGCGAGACCGTTGACTTCCAGCTCGGCGAAGTCGAGTCGACGCGCGGCAACCTATTCTATCCCGGCTGGGACAGCCACCTCGAAATCATTGAAATAATACCTAAAAACATCAACGAACTAAAATGACACGCCTAATAACCATCATCTCAACGATACTGATACTGTCGACGCTTGCAGTCAAAGTTTCGGCCACTGACAACAAAGCTCCTGAAATCATCTCGGCCGTAGGCAAAAGTCTGGCGCCCGACGGCCGGCAGATTGTCTATGAAGTCACCGGCACAGTCGCCGCCAACGGCAATACCGTAGTCAAAGGTCTGATATCCGAACCTTCTGTCGCCGAGGCGTTGCGCAAAGCTCTCGCCGATGCCGGCATAGAGTATATCGACTCGCTTACAGTAGCCGGCAACGACCTTTGGGCCACACCGCTTATCTCTGTAGCATGTCTGCGCACGCGTCCGTCTCACGCCGGTGAGATGGCGTCGCAGGCTCTGATGGGCATGCCTTTGCGAGTCATCGAACAACGAGACGGGTGGACTCGAGTGCAGACCCCCGACGGTTACATCGCATGGGTGACAAACTCATCGATCGTCAACCGCAACGCCGACGAGATGGCGAAATGGCGTCGCTCACCCCGCGCCGTCGTCACGGCCGTTTATCAGACACGTGCATATAACACACCTACGGCCATCGGCCTGCGCGAGGTTGTCACAGATCTCGTCAACGGCAATATCGTCAGCACTACAGGGCGCTCGGAATCAGGCCGCACCGAGATTGTCACTCCTGACGGACGTCGCGGTTGGGTCGACAACGACGCCATAAGTTCTATCGAGGTTTGGGCCGACCAACCTTTCGACGCGCAGAAGATACTCGACACGGCATATTCGATGGAGGGCACACCCTATCTTTGGGGTGGCACCTCGGTAAAGAGTCTCGATTGCTCGGGTCTGGCCAAGGTAAGCTATCTGTCAAACGGCATAATATTGATGCGTGACGCCTCGCAGCAGGCACTTACCGGCACACGCATCGAGGCCGCCGACTGGCCTTCGTGCCGTGCAGGCGACCTGCTTTTCTTCGGCAACGCCGATACCGGCCGTGTGACACACGTGGCAATCTATGACCATGACGGTGACTACGTCCACTCATCCGGCCGTGTGAAACGCAACAGTGTCGACCCCGCGAGTCCGGCATACCTCACCACTCCGTTCCTCCACGCTGTCAGAATAGCCGGCAACGAAGGCGCAAACGGCATCACCCGAGCCAAAAACCACCCATGGTATTTTTAATCAAAACAACATTATCACATCCAATACCTTATTAATATGGACCGCCGAAAATTTCTCAAAACGTCTCTAATCAGTGCGGCTGTAGCGGCCTCACCAATCTCATTCTCAGCCTTCGGACAGCCCACTAAAAAGACATCACGCGCCGGACGTCTCAATCTCTCGTTCGCTCCCTACGAGCTGAAACTCAAACATGCGTTCAATCTGGCGCGTTCGCAGCGCACGACCACCCCCGACGTCCAGGTCGAAATCGAGTATGACGGTGTCGTCGGCTACGGCGAGGCATCCATGCCGCCATATCTTGGCGAAAGCGTCGAGAGCGTCACCAAATTTCTGTCGTCGCTCGACCTGTCGCAGTTTGACGACCCATTCCGCATCGAAGACATACATCAGTATATGGACAGCGTGGCCCCGGGCAACCGCGCCGCCAAAGCATCGGTCGACATTGCCCTTCACGATCTAACCGGCAAACTCATGGGACAGCCGTGGTATAAGATCTGGGGCCTGAATCCCGACAATTGCCCCAATACATCATATACAATCAGCTATGACGCCGATCCAAAGGAAATGGCCGCAAAGATTGCCGAAACCGCACCTTTTAAAGTCGTCAAGGTAAAGATGGGGCTCGACCATGATAAAGAGGTAGTCGAAGCATTGCGCAAAAAAAACGCCGACGTGCCTATCTGTGTCGATGCCAACCAAGGTTGGACTGACAAAGAGAAAGCTCTCGACATGTGTCATTGGCTGGCCGAACGCAACTGCCTTTTCGTCGAGCAGCCCATGCCCAAAGAAATGATTGAGGAGACTGCGTGGCTGCGCGAACGTTCGCCGCTGCCTCTTATCGCCGATGAATTCCTCCAGCGCCTTCCCGACGTCAAACGTGCATCCGAGGCATACGACGGCATCAATATAAAACTGATGAAAAGCACGGGCATGCACGAAGCATATCAGATGGCTACACTTGCTCGCGCCCTCGGCATGAAAGTGATGCTCGGTTGTATGACTGAGACTTCATGTGCCGTCACGGCGGCGGCCCAGCTCGCGCCGCTCGTTGACTGGGCCGACCTCGACGGCAACCTCCTTATAGCCAATGACCGTTTTGACGGCATCAGGATTGTCGACGGCAAAGTCACGATACCCGACCGTCCCGGCATCGGCGTCGAACTGTTGTAATGGCTCGTTGTGGCTAAAGATGCCCGGGCCTTTGTGCCGCAAGTATTGATTTCGCCACCGAAAAGCGGGAAATAGCTGTTACGCCGAAAGTTTTATTTGAGTTTTTAAGTCAAGTCGTTGCACAGTTGATTTTTATTTCTTAAATTTGCACTCCGAATTGTGAAATAAATAAACGAAAAAATAATATAGGCAATGAAAAGAACATTTCAACCCTCTAATCGCAAAAGAGTTAACAAACACGGTTTCCGTGAGAGAATGTCAACACCCGATGGCCGCAAGGTTCTTGCCCGTCGCCGCGCCAAAGGCCGCGCACGTCTGACAGTTTCTGACTCTATTGCCGGAAAGTAATTATTTGACCCTTTTTTGAGGGGTGCAAAACAAGCCGGAGTCCATCATTATGATGAACTCCGGCTTGTTTTCTATATATCCCTCAGACTTGAAGCACATTAAGCGACGGCGCATGGAGCGGCGGCCTCTGACCGTCGTCATGGACCAAGGGTTTCACCCCATGTATCATCCTATAAATTAACGTGAGTTCGACGAAAATTAAGTAGTTGAAAAATTGGTGGTTAGCGATAAAAGTATTAAATTTAAAGTGCT
>CAJTKG010000024.1 GCA_910576935.1 uncultured Muribaculaceae bacterium
CGACAACCGATAACCTCCCCATCCTCATCCCCCTGAAAATAGATCCCCCACCACGACCACGATAGCGGCAGACATCCCCGCGCGTCTAAACCGACCGAATCGATGTCAAACGCACATTGACATCGTTGTTACAAACCATGAGACTGACGACCTTCTGGTCGTAGCTAAATCAATGAAGATGGGGAGGTTTATCCGACGCCCCGAGGCCGTCGCTCCATGTGATGTGGATTCAAAGACCGTGATACTGTCGTTTTGACTGTTTTCATTTGGCAAAAAATCAAATAAATTTGGCGTTGCTTTCAACTTATTCGTAAATTTGTAGCAAATCTCTGATTATGAAAAAGCGATTACTTATTTCAATCCTTGCCGGCGCGGCTGTGATGCCGGTGATGGCTCAGATAAATTCAACCGCAAATGACGGTTATCTCAAACGCGGCGAAGCTATGTTTGCCGATCGCAATTACGTCGGTTGTATCGATCAGCTTGCCCGACTCGACCGCGCGGCGCTCTCTGAGAGCGAGCGCGAAGAGTCTGACTGGCTCATTGCCATGGCTAATTTCAACATCTCGGGACGCGCTGCCAAGCCCCACTTCGTGGCTTTCCTGTCGATGTATCCATATTCGCTCCACCGTCAGCAGGCCTTGATGCGCATCGGCGACTGTCTCTTCGAGACGAGTTATGCCGACGCCCTTAAAGTCTATCAGAGCGTCAATGCCGACGCCCTTTCTGCCGGCGAGGCCGACGAACTGGCATATCGCGAAGGCTATTGCCGCCTTCAGCTCGCCGATTTCGATGCCGCCGCGTCGCATTTCAACGCCTTGCTGTCGACACGCCGCTATGGTAACGCCGCCCGATTCTATCTCGGCTATATAGCCTATGTCAAGGGCGATTACCGCGAGGCTCAGCGCTATTTCAAAGACGTTGACACCTCAACCGAGCCGGGCAATATGGCCGATTACTATCTGGCGCAGATCTATTTTGTCGACGGCGACTATAACCGCGCCCTCAGTACGACCAAGTCGCTGCTGCGACGCAACGACAACCGTGCCGACTTCGTCGCCGAGGCCAACCGCATCGCCGGCGAATCGCTATATCACATCGGTCGCCGAAGCGAGGCTATAGATTATCTCGAAAAATACCGTGCGGCGGTCGAGACCCCATCGTTGTCGACACTTTATATACTCGGTCTCGCCGAATATGAGCAGGGCAACTATGCCCGTGCCATTCAGGCGCTCGAACCTGTGTCGGCCGATGACAGCGCAATGGGCCAGAGCGCATATCTCTATATCGGACAGGCTCTTGTCAATACCGGTGACAAGTCGGCCGCGTTACTTGCTTTCGACAAGGCGCTGCGTCTGCCCTACGACCCTAAAGTACAGGAAGCCGCCTTTTATAACTATGCCGTGGCCAAATTCGACGGTGCTACAATACCGTTCGGCAGTACGGTATCGACATTTGAAGAATTTCTGCGGCGCTATCCCGATAGCGATCATGCTCCCGAGGTCCAGGAGTATATCGTCACCGGCTACATGACCGACAACAATTATGAATCGGCTCTCGAGAGCATCGAACGCATGAGAAATCCCGGCGACAAAATCCTTGCCGCCAAGCAACAGATACTCTACACCCTCGGCGCGCGCGCCCTGTCGACAGGCAACCCCAAACGTGCTATCGCATATCTCACCGCAGTCGAACCTCTTGCGCGATACAACCGCGAGGGCGCTCTCGAGGCACGGCTTCTGCTCGGCGAGGCGCAGTATCGCGACGGTGACTATGAAGCTGCCGAGAAAAACCTCAAGGCATATCTTGCCAAAGCTCCTGCCCGCTCGAACAATGCCGCGATAGCCAACTACGATCTTGGTTACACCCAATTTGCCCTCAAGGATTACGACGCCGCGCGACGCTCGTTCGAAAAGTTCGCCGCAGCGCCATCACAGCGTCCCGAAGCTCTTGCCGACGCATATAACCGCCTGGGCGACATAAGCTACTACGCTTCAGACTTCGCCGAAGCCGGACGCCACTATGACGAATCCTACCGGCTCAATCCGTCGGCGGGCGACTATTCGCTCTTCCAGAAAGCGTTGATGCGGGGCTATGAGCGCGACCACCGTGCCAAGATCTCCGGTCTCGAGACACTTCTCGGCGACTTCCCCTCATCGACCCTCGGCGCCGATGCCATGCTCGAGATGACATCGAGCTACATACAGCTCGGCGACAACGCATCGGCCATCAAGGTCTATCGTCGTCTGGTTTCAGAGTATCCCAACACGGCCCAGGGGCGTCAGGGTTATCTACAGCTGGCACTGACGCTGCTCAACGACGGCAAGAAAGCGCAGGCGGTCGATACGTATAAAGATGTCATCAGACTTTATCCCACAAGCGAGGAAGCCCGTGAGGCTGTTGACGCCCTCAAGCTCATATGCGCCGAAGCCGGCACCCTTGCCGAATACATGGAATTTATCAATTCAGTGCCCGATGCTCCGAAAATTGATATATCGGAGGTTGACCGTCTTACATTCGAGACCGCCGAGCGCGACTACATCGCCGAAGGCAACACCGGTCGCCTCGAAGCATACACCTCGAAATATCCCGACGGCGCATATTTCGCCAAAGCGACATCATATCTGCTTGAAGCCGCCGTCGAAGCCGGTGACGACGACAAGGCCTACGGTTATGCGATGGCGCTTGTCGAACGTTTTCCCGACAACAGCCTGAGCGAAAATGCCTATGCCATTGTCGCCACGCGTCAATATAACCTCGGTCAGACCGAGCCGGCTCTTGCAACATGGCGCGCTCTCGAACAACGTGCGTCATCGTCAAAAAATCTCAACGCCGCCCGCACCGGCATCATGCGTGCCGCCCGCGACCTCTCTGATTATGAGGCCGTCATCGCTGCCGCCGACGCTCTGCTGGCGTCGTCGACCCTCGGTTCTGAAGACAAGACCGAAGCGATATTCTCGCGAGGCATCGCCCTCGAGATGCGCGGCGACCGCGAAGCCGCTCGTGACGAATGGTGCAAAATAGCCGGCATAACCGATGACCTCTACGGTGCCAAGAGTGCATACTATCTGTCTCAGAGCCTCTTCGATGACAAGAAAATCGACGAGGCCCGAAAGACGGTCGAGGCCCTCAACGCCTCGGGAACTCCTCATTCATATTGGCTGGCACGCGGATTCATACTTCTGAGCGACATCTTCGAGGCCGAGGGCAAAAGCTTTGAGGCAAAGGAATATCTCAAGGCTCTCAAAGAGAATTACCCCGGTGACGAAACCGATATTTTCATGATGATTGACAACCGATTAAATAAATGATAGATTAAAATGGTTAATATCAGATATATACTCACCTGTGCGCTTGTCTTTGCGACTGCGTCGGCACAGGCTAAAGACCTGAAGACTGAAATCACTGTCGACCGCACGGTCGTGCCGGTCGAACGTCAGGCCTCGCGGCTCGGCTCGGTGATGCCCGAGCTATATTCGCCTGTCATCAGACACAAAGCTCTCGGTTTATACGAGTATGGCGATGCTTCTGAGATTCTTCCGTCGATTTCGCGTCTCGAGCCGATGAACTATGGCGACACGCTCACGTTGACGCCTTATCGCGGCTATGCGTCGATAGGCTATTTTCCCGCTTTCAACCTTGGCGCCTCGGCCGGCTACCGTATCGTCAACAAAGCCGCAACCCGTCTGGGAGCATGGTTTCAGTATGACGGTTATTCTTATAAAGACTTCAAGAGCGATCGCCATGAATACATCAAGAACGACGGCAACTTCAAGAACAACACCGTCGCCCTCGGCGTCCATCTCGATCAGCGGGTAGGCTCGGCGAGCCGCGTGTCGGCCGGGGTGACATACTCGTTTGCCGCGCTGACCAATCCTTTCTATGACAAAGATTTCACTCAGAATCGCAACGATTTTGCCGTCAATGCGGCATGGTGGTCACGTGCCGGTAAATTCAACTATCACGTCAATGTCGACTTCGATCGCTTTGCATTCACTAAAGACTTCAGTGACGAGGTTTATAGATATAAAGCAGCCGGCGAGAGCCTTTTAGGCTTCAAAGCCGGACTTGCCTACGCCGCCGACGGCGTCACTCCGGCCTGGGGGCTTGAAGTTGCCGCCGACTTCCTCAACCAATCGGCATGCGGCCAAAATTATACCGAGAAACCCGGTACGCAGGGTATAATATCACTCACACCCTATTATGCCTTCAATGTCGGCAAATTTCACGGCCGCGTCGGTCTTAAAGTCGATTTTATGACCGGCAAGGAAAAGGCGGGTTCGTCTGTAGGTGATTACAAAACGTTGCGTGTCGCTCCCGACGTCCTCGTCGACTATAACGCAACGTCGCAGTTTGCTGTCTTCGCCCGCGTCACAGGCGGCGAAAACTTCAACAGTCTGCGCTCGATGTCACAGATTACCCCCTTTATCCCCTCGTGGGAGCATTACGGCCGCTCAAACATTCCCGTCGCTGTCGACGCCGGCTTCAATATCGGTCCGTTCAAAGGTTTTGCGGCAAGTTTCTTCGGCGGATATGCCGTAGCCAACGACTGGATGATGCCCGACATTGACGGCTTTGAAGCCGATGATGTCAAAGGATGGCATATCGGTGTCAGATTCGATTATAGCTACGGCAGCCTCATCGAGGCCTCGGCCTCTGTCGAGACAGCGGCTTCGGGCGACATCGACAAGGCTTACTATCTATGGCGCGACCGTGCCAAGTGGGTTGCAAACGCTACGGTCACAGTGCGCCCGGTCGACAAACTCTCGATAGGTCTTGATTATAGGCTGCGCGCTCTGCGCAACTGCTATGACAACAATGACTATTACAGCGTCGCATCGGTTGTACATGACTATGACATTTCACTCGGCAACGTAAGCGACCTCTCGTTGGAAGCCGGCTATGCCATAACTGATGCTTTCAGCGTCTTTGCCAGAGGCGAGAACCTGCTCAACCGACGTTATGACATCATATACGGCGTTGCAGCCCAAGGTCTCAAAGGCCTCGTCGGCGTCTCGCTGAAGTTCTGATACGACGAAATCCGGCGCAAGTTGACTATTCGCCCTTGCCTATTCTCCGATCTCGAAGATCGAGAAGTTGACCGAGCCGTAGGCGCGGTGTCCGGTGAAGTGGGGCAGGGTGCTGAAATCGTGTGCCTTGCTGTGCTCGACGATGACGATTGTGCCGGGTTTGAGCATCTGCGAGCCGAGAATCTTCGCAGGCACGGAAGCGAAGTCGGGCATGTCGTAGGGCGGATCGGCGAAGATTAGATCGAATTTTTTCGTGCACGTGTCGATAAATTTCAATGCGTCGCCCTTGATGAGGGTGAGATTGTCGACATTGAGCTGACCGGCAACTTTTTTGATGAAGTTATATTGCGTTGCGGCTTTCTCGACGGCGGTTACGTCGGCACATCCGCGCGACAGCAACTCAAATGTGATAGCGCCCGTGCCGGCAAAAAGATCAAGAGCCGACAGACCTTCGAAGTCGACCATATTCTCGAGCACGTTGAAGATATTCTCGCGGGCGAAGTCGGTCGTCGGGCGTGCTGTTATGTTTGTCGGCACGTCGAAGCGGCGACGGCCGTATTTTCCTCTTATTATTCGCATAGTGGCAAAATTATCAGTTCGAACGGAGCGGCAAGAGACTCTTTGCCGTGGCGGTAGACATCCGACGGGAATATCAGCGGCATTACATAGTTGACATACTGTCGGAGCAGCGGCGTCAGGCTGTCGCGCGTGGTGCGGTCGCCCGAGAGCATTATCTCGTCGTTCAGTTGGTCGAAGCCGCAGATACGCGCCACGGCAAGACTGTAGTACAGGGCGTCGGCGACTGTCGTTGTCCTGAATGTATTGGCCAGCAGCATCCCGTCGTTTGAGAATGCCACTATGTCGACCGTGTCGTCCGAGAGGTTGACAAACAGTTTGATGTTGTTGACGGCGCGGCTCTGGAAAGAGTAGTAGCGGCACAGTGGCGTCAGACGATGGTATACGGGCGGATTGTTGAATGTTCGGGCTATGAGGCCTGCGATATCGCTGTCGAGCTTCATGATCAGCGCGGCCCCGACTCGAGCTATGTTGTTGGCTATTAGTTTGCCCGTGCCGTCGCCGGGCCATAGCATAGAAGCCGCTTTTTCGAGTCTGTCACTGTCTCCGGCGATATAATCGGGCACGAAAGCCAGCCGCGGGCAGTCGACCACGACGTCTGTGCGGCCGAAATCACAGAGCAATAACGGATTGTCATAGACCGCTTCTTCGAGTGCCTTGGACACGGATGTGGCTGCACTGTCGAAATCGATATGCCGGAGTATCAGCGAATTGTCTTCGACGGTCGAACGCAGGGCTATATCAAGAGCGCTGTCGCTGATTTTAAGCGACAGGTTCCAGAAGCGGTGGTCTTTGATAGCATCCTTAGTGAGTCTGTTGTCGTTATGATCCATGAAATCCGTCCGCCGAAAGTGACAGCGGTAATGCAAATTTACGCCAATAATTCCACAAAATAAAACAAAACATCCCGAAAAACGCAGCCGGCTAATCAAGCACCCCATGCCATTAAGAATCGTTTATAGGGTATTGCCGAGTATACGCTTACGACCAAAAGATATAATTGGCGACATAAAAGCCAAAATTCCGGCCATATATTTTTTAACTGAAAAGACATATTAAATCGACAAATTTAAAGTCGTACATTAAAATAGTCCTATTATATGGTATTGTTCATGGCTGAAAATTTGTCGGGTTGGGAAAGTGTTTTTATCTTTGCAGCAGAATGGCCAGGGAACCGGGTCAGAATCCCGGACAGTACCCGCTGCTGTAAGTTCTCAATCGTTTCCGGCGCTGTAATTGCCACTGAAGCTGCCGCTTTCGGGAAGGCGCGTCGGAAGAGAAAAGTCAGAAAACCTGCCGTTCGGATTTTAACCGAATCAGCCGACGGGATTATTGGCAACGAAATGAAGATAATAAAGAACATATATCTGGCTGTTGTGGCGGCGCTCTTGGCGACGCTGACATCATGTATGCGCTGGGATTATGCCGATGAAGGCAGCGATTTCGACATTACGGCACCGGGGCTGTTTGTCATAAACGAAGGCAACTTCCAGTATGGCAATGCCACGCTGAGTTTTTATAATCCGGCCGACCGCACAGTCGAGAACGAAGTGTTCTTGCGGGCCAACGGCATGAAACTCGGCGATGTTGCCCAGTCGATGACGATACACGACGGTCTCGGATGGGTCGTGGTCAACAATTCGCACGTCATTTTTGCCATCGACACCGACACTTTCAAAGAGCGCGGGCGCATCGAGAATCTGACCTCGCCACGCTACATCCATTTTGTCAGTGACGATAAAGCATATGTGACACAGATCTGGGACAACCGTATTTTTATCGTCAACCCGAAAACCTACAGCATCACAGGCTACATCACCGTGCCCGACATGCCTCAGAGTTCGGGCTCGACCGAGCAGATGGTGCAGCTCGGACGCTATGTCTACTGCAACTGCTGGAGCTATCAGAACCGCATCATCAAGATTGACACACTCACCGACGAGGTCGTGGCGAGTCTGACCGTCGGCATCCAGCCGACATCGCTCGTCATAGACCGCTACGACCGTCTCTGGACCATCACCAACGGCGGATATGCCGGCAGCCCGTACGGATATGAGGAGCCGGCTCTCCATCGCATCGACCTCGAGACATTTACGGTCGACGCCACTTATCGCTTCAGACTCGGCGACAGCCCTTCGGAGATATGTATCAACGGTGCGGGCGACCGTCTCTATTGGATCAACGACGCCGTCTGGGAAATGGACGTGACGGCGACAGGATTGCCTGTCAGACCGTTTCTTGCGTCGCGCGACACCAAATATTACGGTCTGACGATAGACCCTGCCGGCGGTGACGTCTACGTCGCCGACGCTATCGATTATCAGCAGCAAGGCATGATTTACCGTTATACACCCGGCGGCGAACTCATCGACGAATTCTATACCGGCATCACTCCCGGCGCGTTCTGTTGGAAATAGTTTATAATGCACAATGCATAATTCTCAATTCATAATTTATAGTGCTTTAGATATATCGAAATGAAAGAAGATAAAGACAATGTCATTGCCGCGAAGAGTAAGGCTTTTGCAATAAGATGCATTCGTCTCTATCAGCATCTTTCTGGAAACAATATTGAATTTATCATATGCAAACAGTTGTTGCGAAGCGGCACAAGCATCGGTGCAAATGTTAAAGAAGCACTACGCGGTCAGAGTAAAGCCGACTTTGGCACTAAAATGAATATCGCTTTGAAAGAGGCATGTGAATCGGAGTATTGGTTGGAATTGCTGATGGAAACCGATTATATATCAAGGGAAGCATTCGATAGTATTATTGATGATTGCCGGCAGCTGATAAGAATGCTGACGGCAATAGTAAAGACTACTTTTGAGAAAAAATGAAAGGAGATCAACCCCATAGCCATAATCTTTATTCATCGAGTATTGTGCATTGTGCATTAAAAATATTTTGTGCATTGTGCATTGTGCATTGTGCATTTGACGCGGAATCGCGTCAGAGCGACCGTACAAGAGCCCTGCGCGGTACAAGAAGCCTGCGCGAGCTTGTCGTCACGGCAAAACGCCCGATGAAAGACATAGGCATACAGAAGACGACTTTCGACTCGCTCGCTCTGAAAGAAAACATAGCGCTGTCGATGGCCGACGTACTGACATTCGGCTCTTCGGTCTATGTCAAGAGCTACGGCCGCGCGACCCTGTCGACCATAGCATTCCGCGGCACATCGCCGAGCCATACACAGGTGACCTGGAACGGCATGCGCATCAACAATCCCATGCTCGGCATGACCGATTTCTCGACAATCCCGGCATATTTCATCGACCGCGCGTCGCTGCTTCACGGCACGTCGAGCGTCAATGAGACCGGAGGCGGTCTCGGCGGTCTCGTCAGCCTCGGCACGGTCGCCGATGTCGACTCGGGCTTCAACGCGCAATATGTGCAGGGCATAGGGTCGTTCTCGACCTTCGATGAATTTGCCCGATTGACCTACGGCGACGAGCATTGGACGGTGTCGACGCGTGTCGTCTACTCTTCGTCGCCAAATGACTATAAATATATCAATCACGACAAAAAGGTCAATATCTATGACGACGACCATAACATCATAGGCAGCTATCATCCGCGCGAACGCAACCGCAGCGGTGCTTTCAAAGATTTTCATATCCTTCAGGAAGTATATTACAACGCGCTCAACGGCAACCGCTTCGGTGTCAATGCGTGGTATACCGGCTCAAATCGCGAACTGCCGATGCTCACCACCGACTACGGCGACGAGCGCGATTTCGAGAATCGTCAGCGCGAGAACACCTTTCGCGGCATCCTGTCGTGGGACCGCGGCGGCGAGCGTCTGCGCTTCGGCCTGCGGGGAGGGTATGTCCACACTTGGATGGCCTATGACTATAACCGCGAGGTCACCGAGGGCAACCGCGTCGCCATGACTCGCTCGCGCAGCCGCATCAACACCTTCTTCGGCCGCTTTGACGGCACATACAATCCGTCGCGGCGCTGGATATTCACGCTCGGCCTTGCCGCCCACCAGCATTTTGTGCGCAGCGAGGATAAGCAGATCATACTCCAGGAGGGCGGCAAGGACGTCGTCGGCTACGACAAAGGGCGCATCGAGCTGTCGGCTTCGGCCTCGGTCAAATGGCAGGCTACCGACCGCGTAGGTCTGTCGGCGGTCATCCGCGAGGATATGTTCGGCGACAGATGTGCGCCGCTGATACCGGCCTTGTTTGCCGACGCCCTGTTGTCGCAGAAAGGCAATATCATGTTGCGCGCCTCGGTGTCAAAAAACCATAAGTTCCCGTCGCTCAATGACCTGTATTTCCTGCCGGGCGGCAATCCCGATCTGCGCAGCGAGAACGGATGGACCTATGACGCGGGCATAAGCTTCGATACCGGCGCCGCACGGCCGTTGCCTTTCAGCGGCGGCGGCGGTCTGACGTGGTTTGACTCGCATATCTCCGACTGGATAATCTGGCTGCCGACGACAAAGGGCTTTTTTTCGCCGCGCAATGTCAAAGACGTCCATTCTTACGGCCTCGAAGGGCGCCTCAATGTCGCATTCGAGCCGGTAAAAGGATGGTTCGTCGACATGAACGGCTCATACTCGTGGACGCCGTCGATAAATCACGGCGAAAAGATGTCGCCCGCCGATCAATCGGTAGGCCGTCAGCTCCCTTACGTCCCGAAACATTCTGCATCACTGACCGGCCGTCTGAGTTGGCGCTCGTGGAGTTTCCTCTACAAATGGGCTTACTATTCCGAGCGATACACCATGAGCAGCAACGACTATACGCTCACCGGCCATCTTCCCGAATATTTCATGAGCAATATATCGCTTGAGAAAAATCTATCGTTCAAGCCCGTAGACCTGCAACTCAAGCTCGCCGTAAACAATCTCTTCAACGAAGACTATCTGTCGGTGCTGTCTAGGCCCATGCCGGGCATCAATTTTGAATTTTTCATAGGCATAACACCCAAATTCAACCGCAAAAAATGAAACGTACCGTAAAATCGACCTTGTTGATGCTTCTGACTGTGATTGCGTTGGGCTCTTGTAAGGAGCGAGGCGCGACACATCGTGGTTTCGATAAGGAAATATACACTCCCGAATATGCCTCGGGCTTTGCCATAAGCGGTAATGAGGCCGGCAGTCTGCTTATCACCGTCACCAATCCGTGGCAGGGAGCCGACAGCGTCGTCACCTGTCTGCTTGTGCTGCGCGAGGGCGACAGTGTGCCCGACGGTTTCGATGGTCAGGTGCTTGACGGTGAGGCCCAACGCATAGTGGCCATGTCGTCGACCCACATAGCCATGCTCGACGCTGTCGGCCAGGCAGCGAGAGTTGTCGGAGTCTCGGGCAAGGACTATATATCCAATCCGACGGTTACGGCGCGCCGCGACAGCGTCTGCGATGTCGGCTATGAAGGCAACATCGACTATGAGACCCTTGTCGCCCTTGATCCCGATATCGTGCTGCTCTACGGCATCAACAATGCAAGCTCGATGGAAAGCAAACTGCGCGAGTCGGGCATTCCTTTTGTTTATGTCGGCGACTATCTCGAGCAGTCGCCCCTTGGAAAATCAGAGTGGCTTGTCATGCTCTCCGAACTCGTCGGCCGCGGCGACCGCGGCCGTGAGTGCTTCAACGAAATCGCTGGTAAATATAATGAGCTGAAAAACGCTGTCGCACTCGACAGCCTCAACCGCCCGAAGGTGATGCTCAACGCCCCCTACAGCGGCATATGGTTTCTGCCGCCTGTCGACAGCTATGCCGTCTCGCTCATAAATGACGCCGGGGGTAGCTTTGTTTATTATGATAAAAATAAAGGCAATTCGTCAGAACCGATAGATCTCGAGGAGGCATACATGCTCTTGGCCGAGGCCGACCTGTGGCTCAATGCCGGTTCGGTGGCGACAACCGGCGATCTGGTCAAAGCCTATCCTAAATTTGCCGGGTTGCCTGTCGTGAAAGAGGGCAGGGTATATAATAATACACTCCGCACAAACTCGGCCGGAGGCAACGACTACTTCGAGTCTGGCGTTGTCAGGCCCGACCTTGTCCTGCGCGACTTGATCAAAATATTCCACCCCGACCTCGTTACTGAAGATTTTGTTTATTATAAACGCATTGAATGAAAAATCGCACGGGCATATTGTTTGCAGTCATCGGTTTGACAGCGACGATTCTTTTTATTATCGATCTTGCCGTCGGGTCGGTCAATATACCGCTCCGGCGCGTTTTCGCTGTCCTTACGGGTGTTGAAAGCGATCACATGATCTCGACAATCGTGATCGACTTTCGTCTTGTCAAGGCCGTGATGGCCCTTGTCGTCGGGGCGGCGCTGTCGGTCAGCGGTCTGCAGATGCAGACCTTGTTCCGCAATCCTTTGGCGGGACCTTATGTGCTGGGCATCAGTTCGGGCGCGTCACTCGGTGTCGCTTTGTTCATGCTCGGTGCGCCTCTGTTCGGACTGTCGGCATTGATCTCGTCGCTCGGTGTTGCCGGTGCGGCATGGCTCGGAGCGGCGGCCGTGCTGATCGTCGTTGCCGCCGTCGGCCATCGCATCAAAGACATAATGGTGATACTCATTCTCGGCATGATGTTTTCGTCGGGCGTCGGTGCTGTTGTGCAGATACTGCAATATCTCAGCCGCGAGGAGGCTCTCAAAAATTTTGTCGTCTGGACCATGGGCTCCCTTGGTGACGTTACCGTGTCGCAGTTGTGGATTATCCTTCCCGCTGTCATCATAGGTTTTATTCTCGCTGTCGTTACCATCAAGGCCCTCAATCTTCTGCTCTTCGGACAGGAATATGCCGTGACGATGGGGCTCGACATCAAGCGTTCGCGCTTGCTGATATTCGCTTCGACAACGCTGTTGGCCGGCACGGTCACGGCCTTTTGCGGCCCTATCGGATTTATAGGCCTGTCGATGCCTCATGTCACGAGGCTTCTTTTTGCCCGCAGCGACCACCGGGTAATGATTCCGGCCACGGCGCTGACAGGTGCTGCCGTGATGCTCGTCTGTGATATAGTTTCCAAACTTTTCCTCTTGCCGGTCAACGCTATCACGGCATTGCTCGGCATCCCGGTCGTTGTCTGGATTGTCTTACGCAATAACACCATGACCCGATGATTGAACTACACGATTTTACTATAGGTTTTGGCGGCAAGGTCTTGATAAACGATGCTACGGCCACGATAGACGGCGGCAGCCTGACTGCTCTTCTCGGCCGTAACGGCAGCGGCAAATCGACCCTTCTGCGCGCTATTGCCGGACTCAACCGGCGCTATCGGGGCACGGTAACTGTCGGCGGTCTCGATGTATCGGCCACACCGTCGCCGCGTCTTGCACGGACTCTCGCTTTCGTCTCGACCGAGCGCACACGCATCGCCAATCTCAGTTGCCGCGACGTCGTCGCCCTCGGGCGCGCCCCATATACCGACTGGATAGGCCGCCTGTCGGAGGCCGACCGCGCCATCGTCGACGAATCGCTTGAGGCGGTCGGCATGGCCTCGTACGCCGACCGCACACTCGACCGTATGAGCGACGGCGAGTGCCAGCGGGTGATGATAGCGCGTGCTCTGGCGCAGACAACGCCCGTCATATTGCTTGACGAACCGACATCGTTTCTCGATCTGCCCAACCGCTATGAGTTGTGCGGATTGCTCCGACGCCTTGCCCGCGACCATGGCAAGACTATACTATATTCGACCCACGAGCTTGACATCGCGCTTAAACTCAGTGACGCTATAGCATTGATTGACACGCCGCGGCTCATCTGCCTCTCCGTCGACCGGATGGTGGGCGCCGGTCATATCGACAGACTGTTTCACCTTGATCTGTTGGATAGAAAATGCTGAAATCAGACTATACAGTCGAGCAACTGAAAACCGAGATTCCCGTCGCCGAATATATCGCCGGCTTCCGCGATGCCGATAAGTTTATACGCTTCTGTCGCGAATGTCCCTCCTATGGCGCGAGCTGGGGTTGTCCGCCCTTTGAGTTCGATGCCGAGGCCCTGCTGAGGCGCTATGAGCGCGCGATTATCTTTGCGTCTAAAATCGTGCCGGCTGATCCGCTGCCGTTGTCAGAGGTGCAGAATTTCATACGTCCCGAACGGATGGAGATCGAACGCCGCCTGCTCGACCTCGAGCGCGAGACCGGCGGACGCGCTTTCGCTTACGTAGGCCGTTGTCTTTATTGCGGCGACGAGCCGTGTGCCCGACTCGCGAAACTCCCGTGCCGTCATCCCGACAAAGTGCGGCCGTCGCTCGAAGCCTTCGGTTTTGACATCGCCGGAACCCTCGACCGCCTGTTCGGTATCGAACTCAAATGGGGACGTGACGGTTATGCTCCCGACTATCTTGTGCTTGTGAGCGCACTGTTTGTGCCGGCTCATAACACGGCGGCGACTTCTTTGAAAGCATAGGTATGTGTCGTGCCGTCGGGGCGACGGAGTGTCATAGGGCCCGCAAGGTCGACATAGGTGATTTCGGCCTCAAAGCTCTCGCCAGTAGCGGCATCGCGGTAGCTGTGGAAACCCTTGCGACGCCAGAGATGTGACATATAGCGCTGTCTGAGATTTTCGGCGTCGACGACGGCTTCATAGCGGTCGAAGTCGTCGACAACCCGTGCGGCGATGGCCTCCATCGCGGCGTCGAGGTCGTGTTCGCGCCCTGTGAGCATGACTACCGACACCGGATTCGGGGCGTTACTGACAAAACGCCGCTGGTTGATGTTGATGCCCGCCCCAACGACCGAATGTAGTATATCCTTGCCCGATAGAGTGTTTTCGATTAGTATGCCGCATATCTTGCTATCGTCGGCATAAATGTCGTTGGGCCACTTCACGGTTATCTCGGCGGCGGCGCCGACAATGTCGGCTATGGCGTCGCGCAGCGACAGGGCCACCGACATCGACAGCTCGAACTGCCGCCGTGCCTCTATCTTCTGCGGCTTGAGCAAGATTGAGAATGTGAGGTTCTTGCCGGGCTCTGACTCCCACGAGTTGCCGCGCTGTCCGCGGCCGGCGGTCTGCTCTCCGGCTACGATGACACTGCCGTGGCCGAGCTCCGCGGCACGCTCGGCGAGCAGGCTGTTTGTCGACGCCGTGCCGGCGACCTTTATGATGTGAGGCTTCATGAGACGATGAGGTCGCGGCTATTGTCGTCGTTTACGCGGATGTCGACCCTGACGGCATCGTCGGGCAGGAGCGAGCCCAGACGCTCGGGCCACTCGATAAGGCATAGCGAGCCCGAGTCGAAGTAGTCGTCAACGCCGATGTCGTAGGCCTCGGCCTCGTTGTCGAGCCGATAGAGGTCAAAGTGATATATTGTTTCTCCGTCGGCGGCCGTATACTCGTTGACTATTGCAAACGAGGGCGAGTTGGCCTCGCCGCTGTCAACGCCCAGATGACGCGCCAACGCGCTGATAAAAGTCGTTTTGCCGGCGCCCATCTCGCCGTAGAATGTGAAAATGCGGTGTTCGTTTGTCAGTGCGGCAAACTCGGCGGCGGCGTGACCGAGATCATCAATGTCTGATATATGTATCCGTCTCATTTTGCTGTCAGGGTTATCAGCGGCACAAGCATCTCTTCGAGCGAGATGCCTCCGTGCTGGAAAGTGCCGGTGTAATATTGCACATAATAGTTGTAGTTGTTGGGGTAGGCAAAGAAACTGCGGTTTGTGGCAAAGATATATGCCGTCGACACATTCGGCGCAGGCAACCCGAATTTCATGGGCTGTTTGATTTCATATACCTGCTTGGGGTTGTAATTGAGGTTCTTGCCTAACTTATAGCGCAGGTTGGTATTGGTGTTGCGGTCGCCGACAATTTTGACAGGATTGTCTACGCGTATCGTGCCGTGGTCGGTCGTAAGAACGATTTTATAACCTTTGGCTGCTATGGCCTTGAAAAGCTCGAGCGCCGACGAATGGCGAAACCACGACTCTGTCAGCGAGCGGTAGGCGGCGTTGGTCGATGCCAGCTCGCGTATCATCTTCGACTCGGTGCGCGCGTGCGACAGCATGTCGACAAAGTTGAGCACTATGACATTGAGATCATTGGCCTCGAGGCGGCTAAACTCATTGATAAGTTTCTCGCCCGCAGCCCCGTCGTTGATCTTGTTGTATGAGAAACGGCAGTGGCGGCGGTAGCGGTCAAAGAGGGTCGCTATCAGAGGCGATTCGTTAAGATTCTTGCCCTCTTCAGAGTCCTCGTCGACCCACAGTTCGGGGAACAGCTTCTCTATGTCGGCCGGCATCAGACCCGAGAATATGGCGTTGCGTGCATACTGGGTCGCCGTCGGCAGAATCGACGTATACAGCTCTTCTTCGATATTGAACATATCGCTCAACAGTGGCATAACCGTGCGCCACTGGTCGAGACGGAAGTTGTCGATCAGTATAAAAAACACCTTCTCGCCCCTGTCGAGCATCGGAAACACCTTGCGGGGTATGATCTCGGGGCTCATCAGCGGGTGATTGTCTGTCGTGACCCACGACTCATAGTTGCGTCTGACCCATTTGTTGAACTCTGAGTTTGCCTCGATCTTCTGCATGTCGAGCATCTCGTCCATATTGGTGTCGGTCGATGCCAGCTCGAGTTCGCGGTAGACGAGTTTGCCGTAGAGATCATACCAGTCGTCGATCGTCGCCGCGCTGTTGATCAGATGCGATATATTGGCGAAATCCTCTCGGTAGTCGCGTGTGGCCTGATCGGCTACGAGGCGGTCGCTGTGGAGAATCTTTTTGATAGCCAGGAGTATCTGGTTAGGGTTTACCGGTTTGATGAGATAGTCGGCTATCTTGTTGCCGACAGCCTGGTCCATGATATTCTCCTCCTCGCTTTTCGTTATCATTATGACAGGCACATGGGGCAGAGTCTGTTTTATGCGCGTCAGAGTCTCGAGTCCCGTCAGTCCCGGCATATTCTCGTCGAGTATTATGAGGTCGAAAGGCTGCGACGACGCCATATCGAGAGCGTCGCTGCCGCTGTTGGCCGTTGTCACGTTGTAGCCCTTGTTTCTAAGAAACATGATATGGGGCTTGAGCAGATCGATTTCATCGTCGGCCCAGAGTATGTTGTGTCGAGCGTTACTTGCCATTGGAGCTGTATTTATTTACCAACAAAGTTAAACAATAGTCATTACAAGACAAAAACAAATAATAAGACATCGTGATATTTGTTTTTTTATCCAAAACAAATCAAAAGCACAATAAACTTAACCTTATCGTAAAATAATATAAAAAATATTTGCATTCACTTGATTTATGACATATATTTGCGATTGTTATTAATTCTTAAACTGTTATCGTATGAAAAAGATTATTCCTCTATCTATTTTGCTGCTGTCATTGTTTGCCTCATGCAATTCCGACGCCCCCCAACCATATGACAACAGTGATCCCGGCAAATATATCGTCAAGGGCGAGATTGTGCCCGGCAATGTTGATCTACAGGTTTTGAGCCGCTATTCGACGGGGCTTGCCGACGCTACATATACTTTAGGTAGCATGGAACGATATTATAAATCCGGTAGTACGAATGGAAAATGGAAAAAGGTCGGTGATGATATAGACGGTTTTGATGGCTTTGATCCCTCGAAGATTGTGATAAAGGGCGGCAATTGCTGGCGGAAGATGAAATCGTTTTACTCTGCCTATGGTCCTACAGATTTCTCTGTTGCCCTCGACCTGATTTATCGTGCGAAACATGAGAGCTACGACGTTCTGATAAGTGAGAATCTTCAGCTTGACGAGGCCGGCAAGACCCTTTTGATAGGAAAAGCCGAATACGGCCTGCTGTATGCCGACGATAACAGCATGGTCATCAGTAGAGAATCAAAAAGTGTCGGAGCCGAAGATAAAGACTGGATTGAAATAGCATCATTCAAACTGTCAGCACCGTTTGAAACCCAAGGTACGCCTATGATCTTCGAAACCGCGACAGAGGCATATGACTGGATTATCGCGCTTTTCCGCGAATATTTCGGCGAGTCTGTCGACAGAAATAAATTTTACGGTGGCTCTGTAATACTTGACAAACCCATGTTTGGCGTAGAAGACCTCATCGAAGAACGCGACCGCATCGTCATGTACGATTGAAACAGAGCCGCATATAGCGAGACGAAGTTGGGCGACGACCTTCATGCCGTCGCCCAATGTCATGCTTCACAAAATAACATCAACATGGCGGAGATGTTGACTCCTTCTCTGCGAACAGCGAGAAGCAAAAACTTGAAGCCGCAGATAAACGAAAGGCCGGAGAAACGTGTCCCCGGCCTTTGCGATTGATATAGGATGCTCCCTGAATATTATCTTACGGCAATCTTGTGGGCTTTGCTACCCTGAATGATGATGTAGATGCCTGCGGCAAGATTATCCTTGTCTGTGCCGACCATAATGCCGCTGAGGTTGTAGACTTTGTAGGGAAGCGACGGGTCGAACTCATCTGAAGAAGCCACGGAAACGACATCGTTGATCTTTGAGACAATGCTGTTGACACTGAATTCGAGCACAGGGCCGTCGGCATAGAGGGTAGAGGCGATGATCTTGCATTCGGCAGCGTCGGCTTTGGCGCGGTCCGGAGCGAGAGTGCGGCCGTTCTCGTCCTTGAGAGCGTGGAACGTTACCAGGCCGTTGTTGTCTACGGTGGCAATTTCGGGATTGGTCGAATGCCAGAATACTGTTTTCAACGATGCGCCATTCGGCACTACAGTGGCATAAAGCTGCTGTTTGGTGTCGGCTTGGTAGATCAGAGGCAAGCTGGCTCCTTTGTCAATACCGGTGGCGCTTATGAGCTTGGCCTGATTGAAGCGATACCAGCAGTAGTTTGACTCATAGTAAGAGTCGAGGGTAGATTCATTGTCGGTTTCATCTTGCACATACAGAGTGCCGTTATAGTTGCTGAACGAGTTGTTGGATGCTGTCGGAGGGGTCTGGGCTGTGATGTTGGTGATGGTATTGGTGGCGGCGCAGCCGAAAGCATGTTCACCGAGAGTGGTGAGTCCCGCGCCTATCGTTATATTTTTTAGGTTGGCGCCGTCGAAAGCGGATGCTCCGATTTCGGTTACTTTAGAGGGTATTACGACCGAAGTAAGCGATGAACAGTCTGAGAATGCATGTTCGCCAATGGTTTCTATTCCACTGCCAAGCGTCAAAAAACGCAAACTGTCATGGTTGGAGAAGGCATACGGGTCAATCTTTGTTAATAAATTGCCGATAACGAGAGTGGTCATGTCATTATATTTCAATAAACGGCCGGTATACTGTCGTCCTATATACATGTATTCAATTGGATCCCAAAAATGGTTGTCTTCATCTACTCCTATTTCGGAACGTTCCAGTGTAATAGGCTGTATGCCATCTTCAATGGTAAACGATTTCAGCTTAATACAACTGCTGAAAGCATCCAAGCCTATTGAAGTGACGGAGTTGGGAATGGACACGGAGGTCAAGCCGCTATTGAGGAAGGCGCTATTGCCGATAGAAATTACGGAGTTGGGAATCTTCACATGGGACAATTCTAGACATCCCGAAAAGGCACTATTGCCGATTGAAGTGACTGAGTTGGGGATATATATATAAATAAGGTTGTCGCATTTGAAAAATGCATTGTCGGGTATATATGAAAGCTGATTGTTTAAAGCAACCGAAGCCATACCCGTACAATGCATAAATGCTCCCTCGCCTATATCAGTAAGGTTTTGTGGGAATACAATATTATGGAGTCCGCAATAGCTGAATGCTTGGTTGCCGATAGAAGTCAATGCGTCGTTGAACGACACTTCTGAGAGTTTCGTACAACCTTGGAACGCTTGATTGCCGATAGAAGTCAGCGCGTTATTAAATGACACTTCTGAGAGTTTCGTACAACCTTGGAACGCTTGGTCGCCGATAGAAGTCAGCGCGTCATTAAACGACACTTTTGAGAGTTTCGTACAACCTTGGAACGCTTGGTCGTCAATAAAGGTAAGCGCGTCGTAGCATGTGAAGGATTTCAGATTTATACATCCTTTAAAAGCGGCTTTCCAGATTTTTTTGATTTTTGTACGGGAAGTGTTTATTGAATCAAGCTTCACATTTCCCTCAAAGGCACCGGGGCCTATTGCTGTCACATAATAGCGGACAGCATCTCCCGAACTCTCATCTACGATACGGTCAGGTATGCTGACTGTTGTCATATTGGGATTACATCTGGCCAAAATCGCCTCTTTAGATTCAGGCTTATCGATTAGGATAAAGTTGAATACGTCATCATAGAATTTTCTTGCAGGGTTTCCGTCAACTGTGATATTATTGAATTGACTCCAGAAAGGCGAGAAATAATCATAGGCATCATCCGGAATGTCTAATGTGGCATTTTCGTATGTATCATAGCTAAAAGTTTCACTATCAATATCAGGGGGTATGATCCCAAGACACTTTATCAATGTCAGTTCGTTGCAGTCTTGGAAAGCAGACTTTCCGATTGTAGTCACGGAGTTGGGAATGGTGATCGAGGTCAGATCGCTACAGTTTTGGAAAGCATACTCCCCGATTGAAGTCACGGAGTTGCCGAACATAATCCGGGTCAGGCCGCTGCAGCCTTTGAATGTAGACAGGTTGATTGCAGTCACGGAGTCGGGAATAGTGATCGAGGTCAGGGCGCTACAGTCTTGGAAAGCATACTTACCTATTTTTTTGACAGAGTCGGGAATGGTAATCGAAGTCAGGCTCGTGCAGCCCTGAAATGCATTGTCACCTATTGAGGTCACGGAGTTGGGAATGGTGATCGATGTCAGGTCGCTACAGCTACGGAACGCAGAGAAGCCGATTGAGGTCACAGTGTTGGGAATTTCATAATCGCCCGAGTGTGTTATAGGGGCAAAATAAAGATATGATTTATCATTATTAAAAATGAAATCATCTTCTATAATCACCTCATTGGTAGGATATGCAATGGCAACATAATTAGCCGGATTATTAGTGTTAAACGGGTTATAGATTTTGTCGGGATAGGCCGCTTTCTTCAGCTTGTCACATTTAGCGAAGGAACTGGCGCCGTATGAGGTAACAGAGTTGCCGATTATTGCCTGAGTCAAGCCGCTACAGTTATAGAATGCATAGTTGCCGATTGAAGTCACGGTATTGGGAATGGTGATCGATGTCAAGCCGCTACAGTCATAGAAAGCATAGTCGCCGATTGAGGTAACGGTGTTGGGAATGGTGATCGATGTCAGGTCGCTACAGCTACGGAACGCAGAGAAGCCGATTGAGGTAACGGTGTTGGGAATTTCAAAATCTCCGGAGAGTGTTATAGGTGCAAAATAAAGATATGATTTATCATTATTAAAAATGAAATCATCTTCTATAATCGCCTCATCGGTAGGGTATGTAATGGCCGTACAAGAACTACCACTATTACGAAACGGGTTGTTGATTTTGTTGGGATAGGCCGCTTTCTTCAGCTTGTCACAATTAGCGAAGGCGGTGCCGCTGCATGAGATGATGGAGTTGCCGATTATTGTCTGGGTCAGGCCGTTACAGCCTGCGAAAGCAAAATTATATATGTTTGTGACAGAGTTGGGAATAGTAAGCGATGTCAGGCCGCTACAGGCTGCGAATGCAGACTCCCCGATTATAGCCACGGAGTTGCCGAACATAATCCGGGTCAGGCCGCTGCAGTTTTTGAATGTAAACTGGTTGATTGCAGTCACGGAGTCGGGAATAGTGATCGAGGTCAGGGCGCTACAGTCTTGGAAAGCATACTTGCCTATTTTTTTGACAGAGTCGGGAATGGTAATCGAAGTCAGGCTCGTGCAGCCCTGAAATGCATAGTCACCTATTGAAGTCACGGAGTTGGAGATTTCAATTGAGGTTATATTTGTGCAGCCCTGAAATGCATTGTCACCTATTGAAGTCGCTGTTGAGGGAATTTTAATGTCGGATGTAGTGACAAGACATTCTATGACGGCGCCCTTACTGTTGATAAGAAACGCATTGCCTTCGTATACTTCATATGTCCCCCTGCCGCATATAGTTAACTTTTCAATATTTGGAATTTTCCCTGAACTAAAAAAGGAACTGACGGTGGCAGGTTCGATGCTCTCCGGTACTGTCATCTCCTTGAGCGTCTCGCTTTCGAAATTGAGCCATTTAACAGTCGAGGTATATGTCTTGTTATTGTAAGTGTATTCGTAGGATTGAGGGATGCTCACCGTTTCTAACGACGGATCGACGGCTATCACTGTACTTCCATTGTAGTTGGTTGCTTCGTAAGTTATGCCGTTTATCGTAGTCTGAACCGCAGTCCAGGCTGATGCATGACTTATTCCGGCGAGCAAGAGTAAAAGCGCAGTCAATGCTCGCATTTGTCTTCGTATAAATTTAGTCATAGTACTTGGGATTTGTTGTTTGTTATATGGTTGGGAATAATTAATACAGTGGTTAGGTGCGCATCTGTAGAAGCCCCCGGAGAATACCATTCGGGATTATTATTACGGTAAAATGTGATTGCAAATCGAGTGGTAAGGGCGTGATTCTTTTCATCAGCAGGTTGAAACGCTCACTGATTCCCGGAGTGAAACTAAATATGATTGGTCGTAAAAAGAGAAAAAGCGCAGGAATCTTACCATTGCCGTCCCCTGCTTAAGGCTCTCGCATTGCCCATCTATGTAGAACGGCAACGTGCAGAGCCTACGCTTATGTATATAATCATATCACACCTCTGCTTCCTCTCGGGAGCAAGATGCATGGGATTACATACCGCAGGCGTTCCACCGTTGCTCCGCTCTTGACATAGATGAAGAATTTGCGAGATTCCAAGCAGTCAAGAACAAGCGTCAAGTAAACGCTGATTCAATATGTCGTTCCACGGCTTGCCGTGGCGGTGCAGCCCCACCCCAAGCCCGAAACCGGGCTCTGCGGACGGTCTGCGCTACAAAATTAATATTAAAACACAAAGTACACAACTTTAATTTTGTTTCTCGTCGTTTTTTAACGAAAAAACGAAAAAATATTGTCGCCTATAGTGATTATATAGGTGTTGATGGCACATTGGAGTAAGCGGCGGTCTCTCGACAGTCGTATGGACCGTGTCTGAAGTTCTCGGATTGAAACCATGGTGTGGTAAAGCAAAAGTGCATAGATAGAGGGCGTTAGTCTTGACATTTTGCTATAATTCTTTGATTTCTTCGTCAGTCTCGAAGTCATCGCTCTGTACATCGCGCCCTCCATCGCTCCATACCCCGCCCCGTCATTTTTGGCCGCATAGGCTTTTTCTTTGGCGTTTCGCCGCCCCGTGCTATACGTTTTTACTCAAAAATGAGTAATTTTGCATCGCTTAATTAACGATAAAACACAATGGCATCAAACGCTTTGATCATATTGCTTCTGATCGTGCTCTTTTATGCGGCTTTTACCGGCTTCAGAAAAGGCTTCGTCTCTCAGATAGGCCAGCTTGCCGGCCTTATCGGCGGCGTCATCGTCTGTCGGGTCTATGGAGACACATTCGCCGCGTGGCTTGCCGGTAAAGACCCCGAGGCTGCCCTCACGACCGTCTATGTTATCGCATATATCATACTGTTCATTCTGGCCTACGCGATAATACGTCTGCTTTTCAGTCTTGTGAAAGGATTTATCCATTTGGTGGCTCTTGGTTGGGCCGACCGTCTCGGCGGCGCTCTCTTCAAAATCGTCAAATGGCTCTTTATCGTCAGCTTCGTGTATAACCTATGGCTTACTGTCAGTCCCACATCAACCCTCAAAGGCGACCGCACGATGGTCAAGGTCGAGAAGACATTACGGACTTTCGCGCCACAGGTGCTGGGAATGGTAAAAGACAAAACATCAGACCAATGATCGGTGTTATACAATAAATCACAATCAAATGGACAACCGCAACAACGACAACAGATCGGGCAACGACATCATCAGTGATGTCACCGGTTCGGAATATAAATATGGTTTTGTCTCCGATATCGACAGCGACATCATCGAGCGAGGTCTCAACGAAGATGTCGTCAGGCTCATATCGCAGAAAAAAGGCGAGCCTGACTGGCTTCTCGATTTCCGTCTCAAAGCTTACCGCTACTGGACGACACTCGAGATGCCCCGTTGGGCACATCTCGACATACCCGACATCGACTATCAGGCGATAAGCTATTATGCCGCCCCGAAGAAAAAAGAAGGTCCGGCGAGCCTTGACGAAGTCGACCCGAAACTTATAGAGACCTTCAACCGTCTGGGCATACCGCTCGAAGAACAGAAGGTGCTTTCGGGCATGGCCGTCGATGCTGTTATGGACTCCGTTTCAGTCAAGACCACTCACCGCGAGAAACTCGCCGAGCTCGGCATAATATTCTGCTCGTTCAGCGAGGCCGTCAGGGACTATCCCGACCTTGTCCGCAAATATCTCGGCAAAGTCGTGAGCTATCGCGACAACTTCTTTGCCGCCCTCAACTCGGCCGTCTTCAGCGACGGTTCGTTTGTATACATACCCAAGGGTGTCCGCTGTCCCATGGAGCTGTCGACCTACTTCCGCATCAACGCCTCGGGCACAGGGCAGTTTGAACGCACCCTCATCGTCGCCGACGATGATGCCTATGTCAGCTACCTCGAAGGCTGTACGGCTCCGCAACGCGATGAAAATCAGCTTCATGCCGCCATCGTCGAAATTATCGTCGAGGAGCGCGCCGAAGTCAAATATTCGACCGTCCAGAACTGGTATGCCGGTGACCGCGACGGCAATGGAGGCGTCTACAACTTCGTCACCAAACGCGGTCTATGCCGCGGCGACTACTCGAAACTGTCATGGACCCAGGTCGAGACCGGCTCGGCAATCACATGGAAATATCCCGGTTGCATCCTCGCCGGCGAAGGCTCGGTAGGCGAATTCTATTCTGTCGCCGTCACCAACAACCGTCAGCAGGCCGACACAGGCACAAAGATGATACACATCGGCCGTAACACCCGCTCGACCATCGTCTCCAAAGGCATCTCTGCCGGACATAGTCAGAACTCATATCGCGGCCTTGTCAGCGTCGCTCCCGGAGCTTCCGGTGTCAGAAACTATACCCAATGCGACTCGCTGCTGCTGAGCGACACATGCGGCGCACATACCTTCCCCTATATCGATGTCAAAAACGACACCGCCATTGTCGAACACGAAGCCACGACATCGAAGATATCAGAGGATCAGCTCTTCTACTGCAACCAGCGCGGCATACCTACCGAAGAAGCCGTCGCTCTCATCGTCAACGGTTATGCCAAAGAGGTTATGAACAAACTGCCCATGGAGTTTGCCGTCGAAGCCCAGAAACTGCTCTCGATCACCCTCGAAGGCACTGTCGGTTAATAATATAATAATAAAAAGAAACAGACATAACACAATGGAAGATATACTTTTAAAAATCGATAATCTGCATGCCGGCATCGAAGGCAAAGAGATACTCAAAGGCATCAACCTCGAGATACATCCCGGCGAAGTCCACGCCATAATGGGGCCCAACGGCTCGGGCAAAAGCACCCTCTCGGGAGTCCTCGCGGGTGACCCGCGTTTCACCGTCACCGCCGGCTCGGCCGATTTCCACGGCGTCGACCTGCTCTCGTTATCGCCCGAAGACCGCTCACACGAGGGTCTCTTCCTTTCGTTCCAGTATCCGGTCGAGATTCCGGGCGTGTCGATGGTCAATTTCATGCGCGCCGCCGTCAACGCCAAGCGCAAATACTTCGGTGAAGCCCCCCTTTCGGCCGGCGACTTCCTGAAGATGATGCGTAAGAAACGCGAGATTGTCGAGCTTGACAACAAACTGGCCTCGCGCTCGGTCAACGAAGGCTTCTCGGGCGGCGAGAAAAAACGCAACGAAATATTCCAGATGGCCGTACTCGAGCCGCGCCTCTCGATACTCGATGAAACTGACAGCGGCCTCGACATCGACGCATTGCGTGTGGTGGCAGGTGGCGTCAACCGTCTCAAAAACGACAGCAACGCCACTATCGTCATTACCCACTACCAGCGTCTGCTCGACTACATCAAGCCCGACTTCGTCCATATACTCTATAAAGGCCGCATCGTCTACTCGGGAGGTCCCGAGCTGGCACTTGAACTTGAACAGCGCGGTTACGACTGGATCAAACAGTTGGCCGACAACGAATAAGCCGTGAGATTATGCAAAACAATTCACTGACACAATATATCGAGCTGTTCGACCGTAACCGCGATGCCATCGAGGCGCACTCGTCCGCGGTCGTCAACAGACTGCGCCCCGACGCCCTGTCGGCCCTGCACCGTCTCGGCCGACTCCCCGTCAAAGGCGACGAAGGTCATAGCGTCATGTCGCTTGCCGAGATGTTTTCCCCCGACTTCGGTGTAAACATCAACCGGGTGCCCTTCGCCGTCGATGTCGCCGCTTCGTTCCGTTGCGATGTCCCCAATCTGAGCACACTTCTCGGCGTTGTCGTCAACGACACCTTCCGTCCGACCGCGGCGCTGACGGCAAATCTGCCCGAAGGCGTTACCGTCATGTCGCTCGCCGAGGCCGCAAAAAGCCGGCACGAGTTGGTCGAGCCGTATCTCGGTCGCATTGCGGGCGTCGACAATGCCCCCACGGCTTTAAACACATTGCTCATGCAGGACGGCGTCTTAATCCACATCGCCGACGGCGTCAGACTCGAGAAGGCTATTCAGATCGTCAACATCTTTAACGCGTCCTCGCCTATGATGGCCGTGCGTCGCGTGCTCGTCGTCGCAGGCCGTGACTCGCAGGTGCGCTTGCTCTTCTGCGACCACACCCAGAATGCCGGCATCAACTCGCTCGTCTCCCAGGTCGTCGAGATCTCCGCTGCCGAGGGCGCCTCTGTCGACTACTACGACCTTGAGGCTACCGATAGCGCCAACTCGCGTCTGTCTCAGCTCTATGCCCGTCAGGCTCGTGGAAGCCGGCTTACCGTCAACGGCACGACGTTGAGTTGCGGTTGCACACGCAACGAATACTCCATCGCCGTCGCCGACCGTTGCGACACCGAACTCGTCGGCATGGCCATAGCCGACGGCAACCAAATCGTCGACAACGCCTCGTCGGTCTTTCACAACGCCGACCACAGCCACAGCCGACAGACTTTCAAATATATACTGTCAGGCAGTTCGCGTGGCGGCTTCGAAGGCGCCATACGCGTCGACGGTGCTGCCTGCTTCACCGAAGCCTATCAGACAAATCGCAATCTTCTCGCCTCTGACAGCGCACGCATGCACACAGCCCCGCAGCTCGAAATCTACTGCGACGAAGTCAAATGCAGCCACGGCGCAGCCACGGGGCAGCTCGACCCAAATGCCCTGTTCTACATGCGTTCGCGAGGCATTCCGGTCGATGAGGCGCGTCGCATGCTAATGGAGTCGTTCATGTCTGACATCATCGACACGATACACCTCGACGGCCTTCAGGACCGTCTGCGTCACCTCGTCGAGCGGCGTCTCGGCGGACGTCGTCTCGACTGCGGCGAGTGTAACACATGCAAATAGCTACAGACTACTATGATGGATAGAGACAAAATATACGACTACGACGTCGAAAAACAGCGCGAGAAATTCCCCATACTGCGCCGTACGGTCAACGGCCGCCCTCTGGTATATCTCGACAACACCGCCACGACCCAGACTCCCCGCGCCGTCGTCGATGCCGTCGTCGACATGTACTACGACAAGAAAGCCAACGTACATCGCGGCGTCCATACCCTGTCTCAAGAGGCTACAAATGCCATGGAAGCCACGCGCAGCCTCGTCAGAGACTTCATCAACGCCTCGTCGACCGACGAGATAATCTTCACCCGCGGCACCACCGAGGCCATCAACCTCGTGGCTTCGAGCTACGGCTCGCTCCTCGACGACGGCGACGAAATAATCCTCACCGTCATGGAGCACCACTCCAACATCGTCCCCTGGCAACTGCTTCAGACACATAAGAGGGTGACAATCAAGGTTGTGTCTGTCAATGATCGCGGCGAACTCGATCTCGACGCATACCTCGCCCTCTTCACTGACCGCACACGCCTCGTCTCGGTCGCACATGTCTCAAACGTCCTCGGCACAATCAATCCGGTCAGAGAGATGATAGCCTACGCCCATTCCCGGGGCGCTGTTGTCCTCGTCGACGGCGCCCAGGCAATAGCGCATCTCAACGTCGATGTAACCGACCTCGACGCCGACTTCTATGCTTTCTCGTCGCATAAAATGTACGGTCCGACCGGCGTCGGCGTTCTCTATGGCAAACGCCGCCACCTCGAAGCCATGCCCCCCTATCAGGGCGGCGGCGAGATGATAGGCCATGTCAGTTTCTCGGGCACGACATGGGCCGCACTCCCTTATAAGTTCGAGGCCGGTACGCCCGACTTCGTCGACGCGTCGGCCTTCTCCAAAGCCATCGAATATATCAGGTCGCTCGGCATAGAGCGCATCGCCGCACACGAAAACCGGCTGCTCGACTACACCACCGCCGAACTCCTCACCATACCCGGCATGAGAATATTCGGCACAGCCCCCGACAAATCTGCCGTCATCTCGTTCCTTATCGGCGACGCCACACCCTTTGACACCGGCATGTTGCTCGACCAGCTCGGTATCGCCGTCCGCACTGGCCATCATTGCGCCCAGCCATTAATGGAAGCTCTCGGCATCGAAGGCACCGTCCGAGCCTCTTTTGCCCTGTACAACACCTTTGATGAAGCCGACCGCTTCATCGCCGCCGTCCGCCGCGTCGCCGCAATGCTGACATAATACTCCCCCGGCGATGAGAACCCCCGGCGCTATGGAGCGACGTGAATCAACCGACAAGGATCGACGGTCTCCCGACCGTCGCGTCTGAAGCCAAGGCGTATGGACCGAGGGCTTCAGCCCTCGGATTGAATCAAAGTCATTACAGAGTCCCGGCGTAATGGCCAAGGACATATGGAAGGGTGGGTGGCAGTATTCACTGACGCTATGTTTTTACGACGACTGAAGTCGTCGTTCCATACCCGTCTCCGTATCCCGCTCCATATCTCGCCAATGCATCCGATAAAAAAACATCCCAATCGCCGATATATCGGAGGTTGGGATGCTTTTTGTAGTCTTACCAGGATTCGAACCTAGACAGACAGAACCAAAAACTGTAGTGCTACCATTACACCATAAGACTATCCTATGCCCAATCGGCTCAATTGCCGACTAAAGCGTTGCAAAGTTATAATATTTTTGTCAAACGGCCAAACGACAAATCATTTATCGCCCAAAAAAACTGCGTAAAGCTTCAGTGCAAAAATTTCACCGCTTAGTCAAGCACCACTATCTCGGCGCTGTCGCTGACGCCGAATCTGCCGTCGACGCTCAGATAACAGCGTGACCGATAGACACCCGGTGCAACTTTTACGCCGTCGTTGTCGTCAAGCTTCCAACGGTAGGGCATAACGGCGTTGTCGACCGTCTTGACCGTGTGGCCGGCAATATCCTCGATCACAAGGCGCACGGCCGGCTGTCGGGTGCTGTCATAGATGAGTGTCAGCTCGGCTTCCTCGTCGACTTCGCGTTCAGATACCTCGATCTGTGCCGCAAGAGGTTCGTTTACAACGATAAAATCTATGCTTCGGCTGTTCTTTACTCCATCGTTGTTAAAGGCTGTCAATGTCAGCGTGTGACGTCCGTCGGTGACCTCGCTTACATCGAGGCTGAAAGTCGTAGGCTTGCCTGCTTCGACAAAATCAAGAGTCTCTCTCAGGCCGTCGAGCCTGCTCTTGCCGTCGAGTATCAGCGACACACCGCCCCCGATGCCTTCGGTCCTGACATCAAGACCCGACGGCGAAGCCATGATTTCGCCGTATACGGTGAAGTTGCCTCCGACGACATCGCCGTTGGCAAAGTCGGTGTCATTGATATAAAGCGATGTGATTTCGGGCGCTGTCGGGTCGGCCGTGCCCGGTGTATGCTCGGGCATGGCTGTGATCGTCAAGCCGTTATATACCGTCGTTGCCGACAGACCGTTACCGTCGATAGCAGTTACCGCTATGCGGTTGGCTACGCCCGGACGCTGCGGATAAGGCAGTGTCAGCGACATGTCGAAACGACCGTTTTCGACGCGGCCGCGACCGCTCGCGAGGATATATTCGTCATGCACTACGGGCAGATTGTTTTCTGCCTTGTCGTTGTCTTTTATGACCGTGTAGAGAGTCTTGGGGCCGTCGTAGACGGTGATATAGATCTCTCCGTCAAAGTTTTCGTCGGTTGCTTCGCCGTCGATGACAGTGCCGCTGACAGTCAGAGTGCCGGGGACTGACAGTTCGGTCGCGCCGCCGCAGACGTCATCGAGCTTTATCGTGCGGTTGTGCGCGGCAAGCGGTATCGCCGGGTCGCCGCAGAGATTATAGCACATCGTGTTTATAGCCATGCCGAGCCCCGAGCCGTTGATAGTGGCGTTATAGGCCGTCCTGAACAGATCGCCTACTGTCATACCGGCTTCGGCCCGGGCATAGTTCTCGGCCATGTTGATGCTAAGCTGTTGATTATGGCTCATAAAGACCTCACGACTTGACGTGACAACGCCTATCATGCCTCCGTGCTCCTCATTGAGAAGGGCATCGGCATAGCTCTTGCTCCGGCGGTCGAAGTCAAATGTCGAGCACGTGGCAAGCATGGCTACCGGCGACAGATCATATTTTGTCTTTTCGGTATCCGACATGCCCCACAGATTTTCGCGTGTGAGATAATGGCTGAGCGAATGGCCTGCAAAACATACATAGCCCGCGCCCCGCCGCAACGTCGACGTCATTGTCGCTCTGGCGGCGACGGCGCTGTTTTTCTGCCACGGATATATCAGGTTGTGTATTTGTACGAAGTTCATCGAGGCGTTGGCCGCTTCCATATGCTCCATCACCTCGAGAGCCTGCATGAGGTGGGCGTTTTCGTCGCCGTCGTCGCTCATCATAATGGCTGTGTCATAGGCAAGCGAGCGTCGCGGCGATGTCAGATGGCGTTCGATCTTGCGGTTGACAGCCGACGCGACGGCGGCCGAATAGATCGGTATGCGGCCTATGTTGACATCCATCGGTTCGTAATATTGCTGCGCATTGTTGTAATCGTCGGCGAGTTTTACAAAGTATGTGTCTGCCGTGTAGTTCGATGACGCGTCATTGGCACATCCCTCAAGATCGGTCTCATAGGCAATCAGGCTCTCCAGACCGCCGGCGACACCGTCGCGGTTGTCCCAGTGCGACGGCCCGTAGAGCAATACATGCTTCAGCCGGCCTTGACCGCGGTCATAAAGCATCTTGATAAAACGCTTATAGCCCATCGCCGAGCGTGTGCCCGACGAAAATTCATTGAAAATATCAGACTGTTCGGCCACGGCCACATCCAGACCGTTGCGCCTGTGTATCGCGGCAAGTTCGCGTGCCTGATCGACAAAATCTCCCGTTGTTATTATTATCATTTCAGGCGTTTGCATGCCGTGGAGATTGCTCGGCCTTACCTCTCCGGCATATTCCGGCTTCATGAAACTGCCGCCGGCGCGGAAGGCGATATACCTGAAGGCGCCCGGTGTCGAACCGCTGCTGCTGGCCATCGTCTTCGACGACGAGGCGTCGAAGACAACATCGAGAGGTTTGACGGCTGCGACATCACTGATATCCCATATATATACGTCGGCATCACTCTCGGTGACAGCAAAAGTTATAGTCTGGGCATATCTCAGCTCGATAAAATCGCGTTCACCCAGACGATTGAGACGCGGATAGCAGAAGCTTACGCGGTCGACGGCCACATAGTCGGCGTCGGTCGATTCATCGACGGTCAGGCCGAAGCTGACCGTTTCGCTGCGGCCTATAAGCGCGTCGTCGGATGTTTCCCCGACTTGAACATAACCTTCGGCAGTGTTATACAGACGTGTTTCTCCCCTTACGCGCTGCACCGTTCCTTCGCGGCGGTATTTTTCTTTGAAAATGCCGGGTATGTCGATTGTCAGCTTGGTCTCTCCATCTTCGTTCCGGGCTGCGAAAGAGTATTTGAAGATGCCGAAAGCAGACAGGCGCGAGGTCGTATGAAAATCGGTTACTTCAAAATTATAAACACGGCGCTCGCCCGGTTTCATCGGCGAGTCGTGGAAGACTCCGCCGCCGTTGCCCCGGTTGATGACGTCATTTTCTATCACCGCAGCCGACAGATGATGGTCGAAAGCACTTGACGGCACGACACCGGCACGGATGCTGCCGCTGCCGCTGTCACCACCGTCTTCGGTGATGAAATAATAACCGTAGTGATCATATATGTTGCGGCTTATATCGAGAGTCGACAGAGAGCGCGATCGCGATGCCGAGACTCCTTCACCATAAAAAATGATGCCGTCGTCACGCCGCATTGTAGCTGTCGGGGAGACATCGTCGGGCAGATCGTCGGGCAGATCGTCGGAAAACGTGTCGCCGCAAAGACGCGAGCCGCCATATCCATAGACCGTCACACGCGACGGATCGTCGAAACCCCAGTCAGACAGCGTCTCGCGGTCTATCTTATAAAGACCGTTTCCGGCGACTCTTATCTTGACCCAACGACCCTCTGACAACGCCGATTTGTCGGCATAGTACGCCGTGTCATAGCCATATGCCGATACGGTCGACGCCAACAGACAGGCTGCCAAAATATTCTTGAACATTATCTTCATAACATTTTCGATTTTAACGATATCGGTGAGAAACAGGCGCTTCACACTATTTTATTCTGAAGTCGAGGCATTCATATCCGTTTATTTCTGTCTTGATCTCGCCGGCGGCATCAGATGCGGCGATGTCGATACCGCGATCGGCGAAGACAAGAATATCGCCGGTCTTGAAAGTCATATGGCATGACATCGCGGCTATCGCTTTGTCTGCACCGAGATCGCCGAGAGTCACAGTCTCAGACAATAGGTTGGCGCTGTAATCGAGCCGCGTTGAGGCGTCTCGTTCGTCAAGTGTGAGCCATCGGCCTTCGATGAGGCAGTTGTCACGGGCCATGTAGATCTCGGGAGAGGCCCATGGCGCCGACACCCATTCATTGGGTATGCATACACCGACAGCCGAAACCGAGTCATAATAACGTGATGCGAATTTTTCCTTTATATGGAACCCCAAACGGCTTATCCTGACAGCCGGACATACCTTGATGCTCCAGAGCGATACATCGTCGAGAAACAGAGGCTTGTTACAGCGCAACAATGCCGAGTCGGCAATCAGTCTCATTGTGTCGCCGCCGAGCAATATTGCTTTCATTTTACCGCCCCCATGCGGTTATACATGACCGCCAGATGTGAATAGATCGATGTGTTTGTCACCACTACGCCGTCGCGCACTCTGATACGGTAGGGCGTGAAATTCCACAGACTCCGTATGCCGGCGTCCATCATCATGTCGGCGACGGTCTGCGCACTCTCGACCGGTACCGTGACAATGCCTATGTTGACATTCAGGCGTTTGACTATGTCTTTAAGGTCGTCAGGCGAATATACCGGAATGCCGTTTATCGACGAGCCGATCAGCTCGGGAGACACATCTATGCCCGCGACGATATTCAGGCCATAGCGTTCGAGACCGCGGTCCTGCATAAGAGCTCCGCCGAGACTGCCGGTGCCGACGATGACGGCGTTGTGTGACTGCATGAAGCCGAGAAACTCGCGCAGGACCTCCTCAAGCGAGGCAACTTCATAGCCGATGCGTGTTTTGCCCTTGATGTTGAGAAACGACAGGTCTTTTGCGATCTGTGACGAATCGACTGCAAGCTCTTCGGCTATTTTGGTCGACGAGACATACTCCACCTTGTCCTTGTGGAGGATGCTGACATAGGCCAGATACCACGGGAGGCGTCTGAGCGTAGGCTCAGGCAAAAGATCTTGTGACCGTGATGCTCGATTTTCGTTCATGGTTGCAAATTTACACAATTTTTCCCAAAATACCGCAACTCCTTAACATTTAATCATCGACACCAACCGCGCCAATGCCGTCTCTCACTCGGCGGTGACGGCGATTTTGCGGGAGTCGGTCTCGTAGTGCTCGCCGTCGGTGCTGATCGAGGCGCGGTATACATAGATGCCGCGCTTGACACGCGCGCCGCTTTGGTCGGTCAGATCCCAGCTGACGGGCGACGACAGATACATGTCGCTCATGCCGCGGCTGGTGTCGCTCCAGATGAGTTTGCCGTTAAGGTTATAGACCGATACCGTTACGGTGAGCAGATTGTTCGGGCGGTTGTGTACGAGATAGAAGTTGGCGCGTACCGATGCGGGGTTGGCGTCACTGTAGATGTCGTAGATTTTTGGCTTGATGGTGCTGTCGACCACAAAATCAATGTCTTTGCTTGCCGAATTGGTGTGGGTGTCCCAGATGCGCAGCGTTATCGTGTGCGGACCGTCGGTGAGGTCGCTAAGCGGATAGGCTATTTCGCCCGAGGGGCTGCCGTCGGCCGAGGGTGTGAAATAATAGGGTACGTCGTTGTAGCTGCGGTTGCCGTCAAGGGTTATGGTCATCTGGTGGCCTATGCCGGCTGTCGACAGATTGAGTCCGACATTGTCGCTGATGCGGGCGATGACCATCGGGTCGGCGTTGACGCGGCTGCCGTTCTCGAATGTCGGATGATTGATGACAAGGCTTTCGATGACGGGCGCTATATCGTCGGTCTCGGCTTCTTCGTCAAGGCCGTATATATAAAAATCGCGGCAGACGCCGACAGCCGTGGCGTCGGGCGACTTGGCATACATGTTTAGCGTGGCCTCGCGGAAGTTGTCGGCTATCTCGGAGGGTGTGGCGACTGTTATTCTGAATTCGCCGCCGGTTACCGTTGTCGAGCCTGAGTAGAGTTTGTCGCCGTGCACCTCGAAGGTGATGGCTTTGCCGTCGCCGTTGCCGTTGGAGGTCACCGAGCGGTCGGCGTCATAGATGTCGATGCCGACAGTGCCGTTGAAGCCGTCGAGTTTTGTGCCGTCGGGCGACTCGATGTGTCCGGCAAATTCGACGATGCTGCGGGCGGCGATGACAACTTGTTCGTCGGTGCTTACAGGGTGACCGTTGATGCTGTCGAGCACAATGATGTTGTCGGGTGTTACGGGCCTTAGTGCCGGGTCGCCCATGAAGACATAGCGCAGACGGTTAGGATTGCTTCGGTGTTCGCCGCGGCTGTTGAGGATATTGTTTTTTGCGCGGCGGTATATCTCGCCTGCGGCCATCAGTCGTCCGTCGTCGCCGCGGCGTGCCAGTGCGCGGCCTATGGCCTCAGAGAAGAAGCCGTTGTCGGTTATGTATACCGGACGGGTGGCGCTGATCATGCCCACGGCGCCGCCGTAGCGCTCGAAGAAGAGCAACTCGCCGCCGCTGATTGTGTTTGAGTCCCAGCGCAGGAAGTCGCACGTCGCTGCGTAGATATATGGCAGACGTGTCAGATACATCTCGTTCAGATCGGTGAATGTCAGCTGTTTGTCGTGGGTCCATGCGTGGTTGTTGGCGTGTCCGGCAAAACACCACCACACGACGCCCTCGTTGAGATAGCGGAACATCTCTTCGCGGGCCAAGGGGTAGGCGCCTCCCGATTTGGTGTAGGCGTCCATGTAGACTTTCTGTATTATATGCTGCTGGCCTTCGGTGGCGGTGACGGCTTTGACGAGTTTTTCGGCCTGTTCGAGGTGTACGCCGTTGTCTTCGTCGTCGGCGAGCATCATGATGCGGTTTTTCCATGCGCCGTCGCGTGTGTCGGCGGCGTAGCTGTAGATTTTGTCGACTGTTCGGGCGGCTTCGGCGGCCGAGGTGACGGGTATGCGGCCGACGGCTATCGAGAGGTCGTCGAGACCCATGTCGGCGCCGCTGTTGTCTTCGAGCATGGCGATGAAATCGTCGGTGTTGAAGCCGTCGTTGTCGTTGAGCGAGTAGCGCATCGTTCTCACCTGCCACGCGGGAATGGTCTGTATGCCGAGTTTTCTGACGGCGGCCGAGAGGTGGCGCTCGTCGTATGTCGTGCGCGCCATGATGAGGGCGTAACGCAGGGGGGTGCCGGAGGCCGCTCCGCGGTCGTAGAGCATCTTGAGGTATTTGCGCAGGGCCGAGACGTCGGGCATGCCCGAGGCAAACTCGTTGTAGACCTGAGCGACGTCGACGACTTTGACTTTGAGGGCGTCGCGGCTTGTGCGGTGATATTCGGCGATACGCTCGGCCTGGGCTTTCCATGCCGGATGGGTGAAGATGACCATGTTGACCGCTTCTTCGCCGTGGAGGTTCTGGTTGTTGACCGTCGACACGAATGTCGGGGCGGGTATGTTTGCGTCGCTGCGCCATGCCACGTAGTTGCGCAGGCCCGAATATGGGTTGGTCCAGACTGCATTGCCGCCGTTACTGCCGGTGGTGAGCGATTTGACGGCAGACGGGTCGGTGACATCCCAGACAGTGACGCCCGAGGCGTCTGCGCCCGAGAGATCGAGGGCAAGGCCCGTCGAGCGCTGGCGGAAAGCTATGTGGCCGGCTGCCGGGAGCTTGAGGGCACGCTCGTAGTTGACGCTGATATAGTTGAGCCATGCGCCGTAGACGACAGTCGAGGCTTTGTGTGTGACTGTGAGGTCGAGGCGTTGGCCGTCGACAACGGTCTCGTGGCGCGCGACGCCCTCGGTGGCGTGGACATAGACGCTGTTTGACGATGCGGCTATGCGGTCTGAGTTGTTGGCCGACAGGTCGTTGCCGTTGACGTTGAATGTCAGCTGCGAGGCGGCGTTGTAGGTCTTGGCGACAAACGACACCTCAAACCAGACTTTGTCGCCGCTCTTGTCGGGCATCGTGAAGCTGAATTTGCGGGTGGGGGTGAATCTGAAGTCTTCGCCGACGAGCATCGGGCCGGCTTCACCCGGCGACACGAGGTCTTGTTCGTAGTGGATGAGCTCGACGAAGTCATTGGCGGGCGACTCGGCTCCGGCACGGCCGATGGCTTCGATTTCGGGAGTCGGCTCGTCGCTCTCGCCTATGAAGTAGTAACCGGCTTCGGTATAGAGGTTTGACGACTGTGTATAGCGGTTTGTCGCCGACTGTATCCATTCGTCGGGTCCGACGCCATAGAAGACGATGCCGCCGTCTTTGGCGCGCGCGACGGCTGTCTGTGGCAGGTCGTCGACATAGTTGGCGGCGTTGAGAATGTCGGCTATGCGACGGCCGCCGTAGCCGAAGACTCTGACGCGCGACGGGTCGGTGAAGCCCCATGAGCGAAGGGTTGCGACGGGTATTTTATAAAGGCCCGACGAGGGTACGGCCACTTTGACCCATCGCCCTGAGGCGAGGACTGAGTTTTCGGCGTACCGGTCGAGGCTAAGTGCTTTTGCCACAGGCGTCAGAGCTATGATGGCGATGACGGCTGCGGCGACGCGAAATATGATATGACGGTATTTTTTCTGCATTGTGTTGTTCATCTCAGTAATAACGTTGACCGGCGTTATTTATTGTGTTTCATAGTGTTTGTCGGTTCGAAACCGGCGAGCCAACGTGTCCAGTCGACACTGTCGCCGTTGAAAGTGTTGAGGTCTACGTCTCCGGCGATGCCGTCGACGCGGCTGCGGTGGCTGTGCTGCCAGAGGGTCCAACGGCCGGCCGGGAGCGGCGGGTTGGTGAATGAGCAGATCCACACGGGGCGGTCGTCGAAGCGGCCGCTGATATATCGGCTGATGCCGCGCTTGTTGGAGTATATCATTACTTTGTGTCCGGCCCGGTCGAGGGTGTTTATCATTGCTCCGAGTCGGTCGGCGACGAGCCGTGCGCTGACGTCGTCGGGGTTGCCGTTGTCTTCGACGTCGATGGCGAGGGGCAGGTCGAGGTCGAGTGTGTCGACGACGTTGAGGAAGTGTCGCGCCTGTCGCTCGCCCTCGCAGTCGAAGCGGAAGAAGTGATAGGCGCCGACTTTGAGACCGCTGTTGCGTGCCGCGCCGTAATTGCGGGTGAACTCAGAGTCACAGAAACTCTCACCCTCGGTGGCTTTGAGAACGACGAAGTCGACTCCGTCGGCGGCGACACGGCTGAAGTCGATTTTGCCGTTGTGGGCCGACAGATCTATACCGACGACGGGGTATCGGTCGCGGGGTATCTCGACGTAAGGGTCGCGGGCGGCGCTCACGCGCAGCAGCGCCGTGGCGAATATCGCCGCGCCTGTCGCTGCAACTATGATGCCTGCTATGATTCGGGCTGTGTTCATCTCTACAAAAATAGCTAAATTATCGGGTGCCGCCATCGATTTTTATGTTTTTAACAACCTCATTTACCATTTCGGAGGCATGATGGGCGCGGGTCCCGAGCGTCGTCCCTGACGGCTGCGGATGGCGTGGAGGGCCATTGCGCGTGCCATGACGATGTCGTCGTGGAATCCTGCGCGGGCGCCGTATGAGCCGTTGCGGCGCTGTTCGTATGTCAGGAGCTCGTTGCAGGCTTCGTTGTCGCGTTCGATGTAGCCGCCGTCGCGCACGGCTTCGATGAGTCCGGAGACGAGGGCGGCCTTGGTCGAGCGGTTGGTGTGGAAGCCGTAGCGCTGCGAGGGCCTGCCGTCGCTGTCGAGGGTGTCGCGGCGGTAGAGGTTTCTGTAGCTTTCGGCCAGGCGGCTGAGGACAAAGAGGTTTGAGCCTGCGCCGCCGTCGGTCTCGCATTCGAGGGTGTTGCTCTCGACAATAAGCAGGGCTTCGTTGTAGAGGCGCGCCACGGCGGCACATTTGGCGGCCAGACGGTCGTGGTCGAGATGCCCGCGCCATTGGGCGACTATCTCGTGCGGTCTGACGCCTTCGCCTCGACGGAGGACTGCTATCACCGACCAGTCGCTTTTGAGCGAGCGTCCGCCGACATCGACGGCAACGACATAGTCGGCCGTGTCGTCGGGCTTTTCCCATACTTTCAGGTCGCCGTTGCGGTCGGCAACGAGAGTGCCGGCGCTGTCGGTGTCGGCGGTCATCAGCGGCAGGCGGCAGTCTGTGCGGAGACGTTCGACGTCGTCGGGGGCGAAGACGCCGCTGCCCGTGGCGGCGAAGGCTTCGGTGTCGGTTGTCGGGAATTCGGCCATCATCATCTCGTGTGAGAGATATTCTGACGATTTGACGCGATACCAATATATCTGTTCGAGTGTCAGCCCCATGTTCCAAAGCATCTTTTCGTAGTCGCTCATCGTTTCTATGACGCCTTCGTGATTGTCGAGAGGGATGGAGTAAAGCTCGATCTCATACCAGGGGACGAAAACGGCGCGTTTGTCGCCCCGGTCGTCGCGGCATCGCAGCCACTCGCTGTGGAAGTAGTTGCCGACGCCGTTTGCCGTCGACTCCATAACTATCAGCGAGCATGGCATCAGGGCGATCGAGCCGCAGACGGCTCTGACGAGCCCCTCGGGTGTGTGCTGCTGTGTCGCAGGCCAGAAGGCTGTCTCCGAGAGGTGGGCCATGGCGTAGTCGCTACCGCGGACGGCTTCGTAGTTTTCGGCCGAGCCGACGGTGACGCGGCATCCGCGGCCTGTGATCTCGCGCACGTTGAGCGAGCGTTCGTAGGGGCGGAAGGTCGGTTTCTCGTCGCCTTCCCAGAGATCTTCGGGGTAGTCGGCGAGCATTTTGGTGTACATGCCGCGTATGCCGGCGGCGGTGTCTTTGACGTGGGCGCAGATGAGCGAGTTCCAGTTGCGGCGGTGGCACGACTGTATCCACGCCATATACATCTGCACGAGAGTCGAGCCGCCCCACTGGCGCGCCTTGAGCATGATGAGGCGTATGGGGCGTCCGGCGCGGCGGTCGGCTTCCATAATGGCGGCTACGCGTCGCTGTGGTCTGTTGAGTCTGAAGGCTATGTCGCCGCCGAGTGTCTTGTGTTTGACTCTGACGCAGGTTATGCACCAGTATTCGAAGTCGTGGCGGCAACGCAGGGTTTTCCACTGTTCTTCGGCGGTGGCGACGGCATATTGCGGGTCGTCGGTCATCTCGCGGGGCACGAAGGCGCGTGGCAGTCCCGCGACGGGGGTGTCGACTTCGATTCGGTCGCCCGAGCATCCTATGCCTCTGACGGGGTCGAAATCGGTGTTGAGAGCCGCGAGCCGGCGGCTGTTTTCGGTAATGATATCACGGACGGATATGGTTTCCGTAGTGATGGCAATGTTGCTGTTCATAGATTTAAGATATAGGTTTATATATTGCAAAGTTAAGCATGCCGCAGGTGTTTTCCGTACCTAAAATTGCAAGGCTGTGCAATTTTAGATTCCCGTGGATGAAAAAACGGCTTAAACAAACATCGGGGCGCACTTCTCGATGAAGGACGCCCCGATATTTATTTATGTCAAATATATGATGATCAGAGATATATTCTTCTTAGTTCGACTATTGAAACAGGATTAGTCATATACGAATTAAAAATTGTTGCGTTTTCGCCATAGTATTCGGCAAGCCTGTCGATCATATATCTGTCGCGTTCTTTTACAGTTAAGTATGAAGGAATATCCATGGGAGAATATTCATCGGCTACACGGCCATAGGTAAAGATTTTTCTTGTTATGCAAGGATTCTCATAGCCGTATACTTCGGTAACCAATACATAGGCAAGTCTGATTTCATCATTGCTTATCTTCTCGATCTCAACCTTATAGCCGTATGAAATGTCGTTCCAGTCATTTTCGGTTACCGGGAAAGTGATATAGCATTTTTGGTCGAGTCCGTCTATGCCGGTATCGTAAAGATATTGCCCCCAGGCTTCAAAAAGCATTTGATGGCCATATTTATCGTAATTATTCCAATAATTGTTTTTGATCCAGAAAAGGCCGTCGTTTATGTTGATTTCATCGGGTATGAAAAACGGATTTAAACCGATCAATAACAGGCTGTCGTCGATACAATGCCATTCCATTCCTGTCCTATCTGACAGTTCGTATTGATGCACTTCTTTAATAGTGTATGACGCAGAGGTTTCTCCATTTATAAAATCAGCAAGGAGTTTATTGTCAATCTCTTTTTCCACTTTGTCGGGATTAAAGACTTCATTGCCGATATTGTCGGCCAGATCTTCATTGCTGCAAGCGCAAAACAATGCTGCAGAAATGGAGATTAAAAATAAATAAAACGGCTTCATAATAGGTTATGTTTAAAATGGTTTAATCTTAATTAAATACTTGTTTTCTTACAGCTGCATAATATATCATATCATATGAAATGGAATCAGGCTTTTGTAGTGAAGTACGGGGAATGTCGCGTTCTATGACTTTAGTAGTATTGAATACATGATCTCTGTAATAGCCGTCAGCTTCTCCGTCCCATCCCCAATTGACGTGCATGTAATTATTTGTAACGGTAGACAGATCTCGTTCATATACCAAAGTCCATGGAACGGTTACGGTGTCGTAAGCTTTTTCCACCGATTTTACCGTCAATTTCCGACATCCGTCTACGATGAAGCAATGTGGCATGAAGCGATTATTGCTGTCTATACCCAACATGAGCAATATATAATCGTTACTCAATTTGTCATCATTAACTCCATTATAAAAATAATAACCGCTAAATTCATAGCCAAATTTAAGAAATAGATTTGCGGCATCCCTTTCGGATGCTCCGGTATATGCATAACCATCAGGAGTTATGTCATATCTTGCGTTAACCAAATGGCCCAATTGTCGCATTAATTTTGCGATAGCATCATGAGCCTCGGCCGTGGCACGGCATAAACTTAGACCGTCATTTTCACAATTGCGTTTTGTTATTGAGTGCTTGTTGATTTCCTGCCATTGAAGTTTCATCGGTAAATCAGATGAATCTCCATCGAAGTCAATTTTTATAGAATAAGGATAACAATAATACGACATAATCGTGGCGACAGCTGTTATAACGCAACCTGTGGCGCCTCTATTTGTAGAAGATGAATAATATGGGCAATATCTTGCATATAATCCATCTTGCCCCCAATGATTCTTAATTTTGGCCGGGATATCAACGTTTTCAATAGTGTCTCTAACTGTTTCAATGTACATTAAGTGAGAGGGGTCTCCGGGTTTACCAATAATGGAGCTGTCTTTTTCAATACTTAACAATGCTTTTGTGCGTTGAACATAATCTTCAACACCTGTAACGTTTTCTCCACCGGGAATGTATTGTCCATAATCTGTTACTGCATAAACCGGATCATTCTCGTCAATAGCCGACAAGATTGCGAATCCTTTGTTATCAGAGAAATTAACTATATAAATCAGCGTGTCTTCATCGTTTGATCTTGATGCTCGCGAGGTTATATAGTTTATCTGGTCGACAGAGACTGATGCGTCGCGACTATCCGGCTTGAAAAAGAAATCACGTGCATTCAATGCGGTAGCGGCAATGACAGATTCTTTATCGCGGCTCACGACATCGGTTGTTTTTTGAAATTTTGCTCAAAATCATTGGAACAGGAAGCCACTGACAAAAACATCATCGAAATGGTGAAAATAGAGAGAAACTTTTTCATAGAGAGAAATTTTAGTGTTTAATCGGTTTATTCCGCCAAAGATATAAATAAAATTTTGCAATACAAATAAATTTTATTAATTTTTTAAAATTTGAAATGATGAAAATCATATTGAGGCGAAATGCCTGTTGTTTTAAAGAAGAAAATGCAAGAATTAGTGCTAATTTATAATTTAGCGTCGGCTTATGATAAGCTGCGAGGTTTTGTGAGGCGGAGGCGTAGGAGGTGTAGGGCGAAGCGCGACGAGGTGTCGCCGGTGAGGGTGACGGTGTAGCGGCCGGCGGCGTGGCCGAGATTGCGCAGGGTCAGTGGCGCGCCTATGCGTCCGTCGATGTTGAAGGCTGCTGTCGTGGCTGTGGCGGCAGACAGGGTAGAGTGTCGTGTGAGGACTATGGTGCCTTTGAAGTTGGCTGCACCGATGTCGGCGTCGAGAGCGGCGGCAACGGCGGGGCGACGGCCGGGGGTGTCGATGGTGACGCTCCAGCTTATAGGGGTCGTGGCGGGGGTGACTTCGTTGACGAGGCTGACGACAGAGCCGTCGGCGGAGGCATAGACTTCGGCCGTGGTGTCGTCGGCGACGATATTACTTAACGCCGGCAGGCTGCGGGTATATCGCCCCCGGTCGCGGTCGGGACAGATGACCGTGGCGTTGACGTCACTGCCGAGACAGAGCAGTTCGCGGCGCAGGGCTATCCAGGCGATGGCGCGGGCGTCGACAATGCGGTTAAGTTAAGATCTAACATACTCTTTTTCTGTTGATTCTGGTTCTGTTTCTGTCGCTGCTCTTGTGTCG
>CAJTKG010000025.1:0-9644 GCA_910576935.1 uncultured Muribaculaceae bacterium
GTAATCAGTATAAGTCTGAGATAGCGTCTCATTGTTATGTCTTAATTTTTATGTCTTTCTTTAGTTTTTATCTTTTTCTTTGCAAATCATATTACATCTGCTTCGCAACCCAATTGATGCGCTTATACTCGGAGACAATACAGGCTCGCAATAGTTTTTCTTTAGCTCCAAAAATCCGGCATATGTGTGTCATTTCCGGCCAAAACATAGCAAAAGCCTATCAAATCGACCGATAGCAAATGCAAAATTACAAATTATCTTTATATATCATAACTTTTACCCCCCCCCCCCGTTAACATCTTTTAATATACTTTAAGCCGCAAAATTTCAATAAGTAACGACTATTTTACCTATAAAAACGGCAGGTGCGACCCTCGACCCTTGCAAACTCCGCACTAAAACAACGAAGCAAGGGTCAAAAACCCTTGCTCCATAGCACGCCGTCGCTCCAAACGTGTCGCGGTTCAATCGATAAACAAAATCGACGGCACTGATTTCTTGCCATTGAGGAAATAAACCGCCCGAATCTGACTGACGCCGGCGGGAAGCGCAAAAGGTGCATCATATACAGCCGAAGCATAGTCGGGATTGGTACCGTCAAGGGTGTATCTTATTTCACCGAGGCCGGGATAAGCACCATTGAGCATCACCTCACCGTCGACGACCTTTATACCGGGCTGGCGCAGATGATAGTTATAGCCGCGCGCCTCCCAGACGGGTATCTCATGTGAGGCTATGACGGCATTAAAAGCGGCGTCGGTATATGTGCTGTCGGCATTCCAGGCACGCTCGGCCATACCGAGCATCTTGGGCAGGAGCAGAGCCTCCTGTGTCTGCGGATCGCGCAGGGTTTCGGCCCACAACTGGCCCGAAACACCGAAGATCTTGCTCTTGTCGCCGGGCTTGATCTCGACAAGACGCGCGGGATAACCGGCAAGAGCATCAAACTCGTCGACCGTGCCGCCCCAGGTCAGACCGAGTTCATGAGGATGCCACGTATAGGCCATATCGAGATAGAAATGATTTACATTGCTGAGTATAAGCGGATAACCACCTTCGAGTGCCTGACGCGAGTGAGAGTCGGGCTTGGTCGACGACTGCGTCCAGCTGTTGACCGAATAGACATTGGGCGACACGGCGGCATTGTAATCGGCGGGGTGGCCCGACGAAATCTCCTGCCAACCCGACATTTTCACTCCTTTAGAGGCGAGATAGTCGTTTATACGGCGGATGAATCGGGCATGCACCTCTTTGTCATTTTCAAGCTCTTCGGCTGCCATCATCCCGGCGACGGCACGGCTGCCGCTCCAGGCGTTGCGCGGTACTTCGTCGCCGCCGATGTGGATAGCCGGAAGCTCGACACCGGCACGGGCATAAAGCTCGATGACACCGTCAAAGACCTTGGCCATGAAGTTATAAGTCGACTCAAGTGCCGGATTCATGACATTGTCGTGGAAAGACTGGGCGCTTGTATAAACCGATGTGTCGCCGTCTTCGGTGAGACGCAGCGAAGCGTCGCCGGTGCGACGGTAGCGGTTTTCCATAGCCTTTATGGCAGCACGGGCGTGGCCGGGCGACTCGATCTCGGGCAGGACCTTGATGCCGAGAGAGTCGGCATACTGTAGCATGTCGATAAAGTCTTCGGCAGTGAAGTAGCCGTTGCTCGAGTTACCGAGATTGGCAGGATTGCCGTCGCCGGTAAAAAGCTGGGCAAGGAAATCATGCTCGTCGAGGGTATAGCCGCGACGGCCTCCTACAGCAACCAGCTCGGGAAGACCGGGGATGTCGACACGCCATGCCTCATCGTCGGCAAAGTGGAAATGAAGATGATTCAGGCCATAACGGGCCATCATGTCGAGAACGCGCTTCATCTGCTCAGGCGTCTGATAGTTGCGGGAGATATCAATCATAAGACCGCGGTATTCAAAATCGGGTGCATCCTCGATGACAGCGGCCGGAACGGTCTCGCCCGCGAAGCCTTCGACAAGAGCGCGGCAACGCGCCATAGCCAGCTTCATCATCTTCGATGAGGCCACGACACGGGCAGTGTCGCCGCTCACTATTATATTATATGTATCGGTAGCTTTGTCAGAAGTTTCCGCGACTATGACAGGCTTGGCCGAAGCTGTGCCGCCGGTCAGTGTAACCTTCTTGAACGAGGGCACGACGTCGTAGACTCCGGCCCTACCGCCGGCAAGAGCCTCGTTGATATCATAAAATTTGTCGCCATAAGGCATACGGTCGCGTTTAGCCGTACTCCAGAGACGGCGGTCAGCCGTGATATCGCCTATCGTGTAGTCGGCCCCGGCGGTCGTGCCGTCAGCTTTGACAATATGGACTGCGTCGGGCACATAACGCATACTGTGAAGTGCGGCGCGGGTCATGATATCGACAAACACCGTGTCGCCGGCGGCGGCAACCTTGAAACGAGGCGACGCCACGCAATAATAACCCGGGACAATCTCAATGAGCGTATCGACCGGATCAAGACACGTCATCTTGCGGGCAAACTGGTTGAACGCCAAACGGTCGAAATCAAGATTGCCGGTGACGGCAAAGCGTTGTATATAATAATCGCCCACACTGTCGCTTACATTGCCTAACGATTGCCATGCAACAGTTGTGGTCATCGGAGCTTTAGAGCAAGCGCCAAACAACGCCGCTCCGGCCAAAAACAAAGGAATCAATCTTGATTTCATGGTGAAAGAAGAAGTTGGTTAAAGATGATTGGTTAAAAACTGTATTTCTGCAAAGATACAAAAAAAGCCCGCTCTGAGGAGAGACGGGCCGCGAAAAGGTCATCGTTTTGGTGGTTTTGGCTTTTTAATAAAGTCAGTAAAATGCCTTTTCTTGATATTACAACGCCGTAGCACCAAAAACGGTTCATAAAACGGTCACATTTTTTATCTGAAAAACCTCGATCAAGCGACAGCCGGGCGCCGACATTTTAACCTTTTTAGCCAATTTTTGTTTTTTTTGGAAATTATCACTACCTTTGCGCCCGTTTTAAGGTAAAAAGTAATTCAACAGGTACAATCAATTTTTATGAATCTAACGGGTTCTATTGATTTCCGCCCTAAGATTTTCAGCAGCCTGCGCCATTACGACATGACGCGACTCAAAGAAGATGTCATCGCGGGAATCGTGGTAGGCATAGTAGCCCTACCTCTTGCAATCGCTTTCGGTATCGCCTCGGGTGTCAGCCCGACAATCGGTCTTATCACCGCCATAATCGGCGGTTTCCTCGTTTCGTTCTTCGGCGGCAACACCGTCCAGATCGGCGGCCCGACAGGCGCTTTCATCGTAATCGTCTATAACATCATCGCGCAATTCGGCCTTCACGGTCTGGCCATTGCCACATTCATGGCCGGTGTGATACTCATACTGATGGGACTCTTCCATCTCGGTACTGTCATCAAGTTTATCCCCTACCCGATCGTCGTCGGCTTTACCGCCGGCATCGCCCTGACAATCTTCTCGACCCAGATCAACGACTTCTTCGGCCTAGGCCTCAAAGACATACCGGGCCAGTTTGTACCCAAATGGGGGTTATATTTCAAAAGTTTCGGCAACATATCGCCCTACACTCTGGCTACAGGTCTCGTCTCACTCATTATTATAATAGCCGCTCCGAGAATCTCAAAGAAACTTCCCGGCGCGCTCATCGCCATCATCATCGTCACAGCTATCGCATATCTGCTCAGACTGTATATGCCCGGCTTCATAGTCGAGACCATCGGCGACCGCTTCGGCAACATGGCAACAGACATCCCCGCGCCCCACGGCTTCGAGCTTAACATGGCGACCATCAACATGCTGCTGCCCTCGGCCTTCACCATCGCCGTCCTCGGCGCCATCGAGTCGTTGCTGTCAGCCACGGTAGCCGACGGTGTGACAGGCTCGCGCACCAACAGCAACACCGAACTTATCGGACAAGGCATAGCCAATGTCACCGTGCCGTTTTTCGGAGGCATACCGGTAACAGGCGCCATAGCCCGCACGATGACCAACATAACCAACGGCGGCCGCACCCCCGTCGCCGGCGTAGTCCACGCCCTTGTATTGTTGCTCATCTACCTCTTCCTCATGCCGTTGATCAACTATGTGCCTATGGCCTGCCTGGCCGCCGTGCTTATGGTCGTGGCATATAACATGAGCGGCTGGCGCACGATAGCCGGCATCCTCAAGGCCCCAAAGAGCGACGTGTCGGTGCTGATAGTCACATTCCTGCTGACGGTTATCTTCGACCTGACGATCGCCATAGAAATCGGCCTGCTGCTGGCCGTCGTTCTTTTCCTGCGCCGCGTCACCGAAAACACCGAGATAAAAATATACTCAGAGCAGCTTGACGTAGCCGAGGGCACCGACCTCGGCAAACACGAAGTGCTCGACGTCGCCAAAGGCGTGAGTGTCTACGAGATCGACGGCCCGTTCTTCTTCGGCGTCGCCACAAAATTCGACGAAATGATGCGAACAACCCTGGGCGCAAAACCGCTGGTCCGCATCATACGCATGCGTAAAGTGTCGTTTATCGACGCCACCGGACTCCACAACCTCGAGATACTCATTAAATCATCTCAGAGCGAAGGCATCCACATCGTACTCTCGGGCGTCAAACCCAACGTAAAAGACTCGCTCGAACATGCCGGCATCGACAAACTCATAGGCCGCGACCACATCTGCGACCACATCACAAAAGCCGTCGTGATGGCCAACGGCATCGTAGCCGCGCTGAACGCCACCCACGACCTAAACAAATCATAAGCGACACGGGCATAAAGCATTATTAAAACATTAATTTTCAATAATATTTAGATATCAATAAAAAATTGACAATTTTTGTTTTGTAGTTTAAAAATTTTGCTATACCTTTGTACCGTTTTTGAAGCATAAAAGTATTGTTTTATAATTTAAAATTTAAGAAAAAATGAAAAAGTTAGTTTTATTACTTGCTGTTGTTTTCAGCGTATCACTTTTCTCTTGTGGTAACGGCGAAAAGAAAGCTGAAGCTACTGACTCAGTTGTTGCTGTAGAAGAAGTTGTCGCTGCTGAAGTTGACACCGTTGTAGCTCCCGTTGACTCTGCCGCTGCTGACACAGTAGTTGCTGAAGTTGTTGAGGCTGTCGCAGCTGAATAATCAACGCAACCCGTTCAAACTTATTCATAAGTCGATCTCTCTCCGAGGGTCGACTTTTTTTATTTATAACGCTGTAAAAAGAGCGGTGAAGACAATGCTTTCACCGCTCTTTTTATCATACCGTCCGCTAAATTATCAGCGCAGATGCTTTTGACGTAACTCAGCAGCCGTAACAGTCGTGTGTGTTAATGGAGGATAAAGACCCAACTTAATATTAATCGGGGTGCTTTCCCCATAACAATCACTTAACATATCTATCATATACTTATCTCGCTCTTTAAAAGAGCTGAATACAAGATTCGCAGACGGCTGTTCAGATTTATCTACCGCCTCATATGTTACAATTATACGCTTTACCAAAGTCCAGCCAATATTAGCCGAAAAATCACCCGTATACATAACAATCAGCTCACTGTCGGTAATTTTCAACGGCACCGCCTCATAGTCATATCCGAACCCGGGCCAACTCTTTTCAGCAACCGGCGCTACAATATAGCAACCGTCGAGATAATTATCTTTTCGAGTATCTTTGCAAAAACTCGACCAAGCCGCTTCCAATTCTTCATGATAGTAATATCCGTAAGCACAGATACTTCGAGCATCCAGCCATAACATACCGTCATGTATTATTATCTCCTCAGGCATGAAATGCAATGTCGGGCCCCCATAACTATTTTTAAGAAAGTCCTCGCCCCATTTACTATCATATTCCGAGGAAAATATGTAGCTCTCTTCGGCTTTCATGATATAGGTCTTGGACGTCTCGCCCGACATCAAATCGGCAAGCAAACCTTTGTCTACCTCAATTTGGGTTGATTCCGGACCTATAAGTTTCGCCTCCGAGCCGTCTCCGCCATCGAACGGTTCATCACTGCTACATGACGAGCACAACGCCCCGTCAAAATTGCCAATATTAAAAACGTCTTCTTCATAACTACTATTGTATAATTAAATTATTTAGACCTACCGAAGTATAATATACATCGTTATAACTGATGGTGTCATTTTTTATAACCTGCCACTCGTCATCAGGCTCTACAATTTTTGACGTATCGAATTCGGCATCACGATAGATCAAAATTAACCATAATTGCCTGCATTTTTGATGGTTAAACAAATTTAACATCCGCAAATATAAAAACAATTTTTACATAACCACAAATAAAATCGATATTTTTACTTGTAAATCACAGAAAATTTAAATAATCCAATCAAAATCATTGAAGACACCTATCAATTACATAGTTTCAGTAACACAAAACATAGCTATTAAAATTAGAAACCGAGCAGGATCGAAAACCACACTTTTCAGACCTGCTTTTGCTTTACAGTCGCCTTATAGAGCAACGCTTGGAGCGTGACATAGAGCGCGGCATGTAGTGACGACCTCAGTCGTCGTAAGATCAACGCGTCAGCGGCAACAGTAAGGATTGAAACCCTCACTCCATAACGCGGCGGAGCGGAAAAAGCACAGCGCCGTGTCGAAATACTGAGATTCGACACGGCGCTGTGCTTTTATAATTCTTATCGGTTATCAATAAGGCGACGCCTCATATTTATAAATGTCATGCAGGCGGATATTGAAACGCAAATTTGAGTATCCCGGCATAGACGTCGTCGATGACGTGCCGTAGGCAAGCTGATAAGGCACAATCACTTCGGCCGTATCGCCGACATGCATATCACTGAGAGCGGCAGCCCAACCGGGCACAAGCTTGTTGAGCTGTGCGCGATAGATGCCCGGGCCCCAGGTTGTGAGGGTCGACGACGAGTCGACAGCCACATCGTTATAGAGATGAAGCTTGTAACGCACATCGATGACACTCGTATAAATGGGACTCAGCTTGTCTTTGGTCTCCTCGGTGTTATTGAAATAATGGATGAGCACAAAGTTGGCAGGATCCCAGTCGGGCACGATAGTCTTATAGTAAGGCGTGCCGTCGGCATTCTTGCGGGCCTGCATCTCTGAGAGCCACACACGGTTGGCCTTGCGCCACGCCTCGTTGTTGTCATCGTCGTCACTGCAAGACACAAGCACTCCGAAAACTACGGCCATGAGGCCGAACATAAATATCAGCGGTAATTTTTTCATAAACGTCAGAACTGTACTTTGGGAGCCGATTGCGCCTCACTGTCAGCCTCGAACTGAGGTTTGGCGTCGAAGCCGAAGAACGAAGCAAAGATATTGCCGGGGAAACGTTTAACCTTGAGGTTGTATGTCTTGACGGCGTCGGTATAGTAACCACGCTCTGTCGCAATGCGGTTTTCAGTGCCCTCAAGTTGCTCCTGAAGATCTTCAAACTGTGTATTGGCTTTGAGATCGGGATAAGCCTCACGCACGGCGTTGACGTAGACATTGAACGCACGGCCGAGCTGAGCCTGCGACGCGTTGTAACGCTCGAAAGCGGCGGCATCGCCGGGAGTCGCACCCTTGAGAGAGTCGGCGGCATTATAAGCCTCAGACAGACCGGCCCGCGCACGGGTCACCGACTCGAACGTCTCGCTCTCGTGAGCCGCATAACCCTTGACTGTCTCGACAAGGTTGGGAATAAGGTCGAGACGGCGTTGATACTGCACCTGTACTTTGGCCCAGGCATTGTCGACATCCTGCTCGGCTGTCACGAGTCCGTTATAGCTTGAACATCCGCCGCCGAGGAGCACGAAAGCCGCGACCAAAACGACCGCAAGGACAATCCATTTGGTCGCCGATTTTTTTTGTTGAACGGGTTGATTCATAATTATATGCTTTTATTTGATTGTAATTAACCTATTTTACGCAGCAGCGATGTCAGACTCACACGGTCATGGATGAGCTTGTGTAGGTCGGCCACGGGCACGCGTGTCTGCTCCATGGTGTCACGGTCGCGCAACGTCACGGTGTTGTCCTCGAGGGTCTGATGGTCGACGGTGATGCAGTAAGGAGTGCCGATGGCGTCCTGACGGCGGTAACGCTTGCCGATGGTATCTTTTTCCTCGTAGTGTGTCGCGAAGTCAAACTTGAGGTCGTCGACAATCTCGCGGGCTTTCTCTGGCAGGCCGTCTTTCTTGACAAGAGGAAGCACCGCACATTTGACAGGAGCCAGCGGAGCGGGCAGATGCAGCACCACGCGGGTGTCACCGCCCTCGAGTTTCTGTTCCTCGTAGCTCGAGCAAAAGACACTCAGGAACATACGGTCGACACCGATCGATGTCTCGATGACATAGGGCGTATAGCTCTCGCTCAGTTCAGGGTCGAAATATTGTATCTTCTTGCCTGAGAATTTCTCATGCTGCGAAAGGTCGAAGTTTGTGCGGGAGTGTATACCCTCGACCTCCTTGAAGCCGAAAGGCATCTCGAATTCGATATCGGTCGCGGCGTTGGCATAGTGGGCCAGCTTGTCGTGGTCGTGGAAACGGTATTTGCTGTCGCCGAGACCAAGAGCCTTGTGCCAGCGCAGACGGGTCTGCTTCCATGTGTCAAACCATTTGAGCTCTTCGCCGGGACGCACGAAAAACTGCATCTCCATCTGCTCGAACTCGCGCATTCTGAAGATAAACTGACGGGCAACGATCTCGTTACGGAATGCCTTGCCGATCTGGGCGATACCGAAAGGTATACGCATACGGCCGGTCTTTTGCACATTGAGATAGTTGACAAATATGCCCTGAGCCGTCTCGGGGCGCAGATATACCGTCATCGAGCCGTCGGCCGTCGAACCCATCTCTGTCTTGAACATAAGATTGAACTGACGCACCTCGGTCCAGTTCTTCGTACCCGAGATAGGGCATACAATTTCTTCGTCAAGGATAATCTGACGGAGTTCTTCAAGATCATTGTCGTTCATCGCCTTGGCGAAACGCTCGTGAAGAGCCTCGCGCTTTGCGACATGCTCCTGCACACGCGGATTGGTCTGACGGTAGAGAGCCTCGTCAAAGCTGTCGCCGAAACGTTTGCGGGCCTTGGCCACTTCTTTTTCGATCTTGTCGTCATATTTGGCGATCTGGTCTTCGATGAGCACATCGGCACGGTAGCGCTTCTTCGAGTCGCGGTTGTCGATCAGCGGATCGTTGAAAGCGTCGACATGACCCGAAGCCTTCCATATGGTCGGATGCATGAAAATGGCCGAATCGATACCGACAATATTCTCATGCAGCAGGGTCATGGCCTCCCACCAGTAGCGTTTGATATTATTTTTCATCTCCACGCCGTTCTGACCGTAGTCATAGACCGCACCGAGACCGTCATAGATTTCGCTTGACTGAAACACAAAGCCATATTCCTTGGCATGTGCGACTATTTTTTTGAACACGTCTTCTTGTTGTGCCATATCTTTTTATCTGATTGGTTGCTTGTTTATTTTATATTAACGTGCAAATTTAGAAAATAATTCACACAAAACCAAAAACATGCCTCAAATCGGCCTCAAACGTCATTATCCGTCAAAAAGCACGAGCCCGCGCGGTCAACGCAGGCTCGTGTCGAAATATTATGTATGATAATCTCTCTATGTGTGTTTTATTCTTGATT
>CAJTKG010000025.1:9654-39219 GCA_910576935.1 uncultured Muribaculaceae bacterium
GAGCCCGCGCGGTCAACGCAGGCTCGTGTCGAAATATTATGTATGATAATCTCTCTATGTGTGTTTTATTCTTGATTTTGGCTAAGTCCTTGGGAGTAATAAAGAGGAGGTTGTCTAAAACCTTACTGATATGTGTTCTTTATGGGGACGGCCGTTTAGCGATAGTCGGCAAACTGCTCCTGGAGTTTCTTGCGGGCGAAGAAGATGCGGCTCTTGACCGTGCCGAGAGGAAGATTCATATGCTCGGCGATCTCGTTGTATTTGTAACCGGCAACGTGCATCGAGAAGGGTATGCGGTATTCGTCTGAGAACGATTCGATGGCGGCACCGATCTCGCTTGCACCGTAAGAGTCTTCGGGCGACTCGAGGCCGGAGTCCTGCGACAGGTTGAGATGATAGAGATTGTCGGTGGTGTCTATCATCGTGGCGGCACGGGCGCTACGGCGGTAGTTGTTGATGAAGATATTGCGCATGATCGTGAACACCCAACCCTTGAAGTTCGTGTTCTCGGCATATTTGCTTTCGTTGTCGAGAACTTTCAGTGTCGTGTCCTGAAGCAGGTCGTAGGCGTCGTCGCGGTTTGACGTGAGCATGTAGGCGAAGTTGAGCATGTTGCTCTGCAGATTCATCAGATTGTCTTGAAATTTCGAGGTTCCCATATCAGTTGATTTTTAAGTTATGTTTTATTCGGTTTTTTGCTTTGTTTTGGTGTCGTTGTTTTGTGATGACGATTCAAAATTACTAAGAATTCAGCTTTGTCAAGTATTTTTGAGTTAATATATGTTAATGGGATAAAAATTCCCATTTATGCCATTCAATAGGCTAATACATAGTATATTAAAAATAAACACTTCTGTTACACAATTGTTACAATTACATCATCACAATATTACAGATACATAAATGTAACCATTTCGCAACAATATTAACACTGTATTTCAATCCATGTTTTTCACTTTTTACGGCAACCGAAATCCTATTATTTTAAGCGCCACAGACCTCCGCAGAAATCAAAAACCGAATAAATTTGGATCTACTACGGATTTATTTGTATCTTCGCGAAAAAACAGACATTAACGACAAATGACACAAATAAGCAACATACTGCAAGAATACAACCTTCTCGGCCTCACAATAGGCATATGCACATTTGCCATAATAGGCATTTTTCACCCCGTCGTCATCAAATGTGAATATTATTTCGGCACACGCTGCTGGTGGTGGTTTCTGTTACTCGGCATCGCCATGTGTGGCGTAGCCATTGTCATATCCGACATCTTCCTTTCAACGCTTGCCGGCGTCGTGGGCTTCTCATCATTCTGGACCATAAAAGAAATCTTCGAGCAACGCCAACGCGTAATCAAAGGTTGGTTCCCGATGAATCCCAAGCGTAACCACGAATACCCGCATAAATAAAAAACGAGAGACGCGTGTCTCTCGTTTTTCTTATGTTTTTCTATAATAGTCAATTTATATCAGCAATACATCGCCTCAATCTCGTTTGAATAAAGACTGTTGATAACCGGGCGACGCAATTTGAGCGTATTGGTCAGTTCACCGCTCTCAATCGAGAACTCGTGAGGCAGGAGCGTGAATTTTTTAATCTTCTCGAAGCCCGCAAGACCCGACTGCAATTTTTCGATGCGCTCTGCAATCATCTTTTTGATTTCAGAATCCTGAATCAGTTCGTCAACGTTTTTAAACGCTATTTTTTTACGCCGGGCATACTCTTTGAGAGCCTCGAATGCCGGGATGATAATAGCAGTCACATATTTGCGCTGATCACCGATAACAGCAACCTGCTCTATATAACGGTCTTCACCGAGACGGCTCTCAATCGCCTGAGGCGCGATATACTTGCCGTTGCTGGTCTTGAACAGATCCTTGAGGCGTTCGGTCAGAATCAAAGCCCCCGACTCGTCAAAGCGGCCGGCATCCCCAGTGCGAAACCATCCGTCAGGCGTAAAAGCTCGGGCCGTCTCCTCTGGGCGGTTGTAATAACCGCGCATGACGGTCGGACCTTTGACAAGGATCTCGTTCTCTTCACCGAGCCCGACCTCGACACGCGGCATGACAGTGCCAACAGTTCCAATCTCATATCCGACCTGTGGGAAACACGTCACCGTCGCCGTAGTCTCCGACAGACCATAGCCAATCACGATATTGATGCCGCAGGCGTGGAAAAATTCGACAATATTTGCCGACAGGGGCGCGCCTGCCGTAGGATATATATTGCCGCGGTCGACACCGATGGCTCGCGCCACAGTAGACAATACACGCTTATAATAGAATTGATAACGGGCTTCAAGCAACGCCGGCACCTTTTTGCCGAGACGCACATAGTCGAGATTACGTCGGCGGCCGACAGCAAGCGCCCGTCTTATCATAAAAAGCTTAACGCCCTTCATCGACGCAATTTTTTCCTGAACTGCCGTATATGCTTTCTCCCAGAAACGCGGCACACTGCACATACACGTCGGACGCACCTCGCGGATAGCCGACTGTATCTCCTTGGGATTGCCGTTGACAGCGACCCTCATACCGCTGTCGAGACAGAAATAAGTCCAGGCCTTCTCAAATATATGACTCAAAGGCAGGAAACACAGCGAAGTATCATTGTCGCTCAACGTCGTCAGACGTTCATGGTGTATCTCCATGGCCGCATTGAAACAGCTGTGGGGCAGTATCGCACCCTTGGGTTCTCCGGTCGTGCCCGATGTATATATCAATGTGGCTATATCGTCAGCCGTGGCAGCCGCAGCACGGGCGGCGACCTCGTCACGGCACTGCGACGTTGCGGCTTCACCGAGTTTCAGCATCGCTGAAAAACGCATTGTCAACCGATCATCATCGGCGATGACGATATTCTCGTCGTAGGTCACGATCGTCTTAAGCGTGTGACATCGCGAAGCAATCGATCTGACAGTATCATACTGCTCCTGACTGCCGACCATGATCATCACCGCACCGGAGTCTTTGATAATAAACTCGACCTGCTCGGCGCTGCTCGTCGCATAGATCGAGACAGGTATCGCACGATTGCGATAGCAGGCAAAATCAGAAATCAGAATCTCGGGACAATTGGCCGAGAAAATATTTATCATATCCTGAGGGCCGACGCCGATAGTTTCAAGCCCGCAGGCCAGAGCATCGACATATCCCCGCAATTGATTCCATGACACAACAGTCCACTCCGACGAACCTGTTTTTCGGTATCTAAGAGCCTCACGACTGCCGTAACCGAGTGTCTGTCTTTGAATTAAATCTGTTAAAACGTTAGGCATAATAGTCTAATTGGTGACAAAACCGCGGCAAAGTTAGTTTCTTTGCTTCTATTTAAAACATTTTTATGCCTCAAAATGACGTAGCGTTAACAAACATTTCTAAGATGCACACCTAATGTTAACAGAAGTTAATATTAAAATTCACCGTGTTTTATGACCATTTCACCACAAAAGCCCCCTGAAATTTATAAAAAAATGACTAACTTTGCGGCTTATTTAAGAGTCGCCGTCAGAGCGGCCTGCAAGAGAGATTGTTTTAAGCTTAATATTATATGGAATGGATTAGTGAACTGTTGCTGCCGGGCAGCCAATCGATAGCAAGCACCCTTGTGCTCTACTCGTTTGTCATCGCCGCAGGCATCTACATCGGTAAACTCAAGATTTTCGGAGTCTCGCTCGGCGTCACCTTTGTGCTGTTTGTCGGCATTCTCATGGGACACTTCGGCTATGAGGTCGACTCCGATATTCTTAAATTTGTCAGAGAACTGGGCCTGATATTGTTCATATTCTCAATAGGTCTTCAGGTCGGCCCCGGTTTTTTCTCATCTTTCAAGAAAGGCGGCGTGGTGCTCAATGGCCTGGCAGTCCTCGTCATCATACTGAACGTCGCGATTGTTCTCGGTGTTTACTTCTTCGGCAACGTCAATGATATAAGCGCCCTTGTCGGCGTCATGAGCGGAGCGGTCACCAACACACCCGGTCTGGCAGCCGCCCAACAGGCAATCAGCCAGATGAGCAGCCCCGAACAAGCCAACCTCATGGCTTCGGGCTACGCCGCAGCCTATCCCCTCGGCGTCGTCGGCATCATCCTCTCCATGTTTGTCATCAAAGGCATATTCAGAATCAAAACCGACACCGAAATCAAAGAAATAGAAGACGAGCAGGAAAATTCACAGCTCAAACCCTTCCTCCTATCGATACAAGTAACAAACAAACTCATCGACGACACAACGCTCGTTGCTCTCCACGACATTATACAATGTAACTTCGTCGTCTCACGCCTCATGTCGTCAGACGACGAAATCACCATCCCCAAATCATCGACACGCATACACGTCGGCGACAAACTGCTCATAATCTGCTCGGCTATCGACGCCCAGCGTTTCAAAGCCGTAATAGGCCCCGAGATCGAAATGGACTGGAACTCGACACCCACGCCCGTCTACTCGCGTCGAATCCTCGTCACCAAAAGCCAATACAACGGCGTCGCCCTCGGCAGTCTGCGCCTCCACAACGGCTATAAACTAAACGCCACACGCGTCAACCGCGCCGGCGTCGACCTTCTTGCCTCGCCAAACCTGCGCCTGCAGATGGGCGACCGCATCACAGTCGTCGGCAACCTCGAAGACATCGACCGCCTCGCCTCCCGCCTGGGCAACTCGATGAAGCGTCTCGACCAGCCCAATCTGATAACAATATTCGTCGGCATCATCCTCGGCATCATCCTCGGCTCGATCAACATCGGCTTTGGCATGAAACTCGGCCTCGCCGGCGGTCCGCTCGTCGTCGCTATACTTCTCAGCCGCTTCGGCTACAAAGCAAAACTCGTCACCTATACATCATCGGCTGCATCACTGCTCCTCCGCGAGCTCGGCATCTGCCTCTTCCTCGCATCCGTCGGCATCTCGGCCGGCAAAGGCTTCGCCGACGCAGTCTTCAACACAACAGGCATGTGGTGGGTCATCTGGGGCTTTGTCATCACAGTCATACCCCTGATAATCGTCGGACTCATCGCCCGCCACAAATATAAGATCAACTACCTATCTATAATGGGCCTCTTCTCCGGCAGCTGCACCGATCCCCCTGCCCTTGCCTACGCCGGCAACTCCACCGGCAACGACGCCCCCGCCGTAGCATACTCGACAGTCTACCCTCTCACAATGTTCCTGCGCGTTGTAGCCGCCCAGGTCCTCATTCTGACTTTAGCATAACATCCATATAACAGAGCGGCGCGCCGCCGGATCAACCTCCGACGGCGCGCCGTTTTTTTCTTATCCGGTCAGCTCACGACTGATGCTCTTTGATCTTGGCCTCAAGGACATCACCCTGCTGAAGGCCGACAGCACGCCAAACCGGCTCACCGTTCTTGAAAAGAATAAGCGTCGGCACCGACTGAACACGGTAACGCTGCGCAAGCTCGACATTTTTATCTATATCAACCTTCAGGACATTGGCCGTATCGCCTACCTTGTTTTTGACTTCCTCGAGAACAGGGCCCTGCATACGGCACGGGCCACACCAAGTGGCAAAAAAATCGACCAACGTAGGTTTATCGCTTTTGATCAGTTCATTAAAATCGTTCATAATATATTTCTTTGAGTTTTTAATTGATAGACAAATTTACTAAATATAACTATTATGTTACCATATTTGTTCAATATTTGCAGATGCAATAAAAAAACATTATCTTTGCACCGCAAAAGGTTGGTCCGGTAGCTCAGCTGGATAGAGCATCTGCCTTCTAAGCAGACGGTCATGCGTTCGAGTCGCATCCGGATCACTTGACATACGATTCATTAGCTCAGTTGGTTTAGAGCGCCTCCTTGACAGGGAGGAGGTCACTGGTTCGAATCCAGTATGGATCACTCGACATACGATTCATTAGCTCAGTTGGTTTAGAGCGCCTCCTTGACAGGGAGGAGGTCATTGGTTCGAATCCAATATGGATCACCCCGAGGGTCACCAACCGGTGACCCTTTTTCATGTTCTTAAAACACTACATCAGCCCTTAGCAATTTAGTTGGGGACCCTTTGCACACCTTCTCCACCACCTTTGGTGACATATATTGTCGTTATTCTTATGTCGAACTCACGTTAAATTACTGCAAAGTAAACGATTTTTTACAACACTGTGACTCTTGGGTGGGATAATTATTGTTTAGCAAGTGATTAAAAATCGGCTCGCGACTCGCCGATTTGCCCCGGGCTCTTCCTCAATCTCGCCTTCGGGCGGCGAAATTAGCTCTGCCCGATTGCTAACGCACAAATTCCAAACATAATTTTTGTATTACCATCCGTAAAAATCAAAGTTGCCAATTATCGGAAACTCTTATGATCACGTATAAATATTCAACTCGACCGGATTGCAAATCGATGGAGCTACCCAACAGAAAGCATTAACTGTCTCAAAAAAAGATTGACAGCCAATTTAAATCTATGAATTGTTTTTAACAAAATTTAGCAATCGGGGGGGGTAATTTGGCCCATTTTTCTTATTTTTGCCAAATATATGCCATGGCTTTAGCCTATGCCGTTTTGTGGCATCTGCCGAGCGAAAACCTGCAGTTTCAAGTCATATTGAAAGCTAAAGCCGTTGCATCTTCAGTAACATTTTCTGACAAGGGGCGACGCGATGTCGCTCCTTGTTATTTTCTCAAGAATCACAAGACAAGGCGCTGTGTCAAAATACAAGTTCCCGACACAGCGCCATATCATTACGTGCGACGGCCGAAGCCGACTTATATCACCACAAACTTTACCGAAGTCTCACCGATGCGGGCGATATAGAATCCCGCCGCGAGATTATGGGTCACGGTCTCGCCGGCAACCACCTCACGAGCAAAGACACACGCGCCTGCACGGTCAAAGACCTCAAGACGGCCGCCTATACCTCCGACCTTCAGTGTCGAAGCCGTGGCGACAATATCGAGCGACCGGTCGTCACCCGCAATGATATCACCGACACCTTCGGTCGAACCGTAGACAAATTCAAATCGCGGAATTTTTATCGAGAATGCATCACCTTTTTTCGAGACACCCATGCCAAGACGCATAGAGCTGAAAACTATCGGATAGCAAGCATTGTTGTCAGTTTCGACGATCTCGTCAAGATTACCTGTCAACGACGTTATTGTATTATTTTCAAGCTGGGTCTGAGTCAGATACCATGTGCCGTGGCCACCACGGGCATCGGTATACTCGAGAGAGATATACGACACGGTAGCATCGCCCGGGTTTATATCAACAGCCAGCGCCTTAGGCAGGCCGTAGGTTGTCAGCACCTTGCGGTTTGCCAGAGAAATATATGCGCCGCGAGCCGAACCGTTGCCTGTATAGTCAAGCGACAGGCCGGCACCCTCGGACGAAATAGTCAGACCTGTTCCGCCGGTCTGTTTAAGCGTCCAGTCTGAGGCATTGAAGTCTCGGGCGACCGAAAGCGCTTTGTCTTTGGGTATCTCACACTTGATCGTGACAGTACCTTCGAAATCCTTACCCTTGCCGGTTATCGTCGTGACACCCTCGGCGATACCGCGTACATAGCCGCCTGTGACCGAGCATACCGACGGATCGGCGACAGTCCATTCTACCGATGCCGGATCGACATCATAGCTGTAGCGACCGAGAGGCGCGGTCATTCTGATAGGATATTCACCCCGGTTGTCAACGACATAGACCTCGTCGGCAAGTGTCGGCACGGCATTGACAGTAAAAACCTCCTGCCGGGCCGTGACACCCTCATATGTCGCATATATATAACCGTGGGCCTCTGTAGCGGCCGCCACAAACTCGCCGCGCTCGTTGATGCTGCCGACCTCGGGGTCACAGCTGAGGGTGACGCCATCGAGATCGCGAGTCTTCAGCAGACCGTATTGATTATAGCCGAAGATAGCCGGTCTAAACTTGGCTATGACAGGCACACGGTAGGCTCGCGGCTCAAACCCGAGCTGCGCGATATTGTCATCGACAGGCGCGGTTGAATAATAGAGCACGCCGTTACCGGTTGCGCGCTCGACGCCGTCGCTCGGATGGTTCTGCTGAGTGCCGTATACAACCATGCACGACGAACCACCTCCGTCGAGATTGATGCCGTCGGTCGCACCGAGCCAGCTCAGCACACGCCCCTCATCGTCAAGATCGATACCCGCCGAACCGGCATAACGACCGTCGACGACTACCGAATAGACCTTTTTCTTGTCTTGTGACATACCTATGAATGTTCGTGGATGCAGCGACGGGTCGTTGATATTTGTCACCTCGCCGTTGCGCAATATGATATGATTGCTGCCGCCGATGGCCTCACGCACAACATTGACATCGGGATATGACGGCAGCGACACGCCGAGATTGATTGTCAGCTCGTCGCCGGGCGAAAGAGTGCGCAGAAAAGCCTCCGACTCACCGACACCGTAGAGCACGGCTGCATCCGCCGGGATCTCCGGCTGTCCCGGATTATCGCCGACACTCTCGACCACACAGGCCAACGGCTTGTTCGTAGGCCAGACAGCCGAACCGGCCTTGGCCCTGATGACAGCGACCGCGCCGCCGGCCGAACTTGCATGAAGTTTATCGCCAAACGCATTTGTGAAAAGCGACATCTGATTGGCATGAGTAGCAGGCTCCCACTCAAGACGCAGTTGATTGACGGTATGGATGCGTGTCGAGGCCGTCTTCGAGACCACAGTGCCGCCGAAGTTGACATAGTCGCAGTAGGCACTGTTTGTGCCGTCGATTACCATAAGCGTCGTGCCCGTGGGATTGAAGATACACTCACCGGCTCCGATAAGACCCATACGCGAGATGCCCGCCTCACCGTTGGCCGTGGTATAGAAATCGCCGTTGTGGGCGGCAACCATGTCATGGCCCGGACTATCGTTGCGCCTGTACATCGACGTCGGTCGCTCGGTCGCCACGGCAGCCTCACCGCCGTTGCATACCTCGAGTGTGATATAAGGATTGTTGAGATCGATCTCAAGCACAAACATATCGATCGGACGGTCGGGAACGCGATAATAAGCGTAAGTCGTGCCCGGACCTACCGGATGCTTATATACAAGCGTGTCAACCTCATAATCCTGTCCGTTTATAAACAGATTTTTTGCATCTGTCGCCGGAGCAAATGCCAGAACCGGCAGCAGAGCGAGTAGAAGTTTTTTCATTTAGTTTATATTTAAGGTTAATTACCCACAAAATTAAACTAAAAAACTTAATTATGCAAATACTGCGACAACTTCTCCGGCTCTTCACTGCTGCTTATTTCAGCGACGTCCGCGGTCGTTCTGCGGACGACCCATATTGCCCGGACGCTGCGAGCCGTCAGGCTCTGTCATCGCCGGAGGCCGATTGACCTGTCCGGGATTGCCCGACGTCGGCGGACGATAATCGGGCACCGACACTTGTGGCGGACGCGGACGTGGCGGCGGACCGGGAGGGCCGAAGAAACCGTTATTATAATAAGGATATGAATTCCAATACCAGTTATAATCGCTATAATCGGGATAGAAATCACCATAGCCGAGATCTGTCGACAACATCATATCGGCACACGAACTCATGGCCATGACCGAAGCCAATGCCAGGCCGCATTTCAATATCACTCGTTTCATAGCCATATCATTTTGATTATACCTTAATATAATTACATATTAAACAATTTCACAGGCGTTAAGTTTTGCCAACGCCTAATCTGTTTTCGTCGATAAAAAGAGGCCGTTTGTCGATAAAAGCGCCGAGACGGCAGGTACTGACCTTGCGGCAATTAAACCATTTTTGTAATTTCGCATCATATTTGGGCGTAGAACCTAATCAACCGACTTCACATGTACGTCAAAAATCCAAACCTATTCACAACAAGACCGGCTGCAATCATCACACTGCTATTGCTCGTATGTTGCAGCCTCACGGCATCAGCCTACACAATCAGCGGTTCCGTCACTGACGGCGACGGCGAAGCGATGATAAGCGCATCGCTCAAACTCCTGTCGGCAAAAGACAGCACCGTCGTCAAGACCGGCGTAAGCTCGGAGACCGGACGCTACCGCATCGACGGCATCGCAAAAGGTCGCTATATACTCGAAGCATCGTATGTCGGATACAACCCCGAGCATCGCAACGTGACCATCACCGATAAAAACATAACACTCAAGCCCATCACACTCACCGAGAGTTCAGTGATGCTGGCCGAAGCCACTGTCGTCGGCATCAAGACACCGATAAAAGTCATGGAAGACACCGTCGAATTCAATGCCGACACCTATAAGACACAACCCAACGCCGTAGTCGAAGACCTGCTAAAGCGCCTGCCCGGCGTCGAAGTCGACTCCGAAGGCAAAATCACTGCAAACGGCAAAGAAGTAACCAAGATACTCGTCGACGGCAAGGAATTCTTCAGCGACGACCCCAAAGTAGCCTCAAAAAACCTACCCGTCAACATGGTAGACAAACTCCAGGTCGTCGACCGCAAGAGCGACCTCGCCCGCATGACCGGCGTCGACGACGGCGAAGACGAGACCGTCATAAACCTCACCGTCAAAAAAGGCATGAAAAACGGTTGGTTCGGCAACGCCGAAGCCGGCTACGGCACAGACAGCCGCTACAAAGGCTCGTTCAACATCAACCGCTTCTGGAACGACAACCAGATCACCTTCATCGGCGGCCTCAACAACGTCAACGACCTCAACTTCACCGACGGCACATCAGGCCGATTCCGTCGATTCGGCGGCACAAACGGCATAACCGCCTCACGAGCCTTCGGCGTCAACTTCAACATCGGCAAAGAAGAGATATTCCGAGTCGGCGGCGACGTCATGTACTCAGAGAGCGACCGCGACACACGACAGAGTTCCGACCGCCAGAACATCTTCCCCGACTCCACCTCATATGTCAACTCATCGAAATACGCCCGCGACAAAGGACGCAACCTGCGGGCCGACTTCCGCATACAGTGGAATCCCGATTCCTTCAACACCCTCGAGATCAGGCCCAGCTTCTCTTGGAACCGCAACAACTCAAACTCGCTCGATTCATCACTGACACGCGCCGGCAACGCCGATCTCAGCGAAATCGTGCGGAGCATCAACCGCGATAACTCGCGCGGCACATCGATCGAATTCGGCACACGACTGATCTACAACCACAAATTCCGCTCCCATCCCGGACGCTCATTCTCGATCTTCGCAAACTACCGTCACTCAAACGTGCGCGAGCGCTCCAACTCATACTCGTGGAACCGCTTCGCCCTCTTCAATGACTCGATCGACCTCACCGACCAATACGGCGACAACCACACCTGGAGCGACAACGTCAGCGCCCGCGTCTCGTGGACCGAACCCCTCGGCGACGTCAAAAAAGGCAACTTCCTGACCGTGGCCTACCGCATCCAGTACCGCTGGAACAACGCCGACCGACTCACCTACGACCATCCCGTCGACTTCCCCGACGGCTGGGAGGGCGCACCCGTCATCTCCGACGAACTCATCTACAACCCCGACCTGTCAAACCGCTTCCGCAACGACTACTTCAGTCAGGACATACGTGTAGGCTACCGCCACGTCACCGCCGCCCACAACGTCGATGTAGGCATGTCACTCGTCCCCCAGATGTCGCGCTCGATAAACCTCGAGGACGACAGCCGCTCGATACCCTCGCGCTGGGTATGGAACTACGCTCCCTATCTGCGCTACCGCTGGAAAGTCACCAAAACACGCTCGTTCAACCTCGACTATATGGGCCGCTCGTCACAGCCCTCTATGACCCAGCTGCAGCCCGTCGCAGACATGAGCGACCCTCTCCGTGTCATCATCGGTAACCCGAACCTCGACCCCACATTCACCCACCACCTGCGTCTGCGATTCCAAGACTTCCAGCCCGAAGCACAGCGCGCCATAATGGCGATGCTCGACGCTCAGGTAGCACAGAACTCAATCGTCTCCCGCACGACATACAACAGCGAGACAGGCGGCCAGACCACAACATACGAAAACGTCAACGGCTCGTGGAACGTTCGTGCAATGAACATGATCTCATTCCCCTTCCGCAACCGCTCGTTCACATTCAACAACCACGTCATGCTCTTCTACACCCGTTCGATAGGCTTCAACAACAACCGGCGCAACAGCTCGGGTTCTCTGATGGCCGGCGAATCATTCGGCATAGCATGGCGCCCCGACAACGTCGAGATCGAGCTACGTCCGTTCTACAACCTCCAGAACGTCACCAACAGCCTCCAGAGCAGCGCCAACCACACCGTCCACACCTACGGCGGTGCACTCCGTGCCACATACTACACTCCTTTCGGCCTCGTTCTCAATTCCGATCTGAGCTATTCCGGCACAAGCGGATATTCACAGGGCTACGACACAGACCAGTGGATGTGGAACGCATCTATATCATACCAGTTCCTGCGCGACCGGTCGGCCACAATCTCGCTCCAGGGCTATGACCTGTTGCAACAGCGCTCAAACGTGCGCCGCAACGTCACCGCCAACTATATCGACGACACACGCTACAACTCGCTCACACGCTACTTCATGGTTACTTTCTCATATAAATTCAACACATTTGGTAAAGGCGGACAACCCCGCGACCGTAACGCACGCCGTTTCGGTCCCGGTGGTCCGGGCGGCCCCCCGCACGGACGCTGATGCCATCAGCGACATCCGCCGGTTAGATAGAGGAAGATGACGCCGGACGCTTGTGAAAGTGGCCGGCGTTGTTGTTTTTCCGGCCACTATTTGACAATCAAAATTAAATGAGTAATTTTGCACAACTGAACAAAACGGAATAAACAAACAACAACTCAGATATATGGACTTCATAGAAGAACTCACCTGGCGCGGCATGATACACTCCGTCATGCCCGGTACAGACGAACAACTCAAGAAAGAGATGACCGTGGCCTACCTCGGCATCGACCCGACAGCCGACAGCCTCCACATCGGCCACCTCGTCGGCGTGATGATGCTAAAACACTTCCAGCGCGCGGGGCACAAACCCATAGCTCTCGTCGGCGGTGCGACCGGCATGATCGGCGACCCTTCGATGAAAAGCCAGGAGCGCAAGCTCCTCGACGAAGAAACCCTGCGCCACAATCAGGAAGCCATCAAACGCCAGCTCGCCAAATTTCTCGACTTCGATAGCGACGCCCCAAACGCCGCCGAGATGGTCAACAACTACGATTGGATGAAAAACTTCTCCTTCCTCGACTTCATACGCGACGTAGGCAAACACATCACCGTCAACTATATGATGGCAAAAGACTCTGTCAAAAAACGTCTTTCGGGCGAATCACAGCAGGGCATGTCGTTCACCGAGTTCTCATATCAGCTCGTCCAGGGCTACGACTTCCTCACACTCTACCGCGATAAAAACTGCCGTCTTCAGCTCGGCGGCTCAGATCAATGGGGCAACATCACAACAGGCACGGAACTGATACGCCGCACCCTCGGCGGCGAGGCATACGCCCTCACATGCCCGCTGATAACAAAAGCCGACGGCGGCAAATTCGGCAAAACCGAGAGCGGCAACGTCTGGCTCGACCCACGCTATACCTCGCCCTATAAATTCTACCAGTTCTGGCTCAACGTCTCCGATGCCGACGCCGAGAAATACATCAAGATCTTCACACAGCTCGGCCGCGAGGAAATAGACGCCCTCGTCGCCGCCCAGACAGCCGACCCCGGTCAGCGTCCCCTGCAGAAACGTCTGGCCAAAGAAATAACCACGATGGTACACTCGGCCGCCGACTATGAGGCCGCCGTCGAGGCCTCGCAGATACTCTTCAGCAACAAAGCCACCGAAACGCTCCACAAAATCGACGAAGCCACACTCCTCGCCGTCTTCGAAGGCGTCCCCACCTTCGAGGTCTCGCGCGACGACATTGCCGCAGGCATCAAACTCGCCGACCTTCTCGTCGACAAAGCGCAGGTATTCCCCTCGAAGAGCGAGCTACGAAAACTCGTACAGCAGGGCGCCTTTGCCGTCAACAAAGAGAAAGTTACCGACGCATATGCCCCCGCATCGACCGACATGCTCCTCAACGGCAAATACATCATCGTCCAGAAAGGCAAGAAAAACTACTTCCTCTTAATCGCCCGTTAAAACCATGTCACGAACCGATTCAGAAGTCAGCCGTCTCACCCTGCTGGGCAACACAGGTGTGAAATATCCGACCGAATATGACCCCGCCATACTCGAGACCTTCGACAACAAACATCCCGACAACGAATATCTCGTGACCTTCACCTGTCCCGAGTTCACATCACTCTGTCCCAAGACAGGCCAGCCCGACTTCGCCAAAATCATCATCAACTACATACCACGCCTGAAGATGGTCGAGAGCAAAAGCCTCAAGCTCTATCTCTTCAGCTTCCGCAATCACGGCGACTTCCACGAAGACTGCGTCAACATCATAATGAAAGACCTCGTCAAACTCATGGACCCGCGATATCTCGAAGTCATAGGTCTCTTCACACCCCGCGGCGGCATATCGATATATCCGTTTGCCAATTACGCCGACGATGACCATCGCGACCTCGCCCGTCAACGCATGCTCGCAGCCTTCCGTAACGACTTCTAACCCACTCGACAACAATGAAACACGACACCTTGATGGTACTGTCGGGCGGCATGGACTCGGTAACCATGCTCCACGAATACAAAGACTCGATCGACCTCGCCGTCACATTCAACTACGGTTCAAACCACAACGCACGCGAGATCGAGATGGCGCGTCTCAACTGCCGCCAACTCGGCATCGAACTGATCGAAATAGACCTCTCGTTTATCGGCGAGAACTTTCACAGCTCTCTGCTCGAAGGCGCCGACGCCATACCCGAAGGCGAATACGACTTCGACAACATGAAATCGACAGTCGTCCCTTTCCGCAACGGCATCATGCTCTCTGCCGCCGCCGGTCTCGCCGAAAGCCGGGGGCTCACACGCATCCTCATCGCCAGTCATTCGGGCGATCATGCCCTCTACCCCGATTGCCGCGACTCATTCGTCAAGGCTATGGCACAGGCCATCGCCCTGGGCACATACGACAACATACGTCTCGAAGCGCCATACTCTCTCATCTCCAAAGCCGACATAGCACGCCGAGGCGCCGCCATCGGCGTCGACTACGCCAACACATACTCGTGTTACAAAGGCCGCGAACACCACTGCGGACGCTGCGGCACTTGCCGCGAGCGACGCGAGGCCATCGCCGCCGCCGGCATACCCGACCCCACCATATACGACGACGAGGACGATTAACCTAATAACATTCACGGATGGATATAAAACAATCAATGGCCGACATTCTCAAGGCCGAAAGCAAAGCCGTAACCGAAATACCGTTTACCGATGACTATAACGGAGCCGTCGAAGCCATCGTCGAACACGTCAACCGACGCGGCGGAAAACTCGTCACCGCCGGTATGGGAAAAGCCGGACAGATAGCCATGAACATCGCCACGACATTCTCCTCAACCGGCACTCCGGCCGTCAACCTGCATCCCAGCGAGGCTCAGCACGGCGACCTCGGCGTCCTGCAGCCAAACGACATAATGCTCCTGATTTCAAACTCGGGCAAGACACGCGAGATTATCGAACTGGTCGACCTCGTCAAAGGCATATATCCCGATATGCCCTTTATCGTCATAACCGGCGCACCCGACTCACCGCTGGCACTTCTGGCCAACTGGTGTCTGCCGACAGGCGGTTCGCCCGAAGTATGCCCCCTGGGCCTGACACCGACGACTTCGACCACCGTCATGACCGTCATCGGCGATATTCTCGTCGTCAATGTCATGAAAGCCATTGGCTTCACACGCGCCGAATATGCCAAACGACATCACGGCGGATATCTCGGCAGCGCCGCCCGCGGCGACAACAAATAAACATCACCGATATGAAAAAAATCATATGCATCGGCGAATGCGGTCTCGACATCATCTTCAAAGACCGCCGCCCTGTCGGATCTGTCCCGGGCGGACGCATCGTCAATGCCGCCGCAATGCTCGCCCGATACGGCATGCCAGTCATAATGGCCTCTGAGATAGCCTCCGACCCCGTGGGCGACATCGTGGCCAACTATCTCGTCCCGGCCGGAGTCGACATGACATCGGTAGACCGATACACCGAAGGCAACACCCCCGTTCAGATCTACACCACCCGTACCGACGGCACGACAGCTGTAACCCGCTATGAAAACTATCCCGACGAATGCTTCGACATCGTATGGCCGCGCATCGACGAAGGCGATATCGTCGTCTTCGGAGGTTTCTATGCGCTCGATGCCCGCATGCGACCGCGCATGACACAGCTACTCGCCCATGCAGCCGAACGCAAAGCCGTCATGGTCTACCTCCCCGGATTCCCGACCGACCGCGAGCCACGCATCACTCGCGTCATGCCCGCCATACTCGAGAACCTCGAATATGCAAACCTCGTCATCACACGCAGCCGCGACATGACCGCAATCTTCGGCACCGAACAAGGCGATGCCTGCTACCACAATCACATCGATTTCTACTGCCGCTCGCTTGTCAACATCGACACGGCATGTCACCGCATAAGCTACTACAGCGGCAAAGAAGTAACCGACACGTCAATCCCCGCCGAGACCTGCGCGACACTGCTGTGGAATGCCGGTGCCGTCGCCGGTGCCGTCGCTGCCCTCTATGCCTGCGACATAAAGCCCGACGACCTTGACACCCCGCCCGAAGATCTCCGCTGCAAAGTAATCACCGGCGCAGCCAAATCGGCTCAACAGGCCGCCGAAACAATAACCGAAGAATGGCAAAAGAGCCATTGACAAACAATTCATATCACCAACGTGTTATATAATAAAACAAAAAATGTCGACACAGAATCCTCATAGCGCCCCCCGCACAGCACTCCCTCATCCCTCATCATGTCGCGTAGCCATCGTCGCAGCCGAGTGGAACAATCACATCACATCGGCCCTCACCGACGGCGCTCTCGAAGTTTTCAGGCGTGAAGGCTATCCCGCCGAAGACATCGACGTATACAACGTGCCCGGCACCGTCGAACTCACCTTTGCCGCCTCTCAGCTCATAGAGACAAGCCTCTATGACGCCGTCATCGTCTTCGGCTGCGTCATACGCGGCGGCACTCCCCACTTCGACTACGTCTGCGACAGCGTCACCCAAGGCGTCACGGCCCTGAACGCCGACTGCGATATACCCGTCATCTTCGGTGTCCTCACCGTCGACAACGAGCAAGACGCCATCGACCGTGCCGGCGGCCGCCTCGGCAACAAAGGCATCGAAGCGGCCGAAGCCGCCATCAAGATGATCGACTTCGTCGAAAAAGTAAAGAACTTATAACCCCGTTAAACAATTCGCTATCATGTCTCCTCAATCATCAAAAGGCATCAGTTTCTGGATCTGGCTGCTCGTCGGCCTGATCGTCGCGGCCATCGTCATGGGCCTTCTCTATTATATCGGATGGCTCGACGCCGGCACACACGTCGACACCCCGCAAGGCGACAACGTCACCGACATATACCGCACAGCGGCCGACAGCCTCTCCCCGTCTGAAAACGCATGGCAGAACCCCGACGGACAATCGCTCGACGAAACCATCATAGATCCTGACTTACCCGCCGCTACTCCTCCCACAGGCGAATAAGCGTCATTCTTTTATGACATTAACAAAACTGACAACTATAGCAGTGATTGCTGCGGCCGCCATGGCCTGCGGCGTGCCCGACCATACCGGCGACCCGGTCATTCGTGCCGAAGCCCTTTACGAAGACGGACGCTACGAAGAAGCTCGGACTATATGCGACAGCCTCGTAACACCCGGGCGCATCGCCAATCTCAGTGTCGACCGCTTGTGCCGACTGACACTTATGTTTATAAAACTTGCCGACTACTCGGCCGAAGACGACAATATCGCCATGGCGACACGCTGTTTCCGAGACGCAGGCGAGCGCTCGCCCGACTCGGTCTCGGCATTCTTCAGAAAATGTACACTCGACCAACAGTCACAGCTGTTGCTGCTGAGCCGCATACTGCAATCTCTCGACGAACGCCCCGACAGTATCACCGACGAAACGCCTATAATCATCGACGAAACCGACAGCATGCTCGCCGTCGAGCCGTCAGAGTATCATGACCACCCCAACCGTTTCAGTCAGGACTGACAACTACTATATATGGAAAACTGGCTTGACTCATTGCAATCGCTTCGCGACACCATGGCCGACACACCCGCGCCGACAGATTGCATACCCGACACCGACCTGAACGCCGAAGACAAAAAGCAACAGAGCGGCCGTCTCGACATCATTCTCGAGCGCAAGGGCCGCGCCGGCAAGACCGCAACCATCATCACCGGCTTCACTATCAGCGACGACGCCATAGCCGATATTGCATCCCGGCTCAAACGTAGCCTCGGCACAGGCGGCTCCGCCCGCGGAGGCGAGATTCTCATCCAGGGTGACCGCCGCAAAGAAGTCCTCGCCCGCCTCACCGACCTCGGACTCAAAGCAAGAATAATATAACCCCCGGGGGCATCACAAACACATATAAATCAAAACCATCATCCCCGTAATTGCAAATCCGCGGCGCATAGACCGACGGGAATCAGCCGACATGGAGCAGCGGTCTCCGACCGTCGTTATGGACCGAGGGTTTCAACCCTCGGCTTGAAACCACGACGCATGGAGCGACGACTTTAGTCGTCGCAAAATCAAAGCTTTAACCATCAACGCAAGGGATTTAGCCCTTGCTCCATACGCCTTTACCCCTTGCACCATGCGACGGCCGGGAAGACGTCGATTATGCTATTACTTAGCCTTTTTGGCGAGTATGTCGCGAAGTATCGGAGTCATCTTTTCGGCATAATACTTGAAGCCCAGATCAGTGAGATGGATACCATCGACAGTGCCATCGTCTTCTACGCCGTCAAGCTCAATAGAATCTACGTAATAGAGATTGTCGGGATTCTCGGCCTTCAGACGTTCGTAATTACGACGGAAGGCAGCATTCTTGGCAGGCAGGTATTTGTTGAAAAACGAATCGTAACGCGCATAGGGGTAAATCGGGCCTTCAAGCATTACAATGGGCACGTCGGGGCGAGCCTTGCGCAAAATATTGATAAAGTCGTAAGTCAGCGTGTCACACATCATCTCGGTGCAGTTTGGCACAGGGTCGATGAGATAGAGGTCAGCATCTTCTATCTCTGCCATTGCGCGTGCCATGCAGTTGTCCATCTTGCCCTCGCCGCTGATGCCGATGTTGACGATCTCGCAATTGAGAGCGCGAGAGATGATATTTGTTGCGGCCATACCCGTGCGTGACGCGCAACCACCCTGAAGTATGCTCGTGCCATAGGCTATGATCTTGGTGTCCTTGTCGATAAGATCGAGACGGCCCGGAGTAATGACAGCATCCGAATCAACCTTGATCCAAAGTTCCTCCACTCCGTCATACAGAGGCAGATAGACCATGTATTCATGCATTTCGCCGTCGAGATTGCTGACATATGTCGATTCGCATATCTTCTCTTCCTTGTTGTTGACATACGGACGGTTGGTATTGACATGACGCCACGTCGAATCGCCTTCGAAAATATAGAGGTCGGTCCCTTTGAGACCTGTGTCGGCCATATGTATCAAGTGAGTGTTCCAAAGCAGTTCATACTTGACACCGATGCGCGTCGAGTTGGTGGCGAAGCGGACACCGATGCCGCTCGAGCACTGCGAACGCTCCCACAGATCGGGACGCACCGAGTCTTTGAGATTGGCCGGGATGCGGGTATATTTGCGCAGAGTATTGTCCCAGCCCTTGTTAATGACGCGCAGTTCCTGTGCGTCGACATAACGCCAGGGCTTTTCGGGTTCGTCTGCAGCAAAGAGCGATGCCACACATGCCGTCAGACAGAGTAGATTTAAAATCAGCCGTTTCATATTCTTTAGATTTTAAGGATTTATAATTCGTGTTATATCGAAGGGAGAGATTGTGCGGTCGACAGGACATTGACAGCCTCCTCGACCGTAGTCACCGAGGCCACGGCGAAACTGCGGCGGCAGTTGCGTTGCCTTATCTGCACACGTTTCGGATTCAGCTGCAAGTAATTGAGCAGGCGCCCGAACATCGGCGACTGATAATATGCCTTGTTTTCTTCGCTGACAAAATAGAGATACATCGTCTGCTGTTTCATGACGACTTTCTCGATGCCCATTCGGCGGGCGAGGCGGCGCAGACGGGGCACACGCATCAGCTCGACGGTCTCCGGCGGCACATGGCCGAAGCGGTCTTCAAGACGGCTCTCGAAGGCCTTGAGATCGTCTTCGCGCTCGATGCTGTCAAGCTCCTGATAGAGCGCGATGCGCTCGCTCTCCTGCGGTACATACCACGCCGGCAGCAACAGTTCGAGGTCGCTTTCGATGACGCAATCGGCAACAAACTCCGGTGGATTCTGAGTGCCGTCGTCTGCCGCGGCGAGGTCTGAAAACTCCTCGGTGCGCAGCTCCATGACAGCCTCTTTGAGTATCTTCTGATACGTCTCGTAACCGAGGTCGGCTATGAAGCCGCTCTGTTCGGCACCGAGGAGATTGCCGGCACCGCGTATGTCAAGATCCTGCATGGCTATATGTATGCCCGAGCCAAGATCCGAGAAACTCTCTATGGCCTGCAGACGGCGACGGGCGACAGGCGACAGCGGTATATGGGGTGGAACCATGAGATAGCAGAAAGCCTTGCGCGAGCTGCGGCCTACACGGCCTCGCAACTGATGCAGCTCGCTGAGACCGAATTTCTGAGCGTCGTTGATGATGATTGTGTTGACATTGGGCATGTCGATGCCGCTCTCGATGATTGTGGTCGCCAAGAGTATGTCGTAGTCGTGTGCCGCAAAGTCGACGATGGCCTTCTCGAGTTTCTCGGGTGGCATCTGACCGTGGGCGATTACCGTGCGGGCATCGGGAACGACTCGTTTCAGCATAGCCTCGAGATCATAAAGCCCTTCGATGCGCGGATTGATGAAGAACGCCTGTCCGCCACGCGACAGCTCGAAATTGACGGCTTCGGATACGATGTCGTCGCTAAGAGCCGTGACCGTCGTGACTATCGGATAGCGGTTTGGCGGCGGGGTGTTGATCGACGACAGATCGCGTGCTCCCATAAGCGAGAACTGAAGGGTGCGCGGTATGGGTGTGGCACTCATGGTCAGAGTGTCGATATTGACTTTTAGCTGCTTGAGCTTTTCTTTGACGGCGACGCCGAATTTCTGTTCCTCGTCGATGACGAGTAGCCCGAGATCCTTAAACCTGACACTCTTACCTATGAGCTTATGGGTGCCGATGATGATGTCTATCTTGCCTGCGGCCAGATCGGCGAGTATATCCTTGACCTGCTTGGGTGTGCGGGCGCGCGACAGATAGTCGACCCTGACAGGCAGATCTTTAAGACGGTCTCTGAACGTGTTGTAATGCTGATAGGCCAGCACGGTCGTAGGCACGAGCACGGCAACCTGCTTGCCGTCGGTCGCAGCCTTGAAGGCGGCGCGCACGGCAATCTCGGTCTTGCCGAAACCTACATCGCCGCAGATAAGGCGGTCCATCGGGCGGTCGCTCTCCATATCGGCCTTGACGGCCTTTGTGGCTGTCAACTGGTCGGGAGTATCCTCGTAGATAAACGAGGCCTCGAGTTCCTGTTGCAGATATGAGTCGGGCGAGAATGCAAACCCTTTTTCCTCGCGACGCGCCGCATAAAGCCTTATGAGATCGCGGGCTATATCTTTGAGTTTACTCTTGGTGCGCTCTTTTACTTTATTCCACGCACCCGACCCGATGCGGTTGATTTTTGGCGGGACACCCTCTTTGCCTCGATATTTGGCAAGCTTGTGAAGAGCGTGGATCGACACAAAAATGATATCGTTGTTCTTGTAGACAAGCTTTATCATCTCCTGCATGCGGCCTCCGACATCGGTGCGAAGCAGCCCGGCGAATGTGCCGATGCCGTGGTCGACGTGGACTATATAGTCACCGACCTCTATCTGACCAAGTTCTTTGAGCGAGAGAGCGAGTTTGCCTGAACGGGCGCGGTCGCTTTTAAGAGTGTACTTGTGGAAACGGTCGAATATCTGATGGTCGGTGAAAAGGCAATTTTTGGTGACATGGTCAACGAAGCCTTCGTGGAGTGTCGACAGCACCGGAGTGAACTCAATCTTGTCGCCTCGGTCTTCGAAGATGACACGCAGACGTTCAAACTGTTTCTCGTTGTCGCTGAGAATATAGATTTTATATCCCTCGGCAATAAGTTTGGTAAACGACTCGCTGATAAGGTCGAAATTCTTATGATATATGCCCTGCGGCGAGCATTTGAAGTCGATGGAGGCCTTGACCTCGCGGGCCGGAGTCTGCGCGGCGGTAAACTCGAGACGCCTGAACGTGGCGAAACGTCGTGCGAAAGCCTCGACATCAACGACCTGCTGCATGGCCCGGGTATCTCCCTCGTCGGCAATCATGGCACTCTGCGAAAACTCTTCTTCGCCGATGGCCCTGACACGCGCAAGCGTCAGCGCGGCGTCGCGGACTGCAACAAGTGTCTCGTCGGCAATATAGTCGAGCAGCGAGCCTCCGACCGACTCACGCGTGACGTCGGCTATGACAGATATGCTGTCGAAACGCTCCTCCGACAACTGGGTCTCGACATTAAACGAGCGTATCGAGTCAATCTCGTCGCCGAAAAAGTCGACGCGGTAGGGCAACTCGTTTGAGTAGCCGAAGATATCGAGAATCGAGCCGCGCACGGCGAAGTGCCCCGGCTCGTAGACATAATCGACTTCGGTGAAGCCGTTGTCGCGCAGCCATTTCTGTGTTTTTGTGAGATCTACGACATTGCCGACACCGAGATTAAGCGTGTGGTCGGCTATGGTCTGACGGCCCGCGGCCCGCTCGGCGAGCGCCTCGGGATAGGTGACGACAAACCGCAGGTTGCGGTCATCGGTGATGCGGCCGAGCGCTTCGGTGCGCAGAATCTGCGAGGGCGGATCGACCTGACCGTATTTGATGTCGCGTTTGTAGCCCGACGGGAATATGGCCACGGCTTCTTCACCGACAAGTCGCGTCAGATCAAAATACAGGTAGCCTGCATCGTCGGCCGAATCGCCGACAACAAGCACGGGCACAGACCGGCGTTTCGTGCCGGCAAGCATCACCGCAGCCGACGAACCGGCCAGCCCATAGGCCGTCACATCGGCGCTACGGCCTACCGACGCAAGGGCCTTCGCCCTGGCCTCGGTGGTAAATATCGTACTTAGATCTTTGATTGTCATTTCTTTGGTCGGAGTATTGCCTTATATCTGTCAGGCGACGACAACACCGACCGGGCCGTATCGAGCGCGGCGTCACCTTCGAGCGAACGCTTTACAAGGTCGCTGTCCGAAAAATATCGCTCGGCTATCTCATTATCGAGTATCTCGATGATATCCTTGCGGTTATGGTCGAGATCACGATTGAGGTCGTGGCGCAGCAGTGTGTCGAGACGAGCAAACTCGGCGGCAACAGTGTCGTTCATATAGCCTTCGTTTTCAGCGGCCTCACGCAGATATTTGAGAGCCGACTCACACAGACGGTCATATTTGAAGCGGGCCGGATCGATGAATTTCTTGAAATCATTGAATATAGAGTCGCCGACGACAAACTCATCCGACGAGCCAACGTTTGCGTTTCCGGCAGCAAAACGGTTGGCATAGTCATAAGCCCAGAAATCGGCCACAATATTATATAACAGTCTGTTACCGTCAGGAAGTTTGACAGCGATGTCGGGCGTTATGCCGCCGCCGTCGCGCACCTCACGGCCGTGGCGGGTCTTGAAGACCGTCGTCAGACTGTCGGGGATGCGGGTCACACGCCCCTGCTCGTCGCGATGCGAGTAATCTATAGCCTGTATCAGACGTCCGCTCGGTATGTAATATCGCGCAACGGTGACTTTAAGAATACCGTCGTAGGGCAGCGGGCGTGTATGTTGCACAAGCCCTTTGCCAAACGAGCGCGAGCCTATGATGACAGCACGGTCGAGATCCTGCAGCGAGCCCGAGACAATCTCGCTCGACGAGGCAGTGCCGTCGTTGACAAGCACAACCAAAGGTACATCGCGGGCTATCGGCGTCTTGGGTGTCTTGTAAATCTGCACCTTGGTCGAATCGTTATATTTCGTGCGCACAACCTCGGTGCCGCGGTTGACAAAGTTGCCGACAATCTGCACGGCGCTTTCGAGCAAGCCCCCGCCATTGTCACGCAGGTCGAGCACAATGCCCTTGAGACCCGGCACGGCGTTGAAGTCTGTCACGGCTTTCTTGACCGCCTCGGCGCTCTTCTCGTTGAAAGTTGTCAGGCGTATATAGCCTATGCTGTCGTCGAGCACACCGGCATAGGGAACCGGATTGACCTTGATCTGGCTTCGGACGATATCGAACGTCAGCAGCGAGTCGTCGACAAACGGACGGCGCACGTTTATCTTCACGTGCGTACCGGGTTGGCCACGCAGACGTTTGCTCACGTCGGCAGTCGCCGTCTCGGGTTTTAGTTCCCAACCGTCGACGGCGAGGATGACATCGCCGTGACGTAGGCCGCCGTTGCGGGCGGGCGAACCCCATTGCGGCTGGTGTATCAGCACTTCCTTGCCTCGCTTGACGATATACGAGCCTATGCCGGCATACTGACCCGACGATATCGATGTTATCTCGTCCTGGTCGTCGGCAGGGTAATACTCGGTGTAGGGGTCAATCTGCCCCAACAACGCGTCGATTGCCGTGCGCATCGTCTTGTCGGCATCTATCGTGTCGACATATTGGGTCTGTAGCTCCTTGTAGACAGCATTAAAAATCTGCAAGTTACGCGATATGTCAGCCTTTTTGCTGCGTGTGGCCGACCCGGCCACAACCACCGAAGCCACCAACAAAAGCAACAACGGGAATATGATGATTTTTTTCATTATCGAAGGTCGTGATAGAATTAACAAGCGAAATTAACAAATCTGCTCTAAATTACATAACAGCCGACCCACAAAAAAAGTTACAAAAAGATCCTGTCGCACAGCGAAACGGTTTCTACAAAATAATAAAGCGCTATCTGACCGTTACCATATGCTTTGCCGAGGCGGGCAGGTCGGTTGCGAGAGTGACGATATAACGGCCATGCGGCAGAGCGGTGACGTCAAGCTCTATCGGCGCGTCGGCACAGCTGTCGACTGTGTATCTCAGCCAGTTGACTCCGCCCGGGGTCGAGACGTCGACCGTCAGCCACCCGCTTATGTCGGCCACTATCGTCATCGTGCCGTCAGTGACAGTCACCTTTGCCTCGGCGAGACGGAGACTGACGTCATCGCGGCTTTCGCTGACACGGGCCCTTACCGCCGCATATTCCGCCGCATCGATAACCCGGGCCATGCTGTAACCGTCACGGCAGTGGCCCGCGGCATCGCTAACAGTCACTTCGGTCTGAACGGCAACAGGCAGCGACGTGCCGTCGGCAAACCATCGTGTCGTCACGATTTCATAGCGCTCGAGCGAGTCGGTCACGGCGTCGAGAGGCAGTGTGATGTCGTCGGCAGAGATCTTCGCCGTGAAACTGCGGCGCTCGGATATAGCCCTGACGCCCGGCAGTGTGTCACCCGGGGCGACGACGAGCCGTCCGCGGCCTACCTCCCACGTCTCGTAACGGCCCTGCTCGGCGAGCTTGAACGCGCGGCTATAACTGCCCCGGGCCTCGAAGTCACAGTCGCCGACGTGGCGTGTGTCGCCCAGAGCGGCCGTCGGCAGCGGCCCTGCAGGCCTCACGGTGGCGAGGCGTGACTCTTCGAGTATATATGTCGCCGAATCGCCGTCGACTCTGAACCAGCGACGGCGGCCGTCGGCACTCTCGCACACGAGCGAGTCGCCATATGCCTTGTAGGTCACGGCCATATCTCGCGGCAACGCTTCGCCTCCCGACATATCCCACTCGGCAGCCTCGACCCTGACCGGCGTGACGCCACGCTCAAGTCGCCACTCCCGCGCTCCGGCCGGCACAACCGCCGCAAGGCATAATATTGTTATTGTCAGATGTTTCAGCATAAATCTTATTTTATAGTCTCTTCTACTTATATATTGCTATTTGAATTTTAGTCCTAATTTTTTACGCCGATCGAGTCAAATATCGGTCTGTAATCTTCATGATCTATTACGGTATCGTTTAGATTATCAATTGATATGATTCGCTTTCCTTTTCGGGTGAAAATAAATGGAATGAGCTGATTGCCATATAATGCACCGGCAAATTGATTATACGTACCGTCATAATCCAGGCTGACATAATATATTTTTGTTCCATCGGGCTTATAATATGGCTCCGGCCTTTTAACTGCATAAAGATATAAATCAATCGAATCCCCCGTCTCTTTAAAACAATCTCTTATAACATTTTGTGTATCAGCGTCAAAATTGACAAAAACCAGCAGACTGTCGCGACTTGAATCTTTTGCGCGGACAAATGGTATAACGCCACGGCATTTGTTATAATTCCGTCTGTATTTAAATGTCTCGCTAATGATAATGGCATTATCATAGTATTTTGTCGAACCCAGAGAAATTTCATAATCAAAGAAGCGCAAACCAAGTTTTGTGCTGTCTAACATTGAATTTACAAAGTCGTTGACGATAGGTCTGATGTATGGCGTAGCAAAGGCTGAATCATTCCATTTGAGTACGGCGAAAGTAGAGTCATACTGCATAGATGATTCATTATCTGTGTAGCCGCAATTGCCTATATACATGCTTCTCCGCGCCGTTATAGATATTAGGCAAAAAAGGATTAATATTATGAGAGATAGTCTTTTCATTTTGGATTAACTCTAAAAACGACCTCAAAACCTTCAAATGTATATCTATCGACGGGAGTATTTTTATCATATCGGATAGTGCGGTTTTCTTCTTTCGACATTATATAAAATTTGGCATTTGGAAAACCCTCTTGCATGGGCGTTATAACATCAATGTCGCTTTTTGTAGGCATTGCTATTCCACTATGTATATGGTTGAATTCGGTTAATACATCATTTGGGGCAAGATGACGATTAAATATGAGATTGCCTGAAATGTCGGCGTTGCTTAGGTGTGTAGTTCCTATGTAATTTTTCGCGTTACCATTATTAGTGTTAACCTTTACTTGTGACCATTCGACATTTGTGTTATCTCGTAAAAAATAGAATAAGACATCCGTATTTTCAGAAGTACTATAAAATTCGCCCTTGAATTCACCTTCACAATCCGCTCCTGAAAATTTTTGTTGTGACGCCATAAATTCTTTGCTGACTTCGATTGAGGCGTCGAGATTGTCGTTAAAGATCACGTCTTTTTCGTCGTCATTTATTTCTAATATATAAAACTGGCCACTTTCGTCAATACGATATATATCTTATCCCGTCGGGTCGATATACATGATTGGATTCCCGGCGCAGTAGGCGTAGGGTGAGATGTCGTAGTATTTTTCTGCCATCGGGTCGGGGGTTGTGAAGCGGGCGAGGTGGGGCGCGTGGCGGCGGGCATGGAAGTCGTATTCGTCACGGCCGTCGGCGCCGAGCCATTCTTTGCCGCCGTAGAGACGTTGCATGTCGGCGGGTCGCCGCCACGGCTGACCGTAGGGATAGTAGCCGGTGTGACTGACGATGTTGCCGCGCGAGTCGACGACGTCGGTGATGTTGCCCTGATAGTCGGCCAACTCGTAATGCGCCGTACCCGAGACGTCGAAATATCCGCCGTCGAAGCGTGTCATGATGACACTGTCGCCCTGACAGACTGTGCCGTCGCCGTAATAGTAGCGCGTCGACACGAGACGGCTGCGGCTCGGTATCTTGCCTGCGACCATGTCATTGGTTATATTTTGAAGTCCTAACGTCGGCATTTGTTTAAACAAATTCTAATCATATACTAATTTGCCCTCAGGATATTTCAACGGCCAACATGGCTGATATTGTTAAACAGTTGTTCCTTTATGTTTTAGAATTAGTTGCCAATAAGAAGCGATATTGAAAATGTACGATAGCTGTCAAGCATTTCTTGAGTTAGTATTTCCCCTTCTTTTGTATCCATACAGAAGTTAACTAAGAGATCATTATAGAAATATGCAAACTCTATTGTCAACCATCGCTGATCGTCGCACAAATATCGGGTAATCTTTCTAAATGTTTTGATTATGTTTTTATTTCTATAGAATTTTTCATCATCGAGATTGACATCCTCGATATATGTCGGCATAAGAATCGAGTTCATCGGCAGGCTAATTGTGAAATTACTTTGAGGTGGAATATGTCTGAATACATAGCGGGCATATCCGCGTTCTACTCCGTCTGCGCCACAGACGACCAAATCGGTACGTCCCAAACAAAGGCGATGTTGTATTGGTGTTAACGAAAGAGTAAATTTCTTAGTTTCGGGGTTGTACTTGTGAAGATATTCACTCATACTATATTTATTGTTAAAAAACGTATAATCAAACGATCTGTAGGAATCGAAGAAATATATTGAATCGTTAAGCTTGTTGTGTATAGTAAAGTAAACAGAGTCTTCTGTAACACGTTCGAGCGTGGCGAAAACACTGCCGTCTATTTTGGCATTACAATTAACACAAGTAGTAATTATAACAAACTGTATTAAAATCAACCGCTTGGGGTTAAAGAATGAATTGATTATGTTCCTCATCCGGCTTTCGTTTATTTAATTTTAAAATTCTTCTGATTCGATTGTTAAATTCAAGGACTTTATCTTGTGTCTGGCCTTCCATTATCTTATGTCCCATTTCATGAAATATCATATCAGTAACGTTTGTTTTAATCTGTTTCGGTTCATAATTTCCAGCCTGATTATCGTTAGCATTCTTTAATTCAAATACCTTTACTTCAGTAACTGATGGATCAACCAATATTATACTGTAGCCCATATTATTTACTTTATCTGATGCTAAAATGCTTAATGCTCCACCGGATTCTAAAGCTTTTTTTGTTATAGTTTCACCATCATTGTTTGTAAATGTAACGGATTTTCCCAAAAGCAATTCAGTTCTGTCCTGTGTAGATAGAATTTTTTTATCCATGTCATTAAGAATGCTTTTCTGATTTCTCGTCATACCCTTTTTGTCGCCATTATATGTTAACATGCCTGACTCGGTATACTGAAAGTTGTCCGCGTTTTTCCCGAATACTTCCCGCAAACTGTTGTTTAATGTTTCGCGATATTCGGGAGCGACATAAAGGCTATCGCCGGTTGGATCCGTAAAAAATATCGGATTCCCGGCGCAGTAGGCGTAGGGTGAGATGTCGTAGTATTTTTCGGCCATAGGGTCGGGAGTGGTGAAGCGGGCGAGGTGGGGCGCGTGGCGGCGGGCATGGAAGTCGTATTCGTCACGGCCGTCAGCACCGAGCCATTCTTTGCCGCCATAGAGTCGTTGCATGTCGGCGGGTCGCCGCCACGGCTGACCGTAGGGATAGTAGCCGGTGTGACTGACGATGTTGCCGCGCGAGTCGACGACGTCGGTGATGTTGCCCTGATAGTCGGCCAACTCGTAATGCGC
>CAJTKG010000026.1 GCA_910576935.1 uncultured Muribaculaceae bacterium
TTCTTCACTTCCGATACACATTTCAATCATTCCAACATACTGCAATATTGCAATCGCCCGTTCAAGACTGTCGATCAGATGAACGAAACCATCATCACTAACTGGAACAATGTGGTTGAGCCTGATGATGTAGTCTTCCATCTCGGAGACTTCTGTCTCGGTGGAGTTGAAGAGTGGAATAAGATTCTTGACCGTCTAAACGGCAGAATCTATCTCGTTCTCGGTAATTGCCACTTCCTATTGTTCAGCAGAAATATAATAAAGCCATCCCACGGAATGCGAGATGGCTTTACTTGAAAGATAATGGATTATTTCAGGGTGATGGCATTGGATGCTTCGCGCTTCTTCTCGCTGACCACATCGGCATAAATCTGTGTCGTCCTGACGCTTCGGTGCGTAAGCATCTTTGAAACAACATATACGTCGATGCCCAACGAGATAAGGATGGTGGCGAATGAGTGACGGAGGCAGTGAAAGGAGAGTTTCTTCTCGATGCCCGCTGCCTTAACCCATTTCTTGAATGGTTGTTGTGCCATAGAGCGACGGAAACCTTTGAAGATAAGTCCTTCGCCTCGCTCGCCGCAGTATTTGAGTGCTTCGTCGCTGACGGGGAGTGTGGCTTCCGTATCGGTTTTCTCAGTACAGAGCCGGATGCAATAGCCGCCATCTGGACTACGTTCGATATTTTCCCATCGCAGTTGCAGCAGGTCACTGAGACGCAAGCCGGTAAATAATCCGAACATTGATGCTCGTTTGAGAACAGGCACCTCACATTCGGTTGCATCGAGAATCTTCATCTCGTCGAGCGTAAGATACTCCTTCTTGACTTCCTGCCACTTGATGCCTTCGAGGAAGTCATTTACATTTTCAGTGAGATACTTTTCCTTGTATGCCATTTTCAGCAGGCAACGGAATGTTGACCAGTAGCCGGCTGCCGAGTTGTTGGAGAGAGGTATCTTCTTATTCGGGTGACGTAGGTTGTGGGCATAGAGCAGATACTCCCGGAAGTCCTCGCACAAGCTGGCGGTAACATCGCCGAATGTGCAGCTGCCGCCGCAGAACTTCTTGAAGTGGAGATAGACGCACATCCATTTGTCGTACTTGCTCTTCGCTTTCTTCTCGAAGTAGGCGAGGAAGTCCATCTTTTGTTTTGCCTTGTCAAGGAATCCGAACTGTTCGTTGATAAGGCTCTGGTAACGGATGCAACGGATAGCCTCGGCTTTCTCTTCCATTTCCTGATTGAAACGGCGTTGCATCTCGTTGGCAGGTTCGGCATAAATGACTATGCCGAGGGTCTCGCGGCGCGTCATCTTGTTGGTGTGGGGATTACGTATCGCCGGATAATAATCGAGGTAGAGCGATACTTTTCCTCCGACATACGGACGACGACGGAGGAACACTTTCGTGCAGGTGTTTGTCATTGCTTTATGGGGTTTGATGGTTGAAAATCAGTTACAAAAGTAGCGGGAGAAACAAAGGGGAACAATGCCGTCTCCACAGGCTAAATCTCCGGAGAACCAAGCAGAGAATCAAGCTCTGAGCGGAGAATCAGAGTGTATTTGCCTTTTTTCACACGAGTGATGTTGTGGTATTTCAGGTAGTGGTGAAGCTGGTCGCGGGTCAGGTTATATTTTGCCATCGCTTCGGGATAGGTGTAATACTCTGGCTCCTTTGGCGCGGTCTCGCCTTTCGCCAAATCGAAATGATATTTGGAGTACATCACATAATTTCCCTGTTTTTTCTTCGGGATCCCTTCTTTCGACACGAGCGTATAGATGGCAGACAGGGTCATGCCGTACTTGGCTTGAATATCCGCCACGGTGTACCATTCGGATATTTCCTCCTTCGGCTGTTGATTGGCAAAATAGCGGTCGACATGGCTCCGACTCCAGAGCGTTTTACCCCGGCTTTGCGTCTTAGGCCAGCTCTCGCGCTCGGCAATCTTATACATTCCCGAATTTGACACGCCGTATTTTTCTTGCACTTCCTTCGAGGTGTAGAACTGGGTAATGGGTTCTTTCTCTTTGGTGGGGTGCATCTTGTATTGGTGTGTACCTTCAAAAAGAGAATTAAGGCTTGCTCGGCTTATTAGCGTCTTACCCTTGAATTGGAAACAGGGGATAGAATTTGATGCAAGATAATAGTAGATGCTCCTTCGGCTTACTCCTAATAGTTGAGCGCATTGACTCGGAGTCATAAAAGGGCTTTCATCAACATTCTTCGGTTGAGAGGCTTTCGCCTGTTCGCTGACTACATGCTCCTTCCGTTTGGCATCTTTGTAGGCGTGTTCGGCACAACGCTTGGAACAATATCGCGTTGTGCATTTGCGAGCGATGAATGTGTTGCCACACCACTCGCAAGTCTTGGTGATTTCAATAGTGCTACTCATCCTTTTTTACGTTTTAATTCTGTTAATATTCTGTTAAAAGTGTGCAAGCGCGTGCAATGGTGTGCAACCATGTGCAAATTGTCTACGACCTTGCGGCACTATATGACGACATATACCGACATGATACAAATCGGGTACAAAAACACAGGTAAAAAGGGATGAAAAGCGGTTATAAAGAGGTATGAGCACGAAAAAAGCCGCCCGATAATGAGCGACTTTTCAATGTTTTACGCCAGATTACACCAGTTGTCACCAATAGGCTACTTGCCGACGCAGAATCTTGAGAAGATGGTGGTGAGGATGTCGGTGGTGGTGATGGTGCCGGTGATGGCGGATAGGTGGTGGATGGTCTGTCGGAGGTCTTGGGCGATGAGGTCGCCGGAGAGGTTGGCGTCGAGACCGTCGATGACTCGGGCTGTCGATTCGGCGGCGGCGCGTAATGATTGTGCATGACGCAGATTGGTGACGAGGAGTCCTTCGTCGGCGCTCCCTTCTTCGCGTTGTGCTATGTCGACGAGGATTTGATGCAGGTGGTCGAGCCCTTGTCCGGTAAGGGACGAGGCGCTGAGTATATGGAAGTTGGGAGATTGTCTGAATTTGCGGAGTCTGTCGGTGACGGTGTCGATCTGTTGTGTTATGGCGCTGTCGCTTTTGTTGATCAAGGCGATGAGGTCGCCCGGACGTGGCGTGGCATTGAGTGGCGTTGAGGCGGTTGTGAGGATGTCCGGATCAAGAGGTGCGGCCGGGTCTATGACAAGGATGACGATAACTGCCTGTCCGATGGCTTGGCGCGAACGCTCTATACCGATCTGTTCGATGGTGTCGTCGGTATGGCGCAGTCCGGCTGTGTCGATGAAGCGGAAGTGGTAGTCGCCGAGTTCGATTGTTTCTTCGATGGTGTCGCGAGTAGTGCCGTGTATTTCGCTGACAATGGCGCGGTTGTCGCCGATAAGGGCGTTGAGCAGCGATGATTTGCCTGCGTTGGTGGCACCGATGATGGCGACGGGGATGCCGTCTTTGATGGCATGTCCGGAGGCGAATGAGTCGGCGAGCCGGCTGACTTCGTCGTGTATCTGTTTGGCGAGTTCGCGGAGGCTGAGCCGTGAGGCGAATTCGACTTCTTCTTCCGAGAAGTCGAGTTCGAGTTCAAGCAGCGACGCAAGGTCGATGAGTCGGTCGCGCAGCTTTTCGAGCCGTTGTGAGAAGTTGCCACGCATCTGTTTGATGGCAAGGCGATGGGCTGCGCGCGAGTTTGATGATATGACGTCGGCGACGGCTTCGGCTTGCGCGAGGTCGAGGTGTCCGGCGGTGAAGGCCCGGCGTGTATATTCGCCTGCTTCGGCGAGTCGCGCGCCTTTGTCGATGAGGGTATCGAGAAGGGCGCGTTGGATGTATCTCGAGCCGTGGACGGCAAATTCGACGGTGTCTTCTCCGGTAAATGAGTGCGGGCCTCGAAAGACGGTGGCGACGCAGTTGTCGAGGATGTTGCCGTCGGTGTCGGTGATGTCGCCGAGGCGGCAGCGGTGTCCCGGGGTGTCGGCGAGAGCCTTGCCGCGCCAGATGCTGTCGGCGATGGCTATTGCACGTGGGCCGCTGAGGCGTATCACGGCGATGCCGCCGACGCCTTGTGGGGTCGAGATGGCACAGATGGTTTCGTTGTTTTGGGGTAGTTGCATTATCGGTCAACGTTTTTTGCGCTGCCAGTTTTGGTAGCGGTTTTGTGATTCGACTGCGGCTTCGATGCTGTCGGGTAGGTTAGTGAAGAAATCGAGACCTGTTATGGATTCGACGTCGTCGATGCTCATGGCGGATGACTGCACGCCGCCGGGTACATCGCCGTTGGGCATTACGAAGCCTATGCCGCGAGGCGGATTGGCATATGGGGCGAGGACAACTTTGAAGTATCGTTCGGGTACGATAACATGGCTGTCGCCGATGGTCTCGGTGAGGCGGTCGGTGAGCACCGGGCCGCAGACGATGACGATGACGCTGTCGCGGCGCGCCCATGTGCGGCAGTTGTTCTCGAGGGTCGACCATGAGCCGGCGTTGAGGGTGTGGCGCTGCGGGGCGATGTTTGTCATATAGTGTGAGGCGGTCATGGCTTCGTCGCTCCATTTCATGTCGGCCGCAGGGGCCATGTGGCCGCGATCGAAGCCGCTGTTGCGGTAGTCGTCGGGAGTGGCGCTGCCGTCGACCGCAGGGTCGACGGTGAATTTCGACGGACGTTTTATGTTGCCGTATGTCTCGTCGGCCGTGAGTTCCCAGACGACATAGTTGGGTATATGGAGGTTGCGGTTATATGAAACCGTGAAGCCTTCGTAACGGTATATGTCAGAGTCTATGCCGTTGTCGATGATGGCTACGGCGGTCAGGTCGGTGCTGTTGTCGATGGTCATGCTGTCGTCGGCAGCCATTAGTTTCCATGCCGTGAAAATCAGGGCGGCGGCGACAACGGCGGCGATAAAGGTCTTTATGTCGGGCGTCGGGCGTGCGGGTTTGCGCTTTGCCTTGCGCTGCCTGTATGTCGAGGTCTGTTTCTTTTTAGCCATTGCAGGGAGTTGGAGTGAATATTTTTTCGGATGCAAAATTAGCGAAAAACGGCGAGATTTTTCGGTTTTGACGGTGACTTCTTGTTATATCTCGTTGAAGATCTTTGATCGACGGAAATGACATGTCGCGCCGGATAAAATATTGTCAGTAGAATATTTTGCTTATGAAACCGCCGGGTTTCAAATCGCCCATATGGCCGAGACAATGGTCGATTTTGGCGAAGAATGGAACCAACCCCTTGGCGGGGAGTGGATTATCCGGTATAAAGCAATGAAGATCAGCGAGATTTATTTGGCAGACAAAGGTATAAGGATGTTGCTCGCCGTCATGATCTGTATACATCGGATAGTCCACTCCGCCGGGCAGGTCGGTTTTGTCACGAAAGCGCGAGGCTTCCGACGCGGATTTTTTCAAATGATATATGCGGTCTAAGATGATGTGTTTGCTTGCTAAACAATGAATTATTCAATTGAGCATTGCGCATTGTGCATTATGCATTGAATTAATCGCTACCTTTTGCGGTATGTGTCGCCGTAGGTGGTTTCGTGAACAGAGCGTCCGATTTCTTCGCGGTTAATTTCGGTGGTTTCGATATAAGTGGTTTCCTCTATGAGGCCGCAGTTGTCGCACTTGTAGTAGCGTCGGTAGTGGTCGAGCCGGTAGGTGACATCGTAATGGATGTATTCATAGGTGCGATAGTCTTGTGCCCGGGTGTGGACATCCTCGCGATGGTTGGTGCTACTCCTGTTTTTGTAGTAGGTTGTCACCTGAGTCCAGGCCTCCCAAGTTGCTGTACGTTTGCCAAGAAGTTTACCTTGCCTGATATCTTCGCCCCTCTTGATTTCGGAATATTCGAAATCTTCGTGGTCAAACTTTATCGTGTAGAGACGGCGGCATTTCGGACAGCGTATATGTGGATACTCGCACAGCGGGCTTGCGGCCAGTGTAAACGAATACCAGCCGCAGATGAGTATCAGCAGGCTCCAGAAGGGGAACATACCCCACGCCATCATCATCACGCTCCAGATATAGACCGAGACAAGGGTGACGGCAAGCATCAGCATCCGCAGCAATTGGTCGGACAGGGGATAGAACACCGCAGGGTATTTCACGAGCCGGCCCATCAGCAGCACCGGCATCGACGCCGTGAAGAACATCCAGAAGAAATAGCAGATCAAAACCACCACGACCAGACATATCATCACAGCCTTCATGACGCCCGACGGCATCGCCTCGCCAAAGGCGTCGTAGCGGCTTCCTCTAACCATCAGTGAAGTAACAGGCCAATTGATTATTGTCGATGCCAAGGGCATGTGTCTCAGCCATGACGCAGCGCGGTTTGTCGGGTCGCCAAAGCTGACAGCCGTAGCCACCGAGTCAGGCCCGAAAGTTACATTCGGGCGCATCATTTGTCCGGTTGACGGTTCGTAGATTTTCCATGAATACTGAGCCTCCATTCCCTCGGGAGTGATTCTCAGCAACACGGGCGTTCCAAACACTTTGTTCACCTCATCGAGGCTTTTATCCAAAGTATTCTTCTCAAATTTCCCTGCCGAGCATATGCCGGCGCGACCGTCGCGATTGTAGGCATATTTGTCCCAACCGTCGAGCACGGGAATGAAATCATCGGTAGAGCGTTCTTTCTCTTCCCCTTTGCTGTTGGTGTAGGCATACTTATGTATATACGCCCCAAGCCATATAGCTGTGACGCTTACGGTGTCGCCCTTGTCATTGCCGTCAGTCACAATCTGGCGGATGACGGGCAAATCAGAGGCGTCTACCCAACCAATATCTCCTTTGTGAGTTTCGACGAGCCATTTTTGGCCGAACGATGAGCGGTCGATGCCGAGTATGCGTACACTGTCTCCCTTGGCAAGAGTCGTGCTGATAGTGTCGCGGTCGAACCGTTGGCGCATGGTGGCCTTGTCGGTCAGACAAATCACCGGGCCGTCAGTTTTAAGATTACTGCCACCGCCGTCCCACACCGCCATGGCGATGCAGCATGCGAGCAGAATAAGGCTGATAAGACACCGACGAGGTGCGTTTTCTGTTTCAAGAAGCAGACTTTTTATTCCCATTGTCGTGAAGTGTGATTGATAAGGCCTCAAAGTTAGAAGAATTGCCCCACAATATCTTGACAGGGGATAAAAACATGCATTTTAACGCATTGCTATTCGTAAAAATCTATCTACCATTCGTAAAAAATGTGGAATTCGGGGCGTCTATTTATGGATGCCGCCCGGTAGGCGCTCGGCGACCTGTCTTTGTGCTTTGAAAACACCCGTGAGAAGACTGACCCGCTACTGAACCCTGACTTCTGAGCCACCTCTTGTATTGTTAAATCAGTCTCTGTCAAGAGGCGACAGGCATGCTCTATTCTTAAACCGTTTACATATTCATAAAAGTTTGTTGATGCGTCGCGGTTGAAGAATTTGCTTACATAGGTGCGGTTCGAGCCTGCGGCTATAGCTATATCAGACAGTTTCAAATTGGGATTGAGGTAAATATGCTCTTCTGAAAAAAGCTTCTCGATTTTAGCCGCAAGAATATATTCGTCGGCGATCTCGGCCGGTTGTTCGGGTTTACAATCAGCCAGCTCGCCCATAACCGACTGATGGCGATAGAGGAAGTATGAGATCACAATCCACAGACACAAATTGCAGAGCATATAGACACACTCCATGTCGAGATGAATCACAAGACAATCGAAAATCCACAGACCGAGAATGACATAAAAGGTATAGAGAATCACCTTCAGCCAATTGAGATTGATGTTTTCGGTGTAGGAATATAGTTGTTTCAGATGCCTGTTGTAGCGTGGAATGTTTACGGCCGTCCATATGAGAACCCCGGTGCCGTATACGGCAGCAAATCCGACCTCGAGATAGAATATCCAACGATTTCCCAATATGATATAGAGTAGCGGCAATGCCACAAACGGCAATTCCTGAACGATGACACTGCGCCGGCTTAGGAGACCGGGGCGCACAAGCTCGGTGAGGACGAAAGCATACATCGGCACGGCGACCATATCGATCGCAGTCGTGATATCCCACACCCGAGGGTTGGAATACATCCCCGTCTCAGCGACAATGAAATCCTTGACGTAACCCAAAGCAAGAGTTGCGGTAAGTATTGCAACCGTGCGATACAGCAATCCGCTGCGACGCCCGAAGAGCCACGTCATCATCCCGAAAAATATGGTTGAAAGACCGAATATGTAGCTTAAACCGAGATATTCCATTTTCTTTGCAAGGGTCAGAGGCAGATTAGATTACAAAGATATACACAAATAATGTAAAAAAACATTAAGAATTTTATTTCTTCAATGTAAAATTTAATATTATATTTGTGCAGTAAATCCAACATCATGAAAAAACGGCTATTCACAATTATCTTGTTTATCCGGCAAGTATGGCAATGGTTTATTCTGCGCATATATAGACAAGGATCTCATATAATGCGCTTTGGCTATCAAGCTCCTATAGTTCAGAATCTGACACAAAATTTAGTACATAAGATTATAAACAATAACTATTATCTTAATTACGATATTCACCATAATAGATTCTCTTATTTTGGTGCATATAATCCTTATACTCCATGGACATATTGAGAAAAATGATATTTTTTGCATTAGGTGGTATTGTGACTTTAGTGTTGCTTAATAGCTACCTGCTTTATACATCGTTGGTATGTGAATCTGCACCGCCGTCAAAGCGCATTCTTCGACCGTATTATTATGTCGAAGATGTCAGACAGTTTTACGATGAAGCGCCTATAAAATGGCATAAGGGATATAATCCCGATTCGTCCGGACGTCTCGACATCAGAGGATTTTATACGCGATCGCAACTCGATATCTATCCCGATACCGATATAATATTTTATCCTGACGGCTATCTGAGATTTTTCGACTGGTGGGGGCTATATGAAGTAAAAGGCGATAAAGTCATAGCTGATGTATTTTTTAACAAAGATCCCGGGGTAATGTACAAGGGTATTGATATAAGTCCGTGGTTTTCATACATAGGAATCGTTGAGTTTGAAATAGAGGATTCGTCTCATATAAATTGTATCAGCATAAAAAACCCTCACGTGATAAAAGAGGTTGAGGAATTAAACCGACGAAATTATAATTGGAAATCCTGGAATAGTATACGTATGCCCGATACTATCGCAGACTTAACTAAAGAGTGTTCGAATCATTACCGTCTTGTCAGGACAGATAGTATTAAATATTGTGTAAATCGGTTGCTCTATACACCGGCGATGGTTAGAAAGTAATAATCTATAAAGAGCATTTTGGCTATGAAGCATATATTATATATAATTGTTATAGCATTAGCAATTACTGTTTTGCAAGGTTGTTGCGCCAGTCGTTTTCTTGGAAACTTTACGCGTTATAAATTTGACGAGGTTTATAATCCCGATTCTATGGGGCGTATTCGTACAGACGGTTACTATAGCAATTCGTTAGATACCGCAAATCCGGACACCTGCCTGATACTTGGCAAAGATGGCACAATTATATTAAAATATAAATATATAGACAGGTATGACTACGGAATATATTTAGTGGATAATGATATTTTAAATGCATATATAATGCTTCCCGGAAATATATTCTATCATTGGAATCCTGAGATTTATCAGTTTGAGATATTCGATAATGGAAATATACTGAGATGGGAGAAGCTATTTGGGGTTAAATTTACAGGCCAATGCGATAACGTCTATTACTTTGTGCCGTGCTCGATCGATGTGCCGGTCAACCCGCTCAAATATGAGAAATGGATCTGGGCAGACAAAAAGCAGTGGAAGCAGTGGGTCAAAGACCATCCGCGCCCCGACGGCGGTGATGACGACGATTTTTAAGTGTTGAACAAAAAATCACTTCATAGTTGTAACCGCCCGGGGAGACAACCTTTATTGCTATATTTGCGTAAACGCAATATACTTCCGAATGGCAAAGTTCAAATATTTGGCTTTGTTCTCAATTTATTCGTATATTCGCTGACTGATGTTTAATGTTATGAGTAGACGTATTAGTGACGATCTGATGTCGTGTAGTTATGTTCTGAATTCTGACGACGATCAACCCCTTGTGATGGATCTGACAGCGGGTTTTGATTCGCGCGGCCGGCTGGTTGTCGCGGCTGATCTGTATGATTATGAGAATGATGTTTGCCGTAGTTCGACGGCGGCGGTCGTCAACCGCGAAGATGCCGAGAGTTTGGCCCTGCGCTACGGTGTCACATATGACCGGCTGCCGGAAATAATTGCCGGTGGTATGGATGAGTGGCGCGAAGAGGTCAATCCCGGCTTCGACTACGTAATGGACTGTTTTAAGGAAATTACCGAGCGCCTGCTTGACGAAGGTTGTCGTTTTCAGATAATAAACGGCGGCATTTAAAATGCGGTCACGTTCGGAATCTGATCTTCTCTTTTTCGGCGCTGATGATTTGTAAGTGAGCAAAATTTATTATTTTTGCGTTATTGAATCAAAGCAACAAAGTAATTAACCTATAAAGCATATTATTATGAAAATATCAAGCTTCATTGCTTCGGCTTCGGCCGCTGTTGCCATAACGGTGGCTATGGTTTCATGTGGCTCTGACAAAAATGCGCAAGCACTTGCGGCTCAGGCTGAACGTCTGTCGGGCGTTCTTTCTGAGGCTGCGGCCGCCAATCCGGGATTCCTCAAATCGGCATCAGCGTCTTACGACGAGACAGCCTTCACTGTCGACGTCTCCCTCGCCGACACGCTTATCGATATCAAGCAGGTGACGCCGGCGCTGTTTCAGTATTTTACGGCGATCGAGGTCAAGGCCAACGCCGACAAGAATCTTGAAGAGACTGTCAACGCCCTCAGCGCCAAAGATCAGCCGATGATTGTCAAAGTCACCGACTATAGCGGTGCGACAACTGATTACGAATTGTCGGCTTCGACGCTCAGACGCTTGTATAAGACTCCTTTGACTCAGCTCGATTTTACGAATGTCAAGAATAATGTGCTCGAGATCATGAAATCTGAGGCCGACGAGTTTATGATCGCCGGCTCGACAGCCGTCTCTTTCAGCTTCGCCGGCGGCTATGGCGACTACACCGTCAGCTTCCCGACAAAGAAAGATTTCATCACCAAGGACAATGCCTCGGCTCTGACACTCTCAAACCTCAAGGCTCGCGGCATCAAGGTGCTTGCCGCCCGCTATGACAGCCTCGGCGACTATCGCGACGCCTTTATGGAGATGTATAAATCGCTCGGCATCGACGGTTTCCATCTTATTTATGTGACCGAGAAAGGCGACGACACGATGAAGATCACCATCCTTTGGCGCGACATAATCTAAACAGACTCTAATATCCTGAATAACTATGAATGTAGTAGATAGATTTTTACAATATGTAAAGTTTGACACACAGAGTGACGAACTGACCAATATGACGCCGTCGACTCCGGGCCAGATGATTTTTGCCCAATATCTTGAGAAAGAGCTCTGCTCTATGGGTCTCGAAGACATCACGCTCGACGAAAACGGTTATCTGATGGCAACGCTGCCGTCAAACATCGCCGATCGCGACGTGCCCACTGTCGGTTTTATAGCCCATCTCGATACATCGCCCGACATGTCGGGACGCCATGTCTCGCCCCGCATAGTCGAGAATTATGACGGCGAGGATATTATTCTCAACGACACGCTTAATATCGTGCTGTCGCCCGTCGAATTCCCCGAGCTGCTACACTATCGTAATCAGTCGCTCATCGTCACCGACGGCACCACGTTGCTCGGCGCCGACGACAAGGCCGGTATCGCCGAGATTATCACGGCCGTCGATTATCTTCAGCATCATCCCGAGATCAAGCACGGCAAGATACGCATCGCTTTCAATCCCGACGAGGAGATCGGTCAGGGAGCCCATAAGTTCGATGTCAAGCGCTTCGGTGCCGACTGGGGCTACACCATGGACGGCGGTGAGATCGGCGAACTCGAATACGAAAACTTCAACGCCGCTGTCGCCAAGGTCACATTCAAAGGCCGCAACGTCCACCCCGGTTATGCCAAGCACAAGATGATAAACTCGATGCGCATCGCCAACCAGTTTGTCATCATGCTGCCACGCTGGGAGACACCCGAACACACCGAAGACTACGAAGGCTTCTATCACCTCGTAGGCATGGACGGCTCGGTCGAGCAGACGACGCTGACCTATATCATCCGCGACCACGACCGTGACCGCTTCGAGCGCCGCAAGAAAGAGCTCGAGCACCTCGCCCGCAAGATAAATCACGAATTTCCCGGCTGTTGCTCTATCGACATCAAGGATCAGTATTACAACATGCGCGAGAAGATAGAGCCACTGATGTATATAATCGACATCGCCGAGGAGGCCATGCGCCGTGCCGACGTCACGCCCAAAGTCGTGCCCATCCGCGGCGGTACAGACGGCGCGCAGCTCTCATTCAAAGGCCTTCCTTGCCCCAACATCTTTGCCGGCGGCCTCAATTTCCACGGCCGTTATGAGTTTGTGCCCGTCCGTTCGATGGAGAAGGCTACCGAGGTCATAGTCGAGATTGCCCGCATCGTCGGCGAACGCGACAACGCGTGAGCGGCAATAGACTCATCGTCGTCACCGGGCCCACAGCCTCAGGCAAGACCCGGCTGGCGATAGACATAGCCGAGCGGCTGCGATGTGAGATCATCTCGGCCGACTCGCGCCAGATGTACCGCGACATCTCGATAGGCACGGCCAAGCCGTCGCCCGACGAACTTGCGCGGGTGCGTCATCATTTCATCGACATCCTGCCGCTCGACGGCTATTATAGCGCCGCCTGTTTCGAGGCCGACGCAGGCCGTTTGTTGCCCTCGTTGTTTGCCCGGGCGGGTGCGGCTGTCGTCTGTGGCGGTTCGATGATGTATGTCGACGCACTTGTGCGTGGCATCGATGAGATGCCTGCGGTCAGCGATCTCACCCGCCGTCGCGTCGACGAGATGGAGGCGCAACATGGTGTCGAAGGCCTATTGGCTTACCTTGAGATCATAGACCCCGACTACCATTCAATAGTCGATCGCAGCAATATCAAGCGCGTGAAGCATGCCATAGAGATCTCGACAGAAGCCGGCGTGCCATACTCGGCTCTGCGCACGGGGCAAGCCAAAGCAAGACCTTACAGAATCATAAAATTTATGATTGATCATCCTCGCGAAGAGCTCTTTGAGCGCATCAACCGTCGTGTCGACGCCATGATGGACGCCGGACTTGAAGACGAAGCGCGCCGCGTCGAGCCATTGCGCCATCTCAATTCACTTAACACTGTGGGATACAAAGAAATGTTCGCCTGGTTTGACGGTGTAATGGACTATCGCACGGCTGTAGAGCGTATTAAGAAAAATACGCGCGTCTATGCAAAAAAACAGCTCACGTGGCTCAAACGTGATACTGACGTGATACGCCTTAACCCCGCCACAGCTCTTGACGACGCCATGGCGATATTGCGGGAGGCTGATTAGCCCCTTCAGAGTTTTCGTATTATAGTCATGCCGTCGCGCAGCGGCAGGATTACCTTCTCTACTCGCGTGTCGGCGGCCACGAGGTCGTTGAAGTCACAGACGCCGGCGCTTTGGGCGTCGTGGTTGGCCGCGCGGTCGATGACTTTGCCCGACCACAAGGTGTTGTCGGCGAAGATATAGCCGCCTTTGTTTAAAAGAGGCAGCAACATTTCGTAGTAGTCGGTATAGTGGCGTTTGTTGGCGTCAATGAAAACGAGATCCCAGCCGGCGCCGAGGGTGGGGATGACGTCGAGAGCGTCGCCGACATGGATGTGCATCCTGTCGCCCCACGGTGTCGAATCGAAAAGCTCGCGGATGTCGTCGATGAGCTCGTCATCGATCTCGATGGTGTGAAACTCGGCTTCGTCGGGCATTCCCTCGGCGAAGCACAGTGCCGAGTAGCCGGTGAAAGTGCCCAGTTCAAGGATGCGATGCGGTTTTATCATCTCGGTGAGCATCTTGAGGATACGCCCCTGAAGATGTCCCGAGCACATGCGCGGATAAAGACGCGTCAGATTGGTCCGGCGATACAGCTGATACAGCCGGTCGGGTTCGGGTGAGATATGGGCTTCGATATAATCTTCAATATCCATAATGCAATATCCACATAGCCGCATGGCTGAGTATCATGAGCGTCAATAGTATCCATGTCACTTCGGGGCGTTCGCGATAACAGATCACGGCGCAGATACCCGAGGCTGCGACATAGACCGGATAAAGCCACAGCAACGCTTTTGTCTCCCCGTTGCCGATATGACTGTTCAGCAGAGCGGGGAAAGCGAGAACGGGCAACATCGCTATGACTGTCACGATGATGAGCCATAGAGGCGTTTTCTTATACCTATAATTGTTGCTGTCTTCGCTCATTTCGCTTTCTTTTTGTTCTTGGCGGCCTCTTTTTCGGTCAAATACGCCTTGACGGTCTCGTCGACGCCGCGTTCAAGCGGATAGGCGCACTTGAAACCGAAATCCTTGACGGCGTCAGAGACATCGCAGTTCCAGTTGCGTTGCTTCATTATCTTGAATTTGTCGCGGTTTAGGGTCGACGGCTTCATCTTCAGTACGCCCCATTTCTCGGCTACGACCGAGGCGGTGTAGACGGCCCACATCGGCAGCTTGACCGGCACGACAAACTTGCCTCCGAGCGCTTTCGCGACGATTTTGCGAAACTCGTTCTGTGTGTAGGCGCGTGGTTCGCTGATGATATATTTTTTGTTGACCACACCGGCGTCGAAAGCGTCGAACATCGCGTTGACGAGATCCTTGACATAGATGAATGTCAGCAGTTGGCGGCGGTAGCCGACGCCGAAATCCCAGTGTGAGTCAATCGATTTTATCATCATCAGATAGTCTTGTTCGTGAGGTCCGTAGACTCCGGTAGGCCTGAAGATGATCCACGGAAAACCGATCTTGGTCTCGAGATAGGTCTCGGTCTTGATCTTCGACAGGCCGTAGCGCGTATTTGGGTTCGGTATAGTCTTTGAGGTTATGGGCTCGTATGTCTTTTCGTCGGCCGGACCGAGAGCGCTGAGAGAGCTCATATAGAGGAATCTGTGTGGCGTCATATCGTTGGCTGTCAGCATATCTACGAACGTGCGCGGATACATGAAGTTGATGCGGTTGAAGTCGGCGAAGTTGGCGCATTTCGTGGCGCCGAGATTCCAGATGATGTAATCCCATCGATCTTGCGCCGGGGCGGCCTCTTTAAGAGCCTCGAGCATTTGGGTGGGGGCGTCATAGTCGAGCACGACGAAATTGAGGCGCGGGTCGTCGAGCCAACGGCGTGAGGTCGACCCACGCACGCCTACCCATGTGCGGTAGCCGCGGTCGAGGGCCGCCTTGGCTATGAAGCCGCCGATAAATCCGCCGGCGCCGATTATCAATATAGTTTTTTCCATACCGGGTTGTTTTTTCGCGATTGCATGCAAAGATACGAATAAGCCGAACACAAAACCAAACTTGTTTGAGTTTTGTTGAGGCGGGAGTATATAAGATGAAATCAAATATACGAATAAGTCGAGAGCAAAGCCAAATTTATTTGAGCTTTGCCGAGCGGGAGTATATAAGATGAAATCAAATACATGAAAAGCCTTACTCTCTCAACGACAATATCTGTCATCATATAAATTTAGACAATCGATTAACTCATTCTCATATATGAACAGTACTTTGCAAGCAGGTTCTCCAATGAAAGGTCGCCTTTTTCAAATCGCTCCGCATCAAGTTGCAAGATCCTTTCGCACACTTGTAACCTGCCTTTGTAGAGAGCCTTTATGTATTGACTCCCGTTTTGCCGCTCGATGTTTATTTCAGAAAAAAATGCAGTGATGTCTTCCGGGTCATATATGATGGAATAGCTCGGTCGCTTTGCTCCGGGAATATCTTCTCGAAGAATCTCTTTATATACAAGATCTTGAATATCTCGTATAGCCGTGTCCTTTGAACATTTGGCCAAGGATGCCCAGGTCTTGGAAGTTATCTTTGCTTCATATCCATCAAGGAACATGTTCAGTATATCGGTCTGTCTTTGGCTAAGTGGTACAGAAGAAGCCTTCTGCCAAAAAAAACTTTTGTTTAATATTGTACTGACGGCATTTTCCGCTTCATCAAGTGCAAGCGATAACGTACCGGCATACCAGTATATCCATTCTGTAATATCCCCGTCGCCGCGTTGAGTCTTTTCCAAAATATCATAATAGCGTTTTTTGTCTTTATTTATTTGAGAGGAAATATTATAAAATCTGAACTCGCTCTTATCGGCACGAGCCAACAGCATATCGGAAAGTATGCGTGCCAGGCGTCCGTTTCCATCTTCAAATGGATGAATGCTGACAAACCGGAAATGTGCAATGGCTGACCGTATAATCGAATTTATATTTTCTTGGCTGTTGAACCAATCAAGAAAATGCGCCATTTCTTCGTCCACGCGTTCCGGTGAGGGTGCGATATAATGTATTTTCTCACGACCGAACGTTCCCGAAACTATATATTCCTCGTTTGTGCGATACTGTCCAACTTCAATCTGAGAACCCTCGCTGAAACCGGTCGGGAAGAATGCTGCTTGCCATGCACAAATTTTCTCTTTCGTCAATAACTGATCGTAATTATTTAAGGCATCAAGCATGACTGCCACAACGGAATCTATGTAGTGGGAAGGTGCAGTCTGTTTGATATTTTCGATACCCAATTTTCTGGCAATGGATGAACGTACCTCATCTACATTCAATCGTATTCCTTCTATTTCTGACGAATAGACTACATCATACGTCAGATTCTCCGCCATCGCTTTTAATTTGCTATCAAAGCCAAGCGAGGCAAGTCTGCCATATAACAACCCTTGTTTACGGTTCACTTCTTCAAGAAGTGCCGTCAACTCAGTCGCGTTCCAACGGAATGCGGTCCAATTTTCTCTTTCGTGTAAGTACATATAAAAACATATGTGATGCGTCATTAAGCTGTAGATAACGACGCAATATTTGCGACAAATATAGAAAATTATTGTCGCACCAACAAATAAAGTCCGAAAATATACGATGATTTCAGGCAAAGAGCGCATGGGTAGCTTGCCGTGCCTCGGTCCTTCCGGAAGCATGTTTGAGAAAAAAGGAAAAAGATGCTCGGAATCATTGGTAGATGTTTGCTTTGGTAATGTAGCCGAAAACGGAGGCATATCAATAATTAAAATGGAAGGCTGCTATGTTTCGCAAATAAACATATTTTTCAGTTTTTATGTCGGCTTATTTCCAATAGTTTCTTATATTTGTGAAATTGAAATAATATTAAAAACCTCAAAATACCTAAGAAACAACTCATGTTACGACGTCTGACTTTTTCTGCCGTTATGATGGCCGGTGCAGTTATGGCCGGCTTTGCTCAGGAAACAACACTTCCCGAACTCACATACGACTGGGGCAAACCCGATGTCATCGCCGACCATATGGTAGGCCCGGGCATCAGATATGCCAAATATATCTATCGGTCTAAACCTGTCATTGTCTGGTTTTCAGAGATAGATTTGTCAAATCAATATACTAAGGTAGAGCAGGTGCAGAGCCGCCACTCTGTTCCCGATCCCATACGTTGGGACGTCATGACCCACTACCGTGAGAACGACCGCGAGAACCACCGGGTCAAGATCGCCTGGAATCATGATTTCTTCTCGTATGACGGCGGTGTGTGCATAGGCTTGAACATCAGCGAGGGCGAAGTGACGTGGACCAAATGGGGGCGTTCGCTCCTGGCGATAAACGAGGACGGTAAGGCCGAGGTGTTCTATCCTTCGCTCGACGCCCATGTCACGGCTCCCGACGGCACGACCGTCGTCATCGACTATTATAATGCCCAGGCCGAAGGCGTCGCCGGCGATTGTGTGTTCTACAACCGCATGAACGCCAAGACTCTTGTCGAAGACGGTGTCTATGTAGCTCTCGAGCCTCTCGACAAATGGACCGTCAACGGCGATGACATACGTTGCCGCGTACTTTCTATCGGCACAGACCCCGTGCAGACATCCAAAGATGTCAATGTCCTGTATCTGCGCTCGTCAAAACGCAACGCTCTCGACGGGCATCTTGCCGTCGGCGACATACTTACCGTCACACAGCGCTTTAATCAGGCCGGTTTCGGCGTCGCTCCCGAACGCATTCTCAACGCATTCCACGGCTACCCGAGCATCGTGCGTGACGGCAAGCTCCACGATGGTGAGTTCAACAACTTCGAGAACGGCCGCGAGTATGAGAAATCGTCGCGCGTCATGGCCGGCATTTCAAAAGATAAGACCAAAGTATATGTTGCCACAACCGAGCTATCCGGCGCCAGCACCGGTGTCGACTGTATCGAGCTGTCGGCGTGGCTCGTAGAGCAGGGCGCATGGGATGTCGTCAACTTCGACAGCGGTGGTTCGGCCGCCATTGTCATTGACGGCGAAATGCTCAACCTCCCCGGCCGTGGCTCGGTGCGTCCCGTTGTCGACGCTATGCTCGCCGTCTCGCTTGCTCCCGACGACAGCCGTCTCGACCATATGACATTCAGCCTCCGCTCGATTAAACCGTCTGTCATCTCGCGCACACCGCTCAAAGTGATGGGTTTCAGTCAATATGACGATGTCCTCGCCGAAGACATCAAGGGCTGTGAATTTGTATGTGAGCCGGCCGAACTCGGTTTTGTCGACGAAGACGCCATCTTCCACGCATCGTCGACTCCGCTCAAAGGCGTCATCAAAGCCATCAAAGACGGCATAACCGCCACGATAGACGTCGAGACCCTGGCGGCCGAAGACATCCGCCCGACATATACCTCCATGCTTATCGATGGTCACCGCGACTTCATCATCGACATCACAGGCTTGTGTGACGGCGTCAAATCAGCCATCGACCCCGGTGCTTTCTCTTGGAAAGTCGAGCCCGAAGGCCTGATTTCCATCGATGATCTCGGTGTGGTCAGAGGCATAGCCGAAGGCACCGGCCGCATGACAGCAACATTCGAAAACATAAGTTTTGACATAGACTTTGCTGTCGAGATGGCCGGTCCGACGCGTCTTATCTCTGACTTCAGCGACATGAAGAGCTTAAATTACACCAAGTCGTCAACGCTAAAAAACTTTGCTCTCGACTATCAGAATCTTCCCGAAGGCTGGAGTGACGGCGTCAACATGCGCTTCGACCTGAACGCCGGCCGCGGCAACAAGATCACTCTCAAGCCCGCCACACGCCTATATAGCCTTCCCGACGCTGTCGGTTTCGATATCGACAATCCCGCCGGAGTTGTGACTCAGGCCGATTTCGCTTTCGTCGACGCCAAAGGCACTCGCTTCACCCTCTCGAGTCCCGTAGTCGAAGGCCGCTCGGTAGTTACAGCCCGGTTTGTCGATGGCGACGAAGTTTATGAGGCTGCGCGCTACCCCTTGACTCTTAATCAGATCACCCTGAGTGTCGTCAACAAAGCCGTCCCCGCTACGTCTGTAGGTCTGCGCGCGCTCGAATGCTACTATCCCGGTTACGACCCGTCGTCGGTCACCGATATCGCTGTCAGTGAGAATGATAAAGTCATTAGCGACATCATCGTCGGCGCCTCGCAACTCGAGATGACCGTCGGCTCTGACGACAGCCGCACGGCGACATTCGACATCACGGCCGCCAACGGTGTCAGAGCTTTGAGCTTCAGCGCTCCTCTTGTCGCCGGACAGAATAAGGTTAAGACAAACATCGATCTCCTTGCCCCGGGCATCTATGTCGTCTCTATGCGTGGCGCCAAGTCATCGGTCAAGTTTATTGTCAGATGATAAAACATCAATCATACCGGCCGACTCCCGTCGACGTCAATGACGTCGCCCTGCCGCCCGAACTGTCGCCTCTCGTCGAGCATATAGCCCGCAACGTCCATGATGTGTGGGCGCAAGGACGCCTCGACGAGGGGTGGACTTACGGGCCGGTGCGCGACGACGCCCTCAAACAGCATCCATGCCTCGTCGATTACGACGACCTGCCCGAAAGCGAACGCGAATATGACCGCGCCACCGCCCTCGGCACCCTCAAACTAATCACCAAGTTCGGTTTCAGAATCATTAAAGAATAAACCGACTCAGACACAACCTTATGGCAGAGAAATCAGTGACACAGCCGGGTAGCACTTTCGATCCGTCGATGCTGATAGATCCTTATGACCCTGCGGAATTGGATGAGGCAAAACTCGAGTCTGACATTACGCGGACGACTGAAAGTGCAGTCAATGGCGACTATGTGCTTGTCATAGGTAGTCGTGGACTGATGGATGTCGGCTACTGCGGGGGTATAGATGATGCCGATGCGCTTATGCTCGGCCTTGCACGTGCCGCAGCGCGTAATGACCGTAATCCCGACAGTTGGTTCAATGATTTCAATAATCTGTGCTTTCATCTTAAAGACAAGTCGAAGTCATTGTTTGCTACGGTATTCACAAGAAACCGTCTGACAAAGCAAATGATTAACCGGGCTGTCGTGAAACTGATAGAATCAAAGGCTTTCAGAGTCGTGCTTACAACATCGCCGTCGCCTGTCGTAGAGCAGATAATGCGTGACACATGGGGCGATGCTCTTAAAGTGCTTGGTATCTCTGATCGTGAGCATTCCGACATCCGCGAGAACGATAAGGTTGACGGTGACAAGTCGTTGATGCCTCCGATACTTTATTATGTTTTCGGTCGTCCCGACTCCGCAAATAGCGATTTCGCGCTCAATGACAACGAGAAGATAGAGAAGATGAAAGTGTGGCTTGATGGCAAAAGTGCTCCCGGGCGGATACTTTCATATGTCCGTAGCAAAAAACTTTTTGCTTACGGCTGCAAGTTTGATGACTGGTTTTTTCGTTTCCTATGGCATACCTTCCGCACAAACGGTAATATCGGGCGTGGAGATGTGGCTCTGCCTTTCGACATCGAGAATTCTGAAGAAGACAAGCGTCTGCGCGACTACCTCAGTAGCTATAACGTGCATATCGTCGACGAGCCGGAGTTGTATATTACACGTCTGGCCGACAGGATAACGGCAAATTTGACACGTTTTACCGGCCGTTACGATATTGATCCCGATGATCTTCACCGTCATGTCTTCATAAGCTACACCCATCGCGATTATGTCAACGCCATGCGCATCTACAACCGTCTGGTCGACGAGAAGATACCCGTCTGGCTCGACCATTACAATCTCAAAGGCGGCGATGAGTTTACCAAAGAGATCAACAAAGGTATAGAAAGTTGCGGTGTATTTCTGCCCATTCTGTCTTCAAGCGTTCGTGCTGACAGTGAGAAGATACTTGCATGGAAAAAAGATTCCTCACTCCCGAAGCCCAAGGAGTGCGATTCTTATTACCGAAGTGTCGAGTGGGAATGCGCGTGCGCCGAAAATTCAAATTGGGAAATTATACCTGTTGCTACTTTCGGGTATGACAAGACACAAGAATATCATCACAATGTTGTTCCTGATGCTATGAAAGGTAAAACGGTTTTCGATTGGGCTACAACACCATATAGCAAACTCATCGAATTAATCAAAGAAGCTCTCGGTAATAAAAAATGAATACGTTATCCAATCTTTGGAAAGGTCTCGTCTCATATACTGAAGAAGACATCATAGAAAGTCGATATATCTTCAGCGGGCGCAGCGATGTGACGCTCTCGCTGCTGTCGATGGTCAAAAACAATCTGCTTGTCACGTTCTATGGCAAATCGGGTATAGGCAAGACTTCGATGCTTCAGGCCGGACTCTTTCCATTGTTACGGCGTGACAACTATCTGCCTGTGTTGCTGCGCCCGGCTGAAATTGACTATGTCAATTTTGATGCTTATGTCATTGATACTGTTAAGTATCAGCTCGAGAAACATCAGGTGGTTCGCTATATAGCCGGGGAAGACGGCCGGTTTAACAGGCCGATCGTTAATGACGCGGGCGATTCGTGCAATAATATCGCGCTATGGTTTGCATCGTCTAAGTTTTACGACAGTGATAATCGAGAGGTGTTCCCCGTGCTTGTTTTCGACCAGTTCGAGGCGCTGTTCCTTGGCGGTCGCAACAAAGGCAACGAAGTGCTCCGCGGTCTCCATATGATGATTGATGACAGCGAACTGAAATGTCCCGATGATGTCGTCTGCCACAACGAAGCCAATTTCAGAATCTTGCTTGTCGTCCGCGAAGACGACCTTTTTCGCCTCGAGGATGCCATCGACGAACTTGGCTACAACTCGATGAAATTCAATCGTCTGCGTTTGCGTGCATTAACCGACGACCAGGCGCGCGAGGTCATCGAGAAACCGATCGACGATCTGAAAGCCAAAACCGGCTTCTCGCTTGTCCCCGACAACGAACGTGAGGCGGTCATCAACCGCATCATCGATATATCACGCAATCGGTCGGGTAAAGTTGATTCGGCGATATTGTCGCTTATCTGTAGCGAGCTTTATACCATGGCCGGTGGCGGCTGCATCACTACCGCACTTGTCGACCGCATTGGCGCGAATCCGTTGGGCGATTTCTATAAACGGGCGGTAAGCACTCTTGACGATACCGGCCGTCGATATATCGAGTCACTTGTCGACGCCCGCGGCCGTCGTCGTACGGTTTTCCGTAGCAACGTCGACAAGTATATCAAGAACTCCGACCGACTTTTCACCGGCAGTAATAAGCTGTTACAAAACGTCCCCGGCACAAAACCCGCCGACGGCAACCCCGACAATCAACCCGTCGAACTCGTCCACGACCTCCTCGCCAAAGCCGTCGCGCAGAGTAAAGGTAAAAGACGTAAAATCAGTGGGTATATGGCTCGAAAGTCCTTTGTGATGATGCTGAGTATTTTGCTATTCGTTACAGTTATTAGTTTTATCGGCACACAAATGAATATCAAAGAATATCTCGCAGGTGACGATAAATCTGTTGACGGATACGAAATCGTATATTTAGGTAAAACTCGGTATAAGGTAAACTTTAATGGTACATATAGTAATCGCGCGGATATAGATTCGATTTACATTAATCTTGATTCAATAAAGGCCCATGCAGCGCCTGTTAGTATTAGGAATTGTGCGTCATTGAAAAAGATAAAATTTTCATCTAAACCATCCGATACGATATCGATGCTTCGTCTTTTTGTTGCAGACTGCCCGGCTCTTACAGAAATAACATTAGCCGATTCCTTGATTTTAGGACTTAATATCAGGGTGAAAAACTCTCCGAATCTCGGTCCGCTAAAGATAGCTCGTGATGTGCAATATTTGACTGCGGGTATTAATCGCGGTGAGTTTTCAATAGATACGAAATCGAATGTTTTACAGATTGATCCGAGAAATGAATTTTACAGGTATAGTCAAGGTGTTCTTTGGGATGTAAAAAGACAAAAGGTCTGTATAGTTACCGATTCGGTATCTCTGGTCGCTTTCCCTGATGAACTTGCGCATCTTGATTCCATAGAACTCTATTCATATGACGTACACAGGCAATCTTTTTTGCCACAGAAGAAATTGATTAAAGCCGGCGCTGTGTATAATACGCGCATCAAAGAAGGTTTGCCACATGAGATATCTAAGGCAACAATAACCAACGTTAAAGCCGGCTATCTGGAAAAGTTTGCCGATCCGTATTATGAAGATAGTGTGAGTTTAAAGTATTTGGAGATTGATGCTATAGCTGATAACGCTTTTGAAAAATGCCGGATATCAGACGTGAACTTTCCCGATTCGTTGTCGATGATAGGCGTCCGGGCATTTTCTAACAATCCGAATTTGACCAAGATCTATATGCCCGATTGCGTTAGATATGTTGGAGACTATGCATTTGCAGATTGTGAAAATCTTGTCGAAGTTTCTGTAAATAAAAATACATATATACGCCACACAGCATTCGCAAATTCACCAAATGTTGTATTGAAAGTTCGTGATGATAATGGTTACGAACGCATTTTTAACCGCAACGACCCCCATTGGCCCTGGAACCCTGTAAGGAACAGCGATTATATAAATAACGTTATATTTGATTTGTGTTCTTCATTTGATAACAGCGATTTGTACATACCCGAGAGTAGAAAGTTTGATATAATGGGCGGGTATTTAGGTGAACACGATTACATCGAGTATAGCGCAAATGGCAATGATTCGACATATTTGTCTTTTGAAGAGCATGGTGTAAAATTCAGGAGTAATAGAATTTTCATTTTGCATGATGTGCAATTCTGCATTCCGGCGCCCGGCGAACAAAAGGTGTATATACTTCCCGAACGGGGCGATTTTAAAGGTGTTAAGTTTATGTCTTTGCCTGTAGATGTCAGGGAAATCTATCTGCCGTTTAAAAATCCGTATTTTGTTGATGAAGACAGTGTCGGCAATGAAGTAATAGCAAACCGATCATACGGATATATTGATATACCTGACTCATTGAAGCAACTTATAACTTTATACGTCCCATCAGGCAGTGCTCCGGTTTATAAGACGATAAGCCAATACCGGGGATTCAAGGCTATTAAAGAAATTAACAACTTTGAACTCGCAAATATAAAGATATTTTATTACACCGATATACCGGCTTTGTTTGCCAAAAACGGTCGGAGCATTGCTTTAGGGATTCTCGCGGTATTGTTGGTGCTTGCCGCAATTGTCGTGTTGACTTATTATCCTGTCTCTAAAATGACTAAAGAGATTCAACCTAAACGAAGATGGGTGTTCCTGTTATGTGAAATCGGAAGTATCTATTTAATTATAGTTACAGTCTTCCCGTTTGCTTATCTAACAAGTATTCTCATTTTTGATTCTTCGATAACAAGCGGTGTAGTAAAAGGGCTCATATTCATGTTTGCAGCGCTTATGGTCGGATTTTATTCGGGACTTCCTCGCGGTGAGCGTGTGCCGCCGTGGCTGAGGAGGATGCTCGGCCGTGCCAAGTCGAGGTAGATGTTCTGTGGCGATTTGTTAAAAATTACATAAACGCTTTAATCTCAAACCTGCTATAGGGACTGTTTCAACTATAATTAGTACTTTTGCTGTCTGTTATGAGGCAAAAACTGACTATTGACCGTGGTAACTCGGCCGTCAAGGCCGCCGCTTGGCACGATAACCATATCATCGCCACCGACATCTTCCATAGCGACTACGCTGAGGAGATTGCCGCGTTTGCTCGTCGTCACGGCATCGGCGGACGCTTCGACAGCGCAATATATTCGTCGGTAGGCGATCGTGCCGGTGATATCGTCGAAACCATAGAATCACTGTCAGGCAGGATGATAGAGCTTTCATCGCACACGCCTATGCCTCTGACGCTCGACTATCGCAGCCCGTCGACCCTTGGTTGCGACCGCATAGCTGCCGCTGTCGGCGCGCGCGTCGTAGCCCCGGACAGATGGTTGCTCGTCGTCGACTGCGGCACGGCTGTCACATACGACCTCGTGTCGCCCGACGGCCGTTTTGTAGGCGGCAACATCGCCCCCGGAATCTTCATGCGCCTTGAGGCGCTCAACCGTTTCACGGCACGTCTGCCGCTGGTCGATACCGACGGTGACATCCCCCTCAGGGGCTATGACACCGAGACGGCGTTGCGCTCGGGTGCTGTAATGGGTGTTGTTGCCGAAATAGAGTATTATCACCGCCACCTCCCGTCGCCCGATGCCGCGACGGTAATCACCGGCGGACAGGCCGCCCTTGTGGCTGACAAAGTCTCGTTCGACACTGTCGTCGAGCCAAATCTTGTTTCAATCGGATTAAACAGAATAATCGATTATAATGAAAATATCTAAATTCATCACAGCTTGCGCCATTGCGCTCGCGTCGCTGGCCGCTACGGCTCAAAACGGTGTCATAACGCCTTACTCGCGTTATGGCTACGGTATGCTCAACGATAACGCCACTTCGGCCCAGAAATCAATGGGCGGCGTGGGCTATGCCATGCAGTCGGGACGTCAGACAAACGTAATGAATCCGGCGTCATACGCCGCCATCGACTCGCTCACTTTCCTCTTTGACATGGGCATCGACATAACCTGTCTGTGGCAGACCGAGAAAGTCGACGGCAAAAACATCAAAGACGACAACACCGGCGGCGGACTCGGCTATATCACCATGCAGTTCCCGATCGGCAAATATATGGGTGCCAGTGTCGGCCTGCTGCCTTACTCGTCTGTAGGCTACGCTTTCGGCAGCGGTATCGAAAACGGCTCATCGTCGCGTCAGGGTTCGGGCAGCATCAACCAGCTCTACGCCGGCCTCTCGGGTCGTCTGTTCAAAGGCTTTTCGATCGGCGCGAACGTCGCCTATCTATTCGGCACGACATTCAACGACAGCTATGTCACCGCTGTCACCGGCTCGACGACGCTTTTCGAGCGTCAGTTTGAGGTGCGCGACTGGCGTATCGACATCGGCGCGCAGTATGGTTTCAACATCGGCCGTGAAGACCGTCTGACCCTCGGCCTTGTCTATAGCCCGGCCAAAGACTTCCACGGTCACAGCTATGTATACTCTTACGACCTCAATCAGGATGAGGCGCCGACAGAAGAAGAGAAAAACCGGCTTCAGGGCAACTTTTCCATGGCCGAAAGCTGGGGAGCAGGTGTCAATTATCTATGGCGCAATAAGATCATGGCCGAACTCGACTTCACCTATCAGCCCTGGTCAAAAGCCAAATACAACGGCCTCAAGCAGGACGGCAGCGACTCGCAGCTCGCCGACCGCTATAAGATTGCGGCCGGTTTCCAGATACAGCCGAAGGCCCGCGGCAACTATCTCGAACGCATACGTTACCGCATCGGCGGCTTCTATAACCGCGACTACCTCAATATCAACGGCAACAATCTGCGCGACTGGGGCCTGACGGCCGGTTTCGGTTTTCCCGTGCCGCAGTTCAAGACCATCGTCAACCTCGGCATAGAGTGGATAAACCGCAGCGCTACACCCAACCCTCTGATCAAAGAGAATTATCTCAATATCACTCTCGGCATCAACTTCAACGAGATGTGGTTCCGTCAGAGCAAGATCTATTAATCAACCGGCAGCGACTTGGACTCAGATCATTCCATCGGTCATTTATGCCGCCGATTGCCGGCGGCTGTCACGATGCGGCTCTTGCCGGCGGCAGTCATAACGGTTGTCGTCGCGATGGCTTTCGTCAGCGGCGGTTGTGGCGAGACGCGCCACTCTTATGTCGCCAACGCTTCAGACGGAGAGACGACACCGACAATGACAACCGTCAACGTCGAGACATATATCAGCGACTCAGGTTATACGCGCTATCACCTGTCGACGCCGTTGTGGCTTATGTTTGAAGACGCTTCCGAACCCTTCTGGCGCTTCCCCGACGGCCTTGATCTCGAGCAATATGACCTTGCCATGCGTCCACAGGCCACCATGGTCAGCGACTCGGCCACATATTTCAGCCGCAAACGTCTGTGGCGTCTTGATGGCAATGTTGTCATGGTCAACACCATGCGTGATAGCTTTCTCACCCATCAGCTCTTTTGGGACCAGACGCGCCGCCGCGTCTATAGCGATTCGTTCATTCACATCGTGCGCTCTGACCGCATCATCGAAGGTTATGGTTTCGAGTCGAACGAAAATATGACATCATATACAATCAAGAATCCGACCGGCATAATTCCCGTCGAACGTCGCGACAACAGTGCTGCCGTGAACGACAGCGCGGCTGTCGGCCGCCGCCGTTCGCCCCAAGAGATAGCCTCGCGCCGGGCTGCCGGCGATTCAGCCAAGATGGTAAAGCCCGGGCAACCGTCCGGCCCGGATGACGCCAATTCGACAAACTCTAAACAAACGGCAAAATAAAACAATAATGGATCTCACTGTCTGGATAATAATCACAGTCATCTCACTCTTCTTCTCGGCCCTCTTCTCGGGTACCGAGATGGCCTATGTCACCGCCGACCGTGTCCGCGTCGAGATCGACATAAAACACGGAGGCATGATATCGCGCATCATCAAACGCTTCTATGCCAATGCCGAGTTCTTCATATCGTCGATTCTCGTCGGCAACAATGTCATGCTTGTCATCTACGGTATGGGCGCTGCCGCTCTGCTTGAAACGCCTCTCGCCCGCTTTACCGACAACGAAGCCGTCATACTGATATCTCAGACACTAATCTCGACAGCGGTAATCCTTCTTGTCGGCGAATTCATCCCCAAGACCATATTCAAGATAAACCCCAACAACTCTCTTAAAATCATAGCCATCCCGGTCTATCTTTTCTATCTGCTGCTATATCCGCTTTCGCTTCTTGCGAGTGCGTTGTCGAAAGGCCTCATGAGGCTTGTCGGGGCCAAAGATAACAACAAACGCCTGAGTCTTATCTCTATAGGTGATCTTAACGACTATCTCGAAGAGACCATAGACACAATGGAAGAGAAGCAGACGCGTGTCGAAAACGAGGTCAAGATATTTCAGAACGCACTTGATTTCTCATCGACCCATCTTCGCGACTGCATGATTCCACGCAACGAGATCATTGCCGTCGACTTCGGGTCGGCCACCCGTGAATCTCTCTGCCGGCTATTCATGAGCACCGGGCGCTCCAAGATACTTGTCTATCGCGACGACATCGACAATATCGTCGGATATGTCCACGTGCGCGAACTATTCGACACAACATCAGATTGGCGCCAACACCTTATGCCGGTGCTTTACGGTCCTGAAAATCTGCTTGCCAACAAGATGATGCGTCGTCTGTTGCAGCAGAAAGGGTCGATAGCCATCGTTATCGACGAATTTGGCGGCACAGCCGGCATCGTAACCCTCGAAGATCTCGTCGAAGAAATATTCGGCGACATCCAGGACGAGCATGACAACACCAAACTTACCAGCCGCTGTGTTGCCCCCGGTGTATATGAATTTTCAGGACGTTGCGAGATCAACGCGATCAACGAGCGCTATAATCTCGACATACCCGAGGATGAAAGCTATCAGACGCTTGCGGGCTATATACTCGAATCGACAGGCTCGATCCCCGAAACCGGCGAGAGTGTCGTTATCGACGAACGCCGTTTTGACATCATTAAAAAATCGGCCACCCGCCTTGAACTCATTCGCCTCACCCTTCCTTCTGACGGCGAGGACTTGGAATGATTTTCTCCGCAAAGCGACGGGCAACGTCGATATCAGCCGGACGGTCTATGTCGATGACTGTGCCGAGCCGATAGGGGCGCAGGCGTAGCCCGGCGGCGAGCAGAGCACGCTGATAATCGCGCATGCGGTCGAGGCCTTGGGCGACACATTGGTCAAGCACTTCGAGCGCCTTGGGCGTAAGCCCGTAGATGCCGGCCGAGATATACCGGCAGCCGGTGACGCGTTTGTCGCAGAAGCCGTCGATAAGTCCCGTTGCGCTGTTAACAGATATATACAATGGCTTTTCGTCATCAATGTAATCGGTGACAGCCATATACCCGTCGACGGTGGTGTCGGCCGCGAAGTCATTGACATAGCTTCTAAACGCGGCCGGGTCAAAGATCGTGTCGACGGTCGAGAGTATAAAACGTTTGCCGCGAGGCAACAACGGTGCGAGCCGATGAAAACTGTGCATCGACCCGGTAGTCTCGGCAGCGATAATGTTTAGTGCGACGGGCAGTTCCGGCGCGATACTATACAGATAGTCTGAGACGGTTCCCGTCGCCTGGTTTGTGATGATGGAAATGCTTTCGGCGTTGTTGCCGATGAAAATGTCGATAAGACGTCTTATCATCGGGCGTCCGTTGATCTCGACAAGCGGTTTGGGCTGTTCGACACCTCCTTTGTCGAGACGGCTGCCCCGGCCGGCGGCAATGATGGCGAAGTGCATCGTCTCAGTCTTTGTCAGGCGTTGTCGTCAGACAGATCGAGCACGACATTGTCAGAGCCCTTTTCGTAATATTGTTTGCGGAGCGGACGGCGTGTGGCTGCGTCTTCACGCTGACGGTTGCGGTAGACGTCGATGGCGGCATAGATGGCGCGGCGCATCGATTCGGGCGAAGCCTCGCCGGTGCCCGCAATGTCATATCCGGTACCGTGGTCGGGAGATGTGCGCACGAAAGGTAGTCCGGCCGTGAAATTGATGCCGTCTTCCATGGCTATGGTCTTGAACGGAGCAAGTCCCTGGTCGTGATACATGGCCAGAATGCCGTCAAACTTGACAAAACGTCCCGCTCCAAAGAAGCCGTCGGCGGCATAAGGGCCGAAGACAAGCACTTTCTTTGTTTTCATCTCCTCGATGGCCGGGATGATGACATCCTTCTCCTCGCAGCCGAGCAGGCCGTCTTCGCCGGCGTGGGGGTTGAGCGATAGCACGGCGATACGCGGTGAGGGAATGCCGAAATCGCGGCGGAGCGAAGCGCTGAAGGTGGCTATGCGTTCGGTCAGCAGCTCTTTGGTGATGGCTTCGGGCACTTTGGCTATCGGCATATGGGTCGTCGCCAGGGCCACGCGCATGTTGTCGTTGCAGAGCACCATCAGGGCGTGGTCGCCGTGGTCGCCGACCGACGATTCGAGATATTCGGTGTGACCCGGGAAAGTGAAAGTCTCGCTTTGAATATTGTGTTTGTTGATGGGGGCGGTGACGAGCACGTCTACTTTGCCTGAGCGTAGGTCGGCGACGGCGCGTTCGAGGCTGCTGAAAGCGGCGCGGCCGGCAGCCTCGGTCGAGATGCCGGTGTCGACTTTGACATCTTCGCCGATGACGTTGATCATGTTGTAGACCCCGTCGACTATCTCATCGCCCGATTCGATCTGGGTAAACTGTATCGGTTGTAGTTCGAGCAACTTGCGGTAGTGTGCGGCGATTTTGGCCGAGCCATAGACCACCGGCGTACATAGTTCAAGCAGTCGGTTATCTTCGAGAGTTTTGAGTATCACCTCGTAAGAGATGCCGTTGATGTCGCCTTGCGTTATGGCGACTCTGATTTTGCGGTTGTTCATATCGTGTCTTGTTCTTTTTTGTCGGGGTTGTTTTTGCCGGCGAGCATGCCGCAGGCGGCTGCTATGTCTTCGCCGCGTGAGGCTCTGATGGTGGCGGTGACGCCGAGTTCATTTAGACGGTCGCGGAATGCCTCCATTGCCGCCTGTGATGTCGGGCTCAGCTCGGAGCCGGGGATTTTGTGGAATCTGATAAGATTGACGCGAGCCGATGTGCCTTTGATGAGTTTTGCGAGAGCATCGGCGTCGGTGAGACGGTCGTTGACGCCGCGCCACACTATATATTCGACCGACAGACGGCGCTGGTGGGCGAAGTCATAGCCCCGGAGCATCTCGAAGATCTCTTTGGCGGGGTAGGCGCGTTCGACCGGCATAAGTTCGGCGCGTTGTGTGCTATAAGGCGAGTGGACACTTACAGCGAGATGAACGCGTGTGAAGTCGAGTATGCGTTTCATCTCTTTCAGACGCCCGATTGTCGATACAGTGATGCGTTTCGGGCTCCACGCCAAGCCCCATGGAGCTGTTAGTATTTCAATGGCGTCAAGGACGGCGTCGAGGTTGTCGGTCGGCTCGCCCATGCCCATGAAGACAATGTTGGTGAGCTTCTCGCTCTCGGGTATCGAAAGTATCTGGTTGATAATGCCTGCCGCAGTGAGGTTGCCGTGGAATCCCTGCCGGCCTGTCATGCAGAAACGGCAGTTCATCTTACATCCGGCCTGCGACGAGACGCATAGCGTCGCGCGATCGCGGTCGGGAATATATACGGCCTCTACATCCCGGCCTCCTGCGCCCTCGAAGAGATATTTCACCGTGCCGTCGGTCGAGCGGGCCTCGGTTTTCGGGGCTTCGCGGCCCACAGTATATTTTTCGGCAAGACGCGCGCGTGCGGTTTTAGACAGATCGGTCATGTCGGCGATGTCGTTGACGCGTTTGTCGTAGAGCCATTTGGCGATCTGTCCGGCCGCGAAGCGTGGTAGCCCCTCCTCGGCCGCGATATGCCGCAGCTGTTCGAGAGTCAGTCCGATAAGAGGTTTTCTGCTTTCCATGTTACAAAAGTAACTACATTTCGCGATATAATGATATAAAAAATGCAAAAGCGAGCGCCCCGGTTATTCTCTATACTGCATTTTGTAGCTTTTATACAGATTGAAAGCTTTTTTATATGCCCGTCGCGGGATTTATATGTTTAATTTTCGTAACTTTGTCAAAAATCAGTATAAAATAGCCGAATACCAATTTCTATATCTATTAACCATTATTTATAATGAACACATTATCTCGACTTCTATTTAGTATTCTCGCGGTCGGTGCGCTTGCATCCTGTGGTGGCAGCGGAACAAAATCAGTTGAAAACGACTCGACAGCCGTCTCTGACGACAGCCTTACATTCGCGACGGCCGAGGTGCGCGATCTCGCCCTGATCTATCAGGGTGGAGCTCATCGCATCGACTGGACAAAAGACCAGTTTATTCCTTACGTGACACATAAATTCGCCGATGGCAGCGAAGATTGGCTGTTTGACGGCTATCTGTTCCTCGAATTCAAAGATGGCAAGGGCTACACCCTTTCGCCCGGATATGACAAACTTTTTGCCCGTCGCGCCGAGTGGGAATGGTATCTCGATCGCATCTTCGAGCCCGGCAAGTCGCTCGACGCCCTCGATCAGGCCATATCAGAGAAAAAAGCAACGCTCGGCGACCCCGGTTTTCGCCATAAGATCGTGCTGACCGTCATCGTGGCCCACAAAGATCAGAAAGACTGGGGCGAACTCGACGGCAAGCAGCTCGACTTCAGCAATGTCGAAGACCAGAAGGCTGCCACATATTGGTTTATAGATCAACTGGCCGACCGTTTCGCCAAAGCGGGTTACAAGAACCTCGACCTTTACGGCCTTTACTGGATCGACGAAGACATGGTCCACACCAATGACTTTCCCAAACAGATTAAATCATACATCAACGACAAAGGTCTCAAATTTGTGTGGATTCCCTATTGGAACGCCCCAGGTCACGAACGCTGGAAAGAGCTCGGTTTCGACATCGCCTATCAGCAGCCCAACTACTTCTTCCATGACGATATCCCCTATGAGCGCCTTGATGCGGCTATCGACACGGCTCTTGTCAACAACATGGGCATGGAGTTTGAGTGCGACGTTCGTGCCATGTCACAGAATGATCCCAACTGGCAGTACCGCATGAAAGACTATATCGACGCTTTCGAGAAACGCGGTGTGTTTGAAAACTCGGCTATAGCATATTATACCGACAATCACCTTTTCCTCGACATGGTTGAGAATCCGTCGCCCGAGAATCAGGCTATAATGGACCGTCTGGCTCGTTTTATCGTCGACCGTCGTTCAAATCCCCGACTGACAAAATAAATCTATATCAGATTCGAAAACGGAGGCATACTCCTTTGCGGAGTGTGCCTCTCTGTTTTTATGTAAAAAAATGAAAACACAATTTACCAAAATATTAACCGCATTGATTTTAGTTCTGGCAGCTTCGTCTTGCGGTGATGACGAGCAAGGTGGCTTCACCGTCGGCAACGGCGATACGGCTCAGGGCTTCCCTAAATTTGAAATCCGTGATCTCGCACTGATCTATCAGGGCGGCGCTCACCGCATCGATTGGACCAAAGATGATTTTTCGGCTTATGTGACCCATACGTTTGCTGACGGGCGCGAAGAATGGACTTTTGACGGATATCTCTTCCTCGAGTTTAAAGACGGCAAAGGTCGCCAGTTTGCTCCGGGTTACGAAAAACTCAATGCCCGTCGTGCCGAGTGGGAGTGGTATCTTGACCGTCTCTTCGAGAAAGATAAATCGCTCGATGCCCTTGACAAATGCATCGCCGACAAAAAAGCACTTATCGGCGACCCGGGGTTCAGACACAAGATAGCTCTGACCGTAATGGTCCCCATAGTCGATCAGAAAGATTGGGGAGAGCTTGACGGCCGTGCTCTTAACTTTAATGATATTGAAGACCGTGAGACGGCGGCCCGTTGGTTTATCGATCAACTTGTAGCCCGCTTCAAAGACGCAGGATATAAAAACCTCGATCTCACGGCCCTCTATTGGATCGCCGAAAGCACTAACGGCTCGGGCAGCATGCCTCAGAGAATCTCGCCGTATATCCATGGCAAAGGCCTTAAATTTATATGGATGCCATGGTTCAAGGCGCCCGGCCACGACAACTGGCAAAAACATGGATTCGACATGGTATATCTACAGCCAAACTATTTTTTCTATAATGACGTCGACCCCTCCCGTGTCAACGAAGCCGTCAATATAGCCAAGAGCTATAACCTCGGTCTCGAATTCGAGTGTGACGAGAATTTTATTACCAAGCCGGAGCGCATGGAGCGGTTCTTTACATATCTTGATACATATGAACGCCGTTCGGTATTTGAGCACTCGCCTTTGGCATATTATACAGGCAGTTGTCTGTTGCGACAGCTCGCCAACGGAGGAGGTATGACCGTCCGGCAGCGAGAACTTATCGACGGTCTCTGCCGTCATATCGTCGACCGACGCAGCTACGACTATCTTCGGCCGTCATCAAAATAAGTCCGAAGAAGTTTTGCCGTTGCGCGGATGATGTTGATGCTGGCGGTGGAGACTTTCATGGCTTCGGCGAGAGGCATGTCGTCGGGAGTGACGGCGGCCACGGCGCTGAAGCCGGCCGCAAGGAGCCGCTCGCTCTCGCTGACGCGTCCGCCCAATGCTATAACAGGTATGCCTTGTCGGCGTCCTCGCATGAGGATGCCGACAGGTGTTTTGCCCATAAGCGTCTGGCCGTCGAGGCTGCCTTCACCGGTGATGATGAGTGTGGCGTCCCTGATGATTTCATCGAAGCCGATTTCATCGAGTATGACCGAAGCGCCCGGTCTCAGCTCGGCGCCGATAAAAACCATGAGGCCGCCTCCGAGTCCGCCGGCAGCGCCGGCGCCGGCAATATTGTCGAGGTCGATGTCAAAGGTGTGTCTTATAAGAGATGATAATGATGCCATGCCTCGTTCAAGCCAGTCGACCGTCGCCTCGTCGGCGCCTTTTTGCGGGGCGAAGACTCGCGTAGCGCCCGAAGGGCCGGCAAAAGGAGTGGTCACGTCGCAAGCGATATGGAATTCAGAGTCGCGCAGCCGCGGATCTGCGTCGCTGCAGTCGACCGAGGCTATGTTTTCAAGTATCCGGCCTCCGTGGCCGAGCACTGCACCGCGTGAATCAAGAAACCGGTAGCCGAGAGCTGCGAGAGCACCGGTGCCGCCGTCGTTGGTGGCGCTTCCTCCGAGTCCGACCAGAAAACGGCGACAACCCCTGTCAAGGGCGTCGGTTATCATCAAGCCTAAGCCGTAGGTGGTTGTTTCGAGAGGATTGCGTTCGTCGGGGGCGAGCAGCGTCAGTCCCGAAGCCGCAGCCATCTCCATTACGGCTGTCGTGCCGTCTGCAGTAATACCATAGGCAACCTGTAGGTGGCGCATCAGCGGGTCACAGGCGGTGCATTCGACGCGACGGGCGTCTAAGGCCGTCGCGAGAGCTTCGTATGTGCCTTCGCCCCCGTCGGCGACAGCGACTTTGACAATTTCAGCTCCGGGTATGACCGCGATGACGCCGTCAGCGACAGCATCGGCGACCTCAAGTGACGAGAGACAGCCTTTGAACGAATCTGAAGCTATGATTATCTTATCCACCGGCAAAACGGGCCGCAGTAAACGCGGTCGCACAAAGTTAAAACATTTTTTGTCTAATATGTAGGCTTTTTGTAAATTTGCGCATTAAATTGCATCGGAGCATCTCCGGCAGTTACAAATTTATAAATTACTAACAATGAATATATCATACAACTGGCTGAAGCAATATCTCGACTTCGACCTCACACCCGACGACCTCGCGGCTGCCCTTACATCGATCGGTCTCGAAACCGGCGGAATTGAAAAAGTCGAATCTGTGCGTGGCGGTCTACGCGGCATTGTTATCGGCAAGGTGCTGACATGTGAAGAGCATCCCAACAGCGACCATCTCCATATTACCACGGTCGATCTCGGTCTCCCCGGCGGCGAGCCTGTCCAGATAGTCTGCGGTGCGCCCAACGTCGCTGCAGGCCAAACTGTTGTCGTCGCTACGGTAGGCACGACCCTCTACGGAGAAGGCGACGAGACCTTCATGATAAAGAAATCTAAAATACGCGGTGTCGAATCGTTCGGCATGATATGTGCCGAAGATGAGATAGGCGTCGGCACGTCGCACGACGGCATAATTGTCATTGCCGACGAGGTTGCCCCCGGCACTCCGGCAGCCGAATACTACAAACTCAAAGACGATTATGTGCTTGAGGTCGACCTGACGCCCAACCGCATTGACGCGGCATCGCACTACGGTGTCGCACGCGACCTTTCGGCTTGGCTCGCCTGCCATGCCAAGGCCGCAGAACTGAAGCGTCCCGACGTCTCGGCTCTGAAGACCGACAACGCCGGCGGTGACGCTGTCACCGTTGACGTTGAAGACAAGAAAGCCTGCATCAGATATGCCGGACTGACAATCAGAAACGTCAAGGTCGCCGAAAGTCCCGACTGGCTCAAAGAGCGCCTGTCGGCTGTCGGCCTGCGTCCGATCAACAACGTCGTCGATATTACCAACTATATACTCCACGGCTTCGGTCAGCCGCTCCACTGCTTTGATCTCGACAAGATAGCCGGTGGCCGAATCATCGTGAAGACTTGTGCCGAGGGCACGCCGTTTACCACACTCGACGGAGTCGAGCGCAAGCTCAACGCTGCCGATCTGATGATATGCAACGAGCGCGAGCCCATGTGTATCGCCGGTGTGTTCGGCGGTCTCGACAGCGGTGTCACCGACGCCACTACCTCGGTATTCCTCGAGAGCGCGTGCTTCAATCCTACAAGTGTGCGCCGCACAGCGCGCCGTCACGGCCTCAACACCGACTCGTCGTTCCGCTTCGAGCGTGGCGTCGACCCCAACGGCTGTGTCTATGCCCTCAAGCTCGCGGCTCTTCTTGTCAAGGAACTCGCCGGCGGCGAGATCTGCGGCGATATAGTCGACATTTATCCCGAGGTCGTCGAGCCCTATCCGGTAGAACTCACCTACAGACGCCTCAACTCGCTCGCAGGCGACGAGATTGCCCGCGACACCGTCGACAGCATCCTCGCCTCACTTGAAATCGACATCAAAGAACGTCGCGACGGCGGCGAAACCCTCGAACTTGCCGTACCCACCTACCGTGTCGACGTGCGTCGCGACTGTGACGTGATCGAAGACATCCTACGCATCTACGGCTACAACAACATACCGATGCCCGGCGCCGTCAAATCGTCGCTATCATACAAGAGTGCGACCGATTTCGCCGACGATCTCACCAAGACCGTTTCAGAGCAACTTACGGCTATGGGCTTCAACGAGATACTCAACAACTCACTCACTGCCGAGGCATATTATAAAGACCTCACGGTCTACAGCGCCGACAATTGTGTGCGTCTGCTCAATCCGCTGAGCCAGGATCTCAACGTCATGCGTCAGACATTGCTTTTCGGCGGTCTCGAGTCGATAGCCCACAACGTCAACCGCCGTTCGCCTGATCTCCGATTCTATGAATTCGGCAACGTCTACCGCTGCAATCCTGCCGCAGTCTCGACTTCAGAGACACCTTTGGCTCCATTCAGCGAAGGCAAACGTCTCGCCCTCTGGCTTACCGGCGATATACGTCGTGCAACATGGTCGGCTCCCGCTGCCGAGGCTACCTTCTATGATCTACGAGCTTATGTCGACAACATTCTTGCACGTCTTGGCCTTAGCGGCCGCAATCTTGCGTTCGAGCCGTATAACGACGAAATTTATGCCGCCGCGCTAAGCGTTGCCACACGCTCGGGCAAACAGCTCGGCGCTCTCGGCATCATACGCCCCGAGATTGCCGCCCGTGTTGATGTCAGCCGTCCGGTTTACTTCTGCGAGCTCGATTGGGCCGCCCTCGTGAGCCTCGCCGCCGGCTCTGACGTGAAATATGCTCCGCTGCCCAAGACACAGCCGGTCAAACGCGACCTGTCGCTGCTCATCGACACATCGGTCAGCCTTGCCGACATAGAGAAAATCGTGCGCGACAGCGAACGCAAACTTCTGCGCGGCGTCGAACTCTTTGATGTCTACGAAGGCTCGAACCTCCCCGCCGGCAAGAAGTCATATGCTATCACCATGACCCTGCAAGACGACGAAAAAACGCTTCAGGACAAACATATAGACCAGATCATGAACAAGATTATCGCCAACTTGAAAAACAAACTCGGCGCCGAACTACGCTAAAATCCGACAATATCATAAAATTAAATACTTTCTATGGGAAGAGCATTTGAATACCGCAAAGCAAGAAAACTTAAACGCTGGGGCAACATGTCCCGCACATTCACACGCATCGGCAAGGAAATAACCATCGCCGCCAAGGCCGGTGGTCCCGATCCGTCGACCAACCCCCGTCTGCGCGCTCTGATGCAGAACGCCAAGGCTGCCAATATGCCTAAAGACACGGTTGAGCGTGCAATTAAAAAAGCCACCGACAAAGATGCCGGCGACTACAAGGAAATAACATATGAAGGATACGGCCCCTTCGGCATCGCTATCTTCGTCGAAGCCGCTACCGACAACAATACCCGCACGGTGGCCAACGTACGTTCTTATTTCAATAAACACGGCGGCTCGCTCGGCACACAGGGTTCGCTGACATTCCTCTTCGACCACAAATCTGTGTTCAAGATCAAACCCAAAGACGGTGTGTCGCTCGATGACCTCGAACTCGAACTGATCGACTACGGTGTAGACGATCTCGGACACGATGAAGATGAGGACGGCAACGAACAGATTGTGCTCTACGGTGCATTTGAGGAATACTCAAATATACAAAAGTATCTCGAAGACAACGGCTTTGAAATCATCAGCTCTGAGTTTGAGCGTATTCCCAACGACCTCAAGGACGTGACACCCGAACAGCGTGAGAGCGTCAACAAACTTCTTGAGAAAATCGAGGAGGACGAAGACGTGCAGAATGTTTTCCACAACATGCGTGAAGAAGACGAAGAAGAATAACCTCGCGTCATAATTTATAAGAGGATAAGAGGCTGCTTCGTAATGTTTTTACGAAGCAGCCTTTGTAATATAGCGATACACGGGCAAAGCTCTTACTTTATATTCTTTTGTAACAACGATGTCAATGTGCGTTTGACATCGGTTTGGTCGGTTTAGACGCGCGGGGATGTCTGCCGCAGTAG
>CAJTKG010000027.1 GCA_910576935.1 uncultured Muribaculaceae bacterium
CGACACAAGAGCAGCGACAGAAACAGAACCAGAATCAACAGAAAAAGAGTATGTTAGATCTTAACTTAACCGCATTGACGGCCTCCCGGCCGTCGGCATGGACCGAGGGGCTTCACCCTCGCATCAACAGCTAAGGTGCTGATTCCACGACAACTAAATTCGTTGTTCCATGCGCGTCTGCTCCATAACTCCTCGGCTTGAACCCACGGCGTCTTGGAGCTCTTGCCGCTTTCATCCCAACCCATTGATTTTACGATGGTTGAGGCCGTAGCTCCATATATGTCTATCGCCTTTTTGGGGTATTGATTGGTGGGCGGCCGGCTATTACTTTTTATTGCGGTTGTTTCGCTCGATCATATCGATTATTTCGCGTAGGTCGTCGACTGATAGTTTTTCGTCTTTGACGAGTGAAGAGACGACGCTACGGTAGCTGTTGTCAAAGTAATCGCGGATGACTCCCGCGAGGGTCCGCCGACTGAAGTCGTCTTTGTTAGCTATGGCGTGGAATCTGTGAGATGAGCCGAGTACTTCGTGGCCAACGTAACCTTTTTCTTCCATTATTCTGATGGTGGTGGCAACTGTATTGAAGTGTGGTTTGGGTATGGGGTAGAGGTCAACCATCTCACGCACAAACAGCGGGCCGTGCTCCCACAGCATTTTCATCAGAGGAGCTTCTTTTTCTGTCAATGTCTGTTGTTTTGTCCTTGCCATTTCGTGTTAAAGTATTCGTTGTATGCAAAGTTATAACTAAAAAGTTAATTATGCAACTAATTTATTAATTATGATATAAGCGGCAAGGACAGACATTATTATGATGTCTGTCCAACCATGTTTCTACAGATTGTAAAAGAGAGAATTTATAGATTGAGATATTCTTTGAGAGCGTCGACGTAGGCTATGAAAGCCGCTCGACCAGTAGGTGTTATATGGCAGACCGTGCGGGTCTTTTTGCCCAGAAAACCTTTTTCGACGGTTATATATCCTGCTGACGACAGTTTGTCGATCTGTACGCTTAGATTACCCGCTGTTGATTCGGTTTTTTCGCGGAGATAGACAAAATCGGCTTCGTCGACATTCATCAGCAATGACATTATGGCAAGACGTAGCTGCGTGTGGAGCAGCGGATCAAGTTCTTTCATTGTTCTTTTTTTGCTATGTGACGCATTTCGAGACCCGGAGTCACCATCATGAGAATGAATGACAGAATAAAAGTTGCCATGACGCCGTCATATGAGACGGCGGTATTTGTCAACATGCAGCCAACTAATAAAATACCGAAAATAGAGCTGAAGATGCCACCGAATATCAATGTTCTGATTTTGAGCAATGCTCCGGTGGCGATGCAACCGCTACCGCAACCGATAAGTGCTATGACAAACATAAGAACCCACGGGCCGTATCCAGCGTAAAATTCAAAGAATAAGCAGATTATAAATGTGGCGAGGCAGATAATGCCGAAGCTCATCCAGACTGTCGAGCAAACCTTATCGGTATACGACGAATAGCCGCGCGCTTTGGCTTCTTTGGCCTTTTTATAGTTGAACAGTGCGCCGATGGCCATGAGAGCCCAAAAGCCGTTGAATGCAGGGTTATGCGAGAGTGACACCGAAACCCAGACTGTCGTGGCGACAATTACAGAGAGTATCCCCCATAAGAGGAATACATTTCCGTCGCCGATTTCGAGCTTGCTTTTTGATCGTGATATCATATTGGCGATAAGCTCGAGGCTCTCTTTTTCGGTAAGATTTCTTTCTTCCATGATTGTAATTTTAAAATGGTTTATATTATAAACTGATGCTTGAAAAAAATAAGGAAGTGCTCGCGCGTTGCCCGTCCTCGATAGTTTTCGACTGCAAATATAAAGCGGTTTATGGTATAAACCAAATTTTTTATTGCTTTTTTGTAAAGAAAATTGTTTATGCGGCTTGATAAAACAATTTGGCGGGTGTTTTAGACTATGCTTATAGTAGATTGTCGAGGGCCCAGACAATGGTGGCTTCGTCGGGATTGGGGTTGTCGGTCATGATATAGCGGACGATGCCTGCTGTGTCGCTGATGTAAATGCGTGGGACTACCGATGTAGCGAAGAGATTGTAGATCTTTCTATCGGGGCGCGCGGCATAAGGCATTGACAGGTTATTGTCTTTCCAGAAACGGGCTACTTCTTCAGGCCCTTCAGAGCGGCTTATGGTGACGAAAACAACGCGACCGGCATATTTTTCGTATATGTGGTCGACAATGGGAACGACCTCCCGGCAATCGCTGCATTTAGTCGAGAAAAACAATATCAGCGAGACGTGATCTTTCAGGTCATCGGTTGTGACTGTCGCGCCGTTGAGGGTGACGCTGAAGTCGGGGAGGGGGTCTCCGACGTTGATAACATCGCTCTCGGTGTTGTCGGTTATGCATGAGGTGAAAATGGCTGCCGACGAGAGTATGGCTGCGACCGTGAGGACAGATGATTTTACGCGGCTTCTGACGATGGTTTTAAATATGCGGGCTATGAGATAGACGGCCACCATAATGATGACAATGATTGAGGAGCACGGTACGTCGATGAATGTGCCGACAAAGAGCCCGGCGACACTGCATAGGACGGATATAATCACCGACAGAATCATCATTTTGCCGAAATTTTTGTAGTATACTTCGGCTGTCATCATCGGCAGAGAGAACATTGACATGAGTAGCATGACACCGACGAGCCTTATTGTAAGTACTATACATATTGCTATCATGGCTGTCATGGTGTAAGAGATGAATTTTACCGGCAGATTGATGACGGTGGCAAAGTCCCGGTCGAAAGCGCAGATGACGATCTGTCTGTATTTTAGGGCGAAAAACGTTACCAGCAGCAGTGTGAATACTGCAAACGCGACGGTGTCACCCGTCGAGATGGTCAGTATGTTTCCGAACAGGAACGAATTGAGTTCGGGGACATAGCCCGGCGTCATGAAGACGAAGAGCACGCCTATAGCCATGCCTACGGCCCAGATGACGGCGATGGCCGAGTCTTCGCGCATATTTAATTTTGAAGAGAGCCATTCGACGCATGCCGACGAGCCGATGGCAAAGACACCGGCCATGACAGCGGGGTTCAGACCAAGATAATAGCCGAGGCCGAGTCCGCCGAAGCAGGCGTGTGTTATGCCTCCGGATATCGCCACGAGGCGTCGGGTGATGATATAGGTGCCTATCATGGCGGCACTGATGCTTATGAGCACGACGCCGATGAGCGCGAGTCTGAAGAAGGGATAATAGAGATACTCTAACATTTACGATTCTTGATTCTTGTTTTTTGCGGCGCGAGCTTCTGAGACAATCAACAGAAGCTCGTCTCGCACGTCGGTCGGCAGGGTTATGCCGCGCAGTTGGATGCTGCGCGCCCAGCCTGCGATTTCCTCGGGACGGAGTGTCAGCAGCACTTCGCGGAACTCCTCGATCTCTTCGGGTGAATATGCGTTGGCGTCATATCCGGCGAAGCGGTCGAGTTCCTCGTCTTCGTAATATTCGATTTTGTCGGCAAGAGCCGTCAGCAACGAGTCGCGCTCGCAAGTTATGTGCATGCCGCAACATTCTTCGTCATTGCCGCCACTGATGTCAGTGTCTGTCGGTTTTGTAATTGTGGCATCTGCAACAGTCGGGTCGGCGGCCTTGTCGCGTTTATGTTCGAGATATTCGTTGATATAAAGTATCAGGCCTACAACGATGAGAGCCAGGAGTATGATAAGTGCGCCTGTCATACCTCTTCGTTTAGTTCCGTCAACGGAGTTTCGGCATCTATGAGTCTGAAGCCGGCTTCTGTCAGGTGAGCCCAATAGTCGGGATAGGACTTGCTGACGACTTCGATGTCGTTTATGATGATGCCCGGTATGAATACGGCGAGCGGGGCGAAAGCCATGGCCATGCGGTGGTCACCGTAAGTGTCGATGTGCGGTAGTTCGGTGATCGGACGTCGTACACACTCCCACGATATTACGTCGTCGCCCTCGGCACTGACGACGCACCCGATTTTAAGCAGTTCTCGGCACAAGGCGTCGATGCGGTCGGTTTCTTTTATTCTGAGAGTCGACACACCTGTCAGTCTGAAAGGTATGCCTATGGCGCATGCCGTCACGGCGAATGTCTGGACGAGGTCGGGCGTATCGCTCATGTCGAGATCGATGCGTGAGAACAGGTCGGGTGTGGCCGACAGTTCTGCGGCTCCGTCCTCAAACTCGGTGAGTACACCAAGGCGCGGGAATAGGGTGGCGATTGAGCTATCGCCCTGAAGAGAGGGTTGCATAAGCCCCGGCATTGTCACCCATCCTGCGGTAAGAGCGGCAATCTCATACCAGTATGAGGCTGCGGTCCAGTCACGTTCGACCTCGGTCGTGGCGGCTGTGTATTTTCCGGGCTTTATGGCGATAAGCGTGGGATTGATGTCGACGTCTATGCCTCGCGTAGCCATCATTTTGGCTGTCATGGTTATATAGGGGCGTGAAACGACATCGCCCGGGAGATTTACACGCAAGGGTGCTTTCATGAGTGGCGCTACCATCATTATGGCCGAAACGTATTGCGAACTGACAGATGCGTCAACGTCGATTTCGCCACCCTTGAGGCCCGCACCTTTGATTCTGAGAGGCGGGAAGCCTTCTTCTCCTGCATAACTTATATCGGCGCCGAGATGTCGGAGTGCGTCGACCAGACGCCCGATAGGCCGCTGACGCATACGATCGTCGCCGTCAAGGGTGACGTCGCTGCCGGGTGTGGCGGCGTAGTAGGCGGTGAGAAAGCGCATAGCCGTTCCCGCCGCACCTATGTTGATGTCGTGGCTGTTGCCGGAGAGAGCCGCGGCAAGAGCCTTGGTGTCGTCGCAGTCGGCGACGCGGTCGGTAAGCGGCAGCCCGGCTATCGCATCGATGATGAGAGTGCGGGCGCTTATGCTTTTGCTTAACGGCAACTCGACCGTGGCCGTGAGTATTTCTTCAGGAGGTAAGATTCTTAAATCCATTGTGCTATTTGTTTATTGCGTCGGGAGTGCAGACTCGGACCGGCATATTGACGACGGCCTCGCGTATTTGTTCAAGAGCCGTGGCGAGGACCGAGCGTGGTGTGCCGACGTTGAGACGGGCGAATCCGAGACCCTGAGCTCCGAACATCGTGCCGTCGTTGAGGGCTATGTGGGCTTTATCGAGCAACAAGTCCATAAGTTCGCTCTGAGTGAGACCGAGCCCTCTGAAGTCGACCCACAGGAGGAACGACGCTTGGGGACGTATGATTTTGACTCCGGGGATATGGCGGTCGGCGAAATTGACGGCGAAGTCGATGTTGTCCTCGACATAAGCGACCATTTCGTCAAGCCATTGTTCGCCATGGCTGTATGCTACTTCAGCGCCGAGAGCCGAGATCATCATCGGTGCGCTGAATTCGTTGACCTCAAGCCAATGGAAGAAGTCGCGGCGCAGGTCGGGGTCTTTCACGAGCACCCAAGAGCTGACCAGACCGGGGATATTGAAAGTCTTGGACGGCGCTCCGAGTGTGACGCTGATTGCGCGGGCGTCGTCACTGACGTCGACAAAGGGTATATGCGGTTTGCCGTATAGCACGAGGTCGCCGTGGATTTCGTCGCTGACGACGATGACACCGTGGCGGCGGCAGATTGCGGCAACGCGGCCAAGAGTCTCTGCGCTCCACTGAATTCCGATTGGATTATGGGGATTGCAGAGAATCATCATTGTCGGTCGTTCGCGGCTGATCACATTTTCGAGGCCGTCGAGGTCCATCGTATAATTTTCACCGTCAAAGACGAGCGGATTCTCGACCACCTGTCGTCCGTTGCCTTCGATCACCATTCTAAAAGGGTGATACACCGGCGGCTGTATGACAATTCTGTCGCCCGGTTTTGAGAAAAAGTTGACGGCATAGCCTATGCCTTTGACCACACCGGGGATAAAAGCGAGCTGATCGCGGTCGGTCTTGAGGCCGTGGCGGCGTTCGAGCCATGACATTACAGCATTCCAATAACTGTCAGGACAGGCGAAATAGCCCAGAATAGGGTGGTCGAGGCGCTGTCGCAGTGTCTTGACGATGTCGGGACAAACGGCGAAGTCGAGGTCGGCGATCCAGAGAGGTGAGACGTCATGACGTCCGAAGACGGCGTCGAGACCTTCATATTTCATCGATGAAGTGCCCCGGCGGTCGATCACCGTGTCAAAGTTGTATTTTTCCATTTGGTATAGGTTGATTGTCTGATTACAAAATTAGTCAATGTCTGACAATAAGCAAAATTTGTCAGTCTCGAATTAAACTCTTAACTTTGCAGTGCTGAAAAGCAAAGTAAGCGGCTCCGGTAGTTCAACGGATAGAATAGAAGTTTCCTAAACTTTTGATAGCAGTTCGATTCTGCTCCGGAGTACATATCTGTCATATCTGAAGCCGACACCGGTCGCGGGGTCGGTTTCTGTTTTTCCGAGGTCGGCGAGATGCCATGTGCTGCTGTCGATGTCGGGGAAGAATGTGTCGGCGTCGGCTTCGGTGCGGTCGAAACGTGTGACAAGCAGCTCGTCGGCTATCGGCAACGCAAGGCTATAGATCTGGGCGCCTCCTATGATGAAGACTTTATCGTCGGGGCTGCATGACCTCAGAGCATCTTCGAGCGAAGTATACGTATCGGCACCGGTTGCGGAGTAGCCGCCGTCCCGGCTGATTACGATGTTGCGCCGGTCGGGCAACGCACCCTTTGGCAGCGATTCGAATGTCTTGCGGCCCATGATGACGGTGTTGCCGGTAGTCAGGGCCTTGAAACGACGCAGATCGGCACTGATATGGTAGAGCAGATCGCCGCGACGTCCTATGGCATTGTCAGAGGCGAGGGCTACGATGATTGAAATATGCGGCATCATACAGAAACGGTTGCTTTTATGTGTGGCAGAGGATCATAGCCTATGAGTTCGAAGTCATCATATGTGAAATCGAATATGTCTTTGATCTCGGGATTGAGTTTCATAACGGGAAGTTTGCGGGGCGTGCGCGACAGCTGTTCGTTGACTTGTTCGAGATGGTTGAGATAGATGTGGGCGTCACCGAGAGTGTGGACAAACTCGCCCGGTTTCAGTCCTGTGACCTGGGCGGTCATCATGAGAAGCAGCGCATAGCTTGCGATATTGAACGGTACACCTAAAAATGAGTCGGCGCTACGTTGATAGAGCTGAAGGCTCAGGCGTCCGTCAGCGACATAAAATTGGAAAAATGCGTGACACGGTGGAAGATTCATGTTCGGGAGGTCGGCCACATTCCAGGCGCTGACTATGATGCGGCGCGAATCGGGATTATGTTTTATCGTGTTGATGGCTTCGGTGATCTGATCGATGTATCCACCGTTGTAGTCAGGCCATGAACGCCATTGATAGCCGTATATATGGCCGAGCTCGCCGTCGGCATCGGCCCATTCGTTCCATATTCTGACGCCGTTGTCCTGAAGATATTTCACGTTGGTGTCTCCTTTGAGAAACCACAGCAGTTCGTGGATTATAGACTTGAGATGAATTTTTTTTGTTGTCAGCAGCGGAAAACCGTCTGCGAGTTCAAAACGCATCTGATATCCGAACACCGAGCGAGTGCCGGTGCCGGTGCGGTCACTTTTGACAGTGCCGTGTTCTTTGATGTGTCTTAACAGGTCGAGGTATTGTTGCATATATAATTGATATGATGATTTCGTTGGTATTGTTTATTCGATGCCCTCGATTACGATGGCTTTCAATGGTGTTGACGGACAAACGTAGACACAGGCTCCGCAGCCGATACAATTGTCGAGTGATACGTGGGGTGCACTGCGACCGGTCGATGAGTCGTGGATTATTTCTATGGCTTTGACCGGGCATCGGCGCGCGCATCGTCCGCACGGTTTGTCGTCGGCATAAAGGATACAGTCGGTGGTGTTGATTCGGGCTTTGCCTATCGGCGTCTTATGTTTTTCTGACGGGGTCAAAGGCATCAGGGCGTCTGTTGGGCATACGTCGGTACAACTGACGCAATCGTAACGGCAGAATGATTCACTGAAGTCTATGACGGGGAGAAGGATATGGCGCAGACCGTATTGTGAACCTGAGATGACGATTGTACCCGACGGACAGGCCGCGACACAGTGTCCGCAGGCGGTGCAGCGAGTCATGAAGTCACGACGAGATTTTATACCCGGAGGCGTGACGGGATTGAGAGGCGTCAGCAGTCCCGCACTGTCTCCATGGCGTTTCACTTTGTGTGTGGCCTCGGAGGCCAAAGATGAGACTATGACCGCGCCGGTGACGAGAAAAGCTCTGCGGTCGAGAGGTTTGACATCGTTTGCGGCTGCATCGGCCGTCGAGATCGCCGGAGGCTCGCCGATCGGTTGTAGCATCGGTATCGACAACTGGTGGCGTCCGCGTCGATATGTCAGCGCTCCGTTCGGGCAGATATCCATGCAGTCGAAGCAGACAACGCATCGCGACGTGTCAATTGTGTGGCTGAATATGTCGATACACTCACTTTTGCATGCATCACTGCATTCACCGCAATTTGTGCACAGGTCGGTATTTATGTCGGGATGAAAAAGCGATGCCTTGGAGCATACGCCGAGCAGTGTGCCGACGGGACAGACTGTGTTACACAGCAGACGTCCGCGTCTAAGAGAGAATGAGATCCAGACGATCGCTGTGGCGGCTGCGACAATAAATCCGGCGATTGAAACCGCGGCCGGCCGGATGACGGCGACTACCATACGGCTCCATGAACCGTATGGGTCAAAAATTGCGGTTATGACTGAAAGTCCGAGCAGAGCGCACAATAAAATGAATGCCGTGAAGCTGTATCGTGTCTTTGACATCGGCCGGTGATAGTTGTAGTGGTATCTGCGTCTGCGTTTGGAGGTCAGACGGTTTAGCCGGGCAACAATATCGAACACCGTTCCGGCCGGACAAACGGTCGAGCAGTAGAGGCGTCCGAATATCAACGTCACCATCAGCCATAAGGCTATCCATATCAGACTACATGCAGCGATTGCCTCGACAATCTGTAGACGGCTCAAAAAACATGAAGCGCCGGTCGCTACAGCGATCGTGATTGCCGCCCACACGGTTATTGCGAGCATAGTGCGGCCATATCTTAGTCTGCGGTAAACTTTCATCAACTACAAATATACGAATAATATTCGACGAAACATAATAGCGAAAGTCGGCTGAAAGCCGGTTCGCGGAGGCGAAGCCTATTATGTGAGTCAAATATACGAATAAGTCGAGAGCAAAGCCAAATTTATTTGAGCTTTGCCGAGCGAGAGTATATAAGACGAAGTCAAATATACGAATAAGCCGAATACAAAACCAAACTTGTTTGAGTTTTGTTGAGGCGGGAGTATATAAAGAGTATATAAGATGAAATCAAATATATCGTAAAATAATGGTTTAGCGTAATAGTCGTGAGAACATTTTCGACATGGCGATGTTATAGTTAAAAACATAAGAATATAAACAGATTAAACCTTATGATATTATGACAACAAAAAAGAAAAGCATCAAAGGTACGAAAACCGAAAAATGTCTTGTTGACGCTTATGTCAGCGAGTCAGAGGCTTACACGCGCTATACATATTACAGTGCGCAGGCCACGAAAGAGAATTACTTTCCTATAGCAAAAATTTTTGACGAAACTGCGGCCAATGAATTGCGTCACAGCAAAGTGTTTTTCAAATATCTCGAAGGTGGCGATGTCGATATACAGCTTAAAGTCTCGGCAGGTACAATAGGTGACACTGCTTCTAATCTTGAACAGGCGGCAAAAGGCGAGCATATAGAAGGCGTCGAGCAGTATCTTGCTGCCGCCAAAGTGGCCGAAGCCGAGGGCTTTGATGATATTGCAAGCCATTTCAAGGAAATAGCTGAGATAGAAATGAGACATGAACGCCGTTTCAGACACTATCTTAAACAGGTAAAAGACGGCACGGTCTGGAAACGCAACAAACCTATCAAGTGGCAATGCCTTGTCTGCGGTTATGTCTACGAAGGCAAAGAACCGCCGGAGATCTGTCCCGCATGTGATCATCCCCGCGAACACTATATGGCTCTCGATTATGATAATGATTGATACAATAAAAAAGATGGCGACCGGTTCCGGTCGCCATCTTTTTTATTGCGGGTGTCACCTGTCAGGCGTCACCATTATTTTTTTGCAGCACGGCGGGCGTCTGTGAGATAAGCCACGGGCGATGCGATGTAGATTGTGGCAAGTGTGCCGATAATCACACCGAAGAGCATCGCGAAAGTGAAGCTACGGATAGAATCACCGCCGAGGATGAAGATACAGAGCAGCACGAGCAGTGTCGAGCAAGAAGTCATGATCGTACGGCCGAGGGTCGAGTTTATTGACTTGTTGATCGTCGTGAAGAAATCCTGTTTGGGATACAGCCCGACATTCTCGCGCACACGGTCGAAGACGACCACGGTGTCATTGATCTGATAACCGATGACAGTCAGTATGGCGGCGATAAATGTCTGGTCGATTTCCATCGCAAACGGCAGGATGCCGTAGAAAAGCGAGTAGAAGCCGATGATAGAGAAGGCTGTGAAAGCTACGGCAGCGAGAGCGCCGATCGAGAAAGCGACGTTGCGGAAGCGGAGCAGGATATAGAGGAACATCGCTATGAGCGCGATGATGACGGCTATATAGGCTTCGGTGCGCATATCGTCTGCCACTGTCGGACCTACTTTCTGTGAGCTGACGATGCCCTGGCTTGCATCTGTGGTCGAGAATTCTTCGGCTGTCATGCCTTCGCGGAGGTAGGGTTTGAGAGCCTCGAAGAGTTTGTCGGTGATTTCGGTTTCGGTGCCTGCGTTTTCTTCAGTGATCTTGTAGTTTGTCGATACGCGAACCTGATTGGAGCTCTCGATGGTGATGACCGATGTCGATGCGCCGGGGAACTGGGGAGCGAGAGCTTCCTGAAGTTCGGTGGTGCTGACAGGGCGTTCGAATTTCACAACATAGTTGCGGCCGCCCGAAAAGTCGATGCCTTGGTTGAGGCCGCGGGCAAACAGCGACGCGATGACGATGAGCACGAAGATGCCGGCGATTGTGAAGCTGAGTTTGCGTGCGCCGAGGAAGTTATAGTGGGCGTTGGCAAACATATGGCGTGAAGCGCCGGTTGTGAATGTGATGCCTGCGAAAGCTTTTGAATTGCCAAACCATTTGAAGAACAGACGGCTCAGGAATACAGCTGTGAAGAACGAGCAGACAAGACCTATGATAAGGGTCGTGGCGAAGCCTTTGATGGGACCCGTACCGAAGAGGAGCAAGATTATACCTGTGATGATAGACGTGAGGTTGGAGTCGAAGATTGCCGAGAATGCGTTGCTGTAACCGTCGGCTATAGCCTGACGCAGGTTCTTGCCGGCTTTAAGCTCCTCTTTAGAACGTTCGAAGATAAGCACGTTGGCGTCGACTGCCATACCGAGCGAGAGCACGATACCGGCGATACCCGAGAGGGTCAGGACAGCCTGGAACGAGGCAAGTATACCGAATGTGAAGAAGAGGTTGAAGACGAGGCAGATGTTGGCGATGCAACCGGGAATCCATCCGTAGAACACGATCATGAAGATCATGAGCAGCACAAGCGCTACCATAAATGAGATGAAGCCCGATTGGATGGCCTGTGCGCCGAGCGACGGACCGATAACCATATCGCTGATGATATGCACCTTGGCATCCATTTTGCCCGATTTGAGCACGTTGGCGAGGTCTTTTGCTTCATCGAGGGTGAAGTCGCCGGTGATTGACGACTGGCCGCCTTCTATGGCCTGGTTGACATTAGGTGCAGAGTAGACTTGATCGTCGAGAACGATGGCTACCTGCTGGCCGACATTGGCGGCTGTGATGCGGGCCCATGCGCGTGCTCCTTCAGAATTCATGCGCATAGACACTTCGTTGCCGCGGAAGTTGTCGTAGTTTGACGAAGCGTCGCTGACAGCTTTGCCGTCAAGAGCGGGTTTGCCGCCTGTGGCGCGCAGAGCGTAGAGGGCATAACCCAGATTGACTTCCTGTTTGGTAGCCGGGTCGATATGTATCGTAGGCTTGACCGACCAGCGCAGACGCAGGTCTGAGGGAAGAAGCGATTTGGCAACGGGTGTGGCGAGGAGGGCGTCGATCTGAGCCATTGCACGGGCGTCGGGAGCATAGCCGACGGTCGCGCCGTAGCCCGGAGCCTGAAGCAACATGGCCAGAGGAGCGACATTGACGGTCGAGTCATTAGCCAGACGGCCTACGGTAGCCTGAAGGGCGCCGTTGACCTGCTGGGCCGTGTATGTCTCGTAGAACTCAAGGTTGGCCGAACGCTGTAGGAGTTCGCGGACACGCTCATGGTCCTTGACACCCGGGAGTTCAAGAAGTATCTGGCCGTCTTTGCCCTGAAGAACCTGAATGTTGGGCGAAACGACGCCAAATTGGTCGATACGGTTGCGGAGGACGTTTGTGGCCGAGTTGTCGACACGGTCTTTGACTTCCGATTTGAGTTTTGTGCGTACGGCGTTATCGTCAGAACCAGAAGGAATGAGGCCCTGGAATATGACCGAAAAGTCGGCTTGAGGCTTGCGTTGGCGGTATTCGTTTACAAAGGCGCCTACATAATCGTCGGTCTTGTGTTCGGCGATCTGGCTGTTTGCTGCTGCGATGGCCGATTCGAAGACAGAGTCGGTGTCGCCGCTCTTCATCGAACGGAGCATGTCGGGCATGTCGACTTGCAGAATGACGTTCATACCGCCCTTGAGGTCGAGGCCGAGACCTACGCTCCATTTGCGTACGTCATTGAGTGTGTAGCCAAGATAAACTTTTTCCTCGCCGAGCGAGTCCATGTAGTGTTTGTAGGCTTGGTTGTAAGCGGTATCATCGTTGTCGCCTGACAGTTCTAACGCATATTGGGTCGCTGCTTTCTCATGTTTGTTCGAAATGAACGAGAACGAGAGATAGAACAGACATACCAATACGAGAAAAACCGCTATCACGCCGGCAACGGTGCTACCTAATGATCCTTTGCTTTGCATGTGATAATAGATATGTTATAAATGGTTAAATAATAATTCGGTTGTTTTCAGCTCGCAAATATAGTGTTTTTTCTTAACAAAAACGCACACTCGTGTCAAAAATATGCCGATATAGCGGCATATTAGCGTCATTTTCGGCATTCCCACATCTATCGTGCGCTTTGTCGGTAGTCTGAGTCGGCCGGTTTTATTATGATGGTTTGAAAAATTCATGTCAAAAAAATTTTTGAAATAAAAAAAAACGACTACCTTTGCAGTCGCTTACAAAGGGCTACGGGGTGTAGCACAGTTGGCAGCGCGCCACGTTCGGGACGTGGAGGTCGGAAGTTCGAGTCTTCTCACCCCGACTCATTTTTGAGTTTGATGCCTGCAGGTCGTTGACTTGCAGGCATTTTTTACGACAAGTCTGCCGGAATAAAAATGCCGTGCCATAAAATTACGGCACGGCATCATTTTATTGGATTTAGAAGGTATATTGATATCGCGATGTTACTCTTCGGCTGATTCGGCTTCGGCAGCAAGGGCCGATGAGTCTTTCTTGACATTGGGGGCTTCGAGACCGTAGTTGTGACGGCTGTTGAGCACCTTGAGCCACACGCCGAAGATGATGGCCAAAACGCCGAATGATGCAAAGATGAGCATAGGCACACGGTATCCGCCCGTGGCGTCGAGGGTTTCGCCTATGAGCAGGGGCACGAGGCAGAGGCCGATGTTCTGTATCCAGAAGATGAGGCAATAGGCCGAGCCGAGTATGTTGGCATCGATGATCTTGGGCACTGAAGGCCAAAGGGCGGCGGGTACGAGCGAGAACGAGACACCGAGTATGAGGATAAGCGTCACGGCGAGCCATACCTGAGGTACGGCCGGGAGCAGGAAGGCAAAGCCGAGGTGGCAGCATGTCATTATGACAGCGCCTATGATGAGCATGGTCGCGCCTTTGCCCTTATAGTCGAGAAATGCTCCGAGGAACGGGGTGAGCACCATTGCGAGGATAGGGAAGACACTGAACAGGCGCGAGGCTGTCTCGGCGCTGACGTTGAGCGTTTCCTGCACATAGTTGGGAGCATAGCGCTGGAAGGGGAAGATGCCGCTGTAATATAGTACGCAGAGCAGGGCCACAAGCCAGAACATCTTGCTTGAAAAAATCTTGCCGAGGTCTGAGATGTGAAATTCTTCGTCTGAAGCTTCGCTGCCGTTGGCTTTGCCTTCGGCGGCAAGCTCGCGGTCGAGTCTGGTGTCCATGACCGAGAAGACCACATAGCAGAGAAGGCCGATGACAAGCAATGCGGTGCAGAATGCCAGTGGCGCAAGTACCGACTGGTCGAATTTGTTTGATATCAGCGGCGATATCCACATCGTTGCGAACACGCCGAGGCGGGCAATTGACATCTCGACGCCCATGGCAAGAGCCATTTCTTTACCCTCAAACCATTTGGCGATGGCTTTCGAGACTGTAGTGCCGGCCATCTCGCAGCCGCAACCGAAAATCATGAAGCCGAGCGACGCCATCTTTGCGCTGCCGGGGAACGAAACCCACCACGAATCAAGCCATAGACAGAAATCTGTCGAGGCAAACCAGTCGCTGACGCCGACGAGCTTGATCGAGGCGCCTATGACCATGAGTGACGCCGAAAGGATGCCGGTGAAGCGTATCCCCATCTTGTCGAGGATGATTCCGGCAAAAATCAGGAAGAAAAAGAATACGTTGAGAAAGTATTCCGATGCGGCGTATGTGCCGAATGCGGCGCTGTCCCAGTGGAGTTTCTCCTCAAGCAGTGACTTGAGCGGCGACATGACGTCGACAAACATGTAGGCAAAGAACATCATCGATGCGATGAGTATCAGAGCCGTCCAGCGAGCCCACGCCTTGTCGTTGAGCGCTTTTTGAATCTGTTCTTTCATTTGTGGTAATGATTGTTTTTTGTTTTTCAGAATTATTGTGCGCAAAATTAATGTAAAAACATTAACTTTGAAAACAAAAAGAGACCAAAAGTATAAAACTGCAATGCAAAATGATTTGAATGGTGCCAAACCGGCGGTCAATCATGTCGACAATACCGGTCGCCGACCCTTCTCGCGCCCGTTTACATTCGACCGTGTCGTCAGGCTGCTTATAACCATAGCCACATTGTTCTGTGCCGTGTGGCTTGTCGATGTTCTTAAGTCTGTGCTGCTGCCATTTTGCGTGGCGTGGCTTATAGCCTATATGCTCGAACCTTTCGTGCAGTATAACCGTCGGCTGCTCAGGGTCAGGTCGCGGTTGCTGCCGATATTCATGACCTTGTTCGAGACCATATTGATTATAGTAGTGGTCTGTATATTCTTTGTCCCGGCAGTGATAGACGAGATGCATCAGGTAGCGCAGTTCATACGCCGCTATGCCGAGACTTCAGGTCAGATAGCGTTTATTCCCGAAGCCTTTCACGACTATCTCAGGCGCACAATCGATTTCAAATCGATCTCCGAGCGGATGACAAGCCAGGACATCCAGAACCTCTTTGATATCGCTGTAAGATTTGTCAGCGGAGGCCTTGACTTTGTTCTCGGTCTGTTCAACTGGTTTATCATCGTACTCTATGTCGTCTTTATCATGCTCGACTATGAACGGCTTCTGCGCGGCTTCAAACGCATGGTTCCTCCGAAATACCGCGCCGGAGCTTACCGCATCGGCAATGACGTCAAAAACAGCATGAACCATTACTTTCGCGGTCAGGCGCTTGTCGCGCTCTGTGTCGGGGTGCTCTTCAGTATCGGCTTTGTCATTGTCGGCCTGCCTTTGGCTGTCGTGCTCGGCCTGTTTATCGGTCTGCTCAATATGGTGCCTTATCTTCAGCTCATCTCCATTGTGCCGACGACACTGCTTTGTCTGGTCTACAGCGCCGACTCTCAGGTCGATTTCTGGACGATATGGTGGTCATGTATGGCCGTATATATAATAGTGCAGTGCATTCAGGATCTCTTCCTGACGCCGAAGATCATGGGCCGTGCGATGGGGCTCAACCCTGCCATAATCCTGCTGTCGCTGTCGGTCTGGGGTACTCTGCTGGGCTTTATCGGCCTGATTATCGCCCTGCCGCTGACGACATTGCTGTTGGCTTATTATAACCAGTATATCATCAACCGCGAGGACGGTGAAACACCCGACGAACATCTCGAAGATTCGGTCGCATTCAAAGATATGACCGATTCGCCTGCCGATTAGTGATAATCAGAGCCCCGGAGCCATATAATAAAATAAATAAAAGAGCAGTCCCGTCGGAACTGCCCTTTTATTTGATTTGTGCTTGAAACGAGTGAAATTATTCGCCCGGTTCGATAGCGCCGCTGGGGCATACTTCTGCACATGAGCCGCACTCGATGCAGGTGTCGGGATCGATGTGGTAGATTTCGCCTTCAGAGATTGCTTCAACGGGGCACACGGGAAGACATGTTCCACAAGCCACACATCTGTCGGTAATTACGTAAGCCATTGTAAATAAATTTAAAAGATTAATATAGATTTCTGTTTATTTATCGCTGCAAATTTAATGTTTTATTTTTAATTAGCACCTCATGACATTTAAAAAACATCATCGGGGTAAAAAATAAATCAGTATTTTTTTGTGGGATGGAGCAGGCGCTTGCGGCGGCGACGGGCGTTGTCGAAGCGGTGTTTTGCCGCGATGGCGGCCGGAGTGAAGGTGTCGGGGTCGAGCCCGCGGATCTCGGCATAGCTGCGGGCTACAAACTCGAAGAGGTCGAGACGGCGCGTAAATCTGACGATGTTGCCGATGCAATCGTCAAGCGGAGCACAGCCGTCGGTGAAGTCCATGCGGTTGGTGTCGATCACCGAGAACGAGTAGTCCCCGTCGGGCTCTACGCGGTAGAGGGTGTTGGTCGAATTCAGGTCGTGATGAAGCACCCCGGCGTCGTGTAGCCGGGCGGCAAAAGCGGCAAAAGCCCGGGCAAGTTTGCGGTCGAAACGGTCGGCGTCGTTTAGTGGCCCGCGTATGGCCGTTAAATCGGTCGGACGCGAGATGAAATAGCAGTCTTCAACGAGACCTCCGCGCCTTATCTCGATGGATGCCAGAGGCTCGGGTGTGTCAATGCCGCGGTTGAGCAGTTCGATGCCGTTGTGGTAGGCGCGATGGGCTTTGGTAGTCCTGAAAAAAGTGTATATAATGCGCTTGATGCCCGACAGCCTGTGAAAGCGCTTTACTACTATTTCCGGCGCGGATGCAGACTTGATAGTGAAGCGTCTTATGCAGTTGCGCTTCTCGAATATCAGTTTGCCGCTGTCGAAAGAGTCCGGCAAAGCATCGACGAAGTCGCATAGCGCCTTGTCGTCGCGATAGTTTTCGTTGATGGTCGTGACTTTATACATTTTGCTGCAAAATTACTAAATTTTTCGGTTCTGCCGCCTGATAGCTTGCTTGAATGAAATTAAAGGCGTACATTTGTAAAACATTTAAAACCAATTGTTAAAACTTAAAATTTGTTAAGAGAACTATCTCATGGGAAACAGTAAATTTTTCAAGGCGGCTATGGCTGTCGTGTGTGCTGTCGGTCTGACGGCGGCTTCGATATCGGCTTCGGCTGCAGATGCGCCTGTCAAGCGCGAGATGCGCTCGGCATGGTTGGCTACGGTCTGGCGTCTCGACTGGCCTCAGAATACAGTGTCGTCGACGGGCAACGAGAGTCAGATAAGCCGTCAGAAAAAAGATATGACGCGGTTGCTCGATTCGATGGCCGTAAACAATCTTAATGCAGTAAATTTTCAGGTGCGTTCGCGTTGTGACGCGATGTATAAGTCAAGCTATGAGCCATGGTCGAGCGATCTCGTTTCGGAGCGCGGTCTTGATCCGGGCTGGGATCCGCTGGCTTTTGTTGTGGAAGAATGCCATAAACGCGGTCTCGAGTGTCATGCGTGGCTCAACCCCTATCGTTTTGAATCGGTTGCCCATCAATGGGACAATACACCGCTGAACTATCGCGACAGTCATCCCGACTGGATAATGGACGTAACGACCAACGGCTCGACTGCGTCGATCCTTAATCCCGGCAAGCCCGAGGTTACACAGCGCATCTGTGACGTGATAAAAGAAATCGTTGAGAACTATGATGTCGACGGCGTCCTTTTTGACGATTATTTCTATCTGAGCGGTACTCCGGCCTCGGCTGACGCCGACTTATACAACGCATACAAGAGCAACGGCGGCACTCTCGCCCTCGCCGACTGGCGTCGTGACAATGTCAACCGCATGGTGGCCGCTGTCTACAAGACTATAAAGACGGCCAAGCCTTGGGTACGCTTCGGTGTATCTCCCGCCGGCATTGCCTGTACAAGCTCGTCTGTTGCCAAAAAATATGGCATCACACCTTGTCCGACAGGAAGCGACTGGCAGTATTCGAGCATTTATTCCGACCCGATAGCTTGGGTGTCGCAGCAGTCGCTTGACTTTATCTCGCCCCAGATTTACTGGACGATAGGTCATTCGACCGACTATGCCAAAGCCGCCACGTGGTGGAGCATGGTCGCCGATAAATGGAATCGTCACTTCTATAGCTCTCATTCCATCTCGTCGCTGACAGCCTCGAGCAAGATGCCCGGCATGTCAGATCTCGAAGCCGTGCTCGGCTCGGCCGAACCTCTCGCGAGCGGGCCTAACAACACCACTTTTGCCGAGTATGCCGACCAGGTGCGTTATAATCGCGAGTCAACGCTCAACGATGCCCCGGGTTCTATATTCTACTCAGCCAAATATCTTTATGCCTCTGCGCCGCTGTTTGCCCACTATCTCAAGACAACGGTGTTCGGCAAACCTGCGCTTCTGCCGGCTATGACCTGGCATGCCGGCAACAATCCCGGCGCTATCAAAAACTTTACCCGCGACGGCAACAAATTGCTTTGGGAGGGTTATGACAATGTAAAATATACAATCTATGCGGTGCCGACGTCGGTTCCGGTCGAAAATTTTGATCGTGAGGCCGATTATCTGCTCGGCACGAGCTATGCAACAGAGTTTGTCGTCGAAGACAAATATCTTTCGGGCTATAACTATGCCGTCTGTGTCCTCGATCGCTACGGTTATGAATATTCACCGGTCTTCCTTGGTCGCGCAATGAAAGATCTTGCTGCGCCCGTCATCATTTCGCCGCGCAACAATGAAGTTGCTGAATCGCCTTTTGATTTCACATGGAATGCAGTCGAAGGTGCTACAAGCTATATTGTCGAGGTGGCTCGCGATGCCGCGATGAAAGACCTTATCGCAACACGCCCGGTCAACGCGACGACCTACTTGTCTGACAATCTCGAGATGCTGCCTGTCGGCGAGACCATTTATTGGCGCGTGAGAGCATGCGGCAACAATTATAACGACGGCGTGTCGGCAGTCGAGCCGTTTGTCGTGAGAAACCTCATCATTACTTCGCCCGGCAATAACGATAGCGGCGTCTCTCTTGCCCCCGAGATAACAGTCTCGGCCGAAGATCGCGATATGACTGTTGAAATCGCCGAAAACGATGAGTTCGACATAAAGTCAATCGTATTCTCGTCTGAAGGTCGCGGCAAAGTGTCAGTGCCGCGCTATCTGCTTGGCGGCAATACCGTCTATTTTGCCCGCGCCTTATATACTCATAACGGTCTCGACCGTGTCTCGCCTGTCGTGTCGTTTACGACAGCTTCTGCAGAGATGGTTGTACCCGAGATAGAGTATCCGGTTGCCGGTGGCGATTTGCATGGCGACGAAGCCATTTCGATCAAGCGCATAGACGGTCCGAAGAGTCTGCGTCTCGAAGTTTGCGCAACCAATTCTTTTGCCGGCAGAGTCAGCTACATAGCCGCCAACCTGTCTAAAGAGACATGGACCGACTCGAAAACAGCCTCTGAGATCAGAATCTCGGGCAAGGGCCTTGTCGACGGTCAGACATATTACGCCCGTGTCTGCGCAGGCTATTCTACCGAGGACGGGGTCAAGAATACTGGCTATAGCGAGCCGATCACATTTGTATACCGTGCCGAGGCGTCAGGTGTCGATGACATCGCGGCCGACGGGACATCATTGCTCGATGTCGTCACCGACGAAGCCGGACACGTTTGTGTAATTGTCAGATCATCTTTGAGCGGTATGCGCCTCACGCTCGTTGATGCTTCCGGCGCTGAAGTCGCTGTAATTGCCGAAGGTGATGTGATTGCCGGCCGGCGCTTTGATCTTGATTGTGCCGCCGGGTTCTATATAGTGCGTCTCACAGCTGCCGATGGCGTGGCTTCGACAGTCAAGGCGATTGTGAAGTAAAGAAACATTGGTAATATAAAAAAATCGGGGTTCCGCCGGTGGAACCCCGATTTTTTTTATATTGCTGTAAGGATTTCTCCTGTGTTCTCGGCTTACTCGGTCAGTCGATGTCTGAGTTGTCGTAGCTCATAGATTATCATACCGGCCGAGACGATAAAAGCGCAGATGTCGCTCATCGGGAATGACATCCATACGCCCGTGAGCCCGAAGTGCCCAGGCATTGTCAGCAGTAAAGGTATCAGGAAGATAACTTGACGTGACAGGCTGAGTATGATCGACTTCCATGCGTTGCCTATGCTTTGGAAAAAGGCTGTTGCGATTATCTGATAGCCTACAAGCATAAACGCGATCATGGCTGTGCGCAGAGCTTTGACCGTGACGTCGATGAGGCCGTCATCGTCTGTAAACAAAGTGGCGATGGCGTCGGGCGCTATCATGGCGAGAGCCAGTCCGGCGGTGCATATCAGCGTCGAGACACCGGCCGAGAGATTGAACGCGCGTTTGAGACGATGGATATGCCCGGCGCCGTAGTTATACCCGATGACCGGCTGCATGCCCTGGCAGATGCCGAGTATGACGGTGACAATCAGTGATGTGTAGGTCGTGAAGATGCCGGCGGCGCCTATGGCGATGTCTCCGCCGTAGCGGTAGAGCGTCGTGTTGATGATTACATTGATAAAGCAGGCGGCGGCATTGATCAGAGCCGGGGCGGCGCCGATCGATATGATGCTGATGACCACCGGCAGACTCAGTCTGTAGATGCCTCGACAGAACGAGAGCGTGACGTCGCGTCGCACGAAATGAGCCATGACAAAAACAGCCGAGCAAGCCATGGCTATGTCGGTGGCGATGGCCGCGCCTTTGATGCCCATGTCGAAGACAAATATGAAGATGGGGTCAAGGGCGATATTGACACATGCGCCGATTATCATCGTGAACATGGCGCGACGCGGATAGCCCGAGGCGCGCATGGCATTGTTGAAACTGAAGGCGATGTTGGTGAGCAGTAAGCCTGGCAGCTGGTAGAGAATGAAATCGCGGGCATAAGGCAGAGTGGCGTCGCTGGCACCGAAAGCACGCAGTATCGGGTCGATGAAGATGCCGAACACGGCGATATAGACAGTGGCATTGGCGACGATGAGTGTTAGGGCGTTGCCCAGTACCATGCGTGCGCCTTCAAGGTCTTTGGCGCCCAAAAGTATCGATATGCGCGATGCGGCGCCGACGCCGATGAGCACACCCAGAGCTGTCGTGAGGTTCATCACCGGGAAAGTGATGGCCAGGCCCGAAATGGCGACAGCACCCACGCCGTGGCCGATGAAGATGCGGTCGACGACATTATAGAGGGCCATCACGAGCATGCCGACTACCGCAGGAACGCTGTATTCCCATAGCAGCCGGCCTACGGGCCGGGTCTCAAGTTCGGTCAGCGTATGGCTTTTTTCTTGCATCGCTCGGTGGTTTGGATATATCAGGATTTATTATAGTGTTATAATAATGACGGAGACTGCTGTTGCCGCTGTCTCCGTCATTTAAAAGTTATGGTCTGTCTGTGAAGATTACTCGCCGGCGGCTGCTAAAGCGCGTTCGTAATACTTCTTGACGTCGAGATTTGATGTATTTGTAAAGCGGGGGTAATCGTTGATGATGGTGTTGTAGGCATTTGCCTCAGCTTTGAAGTTTTTCTCAGTGCGATATACATTTGCCATCTTGATGAGCACCAGAGGAACGATCTGGGGGTTCTTGTCGGCTTTGGAGATTGCTTTCTCGTAGCATTTGAGGGCTTCGGCGTTTTTCTCGAGGTTTACATAGCAGTCGCCTTCGAGAGTGCTGACGCCGGCGGCTACGATCTCGTCGTCGATCGAGGCATCGCCGAGATATTTCAGAGCTTCTTCATATTCGCCTTTGGCATAGAGACGGATTGCTGCCTCGACTTTTGCGCGGTTGCCGCTCTTGGCACCGAATGTGGCGGCGTTTTTGTAGAGTTCGAGAGCTGTAGAATCGTTAACCTCGATGTCGGCCAGTGCGATGGCTTCGTCGGCTTTGGCTGTACGGTTGCTTGCAACCATATACCATGCGAGGATGGCGACGAGCACTACTGCTACGGCGATAAAGACACCGATGAGGTGCTTTTTGTATTTGCCGGCTTTGGCGATGAGGTCGGTTTCTTCAGGAGTAACGGGTTGTGTCGGTTGGTTTTTTGTTTCCATTGATATGTTTGTTTTTTTGTTTTATCGGTTTTTATAGTCGGCGGCACACAACTCCGCCCATAACGATTTGCAAAAATAGTGGATATTCGGGATATATAAAAATTTTAAAAGAATTTATTTTTGCGCTTTTGAGTTTAATGGCGTATTTTTGTGTTATAGTAAGAAAATACATCCGATATGAAGAAAATAGATATAGTGGTGCCTGTCGAGGCATACAATTATGATGAATTGACGCCCGCCCGTCGCGTTCTTGTCGATATGGCCCGCGAGGCGTCGTCGCGTGCTTATGCGCCATACAGTAAATTTAGTGTCGGTGCGGCCATACGTCTTGACAACGGCGAGACCGTCACCGGCTCAAATCAGGAGAACGCTGCTTTTCCGTCGGGGCTTTGCGCCGAGCGCACTGCAGCCTACTATGCCCATTCTCGCTTTCCCGGTGCACGTTTCGAGGCCATAGCCATCGCGGCTATAGACACAACAGGCCATGAGATTGCCGTGCCCGTTGCTCCGTGCGGGGCTTGCCGTCAGGCTTTGACCGAGTATGAGAAACTTGCCGGCCATGATGTCGAGGTGATACTTGTCGGTGCTGACGAAATCTACGTTTTGCCTTCTGTCGCTTCGACACTCCCGCTTACGTTCAAGGAGTTCTGATTTTTTATGGCCGTGCGCGGGGGATGTTCCTTACCCCTCGTTGTTCAGCGCTTCAAGCTCTGACGGGTGTTTCATGAAGTATTGTTCGAGCATGTCGCTGATATTGAAATAGCATCCTGTCGGGTCGGAGTCTTTTGTGCGTTTGATTTCGATATAGTCATAGCACGGCGGCTCAAAGCGCTGAGCTGAGGCTGTGAGCCCGAGCAGGTTCAGGAAGTCGTATTCGTGGCCCGGATAGACGACCGTCCATGCTGTTTCGGCTGTGGTGCCGTCGCCCGAGGCGGCAATGACAAGCAGCAGATGGTTGAGTTTGTGCTGCCATATCTTTGCGAGATCGTATTTACCGTTCTGTTCATATACGTAGACTCGGTTGACAAGCTGCCGCAGGTTGACAGGGTTGTCCTGAAGGACAGCCATGGCATAGTCGAGCATCATTTGGCGTTCCGATCTTGTGCGTTTGCTTTTGGCATATATCGGCGTAAGCTTTTCGAGCATGTCGGCCCGCGGAGCGGGGCGGTATGGGTCATAGTCTTCCTGAAACAGAGTACCGTAGTAGAAATATTGGTAGTCGGTGTCGCTCATGACCGTGTCATTTGACATAAACCGGTTGAGCAGACGCTGATAGTAGCGCGGCGAGTTTTCGTCGGTTACAGCTTCTTTGATGGCTCTGAGGTCGGGTTTGCCGAGGGCTTCGCGCGGATTTGTCGCCCCCAGGCCGATGCCCGAACAGACGAGCGCCGCAATTATAAAGGTTAGGGTCTTTTTTAACATGCGATTGTAGATTAGAGTATTAAGGCGATATATAGAGAGCCTATGGCAGTCATAGTGAAGTTTATGATAGCCGGCATGGCTTTCGCCAGGGCGTAGTTGACAAAGCGGTTGCCCGTCTGCGACAGTTCGCGACCGCCGGGGGTGCGACTGTAGGCCAGCGTGCCGAGCAGTGCACCGGCTACAGCGCCCGCAATTATTGAGGTTACAGTGGCCGCAACGGCGCCTACTGCTGCTCCGGCGAGAGTTCCCGCGGCTATATACGATAGTCCGCGTCGCGATCTCGAGATATCTCGCGGCAGTATATATGTGAGAGCCGCGACGATAGCCGACGCTATTCCCCATGACACCATAGTCGCGTCATTGATGGCGGCGAAGCCGCTGAGGCGCAGTAGCCACATGCCGCAGTAGGTCGGTATGACGGCCGGAAAGCGCGGTATGAATGCCAACAGTATGCCGCCGAGATACATTATCGCGGCACAGGCGAGCAATAGCAGTGATGTAGAGTGTGTTTCGGCCATTATAATCGTCGTTTTGTCAGGATTGATTACAAATTTAATGTTTTTTCGAGCGGAAAGGCTGAGTCGTTTTTGCTTTTTTATAAGTTTTGACAATTTTTGTGAATTAGCCCCCGGGTATAAAAACGGCGGCGTCCGTTGTCAGGTCGCCGCCGTCTGTAGCGTGGTTATCGCTTGAGATTCTTATTTCTTTTCGCAGGTAACGGTGTAGTAGATGTCGCTGAAGTCGACGGTTACGATATACGTGCCGGCTTCGGCGGGTGAGTTGAGGTTGGGAGCGTTGTCCCAGCCGAGTTCGTTGGGGTCGCCGCCGAAACTCAGATCCCATGCGTCGTTGCAGCGTATCTTCCACTCGGAGTTGCCTTCCTTGAATGTCACTTCGCCTGTCCAGACGAGGAAATCTTCAGAGGGTGTGAAGTTGGCCGATGCGCTCCAGTCGTTGAACGCGCCGATAGCGCCGACGGCTGTTACGGGAGTGAGTGTATACTTCATGTCGACGAGGTTGACATAGGCCCAGTAGAGGCCGTTTGCGCCGGCGTTGAGGTTGCCTGCGCCGCCGTCGTTGGTGAGTTCGCCTTCAACACCGGTCGAGCCGTAGTTGACGCCGTCCCAGTTGGGTGCCGACGAGAATTTGAATTCGCCGTCGAGGTGAGCCATACCGTGGTAGTTGATGTAGTCAGTTGTTGTCAGACGCTGGGAATTGAGCTGATTCCAGCCATTGGAGTTGCCCGGCGTATAGAGTTCTTCGATTGCCAGTGTGATGCTGTAGTCGAGAGTCTCCATGTTGATGGCGACTGTGTGGGGGCCATAGAAGCCTTCGAGGCGGCCGGCCGAACCTTCATTGACGAGTTTGCCGTTCTCGGCGTTGGCGACTTCGGGGAAGTAGCTCAGCACCGACGACGATGCGGGATCACCGGGGCACGTGATTGTCCAGCTGAGGTCTCCGTTGAAATTGACAAGAGCCTTGAACTCGGGATTGTCGTATACATCGGTGTCGTCGTGCATGAAAGCGACAGCCTCGGTTGTGCCGTCGGCATAAATGACGTTGAAGGTGTAGCTCTCGGCGATAAAATAGTCGGTGGGATAGGGCTGCACGTTGACTGTGGTGGTGCCGTAGTAGCGGTTTTCACCGCCCAGACGTATCAGCTCTGTAGCTTTGCCGCTGGTCTTTTTGGCGCTGACGGCAAAGCGGACGTAATTGGCCTGTGCCTTGGGGTTCTTGCTGATGACCTTGACATAAGCCTCTTCCCATTCGGCGGGCGACACGCAGAAGACCGAGTCTTCGTTGACAGTGACAGGCAGTTCGGCGAAGTTGGCAAAGTCTTCGGTTTTACTTAGCTGCATGACTGCCGAATACTCATATCCGGCAGGCCAGTTCTTGGCTTCGGCGCGGCATACCTGCACATTCTCGCCGGCATTGTTCAGCTCGCCCAGGTTGATGACAGCCTGTGAGGCGTCGGTGGCGACGAGGGTGAGGTCGTCGGGAGAGAAAGCTGCGAGCTCGGGGTTTACAACGGGTATACCCTTTGAGTCGTCATTGGCGTCGCAGGCGGCGAGGCCGATGGCGAGAGCTGCTATAGGGAGAAAAATAAATTTCTTCATTTTCTTTAGACGTTCTTTTGATTAAACATTATTTGGCAAGGTCGAATGTAACTTCCGATGTGTTGGCATCGACTGTGACTGTCACCTCTTTCTCACTCACGCCTTTGACAAGGAAGCAACCTTCGCCTTCAACGGCGGGGGCAGCCTGACCAAGGGTCACCTCAAGGTTGACACTGCCGTCGGCAGAGCTTGAGAACTCGGCTGTGCCCCAGCCTGCGAGGTTTTTGTAGAAGCGGCAGTACAGCTCGTCATTGTCAAGCTTGGGCATTGTGAATGTGCCGGTATAGATGCCGTCACCGGTCTTGTCGGCGAGACGCCAGTTTTCATAAGTGGCGGCGTTGGCTTCATTTGGCTCGGCCCAGCCGGCATTGTTGCCGACCATATAGATATATGACGCGGGGCGGGCTACACCTTCTTCGATGTGGATGGTCATATTCTTGAGGTTGACGATGATTGTCATCATGCCGCCGGCCCAGTCGGGGAAGCTGAATGCGCCTTTGCCTTTGACTATCGTGCCGTCGAATTGGCCGTTCTCAAGCGAGAAATCAAGGGGATTGTCATCGGCCTGCGAGCCGTATGAATCGTCGTCCCAGCCCGTGAGAGCGCTGTAGAAGCGGAACATCGCATCACCGGCGGCGATATCGAATGTGCCGATATAGATCTCGCTGCCGATGTTGTCGTCGGCTTCGTAGAGTTTCCAGTCTTCATAGTGGGCGGCATTCCCGGCATCAGGACCTTTCCAGCCTTCGGGAGCACCTACGAGATAGATGAATCCGGGCACTTTGACAGTGTAGAAGAAGTCTACATCAGAAATCTTGACGATGTTTGATGCGATTTTTGTGTCGGCCACACCGGCGATCTCAGCCGTGGCGCGGAAGAAAATATCGCGTACATGGTCGTTTTCAAACGGAGCCCAGGTGTCGGCGCTGTTGATGCCGAGCAGATCGAGGATGGTTTGGTTTACGTCGAGGTCTGACATCACCATTGTGGCGCTGAACGGATCGGCGATCTTGACCGGGAGCGATGAACCGAAGTTCTCGTCGAGCGACAGCTCAATGCTGTATGTGGTCTGTACGCCCACGCCGTAGTTGGGCTGAGAGCAGGTCACCATCATGCTGTTACCCTCGGTTAGCTGATAGTATTCGGCTGCGAAGGGCGGTGTGTTGAGTTTAAACTCGGTGGGCTTTTCGAGCACCGGGCTTTCATCGCGGCTGCAAGACGACAGACCGCCGAAGACTGCCGCGGCTGCGAGGAATAATGCTATTTTTTTCATTGAAATCATGTCTTGTTTGAATGAGAAAATCATTTAGAGTAGCCGGGGTTCTGACGATAGCCCTGGAATGAGATGACTTTTGAAGGAATAGGGAAGAGATTATAGTGCTCAGAGGTCTGAATGCCGGTCTGAACGCCGCCCTTCCAGTTCCAGTTATAAGACGAACCGGCGTATTTGCCGTGGCGCACCAGTGCCGTGCGGCGGTCGTTCTCGCCGTAGAGCTCGCGGTTGCGTTCTGCCAAAATATTGTCGGCGTTGAGATTTGCGGCCGTCCAGTTGTCAAGACCTGCACGGCTGCGGACGGCATTGACATATTCAAGAGCTTTGGCTACAGTGCCTGCTCCGCCGAGAACGTTTGCTTCGGCTGCGGTGAGGTAGATTTCGGCAAGACGTATCATCGTCCAGTCTGAACTTGCGAATACCTGGCTGCTCAATTCTACTGATGCGTCGGTGTCAATGCTGCCGTCTGTGTTATATACAAAATTGGTATATTTCAGTGGTGCATAACCCTTGCCGTAGCCGTCGTTGCCTTCGATGATCTTGTTGTCGATTTCGAAACCGTCTTTCTTGGTCTTCCATATGGCGGCACGTTTGTCGAGGGCTACACCGTCAGCAGTCCAGTCAAACATCTCCGAGAGTTGCTGGCGGGCTACCATACAGGTCCATTGGGCGTTGAGATTGCAGTCGCCGACAGACGAGATGTTGTCGTATGAGCCGCAAGCTGCTGCGATGTAGAATGTCGAGCCGCCGTAGCTCTGGAGGTTGAAGCCGTCCTGAGGTATTGTCATGATGATCTCGTGTGCGCGGCTGCCTTCGTTGGTATATTCGTGGTTGTTGGCGCCGAAGAGTGCGAGATAGCTTTCGGCCAGGCCGGTGCCGTTAAGCCCTTGGCCGTTATGGTAGGCTATGATCTTCTCGCAGATATTCCAGCACTTGTCATAAGCGGGAGTGATACCCCATGTGGCTGCGTTGAGATAGAATTTGGCCAGAACGGCGTCGGCGACTTCTTTGCCTACATAGCCGTATGTAGGGTCGGTGTAGCTGTCGCCCCACTCGGCCGAAACCTGCTCGAGGGTGGCTACGACGCGTTCGTATATCTCGGCGCGGGTCATCTGGGGGGGAGCAGTGCCGGCGGCGGCACTTTCGTCGATATAGCCGCAGTCACCGAAGCAGTCGATGGCATAGAAGTAGCTGAGCGAACGCAGCACCTTGGCCTGGCGGATATAGTCGGCGGCGGTTGCCTGAAGGTTTTCGGGCAGTTGGAAAGCGCCGCTCTCGACTGTGCGTATAAACTGGTTGCAGAGGGCTATCTCGGCATAGAGGCGTGAGTAGGCCGCATACATTATCTGATTGTCGGCGGCGAAGTTCATTGTCACCAGTTCATAGAAACCGGCGTCATTGAACTGAAGCCACGAAAAGTTGTCGGTCGTCAGTTCCTCAAGATTGAAGACTGTGCGGGTATATGTGCCGGCACCTGCATCGCCGAAACCTAGTATCGAGCCGTCGGCTGCGCCGTTGCCGGCGGTAGCTATGCCCTGATATAACTCGGCAAGACAGCGGTCGAGATATTCGGCCGGTTTCTGTCCGAAAATATCGGGAGTTATCTGGTTGGGGTTTTGGACGGGCACGTCAAGGTCGCCGGTGCAAGCGCTGAAAGATGCGGCTGATGCGGCTATGCCGAGTCCGATTAGTATTTTGTTGATTGCTTTCATATTTATTGTTCAGCTTGTTTTTAACCGGTTATTAGAAATTGGCCACTAAGCCGAGTGAGAAAGTGACGGGACGCGGATAGGCGTTGCTGTCGACGCCTGAGAATACTTCGGGGTCAAGACCGCGGTATTTGGTGATGACGAAAGGATTCTGTACGGCACCGAACAGACGCAGACGCAGTTTCTCTTTCAGGAGACTGTCCCATGTGTAGCCGACGGTGATGTTGTCGCAGCGAAGGAAGCTGGCGTTCTCGACGAAGTAGTCAGAGCGCACGAGGTTTGATGTCGAGCTGGCGTTCATGAAATAGAAGTCGCTGTCGATTACGTTGTTGAGGATGTTGCCCTGACCCTGGAGACCCGAGAGGTTCATCATGCGGGCGCGCATGCCGTTGAAGACATAGTTGCCGATAGATGCGCGGAGCACGATTCCGAAGTCCCAGTTTTTGTAACGGACGTTGTTGTTGATGGTCATTGTCACCTTGGGGTCTTTCGAGCGTTTGATCACGAGATCCTGGTCGTTGATGCGGCCGTCGCCGTTCTGGTCGACGTAGACACCTTCGAGAGGATTGCCGTCTTTGCCGTAGACCTGTTCGAAGACATAGAACGAGTTGGCGGGATAGCCTACTTTGTGTACCTGTATCGGGCCGGCGTTCTCGGATGCCGGGTTGCCGTAGGCGTCGAGCTGGAATGTCCGGTCTTCTTCCGACGAGCCGGTGAGCGATGTGATCTTGTTCTTGTTCCACGCGATGTTGTAGCCGAGAGTCCATGTGAAGTCTTTTGTGACGACAGGACGGGCTGTGATGGTAAACTCGAGACCGATGTTGCGCAGTGTGCCGATGTTGCGGGTCATCATGTTTGTGGTTGTCATGCCTGCGGGCACGGGCACGGTGGCGAGAAGGTCTTTGGTGTCGCGGAGATACCAGTCTACATTGAGGCCGATGCGGTTGTTGAGCCACGCCATGTCAAGACCGGCGCCCCATGTGGTTGTCTCTTCCCACTTCAGACTTTCGTCGTATGCATTGGGATAGAGCGGATTGATCCACGGTGTGGCGATGCCGGCCGGGCTGGGATAGTATACGCTCTGACCCGAGATGTAGTAGACCGGTGTATAGTTGTTGTAGCCTGCCACTGCCTGCTGGCCGGTGACACCCCAGTTGAGGCGGAGCTTGAACTCGTCCCATACGCCGGTGTAGTCTTCGAAGAAGTCCATGTTGTTGATTTTCCAGGCAAGACCGAGAGCGGGGAAGAGACCCCAGCGGGTGTCGGGCGAGAAACGCGAGGTGGCGTCGTCACGAAGGGTGAATGTCAACAGATAGGTGTCGTCGAACGCATAGTTGAGTCGGCCGTAGAATGACATAAGCATCAGCTTGTTGCGGTCGCGGTAGACATAGTTGCGGGCCTCTTCGGTCTCGCCGTAGTCATAACCGATATGTGACTCTGTGGCAGGGTCGACGTTGACAGCCCAGCTGTTGGCTGCCGCATCATAGACTTTGCTGTAGCCCATCGATGTTATGCGGTTCATGTTATGTCTCATGTAATCGAAGCGCTGCCATGTATAGCCGACCATCACATCGAGGTCTGATTTGATAGCCTCGAAGTTCTTTTTGTAGTTGGCATAGAACTCAAGCATGGTGTTGCGTGAAAGCTGATAGTTGTAGTACTTCGATGCTGCGCCGTCATAATATTTCTGTTTCCACGACTGGGGCGAGTTCTGAAGCACGCGGCTGTCACTCTCGCCCTTGACTACGTCATAGGCAAGGTTGAGGTTGAAACGCAGCTCGGGGAGGAAGTGGAGGGCATAGTCGAGCTGGAGGTTGCCTACAGACGACCATGACTTCTCTGTGTTGTTGACGCCGTTGAGCATGGCGACGGGGTTGAACGAGCCGTTGGTCTCGAGGTTGCCGTCGTTGTTGAGCAGCGAGGTGTAGCCGCCGTAGATCGGTGCGCCGATATCACCCTTGGTGTCGTAGGCTGTGTAGACGGGGAGTGTCGGGTTATAGGTGAGCGCCGAGTATATCGAATTGGTGTCGGCGTTGCGCTGCGAGATATATGTGCCTTTGACGTTGGCATATACTTTGAGGAGACCGCCGAAAAATTCGGGCGAGAGGTTGAAGCCTGCCGTCGTGCGGTCTACGTTTGATGTCTTGAGTATACCGTTGTTGCCCGAGTAAGAGACGTTGACGCGGTAGGGGAGGAAACCGGCTGTGCCGCCGATGCCGAGGTTGTAGTCCTGCGACACTGATGTGCGGTAGATTTCATCCTGCCAGTCGGTGTTGGCTTCGCCGAGCAGACGCTCTGACCCCGGGGTATATTCCATGATCTTGTCGCGGTACTGGTTGCCGTCGAGCACGTGCCAGCGGCGGCCGGGAGTAGCGACATGCATGTTGGCCGAAAATGTAACCTGCGGACGGCCTTTCGTGCCTTTCTTCGTGGTGATGATGATGACACCGTTAGATGCACGCGAACCGTAAATGGCTGTTGCCGAGGCGTCTTTGAGGATGGTCATCGACTCGATGTTGTCGGGCGATATCATTGTCATCGGGTTTGCTGCGCCGTAGCTGCCGTTCATAGGCATACCGTCGATGACGATGAGAGGGTCGTTTGAGGCGTTGAGTGATGCACCGCCGCGGATACGTATGTTTGCGCCGCCGCCGGGTGCGCCGCCGTCGGTTGTGACAACTACGCCCGGGCTTGCACCGACGAGAAGGTCGTTGGCTGATGTGGCCAGACCTGCTTCGATTTCGTCGGGCTTGACAACGGCGATAGAGCCGGTGGCGTCAGATTTCTTTACTGAACCGTAACCGACGACAACTACTTCGTTGAGAAGCTCGCTGTTGTTCTTGAGAGTTACGTCGATGCGTGTGCGGCCTTCGACAGCCACTGTCTGTGACTCATAGCCTACATATGAGAAGACCAGAGAAGCGTCAGGAGCGACTTCGATGCGGTAGTTGCCGTCGATATCCGTTGCCGCGCCCACACCCGGTACGCCGAGTACTGTCACTGATGCGCCGATGGCGGGTTCGCCTTCAGGCTCGTAGACAGTACCGGTGACTGTGATTTTTTGCGCTAAAGCCGGGAACGCGAGGCTGATGACCATTGCGATGGCAAGCCACGCTTTCCGATTCATTTGAAAACAAATGTTCTTCATGCAAGAGTTTTTTAAAGTTGAACGTAATTTAATTATTTATGTAATGTTAATATAATCTCGTTTTATTTCTTGGACTTAAGGCGTCGACAGTTTTGCCGGCGACTGTCGAGACAGTTGCCGAGCATCTGAGTATTTTCGTTTTGTCTATATACTGTTCGGTATAAAGTTATGATATAATCTCTGTATGTCTGGCTTGGTGCTTGTTTTCACGGCCTTGCCTTTTCGTGCTTTATGATTCACAAATTAAGACAAAATTTGCCATAATACACAAATTTTTACAAGCAAATCTTTTTACCCCCCCCATTTTTAACATTCAAATGTTAAATTTAAGACGGTTATTTAACTTTTAGCGGTGAGATGAGACAGTGTGATTGTGTTGACGACGGTAATGATGGCTGTGACCGCTGCGCCGACGGCTATGGCGCTTAGTGGCGACGCGCCGGCGAGACCTATGGCCGTTATGGTGTCGTGCCAGAGCTGTGAGGCGACGAGCATGATGGCTGTGGCCGATGCGAAGACGCAGATGTTGATGGTGATTATCAGGTGTTTGTAGTAGGTTGATACGGCCGAGGCTGTGTAGCCCAGAAAGATCAGGTCGCCGATGGCCTGACGGTTTTTTCTGACGAGCAGGAATATCGACAGCGAGACGATGATGAGGGCCAGGCAGGCGATGACGGCTCCGACGGCCGAGGCGACCGTGGTGATGGCCGAGGCTATCCGGCCGGTGCGTCCGCTGCCGCTGTCGCCGGCGGCCTCGATGTCGTGGCTGTCGAGATAATGTCTGATGGCGGGGTCGGCGGGGTCGGTCACCTCGACGATGAGGCGCGATGGATCTGCCGGTCTGCCGCTGCCGTAGCGCTTGTTGGCCGCGGTCATGAATGCCTCGGGCACGGCGATGGTGTTGAGGCGCGACGAGAAGCCCGCGATGCGGCCCGCGATAGTGTCGGTGTGTCCGTTGCCGCGCAGTGTGAGAGTTATGGGTATCTGTGATATCATCTCCTCGCTGAGCTGCGGCAGACCGCGAGAGGCGGCGAAGCCGAAGTTGTAAAGCGTCAGATAGTCTTTCGATATGATGACGGGCACTGACGGGTTGGCTGGGTCGAAATCCCAGCCCTCGGGTGTGATGTCTATATATCTGTCGGGGATACTTTCGAAGAATAGAGCCGTCGAGAGGCCGCGGCCGCCGAGACTGACCGAGGCGTAGATGTCGAAGTCGGCATTGGTGAAAGCGCCCACGCTGCGCACCCATGGCCGGGCCTCGATGTCGGCGATGTCGTCCCGGCTGAAGGCCGGTGCGTCGCCTTGACGGAAGGCGGCCAGCAGCGGCACGCGACGCGAGATGACGATATAGTCGGCGCCGATCATCTTGTCGCCGGCGGCCGGTGGCTGCGATGTGAGGTCGCAGTAAAATTTCACGGCGGTCATGATGATTGCCAGCCCCACGAGCGACGCCAGAGTGTAGGCGGCAAACTGGGCGATGCTGATGTTCTGTCGTAATATTTTGGCGACGAGATTCATAGCCTGATGGTTTTGTCTGTGTCGAGGGCCAGACGGTTACCTATCGATGTGATTACGACCGAGGCGTCGTTGGCGTGCGCGGTCTCGCCGATGAGGGCGGCGACAGCGGCGTTCGAGTCGGCGTCGAGGTGACTCACGGGCTCGTCGAGCAGGATGAAGTCGAAGGGCTGACAGAGGGCGCGGATGACGGCGACGCGCTGCTGTTGGCCGAGCGACATGCGGCTCACGGGGCTGTCGGTGCGCGACGCTATGCCCAGACGGTCAAACATGCGGCGTATCGTCGTCTCGTCATAACGGTCGGTGAGCCGGTTTTTCACCATGACGTTCTCAATGGCAGTCAGCGAGCCGAAGAGCCGCAACTCTTGCGGTACGATGGCGAGGTGGCTGCGGCGCAGTGCCGCTAACTCGCCGGGCGTGAAGGAGCGTATATCGCGTCCGTCGAGCCTTATCGTGCCGTGATAGTCGTTGCGCGCGCCGTAGATGAAACTGCATAACGACGACTTGCCCATGCCCGAGGCAGCCTCGACGAGATAGCTCTCGGGGCGGCAAAGCTTGATATGACGCAGCCAGACCTCTGAAGCGGCGACTTCAGAGGTCTCGAAGACTGCGGGTATTACACGGTCGAGGGTGATTGTCGTTATGCGGCTGTCCATCATAGGCGCTCGGCAAATGCGATGATGTTTTCGATAAATCCCCCCTCGGTGTCGGTCAGGGTGATGGTGGCATCGCCTCCGCTGAGGTCTCTTTGCCCCTCGAGATGGATGCCGAAGGGACAGCCGGCGAGCGACAGAGGTATACCGTTTTTGGGCAGGTTGATATCTCCATAGCTGTAGACGGTTCCCGAGACGGGCGACGGGCCCGAGGCTTTCTCGGTCAGGGCGATGTCGTTGGTCAACACGACATAGTTGTCATGGAGCTTTGCATAGACTTTCAGCGGCATGCGGTTCAGCTCTGATGTGAATGTCATCAGGTCGCCGTCGCGCGTGGCCGTGGCGTTGAACATCGAGGCCAAGCCTTTGAGGTTGTCGAGTCCGGTCGAGATGGTCTCGCGTATGCCCGCGTCGAAAGTGAGGACGAATGCCACACTGTAATTGTCGGGCGTCATGAAGTTGGCGCCTTTGATAGAACCGATGAAAGCAAATGATCTGATGGCTTCGAGATAGGCGTCGGTCTCGGGGCTTTTGAGTCCCATTGCTGCGATATAGTTTTTAAAGCCTTCGGGAATCGAGAAGGCAGCGACTATCTGCCGACCGTTGCCGAGGGCAAGCACGGCATGGTCGAGCGGAGCTATCTTCGACGGGTCGGTGAAGTCGGTGCGTGAGCCTGATTCGTCGAGATATTCGGCTTTGCACTTGAGTGTCGGACCGTCGAAGTTGAATGTGCTGAACGAGTATGCGGCGTCGGTCGAGATCATGCTTTTGACAAGGGCGGCACTGTTTTTGTCGGCCGATGCAGCGGCGTCGGCTATTTTGGCTATAGACATCATTATGTTGACGTCGTTGGCTTCCGAGAGACGTTCGATCTGCCACTGCGGACGCGGATTGCGGGCGGCGGCGTCCATTATGGCCTTGACTTTGACGGCGGCTTCGGCTGCATCTTTCGACGGCAGGCAGATGACTATGTTGTCGTCTATGACGAGACTGCCGTCACTGCCGGCATATATCTCGAGCCCGTCGGCTGTCTCGGCTTTGAAATCTTTGTCCTTGAGTGCGTTGGTGAAAGCACTTTTGTCGTCGATGGCGGCGAGGAAGTAGATGTTGTCCTGACTGCCCGACACGACGCAACTGTGATAGTTGAGGCCCGAACTGTTGATGACGTCGACAAACTTCTCCGTGCCTTTGAGTTTGGCAAGTTTTTCTGAAGCGACAATTTTGCCGTTTTCGATGGTGAAACCGGCCGATTTGAGCACCTGTGCCGGCTCTGCGGCAATGGTGAGCATGTCGTCGGCCGAAGTCAGAGCGAGAAGGTCGGCGCGACGGTCGCGGTTTTCTTTACTGCACGATGTCAGACCGATAACGGTAAACATCGAAATGATAAACAAACAGTTTTTCAGAAAAGTCTTGCAGGTCATAGTTGTGTGGTTTTATAATATGATAATGACAAAGATAGTGCAACAGGTGGTCTGCCGGCTGTTTGCAAAAGTTAAAAATATTTAATTATTATAACTGTGAAGATATTTGCCATTGGCGTGGAGATTGATTATCTTTGCGGGAAAACGATAAAACAATACTTCAGTATATGGATTTCATTTCACAACGCATCAAATCGCTCGCGGCGTCGCAGACGCTTGCAATGTCTCAGAAAAGCAATGAGCTTAAGGCTCAGGGGGTCGACGTTATCAATCTTTCTGTCGGCGAGCCCGATTTCAACACACCCGACCATATAAAGGCGGCGGCTGTCAAAGCCATTGAAGACAATTTCTCGTTTTATTCGCCCGTGCCCGGCTATATGAGCCTGCGCAAGGCTGTGGCCGACAAGCTCTCGCGTGAGAACGGCCTCGCATTCGCGCCCGAGCAGATCGTTGTCTCCGGTGGTGCCAAACAGGCCCTCTGCAACGTCATCCTCTCGACGGTCAATCCCGGCGACGAAGTCATCATACCGACACCGGCATGGGTGAGCTATGTCGAGATGGTCAAGCTCGCCGAAGGCGTCAGCGTCACCGTGCCCGCCGGTATAGAGTCAGACTTCAAGGTGACACCCGCGCAGCTCGAGGCCGCCATAACCGAGCGCACAAAGATGATACTCATTTGCTCGCCGTCAAACCCGACCGGCAGCGTCTACACCCGCGACGAACTCGCCGCCCTTGCTGACGTCATCGCCCGTCACCCCGGCATCATCGTCCTCGCCGATGAGATATACGAGCATATCAACTATACCGGCAGTTTCACGTCGCTCGCCTCGTTTCCCGCGATCGCCGACTGCACCGTGGTTGTAAACGGCGTGTCGAAGGCCTATGCCATGACAGGCTGGCGTATAGGCTACTGTGCAGCTCCGACGGCGATAGCAAAAGCCTGCACCAAGCTTCAGGGTCAATATACCTCGGGTGCGTCGTCGATAGCCCAGAAGGCAGCCGAAGCCGCCTATACCGGTTCGCAGGCCTGTGTCGAGGAGATGCGGCAGGCATTCGAGCGCCGTCGTGACCTCGTTGTCAAGCTTGCTTCAGAGATACCGGGGCTGAAAGTCAACAAACCCGAAGGGGCTTTCTATCTCTTTCCCGAGGTGAGCTATTATTTCGGCAAAAGCGATGGTCGGCGCACAATCGCCGATGCCTCCGATCTTGCGATGTATCTGCTCGACGAGGGTCATGTAGCCACCGTCGCCGGCGATGCATTTTGTGCTCCCGGATACATTCGCCTGAGCTATGCTACCTCAGACGCCAATATTGTCGAAGCCATGAGGCGCATCGCCGCTGCCCTCGCCCGACTCAAATAAGCCCCCTGAGTACGGTCGCTACGCGTAGCG
>CAJTKG010000028.1 GCA_910576935.1 uncultured Muribaculaceae bacterium
GCGATGTACGACAACAGCGCCCGCGTCCACGACCCCGTCATGCCACACTTCCTCACCTGCGACAGCCGCGCCGGCGATTACACATGGCTCTCGCCCTTCTCCCACTGCGCCGGAAACCCCGCAAATATAGTGGATTGGGATGGGAATGAATGGACTGATCTAGAGGGGACAACTATTGAGGAACTTAGGAAAATAAAAGTTTATATATTTCATACTAATGATTTTTCATCTCAGGCAAAGATTCAATATAACGATGCAATAAAAAAATACGGGAACGAAAGTGTTGCAATTAGTAATACTGGTTCTTCAAAAGGTTTTGCTGAAGATTGGTCAAAAATGGAAGGATCTGTTGAAAAAGTTATGATAATGGCTCATGGCAAAAACCAGTCAATAAATTTATCCAACAACGACTCTGACGTTTACCAACAACTTACATCTACCGGTGATGGAAAAACAAATAAAACACAAACACCGGCTATTAATATTCAGGAATTACCCTCCCCGGAAAATGCAGATCTATCCAATGCTGAGTTATTATTATATACTTGTCATTCAGCAGACAATAGCAATCCTCCACAAAAAGGGCAGGGCGCTTTGAGCGGTTCCATGCAGACTGTTGCAGATGCATTCTCTCAAACTACAGATTTTAAGTTCGTACAAGGAACTAAAGGATCTGTAAATTATTACAATTGGTATAGATCCATCCATAATCCATCTATTTACCTTCAACCATATCCAGTAGACGGTACGTGGTTGCGATTTGTAAAATAACCCGACAGTCATGATAAAGTATATTTACACCGCATTAATTGTAGCCATAAACGTGATTTTTATTTCTTTGATGGTTCATGGAATAGAGATCCCGTTTGTAGAAATAAATAATAGCGAGCTCACAATAGGAGATGTCAGGCTTATGCATGATTACGATAATATGCATATCTATCAGAGCCGTGTCAACACTCACGACTATTATATAAACTCCAATTACGCAATAAACTCGGTCTCATTAAGTTTTCTTTCGCCGTTTAAGAAAGCCCTTTTACAAAGTGATTGGGATTTTGCCAAAGATGAATTACTGTATAATAGAGCTTACGTTTGGGTAAAATGTGATAGTGCTGACCGAAGACCATCCGTCAATTATAAGTTGTCAGTAGATCTGAAGCCATATGAATTTTTAATAGAACGTTGATGTTTTTCCCGGTTATTTTCATATTTATTTGCTCGTCAATAATTTCTATTGCTATTGTCAGACATCTGTTTAAAAGCGATATCTGGCAGAGCATTTTTCTCGCTGTATCATATTTGACATTATGTGAATTTTTCATTCTCATAATCATAACACTATCTAAATTTCATGCAGAAGCTGCCGTCTATGCCGAAAGATGTATTTTCTTTATGCCGCTGACATTTGCCTCAGCGTGCATGATAATGTCATCGATAATAAAGCGACGAAAGCCGGCTTTAATTTTAAGCTCTATCGGTTATATTGTTACCATCGCTTTCATTATCATTTTCCCGAGATATGGCGAATCAGCGGGGTTATTTCTATTTTCGGCGATGCCTTTGATTATTCAGTTGATATGCCTGGCTTGCAGAATCAATTTATTGAAAGCCACTTATATAATCGGTTTGACGGGATTTATTGTTGCGATATTATCCGACAGTATTTATACCAATAACGACTCATATATGTATCTGGTCTTTATGATTAATATTTCAGCACCTATCCTGACAGCCGTCTTGTCAAAATGCTTTAAATCAAAGTATTAATAAATCCCGTCAAAAAACTTTATAAAATTATGCTTCTAACGAAATCTCAGAAAACGGCATTGGCTGTTGTCGCTATGATATATCTCTCGTTTTTCATTGCGGCAATAAGTCTCATGAGTCATTCATTTTCCTATAAAATGCATCCGGCAGCTGTGTTTTTATTAGTACCGATGGTTTTTATAATGCTACTTACCGCTATATTGCTGAACCATTTATGTATCGCCAAAAAATTCGGGCATACAGCTGTATTTATCTCGGAACTCATGGTTATTATCGGTATCTGCATTATTGCGCCTGTAACCCCAACTACCGTTTTATATGAAAGAATCACTTCCTCAACAGATAGCCTATTATATATTGTTTATCATTTGCTTTGCCGCTAATGTATATAATATCATTGCCCTTCAGAGAATAACCGGCATCTTTACATTCCCTGCCGTAATATATTTTACTTTTGTGTTTTTGCTAACCACAAGTATTGCATTTTATTCATTGAACGGTATTATGTTATGCAGGGGGATAAACAAGGATTCTACTGATTATCTGAAAGCCGTATATCTGTTGGTTCTAATCAGTCTGATTGTAATAACCCAAATGTTTGATCTTAGGTAATCATCATAATGACTGCTATATCGAACAAACTATACCATTCGACAGCGAAGATAAACGCGACTACGTTAATGAATATGAAAGACATTTATAGATATACGACCTTCCCCAATCGCAAATCTTATGGAGAATATTGCGATAATCGGCAACCGCCAATGAGACAGTGATATAAACATACCGCTATATTATACATGTAAAGATGAAACGATTAGTTCAGATTATTACGATTATCACATGCCTGCAATTTCTGTTTGTAAATTGTCAGTCAAATCAAAACACTGAAAACCATAGCACGGGAATCGCTTCTATAGCTATAGATACAACCGAGAAACAATCAATGATCCCGTCACAAGTGCGAGCGTTCAGTAGTGGAAATATCGACCGAACAGGAATGGAATTTCAGTGGTATCAAGGTAGCGCAGCCGGTTATAAAATTAAAGGCTCAGAATCGCTCTCAAGCAAATTCGACATAAAGTATGGACTTATCGAAGACCCGTTTGTTAAATCATACTATGTATATCGCACGGAAAAGTCAGACTCAATGAACTGTGATTCGATTGTACGGGATCAAATCGGTTTATATCATCTGATTAAAAAGCCAAGTGTGGCTCTGTCAATCGTTATAAATACAAAATATGAAAACAGGATACAAAAAATAGATACAATCTGCTTTTTCAAAGATATGTTTGCCGATTTTATCAAAAAGGCATATAGTCCGAGCAAGGATTCAAGATTTATGGATTTACAATACGACATGATTAATTTTGATTTATTCCATCTGAAATTAGACAGTATCATTAGCGATACAGTATATTTCAATTTTGGGATAGGTCAGAACGAAACATGTTTTTCAGACTTCTTCACTTACAAATACTGGTCTTCGGGCGATTCAATTTATTATGAAGATCCTTATACTTACGAAGATGAAGAAGATAGTCCTTGGGGAACAGTAAATTTCGCCGATTCCGTTAAACATGATGACATATTCTATATGAAAAAAACGATAAACCGTTATGTTACAAACGACAGCAGTGTCGCTTATGACTCAAACTCCCTGATAAAATCCTTTAAAAGTCCGTGGAGAGTTAATAAATAAGATTATATTTGTTTAGTAATTGATGATATTGAGATTGATAACAATGAAGTCGATTGCAGGGATAGCGGTTGCATTCATAATTTTGCTGTTTTCAGCAAGAATAGACGCCCGTGAAATATTTGTTGCCGGCAATTGCAAGTTGACCGAAATAAACGCTGTCTACACCGATTGCCGTTTTGATTCATTTGAGGTTAAAGACTTAAAATTATCGCAGGACAAATGGCTTAGGAAGCATCTGAAAAAAATCATGCCATATATTGGTGAAATATATAATCATCGATCTGACACAATACATGTTTTTTCAGAATTAAACAGTGTGGTTTATAATGAACGAATTTATATAGAGTCAGATAGCGGAGTTGTTATGTTGTTCTCCTCTTACAGCACACGCGGTTTCACTTTCAATATGAAGGAGTATTCTCCAATAATACTGCCGCCCGGACATGTCGATGAGTCCGACACTTTTATGCGCGCCGTATTTGACTGGGACATAGACTATATCAATCGCATTTTAAAGAAAAACGATACAATGGCCAAACCGGACGCCCCTTGGTACTGGACGTATATCTGCTATCGTCTCATTGTTTCTGATAATAAATTGAAGGAATGTACAGTCTTGAAATTCAAACCTCCTTATGTGACGGAAATAAAGTTGCCATAAATAGAAATATCATGAACTTCATAATCCATATCTCAAATAATATCAAGATATTGCTGCTTTGCGCTTTATTCTTGAATATTTCAGGATTTTCATCCGCAAAAACGAAAAGATGGAGTGACGGCAAAAGAACATACCGTATTGAGAACTATGTGTATGGGTTAGATATATTGGGTAAGAATTATGCCGTTATACCAATACCTGTCGATACAATCAACGGTATTTGCCCCCGGAATTCTGTAAAATCAGAGACATTGTGTTCTGATTGTGGAAAAACCATTACATGGTCACTGTTCGGTAAGGGGATCATCAGACTTGATGCCCTGCAGATGTCTTCACCGGGATCGATGAAGGTAGATACTACTAAATTTGAAATGATAAAACTTAATAATTCTCGAAATTCGGCGATTATCAGACATAAATCGACGGTCAGCATACAACCCTTAAACAGAATTGACAGCCTTAATAAAACAACAGATATATCTGTCTGGAATGTTTATCCCGAATATATCAAACTCGCCGAATACATTTTGCAAAATTCAAGAATAGTCTCAAACGAAAATATTGACAAATATAGAGACAGATAAATAATCACGTCAAAGTTTTAAAATATACATTACGAGAATCGTGATATAAAAAAAACGAGCAACTAACTTTTAACGGTCGGTTACTCGTTTTTTTGACTGATTGATATTAATTTTTATTTCACTATCACTTTGACGGGGGTATGATGTGTGGCAGTGGTGATGAAGTAGACACCCTGCTCGATATCGATGTCCATACAGTGTTCGATATGACCCACATAACGGTAGAGTCGACCGGATATGTCATAGACGCGACAGTCTTCCTGAGGTTCGCTACAGAGGAAACGCAGACTACCGCTGAATGTCATTACTGCGAGCGGTTGTTCCATCTTGACACCGGTGACGCCGTCGTGAGCGACATATATGACATTTGACTCGGGCGAGTAGTGGCCCAGACGCACTGACTGGACGGTGTATGACTCGCTGTCGCTCTGATCGAAACCGTCGATCTCGAGCGATGTGTTTTCAGAGACAAGTTGTTCGGTGACGGGACTTCCGCCTATATATTTAGTACGGTTGACTACCCAATAGTCAACGACTTCGTCTGCGGGTGATATCCAGTTGGCCACATAGCTGTCAGAAGTGATGTCGGTGGCTTCGGTGGCGGTGCAGGCAGTGAGTTGTGGCACGGGGAGACATTCGCCCATCAGACCAACGCCACGGGTGGCGGTCATGCCACCGCCTGAAATAAGAAGTCGGGCTTCGTGCTTGCCGAGCGAGGTAGGTTTATATGTGATATAAAGCCAATAGCCTTCTTCGGTGTTCATGAGGTTGGCGGCAATTGAGTTTGTAGACAGAGAGAACATGTCGGTATCGCCACGATAGATCTGAAGTTTGACGTCGCTTGTCATATTCTCGCCTTTAAAGAATATGGCTTTTTGTATCGACTCGCCAATAGCTACCTGATTGAAATCGGCAGTGGTGTTGGCATTGGGATTGATGAGGGTAGGGGTGCCTACCGGACCGCCACCCTCGCCGGGAACAAAGGTTTCGCCTTTGCGGTTGCCCCAGATATACTCGGCAAGCTGCGGATAGTCAATAAACGGGTTGCGGTTGTTCTGATAGCTGTAGACGATTTCATTTCTGGCTGTTTCTTTGTCGCTTACAGGATCTTCGCGATGCCATTTGAGCAGGAGATTTATCGACCATTGGTTGAGAGTCGGGTAGGTGTTCTGCGAGAGCATGTAAGTGGTGTTCCAACGATAATCCTGATAGCAGCATACCATATAAAAATAAGTACGGGCAAAGTCACCCTTATACTCGTCGGCAGGCTCGAAGACATACTGGGCACCGCCGCCCTGGCCGTTGACAGGATAGCCGACAGTGGTCACACCGTTGTCAAATCTGACCGAACGGTTGCGGTCGACCTCTCCGAGCGGATAGTTGCTTTTAGCCTGGTTGGCTCTTGCTTCCGATGGATAGAGATGGTTTAGGTCGGTATATGCTTTTACATCAGTCTTACCACCCCACCAGCTTTTTGGAAAAGAGTGTTCACGATTCATACCCGAGAACGATGGTATATAAAAAGTCATGTTGGAATACATCTCCCACCAACGGCGTGAATTTGGATAGACGTCGGTCTGCTGAAAATACTGCGGAAGCGCTTGATAGGACGATACGCTCGTAAAGTTTTTTACAAGAGTATATACGGCTGTCTTTAACTGAGCTTCAGATTTACCAGTAAGAGAGGAATAGTATCCGGCCGGTATCTCAGCCATCGCCGACAGTGACAGCATCATCAGAGCGGCACATATAGATCTGAATGATATTTTCATGGAAATATATTTAAAATTATGCAGAATGCAAAAATACATATTTTTTCATTAACTATATACAAGTATATTTAAAACAAATAACCTTAAATAATATACAATAGTTCAAATTCAGGTTAAAAACAATAAACCAAAAAGCCTTCAAAACTATGTCAACAACGTGTTGAAAAGTGTTGAAAAGGTTTTAATAAGTAAATTGAAAATAAATTTGCAAAATGCTGTCGAGATTTTGTATATATAAACTTCCTATTTATCAAAATATAAATGCCGGTAAGTTAATAGAGGCTTTTCAACATAGTTTTATTAACTTTTGACGGCTGTATGTTGAATAAAGTTATTAACTTTGCATATTATAAACACAGTGTTGATAAATATGCTATAATACTGAATGACAAGGTTTATATATGTCGATAACATATAGACAACGGGTAAAGCGCATTTGATAAGTCTAAAATGCAAATTCCGAGTCAAAAAGTTATTGTAGATATTGACACTCAATATTATTCTTAGAAAGGAAAAATTTTTAAAAGATAAATTTATCATAAGATATAATGAATGTCGAAAACAACCGCCGGTGTGTCAGCAAGGCTGAAAAAGCAGATTCTCTGAAAGAAGAGATCAACAGACTCAAAGAAGATAAGAAGGCTGTAATACTGGCCCATTACTATCAGCGCGACGAGATACAGGATATAGCCGACCATATAGGCGACTCTCTTGCCTTGGCTCAATATGCGGCCACTTTGAAAGACGTCGACATCATCGTGCTCTGTGGCGTGCATTTCATGGGTGAGACAGCAAAGATATTGTGTCCCGACAAAAAAGTACTTGTTCCCGATGTCGAGGCCGGATGTTCGTTGGCCGACAGCTGCGATGCCGCCGAGTTTGAAAAATTCATTGCCCGTTATCCCGGTTACAAAGTGGTTTCTTATGTAAATACATCTGTCGGGGTGAAAGCGTTGACCGATGTACTGGTGACATCGAGCAATGCGCGCAAGATAGTTGAGACATTTCCTCGCGACGAGAAGATCGTCTTCGGGCCTGACCGTAATCTGGGCAATTATATAAATTCGGTCACAGGCCGCGATATGGTGTTATGGAACGGTGCATGCCACGTACACGAAAAGTTTTCGGTCGAGCGTCTGTTGAAACTTAAAGAGCAGCATCCCGGAGCCAAGGTGCTTGCCCATCCCGAGTGTAAGAAGGCGTTGGTGATGGTTGCCGACAAAGTGGGTTCGACCGCCGCTCTGATCAATTATGCCGTCGACAGTGATGAGAAGGTATTTATAGTTGCCACAGAGAGCGGTATCATACACGAGCTGCGCAAACGTTGTCCCGACAAGACCTTCATACCCGCGCCTCCCGACGATGTCACATGTGCATGCAACGAGTGCGGCTATATGAAGCTTAACACTCTTGAGAAACTGCGCGACTGTCTGCGCGACGAAATTCCCGAGATCAATATAGATCCGGCCGTCGCCGAAAAGGCGCGCCGACCGATAGAGCGTATGCTTGAACTTTCGTAATTGATGAAGAATATAAATAAGAATAATATAAGATGGAATACAATCATAAAGAAATAGAGAGCCGCTGGCAGAACTATTGGCGGGAAAATAAGGTCTATCATGCCGAAATAGACGGGAAACGCAAGAAATTTTATGTTCTTGACATGTTTCCTTATCCGTCGGGTGCCGGTCTCCACGTAGGACATCCGCTCGGATATATAGCCAGCGATATCTATTCGCGTTACAAGCGTCTTCAGGGTTTCAACGTGCTTCACCCGATGGGTTATGACGCCTATGGTCTTCCGGCCGAGCAGTATGCCATACAGACAGGCCAGCACCCCGAGGTGACGACGATGCAGAACATTGCCCGCTATCGTAGCCAACTCGATAAAATAGGTTTCTGCTATGACTGGGACCGTGAGATCAAGACATGCGACCCCGAGTATTATAAATGGACACAGTGGGCCTTTATCAGAATGTTCAATTCATATTATGATAAAGATGCCGACAAGGCCATGCCCATATCAGATCTTATCAAGCACTTTGAGGAAAAAGGCAGCGCCGGTGTCAATGCCGCCGCCACTAAAGAACTCGAGTTTACGGCCGAGCGCTGGAAAGCCATGGATGCCAAAGAAAAGAGCGACACATTGATGAACTATCGTCTTGCCTATCTTGGTAACACGATGGTCAACTGGTGTCCGAAACTCGGCACTGTGCTTGCCAACGACGAGGTCAGCGAGGGTGTATCGATACGCGGCGGCTATCCTGTTGAACAGAAGCTGATGTATCAGTGGTGTCTTCGCGTGTCGGCCTATGCCGGACGTCTTCTCGACAGTCTTGATAAACTCGACTGGACCGACTCTCTCAAAGAGACACAGCGCAACTGGATCGGCCGTTCCGAAGGCGCCGAGATGATCTTCAAGGTCGACAACAGCGATCTCGAGCTTGAGATATTCACCACCCGTGCCGACACCATCTTCGGTGTCACGTTTATGGTGCTTGCTCCCGAAAGCGCTTATGTAGAGAAAATAACGACTCCCGACCACCGTGGTGAAGTCAACGATTATATTGAATCGATCAAACATAAGACCGAGCGTGAGCGCATGATAGACAAAAAAGTGTCGGGTGTCTTCACCGGCGCCTATGCCATAAATCCTGTGACGGGCAAGAAGATTCCCGTGTGGGTCAGCGATTATGTACTCGCCGGTTATGGCACGGGCGCCATCATGGCCGTTCCGGCCCATGACAGCCGCGACTATGCTTTTGCGCGCCATTTCGATCTTCCCGTCATTCCTCTTATCGAGGGTGCGGATGTCTCGGAAGAGAGTTTCGATGCCAAATCCGGCAAGATGATAAATTCGTCGAACGGACGCCTTGACCTCAACGGTAAGGATGTTAAAGAAGCGATAGCCGAGACCAAACGTTTCATCGAGGCCGAGGATATAGGCAAAGTGAAGACAAACTATCGTCTGCGCGACGCTATCTTCAGCCGCCAGCGTTACTGGGGCGAGCCTTTCCCCGTATATTATAAAGACGGTATACCCGAGATGCTCGACGAGTCGCTGTTGCCTCTGTTACTTCCCGAAGTAGACCGTTATCTGCCGACAGAGAGCGGTGAGCCGCCGTTGGGACGTGCTGAAAACTGGGTGTCGCCCGACGGCTATCCTCTTGAACTCTGTACGATGCCGGGCTTTGCCGGTTCATCGGCCTATTATCTGCGGTATATGGACCCGCGCAATGACAAAGCGCTTGTTTCGCGCGAAGCCAATGATTATTGGCGCTCGGTAGACCTATATATAGGCGGCACCGAACATGCTACCGGTCATCTTATTTATAGTCGTTTCTGGAACAAGTTTCTCTATGACCTCGGTGAGATATGCGAGGACGAACCGTTTAAGAAACTCGTCAACCAGGGTATGATACAGGGTCGGAGCAACTTTGTATATAGAATAAAAGATACAAATACATTTGTAAGCCGCGGCCTTATTGACCGATATGATGTGACTCCCATACATGTCGATGTCAATATCGTCAGCAATGACGTGCTCGACACCGAGGCGTTCAAAAACTGGCGTCCGGAATACAAGACAGCCGAGTTCATTCTCGAAGACGGCAAATATGTCTGCGGCTATGCGGTAGAGAAGATGTCGAAGTCGATGTTCAATGTTGTCAACCCCGATGACATAGTAGAGCGTTACGGGGCCGATACCTTACGACTCTATGAAATGTTCCTCGGCCCGCTTGAACAGAGCAAACCCTGGGATACCAACGGTATCGACGGTGTCAACCGTTTTATCAAAAAACTCTGGGGTCTTTTCTATAAAGGCGACACCTTGCTTGTTGACGACAGCGAGCCTACGAAAGACAATCTCAAGAGCCTCCACAAACTTATCAAGAAAGTTACCGGCGATATAGAGACATTCTCATACAACACGTCGATAGCAGCTTTCATGATCTGTGTCAACGAGCTTTCATCGCAGAAATGCCGTTCGCGCAAAGTTCTTGCCGAACTGCTTGTGGTTCTTGCACCTTTCGCTCCACACGTGACCGAAGAACTCTGGCATTCGGCGATAGGTCGTGATACAACAATCTGTGATGCCGAGTGGCCGGTATTCAATGAAGATTATCTCAAAGAAGATACGGTCAACTATGCTGTGTCGTTTAACGGCAAGGCACGTTATAATATAAGCGCGCCGGCTGATGCGTCTAAGGAAGAGGTCGAAAAACTGGCTCTCGGTCATGAACTCGCAGCCAAATGGATCGACGGTAAGACCATCAGGAAGATAATCGTCGTGCCGGGTAAAATAGTTAATATAGTCATAGGATAAGTTAAACAGATAGGTCAGAGATAATAATTTGGCTGATTTGCCGTTAATTATATCATCTCTCTTATGGAAAAATTAGTTTTCGCCACAAATAACGCACATAAACTATCGGAGTTGCGTCAGATCATCGGGGATCGTTTCGAGTTGCTGAGTCTCAGCGATATAGATTGTCACGATGATATATGCGAGACTGCCGACACGCTCGAAGGCAATGCTTTGCTGAAGGCCCGATGGGTCAAAGACCGTTATGGCTACGATTGTTTTGCCGACGATACCGGTCTCGAAGTCGATGCTCTCGGCGGCCGGCCCGGTGTCTATTCGGCACGTTTCGCCGGTCCGGGCCACGACTCAAAGGCCAATATGGAAAAGCTTCTCGCTATGCTTGAAGGTCAGGAAAACCGCTGTGCCCGCTTCAGAACTGTCATAGCTCTGATAAAAGACGGTGAAACCCATATGTTCGAAGGCATAGTTGACGGTCAGATCACAATGAGGCCGTCAGGTAGCGACGGGTTTGGCTATGATCCGGTCTTCAGGCCCGAGGGCTGGAATATGACTTTTGCCGAGGCTGAGCCTGACCAAAAAAACGCCGTCAGCCATCGCGGCCGCGCAGTGGCGCAGCTGATTGCTTATCTAAATGAAAAAAAGCTATAATATCAATAATATGAATATACGACATATCGTCACAATTTTGACCGCTGTTATCTCTGTTTTGTCGGCGAAGGCCATCAGTTCTGTCGGCGAATGGAATATCTATCCTCAATTTTCAGGCCAATATGCCAAAGTGATAGAGACGCCTTCAAAATTATATTTCCTGTCGCTCAACAATCTCTATTCCTATTCGCCCGAAGATAATGAAACTTATATATTCAACAGTTCAAACAAGCTTAGTGACAATAAAATAACAGATATTTATTATAATGATGACAACCATTATCTGTTGTGTTGCTATGAAAATGCCAATATCGATCTTGTCTATGACGACGGCACAGTCATCAATATGCCCGATATCAAAGACGCTGTCATGTCGGCCAACAAACAGATAAACGATGTTTTCTTCAAGGATAACAAGATCTATGTTGCTCTTGACTTCGGTCTCGTTGTCTATGACGACCAACGTCATGAAGTTAGAGAGTCGGGAATATACAATATCAATATAGACCGTGTGACGGTTGTTGACGATAAACTGCTTCTGTCATATAACAAAAAATTCTATTGGTCTGATGTCGACGCACGTCACAATACATTTGACAGATTCAAGGAGATAGGTTCGTCGGTACTCAATGATATAAGACCGATAGGAGATAACCGCGCGTTGTTGTCAAGTACAGACAATAAGACGCGCCTTGCAACCTTTGATTTTGAAAACAGCCGTCAGACCACGACCGGGGCGCTCGTTGACATCAACGGCGGATTTCATGACTGCGAGAAAGGTTTTTATTTTCTTGACGGCAAGAATATAAACGTCATGGACGACGAAGGCAACGCCGTTGAGACGATAGTCGTGCCGGAGGTTTTTGCAAATGCTTCGATAGCTTACAGAAGCGGCAAGACAATATGGGCCGGCGATGTCGAGGGCATAGGTCGTTTTGATATTTCGGGCGCCACTCCTACGGTGCTCAATGATAAATACCGGCCCGAAGCCATGAGTGTGGGTGCGGTTGCCGGCATGATGCCGTCGGGCGATCATAAGCGTCTATATATATATAGTGCCGGTCCGACAGCATTCAAGACCGTTTATAAGATATCTGACAACACAGACTTACGTCAGCAGACAGATATCCTTGAAAACGGCAAATTCCGCGACGTTGCCGTAGTCAATGCCACAGTCGACTTCACCAAGTCATATCAGACACGCGACAAGAACACGGCCATGTATGGCGGTGTCGCCTGTATAGTAGAGGATCCCGATGATTCCGAGATATATTATTGCGCCAACGGTCTTGAGGGTCTGTATGTTGTCAAAGGCAATGAACAGATACACCGTTTCAATGCCACAAACTCGCCTCTTGTCTCGGCGTGGGGCGCCAACAATGCAAGCCGTGTTTTTGACGTCAAGATAGATAAAGCCGGCAATCTGTGGGCCGGTGTCGCCTATCGCCGTGACAACACGAGAGGGCCGTACTTCATCCTTCCCGCCGCCAAACGCCGCAATATACCCGATGTCACCGCCGGAGACTGGATTGAGGCACGTGTGCCGTCGACGTTCATAAATCAGAAAGACTTTCAGTCGCTTTTTTGCGAGAAATCAAACGTTGTCGCTCTTTTTACCGGAGCATGGGAGGGCGGCATCATACTTATAGACACAAAGGGCACTTATGCCAATCCGGCCGATGACGAGACCGTGCATTTCACGTCGTTTACCGATCAAGACGGATCTACAGTCAAATATGACCGTCACGTCAGCATGATCGAGGATGCCTGCGGACGTATATGGGTGGGCACGACTTCGGGTATCTACGAGATAACGAATCCGGCTGCTTCAGTCAATCCTACGGCACGTATCAGCCGCATAAAAGTGCCTCGCAACGACGGCACCAATTATGCCGACTACCTTCTGGAGTCTGATCAGATCAATGCGATGGCTGTCGATCCGAGCAACCGCAAATGGATAGCTACCGAAGCATCGGGTGTATATCTCGTCAGCGAGAACGGCGATAAGATCATCGAGCATTTCGACGTCAACAATTCGCCTCTGCCGTCAAATGCCGTCTATTCGGTGTATTGTGATCCCGAAGGCAACATGGTCTATTTCGGTACGGCGCAGGGCCTGATTTCATATCGCGGCACATCATCGCCGGGAAAAGACGACTACAGCGAGGTATATGCCTATCCCAATCCCGTGCGTCCCGACTATCATGGCTGGATAACTGTCACCGGTCTTATGGAGAATTCTCTTGTCAAGATAGCCGACGCTGCCGGAAATGTTTTCCATCAGGGACGTTCTGAAGGCGGCATGTTTACGTGGGACGGCTGTAACTCGTCGGGCGAACGCGTGCGTTCGGGTGTTTATTTTGTCTTTGCCTCGCAGAGCGCTGACGGCGGCTCTGAAAGCGTAGTCACCAAGATACTTGTTGTAAACTAAACCAAGTGTCTCCTCTTACGTTAAGATTGTTATGGAAGATAAACTGAAATATATAGATGAAGACGACAAGGTCTATGGCCTGACAGGCGTGGCTATTTCCGTCGTGGCACTTGATGCCGATACAATCATAGAATCGCTGTCACTCGACGACGCCGAGTCGATAGAGTTTTCGCGCTATTTTGAATATGTCTCCAATCCCAGGGTTTCGCCCAGGATTGTATGGAACGAGATGGTAAAGCATTTTCAGGTGTTGACGGCGATGCGCATCGCCAATATGATGTGTCGCAATTATGTGCGTCACCGCCGCAAGCTCTCGTCAGATATTGCCCGGTTGCTGAAAGAATGCAACCGCCGCGACGGTGTCGAGGGCTATCAGCTCGATGCCGACGAGGCTGATATCATATTTGATAAGAATTTCAATTATTTCGACCGTCTGTTCTCATACAGTCAGATACACCAGAGTGCAAACGAATTTGCCGAGGTTCTCCGCAGCCGTCGCAAGATGACCGTGTCTGAGATTATCGACCAGCTTAGAGCCATTTCGTCATTCTGACGGGAATGTACGATCGATGATTTCCCTGAGGACAAGAGGCGACTCCGGTCCGACATTGAAAATAAGATCAAGAACACTCAGACCGGCGACGAAGCCGAATTTTGAAGATCTCACCTGATAATATTCTACAGGAACTGCCGATTTGAAGTCACAGTTCCTGTAATCTTTTATAATGCTGTCAGAGGCGTTTTCGGGCATCCTGTAGGCGATGTCGGTGTCAATGCCGAGTATTTGTCTTATGACACTGTCGGCGGCCGTGTCGAGCTCTGTAACGGTGTTGTAGAGCGTGCCTGGTTGAGACAGCAGGGGTTTGAATCGGTCGTAATAGAATTCAAAGAAGGGAGTGCGTCCATAGGCTGATTCGAGCGAGACGCGGTGGACGTGCCACCAGCGTCCGTGCGACGAAACGTCTGTCTCGCTCCACGACCGCCGGCCCGGCTGATGGTCGACGGGTACAGTCAGCGACAAACGGCCCTGTGTGTCGACTATATCGCATCGGTGGGCGCTTTTGAAGCGTTTGTTTGCCGTCATGTCGGTGTCGATCACAGCGCGTCCGTAGGCGGCCATAATGGCATAATAGCCCGTTGCGGCCATATACTGTGGCGGCAACAGGGCGATATGACGGTCGTCTAATCTGCGGAGAGGTGTCATTTGTCGGGGTTGGCGTCGCGGAAGATGCGGTTCCATCTGATGCCTCCGTCAAGAAGGCTGCGGTCGCGGTCAAACGAGATGATGACAAACATTGGTGTGCCTACAACATGGTCTTCGGGCACGAAGCCCCAGAAGCGCGAGTCCTGCGAGAAGTCGCGGTTGTCGCCCATCATGAAGTAGTAGTTCATGGCGAAAGTGTATGTGTCGGCCGGTTTACCGTCGATATAGACACGTCCGTCTCTATAGTAAGAGTCGGTGTGTCCCTCGTAGTTGCGTATCGCGCGCTGATATGTCAGCCAGTTGTCGCGGTCGAGTTTTATTGTCATGCCTTTGGCGGGGATGACGATGCCGGTGTCGCCGCCGTAGTTGCTGAGCGACCATGATTCGGCGAGTCCGTCGGGAAAGAGGAAGCCACCCTGCGCTCCGGGAGGCAAAAGGGTGTTGGTCTTGATACAGCCTTTAAGCATACCGGCGTCGGTGAGTTCGGAAATCATCTTGGCCGTCAATGGCAGGGCATAGAAATGAGAGGCGTCTTTTGCGCCGGGGATCCATGTCGACAGATTGGCGCGGTCAAACTCGTTGAGCGACATTGTCTCGACATCGGAGGCCGTTATCCCGAGGCGTTTGATTATGTCGTCGGTCAACGGGCCGTTCATGGCTGCTATATAGTTGAACTGAACGTTTTCGGGGAAAGCGACCGGCTTGCCGTCTATATGGATGGTGTCGTTGACAATCCTGATAGTCTCGCCGGGAAGTCCGACGGCGCGTTTGACGAAGTTCTGACGTCGGTCGACAGGACGGTAGATGATTTCGCCGAAGGTGTTTTTGTCGTTTTTGACACGATCGCGGCCATAAGTTTTGACGAGAAGATCGTAATACTCGGGTGTGTCCTCGAATTTCGAGGCGACGGTGTCACCGGCAGGGAAGTTGAAGACGACGATGTCGCCCGACTCGATATTGCGCAGGCCTTTGAGACGTTTGTATCCGACAGAAGGTTTGTCGAGATAGCTGTCGGTGTTTATTATGGGCAGGCGGTTATGGACCAGAGGGAAATGGACCGGAGTCATCGGTACACGAGGACCATAGGTCATTTTGTTGACCCATAGATAATCACCCGTGAGCAGTGTCTTTTCGAGCGATGACGACGGTATCTGATAGTTCTGTCCTACAAAAGCAAAGACGAAATATACGATTACGAGAGCGTATACGATGGCGTCTACCCAGCTCATGATGCTGCGCACAGCTTTGTTTTTGCTCTTTTTCCACCATGTGAAAGGTATATATCCTGTGATATAAATGTCAAACAGTAAAAAAACGAAAATAGCCGGCCACCATGAGCCAAGCCATATTGTCCAGGCGATGAATAGCATCGCCACAATGCCGAAGCGCACCCATCGGGTGGCTTTTACTTCCGACAGGCGACGCATGAAATCATCTTTGAACGAAAGCTTATTTTGTGATGTCTGAGTCATTTCTATGAGTTATTTGGGCTACAAAAATACACAATTTAGTTCATCTGCCAAACACTTGATATATTAACAACTTATAAAAGAGTTGCGGTTGATGAATGAAGCATCGCGGGTCAGAAGCCACAGCACGAGTGATGCTGTTTGATCGTATGAGAACTTTTCGTGACTGATGGCGTTTGCCCTCACGGTGTCGGGTATAGCGTCGAAGTCGGTATCGCCTATAAGTATAAGATTTCCGGCTGATGTGATGTTGAGTAATTGTAATATTTCGGAGCTGAAACGGGCCGGGCCTATGACGGCTTCGATCGGTCCGCGGTCGGCTACAGCTTTGGCTATGGCGTCTTCGAGGCTGTCGGTCAGCGGTATAAATCGTGCTCCGCACGACTGGGCCAGGCGTCTGCCCGAGAGTATGTCTTTGTCGAAAAAAGTGACAGTAGCGCCGGTGGCACTGAGGCGCGCCATAACGGCCGGTGCGGCGTCAAAACGCCGGTCGACGAGGATATGACGGCAGGCGAGACGGAGTGTCGCCGACGGAGCTGTGCGGGCGGCGCGGCTGACTGTCGGTCGCACTCCGACGCGACGGTGCTCGTCCATTTTGTTTTCGAGATAATTGTCAGCCATCAGGTGTCGCTGCGGTGGTAGATGATGCTGTTAGTGCCCGAAGGGCTGACTTTGAGGGTCACTTTGGCCGACTCTATGAGCGGTATGTTGTGGAAGACATGGCCTATCGGAGCGTTGAACGCCACGGGATATTTGTAGCCGGCGACCATGTCGCGTATCATCTCTTCCATCGTGTTATAGTTTTCGTCGGGCTTGTATTCGGTAAACTGACCGACGATCAAGCCGCCGAGTTGCGCGAGCACACCGCTTAGTTTGAGCTGATAGAGTATGCGCTCGGTCTTGTAGATCGGTTCGGCGATGTCTTCGATGAAAAGTATTGTGCCGGGCTTGATCATGTCGTAGGGCGTATTGATGAGTTCGGCGAGGACAGCGAGGTTGCCGCCGACAAGAGGGCCCGTTGCGATGCCGCAGCGGTCGAAATCATGCGAGGGAAATGTATATACCGGACGCTCGCCGCGCAGGACAGCGAAGAGCGAGGCGTTGTCGGGGTCGTCGTCGCCGAGACGTATGTGTTCGGCCATCGAGGCGTGAACGCTGGCGATGCCTTTGGAGTGCATCAGTGCATGGAGGGCGGAGATGTCAGAGAAGCCTACCACCCATTTGGGGTCGTCGCTCAGGTTGAGACGGGCGAGGCGGTCCATGATATGGACGACTCCGTAGCCGCCGCGCGAACAGATGATGGCGCGTATCTCAGGGTCGGCAAAGGCTTTCTCGAGGTCGCTGAAACGCTCGTCGGCCGTGCCGCTGTAGTGACCGTTCTTACCTAAGGCGTGGGGCATGATGACGGCCTCCCAGCCTTGTTTGCCGAGAGCTTCGACGGCTTCCTCGACATAGACGGCCTTGACATTGCCGGCGGGTGAACAGAATGCTATCTTGTCGCCCTTCTTGAGAGGACGCGGGAACAGTAGGGTTTGCTTTTCTTTCATGATTCGATATATTTTGAGTAGAAATGCCACATTGCCACGGCTGCCGATACCGAAACGTTTAGCGAGTGTTTGGTGCCTGACTGGGGTATCTCGATGCAGACATCGCAGGCATCGACGACGCGCTGGTCTACGCCGTCGACCTCGTTGCCGACGACTATGGCATAGCGGCGAGATGTGAAATCGACTGTAAAATCTTGAAGTGCAATGCTCTCTTTGACCTGTTCGAGACAGGCGACGGTATATCCTGAGGCTTTCAGCCGGGCGACAGCTTCGAGAGTGTCATCGTAATGACGCCATTCGACAGAGTCTTCGGCGCCGAGGGCCGTTTTGTGTATCTCGGGCGAGGGCGGTGTCGCCGAGATACCGCACAACACCAGGGCTTCGAGAGCAAAACCGTCGCAGGTGCGGAAGAGCGAGCCGATGTTGTTGAGCGAACGCACATTGTCGGCCACGAGCACGAGCGGCATTTTTGGTGCGTTCCTGAAACTGTCGATGCTCGGGCGGTCCATATCCCAGATTGTCTTTTTTTCCATTATTTCTGTAACAGGCGGTTAAACAAGTCGATATATTTCGATGCAACGGTGGCGTCGGAGAAACGCCGGGCGACGATGGCACTGCGCCGATCGCGGTCTTCGGCGGCGTTGTCGAGGGCAAAGCCTATGCCGCAGGCAAAGTCGGCGGCGTCGCCGTAGCGGGCGATATAGCCGGTGTCGAGGTGGTCGACGATATCGGCCTGTCCGCCGCGGCCGAATGTTACAGGAACGCATCCTGCGGCCATTCCCTCTATGAGAGTGCCCGGCAGGGTCTCATACTGCGATGTCGAAATGACGGCATCGGCGTGGGCATAGAGCGAGGCGAGACGCCGTCGGTCGCTGATGGTGCCGAGGCTTATGTGTGGCAGCCTGAGGCCGTCGAGCGCCGCCGGGTCGCGCATGGCGCCATAAAATACGGCTATGGCATCGCTGCCATTGTCGGCCAGAATGTTGAGCGCGTCGACAGCTGTGGGCAGACCCTTTATAGGATCGTCGAGCCGGGCGGCGCCCATGACTATCAGGTGTTTGCCTTCGGGAAGGCCAAGTTCGGCGCGCGAGAGCGAGGGAGTGAGCGGAAACTCGTCGACAGGGAAGGCGTTGGGTATCACACTGATGTCTTCATCGCGCAACAGGGCACTGTCTTTGGCGCGCGAGGCCAGCCACCGGCTGACGGCGACAAAATGTATGTGTGTGCGGTCGTAAAGGCGCATCTTGCGGCTGAAAGTCGTGCGCGACATGTCGTACGCGTCTTTGCCGCCTTTGATTAGCGGACAGTTGCCGCAGTTGTGCATAAAGCCGTCGCAGGTGCCGGCATGGTGGCAGACACCGGTCATGTTCCACATGTCGTGCATGGTCCAGACAACGGGTTTGCCGGTCGCTGCAATGCGACGGACACCGGTGAGTGACAGCATGCCCTGATTGACCCAGTTGAGAGCGACGACATCGGCTTCTTTTATATATGGATGACGGTGAAGCGGCAGCCCCGCCCGGGCGATGGAAATCTTGAAAAGGTTGTCACGGCTGAAGCCGTTGCCGGCCACAATGTGCAGATGTTCGGCGATGAAAGCCGCCTTACGCGTCACAGCGTTGCCGGCGAGGACGACGCGGTTGTCGTCAGTCGCCCGTTTTACCACAAGCATGCGGGCGTCGACACCTGCGCGGCACAGCGCCTGCATCAGTCTGTAGGTTACGACCGATGCGCCTCCGAGTGTGTCGCTGTGGTTGACGAGGGTGACTTTCATTTGGCCCGGCGTTGTTTGAGTTGTGACAGTATCAGCGCCGGTCTGATACCTTCGCGGCGGATGACATAGAAGACAAAGGCCGCGAGGATGACAAAGCGCAGAATAAAGGCTGCCGCACGGCTGTCAGGCATACAGTACATGCCGACGGCATAGCATAGAGCGGCGACAGCGAAGTAGCCGAGGATACGTCCTGTCGGATAGTCGATCGGATGATAATGACGTCCGACGAAATAGCTTGTCACCATCATGGTGAAATAACTTGCCAGGGCGGCTATGGCACAGCCCATATATCCGATGTGAGGCACAAGCAGCGCGTTGAGCGCCAGGGTGACGGCCAGACCGAGAAGCGAGAACCACATGCCCCAGACTGTGCGGTCGGTGAGTTTATACCACAGCGAGAGGTTGAAGAAGATGCCGAAGAAGAGTTCGGCGAGCATTATTATCGGCACGACCTTGAGGCCGCTGAAATATTTCGGCGAGATGAAATATTTGAGTATGTCGAGATAGAACATCACTCCGAGGAAGAGGCATAGGGCGAATACAATGAAATATTTCATGGCGTCGCTGTAGGCCCGGTAGCTCGACTCGCCGCGTTCTTTGGCCTGTGAGAAGATAAAAGGCTCATAGGCGAATCTGAACGCCTGGATAAACATCACCATGACGATGCCTATTTTGTAGTTGGCGCCATATATGCCAAGACCCTCCATAGCCTCGGCGGGATCGGAGACGAGACTCGGATATATAATCTTGTCGATGGTCTGGTTCATGATGCCGGCTACACCGAGCACAAGCAGGGGGGTCGAGTAGACAAGCATCTCGCGGAGCAGGCGGCGGTTGAAGCGATAGCGCACACATGTCAGTTCGGGCAGCATCATCAGCAGGTTGACGATCGAAGCGATGAGATTTGACAGGAAGATATAGCCGATGCCGAATGTGGGCTCGTAGAACCATGATACGGTTGACGGCGCTACTTTCATCAGCCACGGGCATGCGAGGATAAAAAAGAGGTTGAGGCCGATGTTGAGACCGATATTGACGAGGCGTATCAGCGCGAAACGCATCGGACGTTTTTTATAGCGCAGATAGCTGAAGGGTATCGCCAGAAAAGCGTCGATGGCGACGCAGACGGCCATTATCATCACGAAAGACGGTCTGTCGCCACACTCCATGAACACCGATACCGGGCGCAGAAAAGCGGCCACGGCGACGACAAAGAGCGTTGAGGTCACGGCCAGCGATATCAGTGATGTCGTGTAGACTTCGTCGGGGTTTTTCCAGCGTTCGTGGTTTGAGAAACGGAAGAAGCCCGTCTCCATGCCGTAGGTGAGTATTATCATCGCCAGAGCTACGACCGAGTAGACAAAGGTGACGACGCCGTATTCGGCCACCGGGAAGACGATGGTGTAGAGCGGCACAAGACACCAGTTTAGAAAACGGCCTATTATAGAGCTGACGCCATAGACGGCCGTGTCTTTGGCCAGACTTTTTATTCCTGCCATAGCTGTCAGATATTGTCGATGTCAAAAAGTCCGCCGTCGCGATGTGTGCCGCCGCCGAGGTGCTCGTATGCAAGGTCGGTGACCTCTCGTCCGCGAGGTGTGCGTTTGATGAATCCCTCTTTTATGAGATAAGGCTCGTAGACTTCTTCGACCGTGCCGGGATCTTCGCCGATGGCTGTGGCAATTGTCGACAGGCCGACCGGACCGCCTTTGAATTTGGTGATGATCGTCGTCAGTATCTTGTTGTCGATCTCGTCGAGTCCGTAGCGGTCGATATTCAGAGCCTTTAGTGCGTATTTGGTTATTTCGAGGTCGATGGCACCCGAGCCTTTGACCTGGGCGAAGTCTCTGACGCGGCGTAGCAGGGCGTTGGCTATACGCGGAGTGCCTCGGCTGCGCATGGCTATCTCGCCGGCAGCCTGTGATGTACAGGTGATTTTGAGCAGTTTGGCCGAGCGTATGATTATATTCGACAATACTTCATGGTCGTAATATTCGAGATGGCTTTTGATGCCGAAACGGGCGCGCAGCGGCGATGTCAGCAGACCGCTGCGGGTAGTGGCGCCTACGAGGGTGAAAGGGCTCAGGGTGAGCTGCACACTGCGTGCGCCGGGCCCTTTGTCTATCATGATGTCGATGCGGTAGTCTTCCATCGCCGAGTAGAGATATTCCTCGACGACGGGACTGAGACGGTGTATCTCGTCGATAAACAGCACGTCGTTTTCCTCGAGCGATGTCAGTATTCCCGCCAGATCGCCGGGTTTGTCGAGCACGGGGCCCGAGGTTATTTTCATACCCACACCCAATTCGTTTGCGATGATGCCTGCAAGTGTCGTCTTGCCCAGACCGGGAGGGCCGAAGAGGAGTATATGGTCGAGAGCTTCGCCGCGCATCTTGGCCGCACCGACAAAAACTTTGAGGTTTTCGACGATTTTGTCCTGTCCGCTGAATGATTCGAAGCGGCCCGGACGCAGGGCTTTTTCTATCTCCTGTTCTGTGCCCCGGGCGGCGTTGGCGCGTATGTCAAAGGGTTCGCTCATTTGATTTTTTCGAGTATCTTTTTGTATATCACTTCGGGTTTTATGGCGGTCATGCAGAGATAATCGCCCCGGTGACAGGGTTTGTCGCCGAAGACAGAGCATGGGCGACAGGTCATCGGCAGTTGTATCATGTCGTTGTCGTTCTGTCGCCAGCCACTGAAGCCGCAATATGAATGTGTCGCACCCCAGACGCTTATCGTCGGTGTGGCCGTGATAGACGCCAGATGCATGTTGGCCGAATCCATTGATACCATGACGTCGAGATGGTTGATGAGAGCCAACTCGGCTTTGAAGCCGTACTTTTTGCCGGCGAGACTTCTGACCCGCGGATATTTTTCTTCCCAGGAGTCGAGAATCTTCTTCTCTTCGGCTCCGCCGCCGAAGAGAAATATCTCGATGTCATTGTTTTTTTCAGATAGAGAAGCCACAACGGCTTCCATTTTCCCGGGAGGATAGATTTTACCGCGGTGAGCGGCGAATGGCGCGATGCCTATCCATTTGATGCCTCGGCGTTTAGGGGCGGAAATGTTGTCGAAAAGCCTTGCGTCGGCTTTGGCCGGCCCGTCATACAGACCGTTGAAATGCTCGCTGACGGGCAGTCCGGCTTTATGGAAGACGGCGCGATAGCGGGCGCGCGACGAGTCGAGTGGAAGCATGATTTTGTTTCTCTTACGTGTCAGAGCGCGCTTGTTGGCTCTACCCTTGTTTATGGTCACCACTCTTACGCCGCGCAACCGGCAGAATAATGCCATGATTTTGGTTCGCAGCACATTGTGCAGATCGAGCATGCAGTCGGGTCTATATTGTTCGATCAGCTCTGTGGTGAGCCGTCTCAGACCCGACGGTCCGTTGTAGTCGTTCTTGACATCGGCGCCAACGACTGTGAGGTTTGCCGGAGCGTTTACAAAGAAGCCCGTCATCGCCGGACGTGTGACCATCACGAATTTTATATCGGGATAGCACCGGCACGCGCTGTAGAGCACGGGCACCGTCATGGCTACGTCGCCCATAGCCGAGAACCGCACGACAAGGACGCTGAGCAGTCCGCGGTCGTTGCCGTTACTTTGGCTGTTTCGAGCCATAGAGCACGGGGTTGGTATCCTCGTCGTTATACATTTTCATCTGACGGTATACTTTCATGTATTTGCGGCCTGCGGCGATGTCGTCGAGCAGAGTGTCGATGGCCGATGTCAGGTCGGAGCGCTGTTCGAGCAGCACATCGAGTTTTGCCCGGCAGCGGGCTTTGTGGGCTGCGTCGGCATCGCCGCGCTCGGTCTCCGCGTTCATGTGGTAGATCTTCAGCGCCAATATCGAAAGGCGGTCGAGCGCCCACGCCGGGCTCTCGGTGTTGATGGTCGCGTCGGCCGCCACCTCGACGTCTTTATATTTGTTGCGGAAATATGTGTCAAATTCCTCGACCATGTCGGTGCGGTCCTGATTGGATTTGTCGATACGTCTTTTCAGTGAGAGAGCGGCCACGGGATCGATTTCGGGGTCACGGATTATGTCTTCGAGGTGCCATTGCACGGCGTCGATCATGTTTTTGGCGTAGAGAGTATGATCGATGGTGCCGGCGGCATAGGGGTTTGCAATCACGGCGTCGACGTCATCGTATTTATGATAATCGGCGGTCGAACGCTCGAAAATTTCATAACATTTTTCGGCAAAAGTCATCTTCTGATAATGTTGTCGTTGGTTTCAAAAAATAGATTAAACACAAAATTAAACTATTTTTCTGAAAAGGATGTCTCAATGGTAAAAAAACTCGTTAATTTTGCAGTTATAAATGGAAACAAAAGGTATAACCGTCTATTGTGCGTCGAGCTCGTCAGTGGGCGACAGCTATTTCGAGGCTGCCCGCCGGCTTGGCGAGCTTATCGCCCGTCGGGGTTTGCCCCTTATAACCGGCGCGGGTAACATGGGGCTTATGGGTGCTGTCTGCGACGCTGCCGCTGCCGCCGGCGGTGTCACTGTCGGTGTGATACCTCGCTTTATGGTCGAGCGGGGTTGGCATCACACGGGTTTGTCGCGGTTGATCGTCACCGACGGCATGCACTCCCGTAAAGAGACGATGGCCTCGATGGCCCGCGGTGTCATTGCGTTGCCCGGCGGCATCGGCACGTTTGAAGAGCTGTTGGAGATCATAACCTGGCGGCAGCTCGGCCTGTATGACGGCAATATTGTCGTCTTTAATGTCGACGGCTATTACGATAATCTTCTTGCCATGCTCGACACGGCCGTTGAGCGCGGATTCATGAAGCCTGACCATCGTCGGTTATGGTCTGTCGCCATAGATGCCGACTCGGCGGTCGAGATGGCTGTTGCACATCCGGATCCTCTAAATCTCACGCCTAAATTCTGACCGCCGTGCCTCAACCGACAGATTCCATAAACACTCAGGCCATACCTTCACCTTCGGCCGATAGCGTCCCCGCCCTGCTGTTCGACATCGACTCGATAGCTTCGCATCTGCCTGCTGCCGACACAGTCGCGTGTGCCACGGCTGATAGTGTATCGGTAGTGGCAACTCTCAGAGAGCGCGACCCGAATGCGTGGCTCGAAGGTATCGAAGGCGCCTCGCGACAGACCGGCATAGGTCGTGATTCGGGAATCCTTACGATACTTGTGCTGCTGTTTGTTTTTCTGGCATTGAATATAAGGAACAGCCGCCACATATTTTCGCGCTTTTTCGACGAACTCGGTTCGTTCAAAGACCGCAATAACGCCTTTGACGAACATACGTCAAACGAAACCCGGCTGACGCTGCTACTCATCGGGCAGTTTATTGTCTGTTCGGGCATTCTGCTTTATGTCACGGCGTCAACCGGGATCCGCCCCGATGACATAGACATATTCACCGGCGTCGCACGAACTTCGGGTCTTATGACTGTATACTACATATTTCAGCTTATAGCTTATAACACAATTGGTTATATCTTTACAACTACCGAACGACGGACTGCCTGGATCGCCGGATTCAATGCTTCTCAATCGATGCTCGGACTGGCTCTTATCATTCCGGTGTTATTGGCGGTTTTTTATCCGGCAGCCAATATGGCTGTCATTGTGATAGCGGCAAGCCTCTATCTTATAGCACGGCTTCTGTTTATCATAAAAGGTTTTAGAATTTTTTTCATAAATTTTTCATCTCTGCTCTATTTTATTTTGTACCTTTGCGCCTTAGAAATAATTCCTGTATTATATGTATATAAGATGGCCTTGGTGATAGTCTGAGGCCTCGCATAAATTTTGTAAAGCACGCAATAGTGAAGATAAACAAAATACTCGTTTCTCAGCCCAGACCCGCATCTGATAAATCACCGTATTTTGAAATAGCCGATAAATACGGAGTGGAGATTGTTTTTCGACCTTTTATAAAGGTCGAAGGTTTGAGTGCCAAGGAATTCCGTCAGCAGAAAGTGTCAATTCTCGATTATTCGGCAGTGATTTTCACGGCCAAGACCGCCATTGACCATTTTTTCAGACTTTGCGAGGAAATGAGAGTGAATATCCCCGACACGATGAAATATTTCTGCACCAGCGATACCATCGCCAACTATCTCCAGAAATACATCGTCTATCGCAAACGTAAGATTTTCTCGTCGAAGACCGGCCATCTCGCCGACCTTCTGCCTTCGATGTTGAAACACAAGAACGATAAATTCCTGTTTGTCGTCTCTGATGTCAACAACGGGTCTGAATCTCAGCTTCTGGCTGACAATAATCTTGCCTATACACGCGCCGTTATGTACCGTACGGTCAGCAACGACTTTGCCGCCGACGAGCCTTTCGACTACGACATGCTCGTCTTTTTCAGCCCTCAGGGCATCGAGTCTCTGTCGAAGAACTTCCCCGATTTCAATCAGGGTGACATCAGAATCGCCACATTCGGTGCTGCTACCGCCAAGGCCGTCAAAGACGCCGGTCTGCGACTTGACATCGAGGCTCCGTCGGTCGAAGCGCCTTCAATGACGGCAGCCCTCGATTTATATCTGTCGAAAACGGTCGGCAAGTGATAAACAGGCTATATAAAAAAGAAAAACTCTGTTCAGCTGTCGCAATCGAGCAACTCTTTAGCCGCGACAGCCTGGCTGACGGTGCGCTTGCCTATCCGCTGCGCGCCGTTTGGCGTTTTAATCCCCGACGCAGCAGCGACGCTCCCTTGTGTTTTCTTGTCTCGATACCAAAAAAACGGTTGCGTCATGCTGTCGACCGCGTTACCATGCGCCGTCGGGTCCGTGAAGCCTACAGGCTTAATCGCCATGGTGTTGTATTGCCCGACGGTGCCAGAATCGACATTGCCTTCATATATGTCGCATCAGGGCTGAAATCTTATCGGAGCGTCGAGAGTGCGATGCGCCGTTTGCTTGAGGCTGTTGCGGCTTCTATAAATGCTCCCGATGATACTCCTCTCATTACCTCTCCTGACAATGAAAATTCGCGCGATTAAGAAATTATGTGAGGCGGCAGATAAGATCGTTGTCGCCTTACTAAGTTTGCCGATCATATTTTATCGCGGTGCCATCTCGCCGATGTTGCCGCCGAGCTGTCGCTACACACCGACATGCAGTCGGTATGCTCTCGAGGCCTTGCGCCGGCATGGAGCAATAAAAGGGACGTGGCTTGCCGTCAAACGTATACTTCGCTGTCATCCGTGGGGCGGCAGCGGTTATGACCCCGTGCCGTGAAACGACGCGATATCACCGACTTCGACGACGTCCACACCCACGACCGCGATGCCGCCGGCAATGCCGTTATAAATCTATATGCCGGTGAAGAGCCTTATGACGCAGAGCGTTCTTACAGTATAGGCATACATCCATGGCAAACAGCTGATATCGATGACGACAGACTTGAGTCTCTGATGACTTCGATGCGCCGCACCATAGAGACTTATCCAAACATCGTAGCCATAGGTGAAGCCGGCATAGATCGCCTCCGTGGTGCCGACGTCGACCGTCAGGAAATGATATTTGCCCGACAAGTTGAATTGAGCCGCGAATTCGATCTCCCCCTTATCATCCATGCCGTCAAATCTTACGACCGGCTTATAGCCTTGCGTCGCCGGCTGCGTCCTCGGCAGCGATGGATAATACATGGTTTTCGCGGTAAGCCCGAGCTTGCACGGCAGTTGCTCGACGCCGGTTTTGACCTTTCGTTCGGGCGTATTCACAATCCGGCGGCATTCATTGCCGTTCCTGCATCGCGGCGTTTCGCCGAGACCGATGACGACTGATCGTCAGGTATCGGCTTACTCAAGTCCGGTTATCACAATTACTATCCGGCGGTTGTCTGTCGTCGCGAGGTTATACCATATGGTTTCGTTGTCATTGCTGCGCGCTTCGGCTGAGGCATAGCGCAGAGATATCGGCTCGCCGTCGATTGTCAGAGTTGCCTTTTCAAGCCGCCGGGGTATAGCCCCGGGAATCTCGCCGGCGTCGAAAACGATGCGGCGCCGGGCTTCGATGTCGATGATGGTATAGCGGCCCCGGCGGTTACTTTCGAAGATGATGCCGCCGTCGTCATAGCGCAGAGTCAGATCATCTGAGACATATCTCATCGATCTGTCGTCGAGTTGGTCGCTGATATCGGGCACTCTGTCGGTTTGTGTGACCCTTACTTTAACTGTCAGGGGTGCGGGGCGGCCGACATAGACGCTGACAATGGCGCTCCCGGCTCCTATGGCGTTGACCGTGACTTTGTGTCGGCTGACGTCGGCTTCGGCGGTGACGACTGTCTCGTCAGACGAACCTACAGTGAAGACATCGGCGTCGTTGACAATGACTTCGGCGCTCTCGCCGGCTTCAAGCGTCAGCTCGGCGGCATTCAGCGACGGATTGGTGACAATCTGTTTTCTGTCACGACCGCAGCCGCAAAGCAGGATAAAGATAATTATGGCACAGACAGTCTGTTTCATGGCTTGACGGTTATTATCAGTTTACCGTGGAGGCGCGTGTTGCCGTATGCTATGACATGTCGGCCGAGGGTAAGGTTGCTTAGATCAACCGTCTCGCCGGAGACTGAGTTGCCGTCTATAGTCCAGGTTACGTCTGAGGCGATATAAGGGCTGTAGAGAGTCAGAACCCTGTCTCCGGCGACAGAATATACCGCTTTGAGCGGCAATCGCGGTTCTTCGCTCTCTGACGGCGGTGTGAAAGGTTGTCCGACGCTGTCGCCCCAGATATATTCGACCAGTTCGGGCAGTGTCACAAACGGATTGCCGCTGCCTTGTGCCTCGGTTATTACCTTATCGCGGTGTTTCTCGAAATCATCTACGGGGTCACCGCGATGCCATGCGAGCAACAGCCTGCGGCTGTATGAGTTGAGCAAGGGCCAGTCTCCGTCGAGATATATCATCGGCCCGTAGCTCTGCCAGAACGACATGGGCCTGACGGCGGCCATATACATGAATATGCGTGCGAAGTCGCCTTTGTAGCGGTCGGCGGGTTCGAAGACATTCGTTTCGGTCGATGCTATTGTAGCGATACCGCTGCGCCAGAATCCGTTGTCATACAAGGCGTCTTCGACCGTTCCCGGAGGATAATCGCGTTTGCGGGCTATGACATCGAAATTCGCGGGCACGAGGTTGACAAGGTCTTTGACTATGCTGTCTCCGTAGATGCCGTTCCACCATGCCGCCGGTGCTACGGGCAACAGTTCGATGCCCTGCGGCGGTTCGACGGCGATGTTGCCGAGACGGTAGTCGCGGCTGTCTGAGTAGAAGTCGGTGAGCGAATTGTCCTCTCTCACGGCATAGCGGCCCGTTACGGCCCATGCTCCCGTGCTGCCGAGGGTTGTGGTGACGAGCCGTGTCGGACCTGCCTGTCTGATTTTGGAGCTTATCTCGCGGCCCGTGAGGCCGCGGAAGTCGTCGGCCTCAAAGGCTTGGGCTATGAGGCATGTCAGACATAAAAGCAAGATTGATGTTACCGTCCTGATCATGCCTCGCCCTGAGATGCCGGACGGACTCCCGCCTTTGGTGTCGTGACATTGAACCGGCGGGTATAGCGTCGGCCCGACGCCGAGTCTGTGATGCATACAACACCGTCGCCGATGTTTATCGAAGTGTGCTCGAGTTCGGCCACTTCGGGCGGTATCATGATGATGGCGCGGACTCGTCCGTTCTGGTCGCAGATCTGAAGGCCGGCGTCTGTTACAGCCCACAGATTGCCGTTTGAGTCAAAAGCCATGCCTGAGACGATGAGCCGGGTCGGCGTGTAGCTGTGAAGGTAGTAGAATCGTTGGCCGTAGCGGCGTCGGCCGGTGGCTTTGTCGATGATATACTGGTTGAGCCAGTTGCCGCCGGCGTCGGCCACGGCGACAAGGCTGCTGTCGGGATAGACGGCCTCGACGGTCTGTCCTGTCTCAAACGGCGTTTTATATTTTTCTGATTGCTCTGATTTCCAGATTCTGTCGTCGGTGAGTATATCTTTGAGCATACCGTTGCCGCTCGGTTTCGATGCGAGCGGTTTGCTCCAGAGCGTTGTCATCATGTCGGCGAATATCTCGTTACTGCGTCTGACACTGTGGACGCCTTCGCCCCAGTCGAAAGTGCTGTCATAGCCGGCGAAGTCGAGGGCTGTGCCCAGCATGGCGTTGGCTTCATACCAAGAACCGAAAATCGGATTCCAGCAATCGTCATATCCGTCCTGGATGAATAGTTTGATGTCGCGGGGCTCTGATTTGCGCACGAGAGCCTGTAGCTCGTTGCCGCCGCGCATGGGCACGAACGTGCCGCAGCCGCTGTAGACCTTGCCGAATAGATCGGGACGGTTCCAGGCGGCGGCAAAGGCGGCTATGCCGCTGCTGCTCAAACCCATTATCATGCGCCGCTGCGGGTCGTCGGTGATTGTGGCCCGGTTGCCGACAACGGTTTTGACAGCAGGCAGTAGCTCGGTCTCGAGAAACGAGGCGAAACGGCCGTCTATGGCGTCGAACTCATTGCTGCGGTTATATCTGACAACGTTGCCGTCGGCATCGCACACGACGCCCGGCCGGAGGAAGACACAGACGGTCGGAGGCATGACTCCGGCTTTCGTCAGGCTGTCGATGACCGACGAGGCGTTGCAGAGCTCGCCGTCGAGACCGACATACAGGGCGCAGGTGTCACCCTCGGTGATACCGTCGGGAACGGCGACGACGTAACTGTGGGTCGTGCCGGGGTATATGGCCGAGCTGCCGAGAGATGTCCCGGTTTTGTCGTAAGCGGCGTTGGCGATGACGCATGTGCAGGCCGCGACAAGCGTGAGCAACAGTTTTTTCATGGCATGAGAGTTTTTTAGAATTGCATTATGGCCTCGACGGCGAGACGGTATGAGTCTTCGCCGAATCCGGCGATTGTGCCGCGGCATACGGGCGCTATGAGCGACCGATGTCTTATCTCCTCGCGGGCCGCGACGTTTGATAGATGTATCTCTACCACGGGCGTCTCAATGGCGGCGATGGCGTCGGCGATGGCGAGCGAGGTATGGGTATATGCTCCCGCGTTGAGGACGATGCCGGCATATTCGGAGCCGAAACCGGCTTCGTGGAGGCGGTCGATGATCGCTCCCTCGCAGTTGCTCTGGAAGTAGTCGATTGTGACGCCTCCGAAGTCGTGGCGCAGCGAGGCGACGATGTCGTCCATCGTGCGCGAGCCGTAGATGTCGGGCTGGCGTCGTCCCGTGAGATTGAGGTTCGGACCGTTGATGACCAGTATTTTCATGAGTTACAGCTATTTTTTTACTTCTACGTGATGTGTCGGGGGCAGGGTGGCGTTACGTTGTTCGACGGCGTCGATTACTTCGTGTGCCAGATGTATGAATGACATCGATGTCATGGTGTCGGCAGCCGCTATGGGATCGCCGTTGTCGCTGTGCTCGCCGACAGAGGCTACCAGAGGTATCTGTGACAGCAGGCGCACACCGAGTTCTTCGGCGAGTTTGACGGCTCCGCCTTCGCCGAAGATATAGTATCGCTCGTCGGGGTGGGATTCGGGCGTAAACCAGGCCATGTTTTCGACGATGCCGAGAACGGGTACTGCAATCTTTTCATCTGAAAACATCGCAAGTCCTTTGCGGGCGTCTGCCAGGGCAACCTGCTGCGGAGTCGAGACGATGACGACGCCGGTTATGCCGAGGGTCTGTACGAGGGTGAGATGTATGTCACTCGTGCCGGGAGGCATGTCGATCAGGAAATAGTCGAGCTCTCCCCAGTCGGCCTGTTCGATGAGCTGTTTGAGTGCGTTCGAGGCCATGGTGCCGCGCCAGACGACCGGACTGTTCTTGTCGACAAGGAAGCCTATTGACAGCAATTTGACACCGAAGCGTTCGACCGGGATGATCTTGTTGACGCCGTCGACTTCGTGCATATAGAGCTGTTCGTCTTCGACCCCAAACATCTTGGGTATCGACGGACCGAAGATATCGGCGTCGAGGAGTCCCACGGTATAGCCTTCGCGGGCGAGCGCCACCGCGAGGTTGGCGGCAACTGTCGATTTGCCGACACCGCCTTTGCCCGACGATATGCCGATAATGTTTTTTACGCCCGGCAGCGGGTCGCTCTTTGGCGCCGGTGCCGCCCGGCGGGTCTTGACTTTTATTTCAGCCTCGATCTCGGGCGACGCAAATGTGCGAAGGGCTGTCTCGGCCGATTTGACGATTGATTTGATGAACGGATCGGTCGGTTTGTCGAAAATGAGCGAGAAGCTCACTTTGTTGCCGTCGATGCGAAGATCGTCTTCGACCATACCGGCCTCGACGATGTTTTTGCCCGTGCCCGGATAACGCACCGTGGCGAGAGCGTCATGTATAAGTTTTGGATATAGTGTCATGAGATTTATGTTTTTATATGTTATTCTTTGTCGAGAAGGGCGAGTTGGTCGGGCATACACTGGGCTATCCCGCGCGGGTAGCTGTGGTAGTCGTCGCGGTCAATGTCAGAGTCGTCGACGGGCTTGATGATGCGGTCTGACGGCAGACGGAATGAGATATACTTTATTGATTTGCCCCGCGCGAGCCATTGCTGTTCATAATAAGTCTTTATTTCTTTTACGTAGTTGTCGCCGGGGCTTGCATATAGGTCGTCGGTCTCGTCTATGACCTCGAGACCGTTGGCAGCGATGAGGCGTGAGGTGTAGGCGTAGAGGAACGGACTGTCGGTCTTCAGGTTGATGATGCCGCCGTCGCGCAGTATGCGCCCATAGATGCCCAGAAAACGGTCTGACGTGAGGCGTTTCGACGCTTTTTTCATCTGTGGATCGGGAAAAGTGATCCATATCTCGCTGACTTCGCCGGGTGCGAAGAACGCGTCGATGAGTTCGATCGATGTCCGCAGAAAGGCGACGTTTGTCATCCCCGTTGTAACGGCATCGGTTGCCCCCGTCCACATGCGTGCTCCTTTGATATCGACGCCTATATAATTGCATTCGGGACGTCGGCGTGCGAGGCCGACGGTGTATTCGCCTTTGCCGCAGCCGAGTTCGAGCACAATCGGATTGTCGTTGCCGAAATAGCGCTGATGCCACTGCCCGCGCAGTTCGAAACCTTCGTTTTGCAGGCGTGAGAACGGATATTGGAAGACACAGCTGTATGTGTCCATATCGGCGAATTTCTTGAGCTTGTTTTTTCCCATCGCTGTTTATTTACGTATGATTTTAAGAGCCTTGCGTGTGCCGTCGAGACCGTCGGCCGCGACAATGAAAATATTGCCGTGGCTGATGTCGGTATCAAATGTCAGGCGGCATTCAGAGCCGTCAGTTTCGGTCGAAGCCAGACATCGGCCGTTGAGGTCATAGAGGCTGACACAGTTGTTGAGATAACTGATGACGGTAAGGCTGTTGCCGTCGAAGCTGGCCTCGAGACGTTGCATTGTGTCTGTTACGGGCAAATCGACATCACTGGTATAGGTCGGCGATGTTATTCTGAATTCGTTCCACTGCGGAGCGCTTGCGAAGTCGTTGAATGTTTCGTCGGAGACGTTTAGCCGGGCATTGGGCTGGTCGACACCGCGCCATACATCGTTGCCGGTTTGGGGCACACCGCCGAGATCCGAGGCTTCGACCGATGAGAGGGCAAGACAACGGGCCATGGCATAGTCGCCGATAGTTTCACAGGCTGCCGGCAGTGTTATCGTGGCGAGATTTTCACAACCGAGAAAACAGCCGGTGCCGATTGTTGTGATGGCCGGCCCGAGATTTACGGCCGTGATGTCGCGGCAGTCGACGAAGGCATAATCGCCTATTGAGGTCAGTTGTCTGCATATTCCGAGATCTACCGTTGTCAGATTTGTGTTTGCGAAAGCTTCGGCACCGATGGCGGTGAGACTTTCTCCGAATTCGAAAGCCGTTAGTGTTCGGCAGCTTGAAAAAACTTTTGATTCTATCAAAGTAAGAGCTTCGGCGCCTTCGATGATCTCAAGTGTTGTGCAGCCTTCGAACGTCGATGCCGGCAGTTTGCTTGCCGAACCGAGATTGACCGTCGACAGCGCCTGACAGTTGCTGAACAGATGCGACCCGAGTATGGTTTTATCGTTGATAATGACGATTTTGAGGTCTTGGCATCCGGCAAATGCTCCTATGCCGACCTTGTTGACGTTATCCGGTAGCACTACTGATGTAAGAGCTGTGCTCTCGAATGCCATGTCACCGATAATCAGCCCCGGTGTAGTCGGTAGCATGATCTCTTTTATAGTCGTGCCGGCGAAAGCGCCTTCGGGGATAAAGTTGGCGGCAAAATGAGAAATACCGTTGATTTTCGTGCCTTTGGAGGCAACAATCGTTACGGCGCCGAGATCGAGCGTCGTCAGTGACGGCATTGACGTGGCGATAAAATTGAAATCGGTTGCGTCGGCTTTCCCTGTCAGCCGGAGTTCGGTGACTATAGCCGGATTATCTATCAGTGTCTTGAGTGTACCTGCCTCAGTGAGATTGACCGTGATTGCTTTGACAGATACAAGTACGGCCAACAACAGGAATATCGTTATTGAAAAACGTTTCATAAATGAGTACAAGTTTTTTTGTATCACAAAATTACACAAATTTTTCGTTAGGTCCTCAATAACCGTCAAAAATATCACCCAATCCCATATACAAAGCAAAATACGAAGCAATAGCTTCACACCTCGCGTAGAATACTCCAACGCTCCATGTACCCGAGCGAATCCACGGCGTATGGAGCGACAGCCTCGGCCTCCGGCCGTCGTATGGAACAAGGGTTTTAAAGGCGCTATGAAGCAAGGGTTTTTAACCCTTGCTTCAACCACTAATGATTTGATTATAAGCTGACTAATCTGCCTAATTGGACCAATTTTTACACCAAAAATTGTGAATTGTGCATTGAGCTTTGTGCATTTATCACTAAAATTGCACGAAAGTGCAATTTTAGTGATAAACCCGCCCCAACCTGGCCTTACCTTTG
>CAJTKG010000029.1 GCA_910576935.1 uncultured Muribaculaceae bacterium
GGCAGTTGGTTTCTCCACTACCGCGACAAAATGGACGTGGAGCTGATAAAGACCATTGAGGCTACGGTTTACGAGATATGGCGCACAAAAGAGCGCATACGCACTCTCAATGCTGCGGGCAAGCCCGTGCCGCCATACCTCAAAGGCTACCTGCGTCGCCTTGACCGAGACCTCAATAAGATGCGCTCCGTCGCGGTCTACTACCGCGAGTATTCATCAATCGAGAACTTGCAGCTTCTCGGCGAGAACTACATCAAGCAGATGAAGCGCGACCTTACTCCTTTGACCTTCCAAACCTCTATCCTTTGTCAGAGAATCGGGATAGCCAAAGACGGCTTCTATTCCTCGATGAAAGAGCGGCACAAGTACAACGCCTCCGACTTTGCCGCCCTCGATACCGTCTGGCAGCAGTTCGCCGCCGCGCCGGACTCTCTCGACTCTCGACCCTCCGCTCTCGACTGCACAATGGACGCGGATGTAAATCCGCTCGCTCCATTGTGCATCGGCATGGACTACAACGCCAACATCAACTGGCTTGTTGTAGGGCAGCCCTCCGGCAAACGCCTTAACATCGTCAAGTCGTTTTACGTCAAGTTTGAGCGAAAGCTGCCCGAACTTGTGGCCGACTTCTGCGCCTACTACGCCACCCACCAGAACAAGACCGTCGTATTCTACTACGACAGCACCGCCCTGGGCGGCAACTATGCCGTCAACGACCAGGATTTTCGATGGGTGATAATCCACGAGTTCGAGCGGCACGGCTGGCGTGTCGAGGACGTGTACCTCGGCAACCCCATGCGGCACGATGAAAAATATCTGCTCATCAACCAGGGCTTCGCCGGTAAACAGCGGCTCATGCCGTTTTTCAACCGACAGAACAACGACGACCTGATCCTGGCGATACAGGCCGCCGGAGTGAGCCGTGGCCGCCTCGGATTCCGCAAGGACAAAGCCGGCGAAAAACTCGCCGAAACCGAAGAAGACCGCCTCGAACACCGCACCGACGGCACCGACGCTTTCGACACCCTCTATATCGGCTGCGAGAAATTCCCATTCCAAGCCACTTTCTCGCTGTCGATGAGCGGTGTTATTTAGTTTTTTACTAACTTTGCAAATAGTAATTCAAATCATTATGACAGACGCTCTTTGGAATGGATTCATTGGCGCGGGCGGGGCAGCTATTTGTTGCGCCGTCTATTTCAGCTTTAAAGCTGCCCGTAAAGGTATTTCTAAGGTTAAATTCGTTAAGCAAAAATCTATCCCTCAAGAAACTACTAATGCTCTTGATTCTTCTTCGATAGAGTCCGAAACTGTAACTCCGCGAAAACAACTTACCATTACGGTTCCGTCCGTTAATCAGATATTTACTCGTGGAAATTTACGAGCGTTTGGTTTCATATTATTGTCCATTGTATGTATAATCGCTTTAGATGATGTTGGTCGCTACCGAGGTCCAATGTATGATGGCTACGCATTATCATTTGAAGGCGATTTTTATTCCAACGTATCTGCAAATTTGAATGATATAGCCAAAAACACAAAATACACTTATAATTTAATCCATGATGCCATTGAATATTTATTTGGTATTTTAGCTGGCGTCTTTGCCATTCTTGGATTGACGTCTATAAAATTCAAATAATAATGTAAGCGCAGAAACGTTATTATCGGTCTCTTTCATAACATCGTTAAATAACAAGATTATGGTTAATTTCTCTCCCGAACAATTCCAAGATTATCGAAACCGTTCAATATCTTTCAAACATTTAACAGAAGAATGTATTCCAATCTTAACGGAAACCGGGAAACTGATACAGAATACTTTCACAGATAAAGAAGCTCCACGCTCCTTTGTATTTTGCCACGATATTATAAAGAGGATTAGAGAAAACCTATTTTTCCTCACTCAATCTAACCCGCCGCAAGAACATAACTCTATACCTTTACAACTCATTCTTCGCAGCGTATTTAGCGATTTGATTATTCTTACATACGTCATTGACAATTTAGGCAATAGTGATGTGGTTGATGCGTTCTTATGTGCCAACGACTTAAAAGCAGTAGAGGGTAAACGTACTTTTGCAGAATGTGAGAAAGAGTTTTTGATACTTTGCAATAAAGAAGAATGGACTAACTTCTTTGATACCAAACAAGCTGAACTATCCGACACCGCCGAAGATATTGTTGCTCCTTTCCAATCCAAGAATAAACTTAAAAATACTACGATAACAGAAATAACCAAGATAGCAGAGTATTTTAAGGGTAAATCCGAATTAAAACCCTTATACGCGCTCCTTTTTGGGCCATTTAAGATGTTGTCGCAAGTTGAGCATTATGCAAACGAAAACAGAAGCTATTCATATTTCAATAAAAACACCGCATTTTTCTTTCAAAAATTTGCGTTGAGTTATAAGCTCGTAATTGAATGGCTATGTAAAGAGTTGGAATTTTATTTTCAACGAATTTAGGGCGATGCGACACCGTCGCCGGGCTTGCGTGGCTATGCCATCGAGCTTTTTTCTCGACCGAAAGGCTTTAATCCCTATCGCATAATTATATGGAAGAAGAAAAAGATTATCTCTACTATTTTTGGAATCCCGACCACAAAGATTGGTTGAGAGAATTTGCTTATCTCTCAACGGATAAGACCTTAAAAGGATTGACCGTGGGAGGATTGACAGATTCAAAGAAACTCGTTAATCTCGATGACTTCGACCTTGAAGTGCTGATGTGCGCACAGGACATTATTAAATGCTATATCCATTCTCCCTATAAACAAGCTAACAAGTTCAATGAAGACTATTCTTCCTATGGATTAAAGCATATGATTGAGCGCATCCTCGCCAAAATTACCCGTAACCGCATAAATTATGTATCTAACGGCACCCTCATAATGGCTATGCATCATTGCAGATTCAAATTTCAGAGGATACCCGGTACTCCAAATTGCATTTTCAACATTCCAAAGAAAAGCTATAAAAAATTAGAGGACGCATTACAACGCATTTGATTATGGCGTTACGGCGTTGCCGTCAGGCTAACGTGGCAAGCATCAAGCCTAAGGTTTTGACCCGATAAGGGCTTATATCCTTATCGCGCACCTCGGACACCGTCGTCCGGGGTGTTGTCGTTTTCAGCGGTAGCGGCGGCGAGTGGCGGCTTTGTCGTGTGGGTAAGGCTGTGCCGTTGTTTATTGGCTTTGGAGGTCGGGGATTTATGCCGACCGTACAATGCGGAGTTTGTCGCTGTGGGCCACCGCTCCGGCTGCTGAATCAAGGAGTGAGGCTGCATCATCGCTCCGCGCTTCATTATGGAATATGGCAGTGGCCGTCGGCGATTACTTACACATAAACACATAGGTTTTCATACGGTCGGGGAGGTGATGCCTGTTGCGCATTATATTGCGTCGTTGCCGTTCTTGCAGACCTGATTTTAACTGATATTACTTGTAAACACGCACGGGTACGCATCTGATATTTCACTTTGCAAAGTTAGGTCGTACCGAGCTATCGCAAAACAGGCTCCGATTTCCGCTCAAATTTTTACAAATCTCCACACCCTTGCAGGGGTAGTATTTGCTACGCCCCGGCAGGGGTAAAATTTTGCTTGAAATTTTTGCGCTTGCGCTCTTTCTACTTCCCTCCTTATTGCGCGTAAAAATCAAACGCGCCCCGGCGCACAGTAATAACAATCAAAATCTTACGGCAATGACACATATAATGAATTTCGCAGCAAGCACCACCTCTCGCTCCAACCGCATGAAAGAATACCAGGTGGAAGTAATCACCTTCGACGGCGACAGCCAGACAGTATATGTGGAAGCCCGCAACGAAGAAGAAGCCTCTGACCGCGCAGCCGATATGGTAGGCAACGCCGACTACACGATGGTTTACGAGATTGCATAAAGCACTCCGACCTCCAAAGGGAGGCTCGCCACTACCGGCGAGCCTTTCCCCACGCTCCTGTCACCGCCCCAAGCCGCCGCGATTTGTCTATTGACGCTCCGACACGCTCCGCGCCAACACCGCGAGTTGTCGGCTCAAACCGCCATTGAGCCGCCGGTGCCTCCGGCCATCTGAAAACTCGCTCATAAAGACCCATAACCCATTGCCGCTGAAAACCTATCTCAATTCTCGACTTTCAACTCTCGACTATCGGACCCCGGGGGAGAGAGCCGCCGGGCATAGCCCTCGGCGGCAAGCCGTTCAGTCCGTTGGTGCCGCCCGGAAATGCGCACTCCGCCCTCCACATTATATAGCTCCACATTATATAAAGGCATTACCGACCGAGCGGCAGGGCAGTTGCCATATATCTATCAGGCCATCACTCCGAGGAAGGCATAAGAATATCGGTGTTATTGGCACAAGAGCCTGAACACGTTTGCCGGGCATATCACGTTTGCCAATCCGACACCGTGGCCGGGGCTGCAAGAAGCGGCGGCATATTCCTAATATCGACACTCGGCTTTCCAAACTCTGCTTTCATACGAAAAAGGCCGTGGCGACATCGGCAGTAGCGACATGGCGGCAGTACGCCTATCATCCCTCCGGGTTTTAGACGGCAGTAACTTTCCTGATCCGTCAGGGCATAGTGATTTTTCCTGTCGCAAAGGTAGGGCTCAACGCTCCTACGCAAAACAGGCCACAGGATTTCCACACAAAATTTCAATAAAAAGCTCGCTTCGCTTCGTTGCAGCTTCGCTTTTTATCTCCGGCGCAAGGCTGAAATTTTCCTTGAAATTTTTGCTCATCGCTTCCTGAGCGCTCCCTGATATTGCAACGTAAAAATTCAATAAGCCCTTCGGGGCAAGTAACAAACCCTCTAAAATTCAAAGAAATGAAAGCTACTACCACCACATCCGCCGCTACCGCCAACGCCACCACGACAGCCAAAACGAAAAAGCGCAGCAGCAAAAAAGCCGCGAAGTCCGAGGCAACAACCGCCGCCGCTCCCGAACAGCAGCCCCAACCCCAGGCCGAGGCAACCGCATCGAATCCCGCCAAACTCCTTGTGTTCAAGCGCTCGCGCAACAACGGCTTCTACGTCTACCTTCTCGGAGTGATGCCCGACGAGAACATAGGCTGCAACTGCCGCACCGCACAATCCGCAATGCGCTTCATGCTCTGGAAAAAGCGCGAACTCGGTGCTTCAATCTCTGAGCAGCACTTCAACGAACTCAAACAGCTTGCCGCCGCCGAGGGTTGACCCCCTCGGCTTTTTCCTCTCTCCCCCAATTTCCCGATTTCCAATTTCAAATTCCCAAAGATATGTTCAAATTCAAAGTTTTCACCGACAAAGGTTCATGGCTCATCGAGGCCGAATCCGTAAACGACGCCTTCCGAAAGGCTCTGTGGTTCTGCTGGCGCGACGGCGAGGATTTTCACCACATGGAGAGCGACAGCATCGTCCGTGGCCTCAAATACCACCTCTGCGCCGAAGACAAATATGGCATCTACAAGGTCGCCATCGGCTGAACACTCCGCGCCGCGATTGTCTTTTACCCGGCAATCGCGGCCATATACCTTTGCGATATGGCTACGACATTACATTTGAACTTCGGCGACATCGTTTTCTCGTCTGCCGTCGAGCGCATCACCGTGCAGACCGCCGCCACTGCCGTGGATATATCGCTGCATATCCTCGACGGCACCGGCGAAACCCTTGTTTTCTCCGAAACCTACTACCCATACTCCGGCACCGTCGCGCTCCACGACTTCGCTTCCATCATCGAGGCCGAAATGGTGCAATGGTCGCAGCCCCTCGCGACTTTCCGGCTTACCGCCAAAGCCGCCGACGGCACTTCCGCGTCGCGCACCTTCGCCGTCCTATACTGCGACCGCCACACCGAGCTACAACCCTACGCCGTCATATCGCAGCAATTCCTCACATCGCGCCGCATCATCACCGCCTCGCGCGACATGCCCCTGCCGTTTTTCTATATCCGGCCACCGCTCGAATATCTCGACCAGGAGCTTATCGTTTACCATATCATAACGCGCCGCGTCGACACCGACGACATCCGCATAATCTTCGCCCCCGACGGCTACACCGGCTACGGCAAGGACTACGCCGCCTCCATGCTCACCGTGACCCATGCCGACCTCCGCGACAAGTGCGCCAAATACTACAACGCCAAGCCTTACGAAATCCTCGGCGTGACCGTCGAGATAGGCCGCCGCTCCGTCACCATATACTACTCCGACCGCCGCCCCGATCTGCGGCTGTGGTTCGCCAATATGTTCAACTGCCCCGAACTGGCAGAACTCCACGGCGACACCACCGCCAAGACCAAAGTAAAACGCTCCGAGGCCGTCTGCGCCGACACCCTCCGTCTTTACGACCAGTCCGTAGAGCGGCAGTACGAGTTTCAGGCCGACGCGCTTTCTGCCGACACCGCCGACTGGCTCACACAACTTTTCACCTCGCGCGACGTCCGCATCATCGACCGACCCTATAACGAGGAAGACCACCTCAACGAAGCCTTCCCCCCGGTGCTCATCACCGACAGCACAAGCGAAGTCCAGGACGGCGACGACGAACTCAACAAAATCAAGTTCACCTACCGGCACGCCTCCACGCGCCCCGACAGCGGCCTCCGGCACCCCGACCGAATACATCAGGACACCTTCAAAAATCCCTTCTCATAATGGCACAGGCTATCCACCATACCACGGCACTAACGATGCTCCACAGCGGCGACCCCATCGACCTTTCCTTTTGGAAACGTAACGGCGAAATAGTGCATCTGTACAACTGCATCGCACTCCCCAACAAAGCCGCCGCAAGATACTCCGGCACCCAAAACTTCAAAGTCCTGGCCTCCGGCCAAATCCGAAAAATACGCCTCGTCTGCATTTTCCGTATAAACGGCCTCGAAGTTTTTCTGTAATAGTGCTGCCTATCTCGCCGATTTTCACTAATTTTGCTTATTAAATATATTCGATGGCTCGCTTTAACTCCTATCTCGACAACTTGAACCTCACGGAAATAGCCGATTTTTTCCGCGAGAAAGGTTGCGCTTGCCATTATAAGAAAGAAGATATATTTATCCAACAAGGAACAGTGGCGCGATATGCTGCACTGGTTTTATCGGGATATTTCAAATTAACCACCAGTAATCATGACCTCAAGAATATCCGGCAAGGATTCATAGACAGGTTCGAGCACGTTGCAATGTCGATGTGCATTCAGGTCGGCAAAAAGAAAATATGTGGCAGAAAACGACACTCTTCCCTATAATTTAGCCAAAATCGGGTTAAATTCCCAAATCGGATTTAATTATTGTGATACCGAATATACAACCTACAAAGGAGTTGATTACTGGTATTTGGAGGACGGTTGTGGTGAGTTCTATCTATATTTTGCATTGAACGCGGAAGAAAATATGATTTACTATTCTGCTGACAAATATTGGAGTGATGATTATCTCTTAATGCTATATGAATGTGATTAAATCATCGTCCTTTAGAAGTTATTCCTTAGCTCGTACTTTTGTGAAAAAGACTGAACTATGGAAATTAGAATCAACGGCCACGATGCCGTCCTTAAATCCGGCACCTCTTTTGAGTATGTAGCCGAAAATCGTTTATTCAGCGGTTCGGACGGCTATACTTTGAGCATCACTTTTCCACTGAAAGACTGCCCGGAGAACATCGCCATTTTCGGCAACATCAACCGTGCCGATGTCATTGCCCGAAAGGTTATCTACGAGTGCGAGATACGCCACGGCAAGTTTTTCAAGTTCGGCTCTATCACTGTCAACGAGATAAACGCCTCCGAGGTCAAATGTCAGTTTCTCGAAGGGCGCAGCGAGCAGAACTTCTCCCGGTCTTTCGACGATATTTATATAAATGAACTCGACCTCGGTTCCTGGCCGTCGGGCAAACCCGCTCCGGCACAGGCTTGGAATCCGGGCCACTCGGCGAGGCCGGGGGCTGTCGCCCTGCCGTGGGTCAACGACTATTCGGGCAATATCCAAAACCTCGCCGAGTATGTCGTGGACGATGCTTCGCAGCGTAGAGGGCACCACGAATGGCACCCGGACACCTGGGGGCTGTCGTGGCAGCCTTACCTCATTACCATTGTGGCGCGTATCTGTGAGGCCGTGGGCTATTCGTGCGACCTCTCCGAGTGGGAGCGGTCGGAGGAACACCGCTACCTCCTTGTGTGCAACACGCTCCCGGCGGCATGGTACACGCCGCAGTATGCCCGCGCCCTGCCGCATTGGACTGTCGCGGAGTTTTTCGAGAAACTGGAGCTTTTTCTTAACGCCGAGTTTGAAATCAACCACCGCGCGAAGACCGTAGGCTTCGCCTTTACCCAGTCTGTCCTCAAAGCCTCCGGCATGGTGCAGTTGCGTGATGTCGTCGACGAGCACAGCACGAAGGTATCCGTCGAGGATGCACGGTGCGAGTATCAGGAGGCGAAGAATCTTGTCTATAAGGAGTGCGACCACGCCGTATGGAAATATTACTCTTGCGATTGGTTCATAAAGGCGTGGAAAGACCGCGCCGTGGTCTATAACTCGATGTCGGAGCTGCTTGCCGCCAACAGGGGATGGCGCACGTGGGACGGTCAGCACCACCGCAACAGTCAGATAGACCGCTTGCTCTATGCCAAAGACGCGGACGCTTACTTTGTTATCCGCGCCGTCAGCCGAGCCGGGGAGCTTGTAGTGAGAGCCGGACGCGCATATATAAGGTTCACCTACAAATGTGTTTTGCAGCCTGTGAATCTTTTCGGAGGCCGCATTGTCGATGACAGCGAGAACGCCGACCAAATCGAAATCGAGTTTGTTCCGGCGCGTATTGACTACACGGAGGAAAAGTACGGCAAGGTGTTGTTCCTGTCATTCTCCGGCTACGACGAGGACAACGCCGAGGGAGAGGACGAGAGCAAATATCCATTCATGCAGACCCACCCCATACAGAGCCTCGAAGCAGGGGAGAAAGAGAAGAAAGCCGAGTATTACGACCGCATCTATATCGGCTTTTGGGATGGCTCGCAAAACCACGGCTCAAAGCTGCCCTCGCCGTGGACGGAGGATATTCTTATCGTCGACGACTGGAGCAACTTCAATTACCTACACTTCAATATGCGCCTCAACAACGGCGCGTTGAACTCCCGGCGCATAGTCCACCGCATCGACCCGAAGAAGAAAACCACCTTTAAGTTCATCGCCGACAACATCCCCGACGTCCGAGCCGTGTTCAATATCCACGGCAAGAACTATGTCTGCGAAAAAATAACCGCGACCTTCACCGAGCAGGGAATGTCGCAGTTACTCAAAGGCGTTTTCTATCCAATCGCCGAGTGATGCTTTCCGTTACCCGGTAACAAAACAACCCCACGGCGGAGTAACAAAAAATGAGCCACCCGACCCATTTCTTAATTTTGTTATTTTAGTTGGTGCTTGTTTGGTTCTCAACTCCGCAAAACTCCGTTGTACTCCCTAATTATCAACACAGTAACATTCATCAAGAAAATCCAACGCAGAGCCCACGCAAATATGTAAATTTCCCCAAGGCCTTACCATCTCACGATGTAAAGCCTTCGGACATAGTTTACATATCCATGAGCATCTACCGTTGCCTCTGTCTTGATGAAGATTGAAACTGCCAGATTTCTAACCGTCAAGAACGGAAGCGCTGATAAACGCCTTTGTCAAAATGTCTTTGCAGAGCAAAGCGCTCCGCGATAACTGCCTCCCTCCCGCATTACCCACGACCGGGCACTGCGTTCAGTCGGCACGCAAAATTAACAATATAATTTTACACGGCAAAATATATTGAAAACGATTTTGTTATGTTTTATAGCCTGATGAATGACAGATGTAAAACAGATGGCCGTTGTCACGGTACTTTCGTATCAGTCGTTCATCCACACCGAGCAGAAGCCGTATTTCCTTATTATTATACAGCACATCCGGTTTAAGGCTGATCTTGGCTGATTCAAGTCCGTGCCTGAGGTCATTAAGCTCGGCCCGCAGACCTTTTATTTCCGAGAGCAGCGAGTCTATAATCTTGCCATTGATGTTTTCAGGTTGTAAACTGTTGTCTTGCATCCATATTGAGAGATGACGTTTTGCAAGTTATATATCTGACCCTTGAATTTGTCTGATCATTCTTCCGTAAATCACCGCTATGATATTCGTCAAGACTCATTTTAACTCATTTCAAGGCATAAAAAAGACACACATGCACATCTTTATTGCCCGGATATTTGTTTGTGTGATATAAAAGCACTACATTTGTGATACAAAATATAACACACAAAATCATGGATACAGCAATACCACGCAAACAAACCTCTTTCCGGTTGAGCGAAGGCCTCATAGAACGCCTTAGGGAAGAAGCCAGACGGCACAATCGCAGTCTGAACAATTATGTTGAAAGCATACTGATGGCCTTTATTGCAGAGAAGCCCAATCCGACGACTCTTGCAGCCATGAAGGAAGCCGAGAGCGGCAAGAACCTGGAGACTCTTGACCTGGCAAATTTTCGTAGCTTTGTCGAGTCCTTATGAAAACATTGAAACTGACCGGGCAATTCAAGAAGGATTTAAAACGCTACAAGCATAGGCCCGTGCAGATAGCCACACTTGAAACTGTGTTAGGGTATCTGTCCCGGGGAGAAAATCTTCCGGAGCAGTATAAGGCTCACCTTCTTACCGGCAATTATCGCGGCTATATGGAATGCCATGTTGAAAACGACCTGCTGCTGATATGGTTAGACCCGGATACCGATATGATAACATTAGTACGCTTTGGCACCCATTCGGAAGTGTTCTGACCGTATTATTCCTCTTCCTCATGATAAAGAAGTCCTCAAAAAGACAACAGGGTGCTGTGCTTACGTAATTAATTGATAGCGCGAGATGTATTTCACTTCATTTCGCCTCAAAACACGATAGCATATTAATAGCGTTATAATTTATAATATACTCATAGTCAGCATATTAAATCTGCAATCATTTATTCAACGAGGACGAGTATTAAGCCTTGAAAATTCACATAAAACGCTAACAACCGACCATATAAACTAATATAATTTGTTTGTATGGCCGGTGTTTTATAGCCTCAGACGGCAAAATATGTTTGTATTTTTGTGGTGATTATCCGCCGAAGCGGGATCATAGGCGCGTTTTAGTCGGTATTGCGTCATAATTCATATCATTACGGATAATTTCAATATCTGATCGCGACATACGGTTAATGGTTGTTTAGGATGATGCGACAGCACTTCAAAAAACAGGATATTGAGTTTTCTTTCGACAGATTTATTATGATGCTATAATAAGTCTATTATCGGTCGATATTTGAACGAATACACAAATATACAAACGATATAGTCAAATGCGAGTGAGTGGGGTTTTCTATTTTTGCAATCGTGTTAAAACCCTTTTTATACCTATGAAACGATTACTGACTATCTTATCAGCCATGGCTGCCACAGCCATCGGCATCAATGCCCAAGTTCTCAACACTACATGCGAACAGGGCGAAATCGAGGGCGAGCTCCACAACGGCTATGCTCTCTACAAAGCAATCCCCTATGCTGAGAAACCTGTGGGCAACCTGCGTTGGCACGCTCCGGTCAAAAAGGCCGCTTGGACAGGCGTCTACAAGGCTGAAAACTGGGGCGACCGGCCTATGCAGGTCAACGACCCCAACCAAGGAGGCAATGCCCTGACAATGAGCGAAGACTGTCTCTATCTGAGCGTAGCGACTCCGGCAAAAGACCGGTCAGAGCGGTTGCCGGTCTTCGTCAATATCCACGGCGGCGGTTTCTTCACCGGCTCTTACAGCGGCACCCAGGACAGTTTTGTCAACAATGGCATCGTATACTGCAGCATCGCTTACCGTCTGGGGGCTTTCGGTTTCATGGCCCATCCCGAGGCGGCCAAAGAGTCTGAACATGGTATAGCAGGCAACTACGGCCTCATGGACCAGATTATGGCTCTGCAATGGATTCACGACAACATCGACCGTTTTGGCGGCGATCCGTCAAATGTAACAATCTGTGGCGAATCGGCCGGGGGCATTTCGGTCAGTGTGCTTTGTGCATCGCCCTTGTGCAAAGGCCTGTTCAACCGGGCGATATGCGAGAGCGGCGGTAATTTTCTGCCTATACGCACGGGCGCGACAACAGTCTGCGGTTCGGCTCAGGATCAGAAATATGCCATGAGTCTGGGCCTCGAATTCCAGAAATCGCTCGGTTGCAAAAATCTCAAACAGATGCGCCGGCTTACCGCTCAGGAGGTGCAGGCAAAGACCGAATATAACAAATACTGGCCTACGGTAGACGGCTATGTCATCACAGGCGACACCTACGAATCTTATCTCACAGGCGACTATAACGATGTCGACCTAATCGTCGGTTACAATTCAGACGAGGGTAGCCTGTTTATACACGGCGCAGGCTTGGACGCCTATAACAAAATGATTGAAAACAATTTTTCAGACGATCCCGAGGGTTTCAAAAAAGCCTATCCCGCGACAACTGACAAGGAGGCGCTGCATGCTCTGCGCGATGTCTTCCGCGATGTAGCCTTCGGCTGGCCTTCATGGGCCTGGGCGACATTACAGACCCGCACAGGCAAACGCCCGGTATATTTCTATTATTTCGACCAATTGTCGGAGAACACCATCATGCGCGGCACACGCGGTGCCACCCACGTAGCCGAAATGCCCTTTATCTACGGCTTTAACTTCGGAGGTAAGATGAGCGACATCGACTCTCACATGTCTCAGATCATGGAACGATATTGGATCAATTTCGTCAAAACCGGCAATCCAAACGGCCACGCTCTGCCTTATTGGACAGTATTCAATTCCGAATCGCCCTCGGTGATGTATATGAAAGACGGCTTCTATCTGTCGCCCGTGCCCAACCTCGGTCAGACCGACTTCCTCGAAAGCTACTTCAGCAAAATGCGTAAAGCCTATAAATAATTGATCATCTTTCTTTTTAAAACGGGGACTGCGTTGCCGCAGTCCCCGTTTTACTTTCAAACCTCAAACAAACTCGGGTTTGTGCCGAATTGTTTCTTGAAACTGCGCGAGAAATGGCTCAAAGACGAGAAGCCGGTCATATCGGATATCTCAGACAATGTGTATTTATGTTCTTTGATTAGCTCGGCGGCACGATTGAGCTTATATGTCTTGAAAAAGACCGACGGCGGTTCGCCGGTAAGTCCTTTGACCTTGTAATAGAATTTGGTGCGCGACATGTTCATCATCCTTGCTATTTCATTGACATCTATCTCACTGTTTGTCAACTCATTTTCCATCATGGCATACAAGTCTTTGAGGAACACGCCGTCGCGGGGCGATATGACATCCTTATCGACATCCTCGACTGTCGTTCCGGCAGTAATCATCCGTCGTGCACGCTCGCGATTGCGCAGCAGCGAGCCTATTTGCGACATGAGCACAGCGGGGTCAAACGGTTTGGTGATATATGCGTCGGCTTCGGCCTCGAGACCTTCGACCTGATTCTCGGGTGTGGCCTTGGCCGTGAGGAGTATCACAGGTATATGGCTGAAGCGCAGATCATCTTTGATAGTCCGGCACAGCTCATAGCCGTCGGTCCCCGGCATGACGACGTCGCTGATTATCAATGCGGGGATATTCTCCGAGAGCCACTCGAGCGCTCCGGCAACATCGAAGCGTGTCACCACTTTGTAATTTGCCGACAGGAGCGAGCGCATGTATTCGGCCACCTGTATGTCATCATCAACGACAAGCACTGTCTGTTTTGACTCCTCGTCGTCATCGTCATCACCCTTGCCGCGATTATCGGGCGCCAAAGGGTATGCAATCGATTGTGTAGGCGTAGTCTTATGCTGATCTGACGCATATGCTTCGTTACCGGCAGGAATTACAAGCTCGAACTCGGCACCTTCGAACGATGGGTTGTCGACAGCCTTGAGTGTGCCGTGATGCAGCCGTGCCAAAGCCCGGGCATAATAGAGGCCTATACCTGTGCCACAGTTATAGCTGCCCGACGACGTATTGCCGTCGAGCTGATAATATCGCTCGAAAATTTTCTCAAGTTTGTCTGACGGTATGCGCTGACCCGTGTTACGGACATATATCTTAAGCGAACCGTCGGAGCCGGGATGATCGACGGTGTCGAGCCCGACCGTGATCGAGCCTCCGCGCGGAGTAAATTTTAGTGCGTTAGAGAGCAGATTGTAATAAATCTTCATTATCTTGTCGGCATCGACGGTCGCGAAGCAATTGTCTTCCATGCCGTTGATGGCGAAGTTTATCTCCTTGCCGGCCGCGTGGCAGGCAAAAGTGTCGGAGATGCGGCGGAGCATCGCGGCTATGTCGATACGCTCGACTTCGAGGGGCAGCGTGTCGTTCTCGAGTTTGTTGAAGTCGAGCAACTGGTTGACGAGATTGAGCATGCGGTTGACGTTTGTTTCGGCTATGGCAAGCAGATGTTTGTTGTCGGCCGATATGTCGTCAGCGCCGACAAGCTGTTTTATCGGCCCCGAAATCATGGTCAGCGGTGTGCGGAACTCATGTGATATATTGGCAAAGAAGCGCATGTTCATGTCATTGATATGGCGTTCGCGCTCTTTATCACGGCGGACTTTGCTTACGGCAAGGCGCTCGGCGCGTATCTTGATCGACATCATCACGAGGACACCGACGATGCCGGCGAAAAACAATATATAACAACATATAGCCCACCACGAGAACCACCACGGCCGCTCTACTATAACCTTGAGGCTTATCTCTGAAGTGTCATCGCCGACTATACCCACCCTGAAGATGTAATTACCCGCCGGGACGTTGGCATAATAGGCTTCATGCGAGCCCGACGCCTCGACCCAGCCTTTGTCTATACCCTCGAGCATATAGCGGTAGTCAACACGCGGATTTTCACAGAAATCTACTGCCACAAAAGATATGCCGAAGCTGTTGCTCTCGTGGTCGAGACGCACAACCGGCGCCAACGAGAAATCAGTGTCTATTATGCCTCCGCCCGGACGTACAGGCTTGTTGTGTACCATAAGGTTCTGGAACAGAAGCTTGGCCTTTACATGTTTCGACAGATAGCCGGGATTAAACGACGTCACCCCATGTGTGCCGCCTAAATAAAAATTGCCGGCAGAGTCGACCGCCGCCGAGCGGTCATAGAACTGATTGCCGCCCGTACCGTCATGCTCATAGAAGTGTTCGAAAGTCTTCTTGCGCGGACTATAGTGGCTAAGTCCGTCGAGGGTGCTTATCCACAGCGTGCTATCAGAGTCAGCACGTATTGCCGATATATCTGAGCATGCCGCGCCCGGTACTGCCGTAAACGATGAGTCGGCCGGATTATATTTTATGAGTCCGTTGGCTACCGTACCTATCCATACGATGCCGTCGGCATCGCGGCAGAGATCGGTCGGTATGAAATTCCTGGATTTAAGCGCCTGTGACAGCCCACGTTCACTCTCCGGCAGCGGACCGACCTCAAGTGTATTTATATCGACAAGCTTGATCATATTACCGAATGCGGCAACCATAATATGGTCCGCGTCGTATGGCATAACGCCGGGTATGAAACAGAATCCCGAGTCAAAAACCTGAAGATGTCTGAATTCATTATCGTCGCGCCTCAGATAATATACGTAAGGCGAACCGGTACCAAGCCATATCGTGCCGTTTGCATCCTCGCATATCGACATTACGCCCCAGACGATAAATCTTTTTTCCAATATCAGCCTACCGGCGGAATATTTTCCTTGTATTACCTCTGATGATGTAAGAGTAAGCCATATACGGTTATCTGAATCAATAAATATATTTTTGATTGCTTCGTCGTAAATATTCCTTGCCGACGAGAAATATGAAAAAGGCATATGACTGACACTCCCGGCCTTATAATCATATACATATACCCCCCCGTGCCGCGTAGCCATCCACAGGTTGTTGTCGTGGTCTATAGCCGTAGACACTACCGATTTGCCTGCAAGCGCATTGCTGACATATTTGTTGCGGTTGAACCGCTCGGTATAATGATAATGTACGGCAACACCCTGATCATGGCCTCCGAACCACAGATTCCGGCGCGAATCGGTAAACATCATCTTGATCTTGAAATCAGGCACATTAACAGGAAAATCATTCTCTTCCTGTGCCGTCACCCGATTCTTGGCCGCGTCGTAATAGAACATGCCGTCACCCGAACTCTGTATCAGTATACCTGTGCCATACGGATGTATAAACTCAACACCCGACCTCGACAGCACCGGATGCTGCGCTATTGCCTCAGGTAGCGGTATATAACTTCGTGTATAAGTATCAAACCGTTTGAGTGTCTGACCGGTAAGCCATATTTCGCGGTTATCGACCAGAAACGAGTTAGCGGCGAAGAAGCCTGTTGGCAGAGAATCGGTCTGTTGTCGCGACTTGATGTCATAGCAGGCCAATGAATATTCACCGGCGATCCATAATTCGTTTTTGGCATTGACATGAGGTTTGAGGATATACATCGACCCGGGACATGCTCTGTCGGAAAGTTTTTCAACACTGTCATTTCCGGGATGATATGCCATAAGGCCTTGCGCCGACACCGCCACCACCGTCGAGTCGGCCATCTCAGCAAGGCCGACTATCATGTATTTGTCACCCAGCGGTATGTTGCGAAAATCATCCATATCGGTCAACCTGCAAAGCCCCGATACCGTCGCCACATAGACCCGGCCGTCGCGCGTCACGAGTATGTCGCGCACCTGATTGTTAGGCAGCGACAGCGAATCGTCTCCTTCGAAATACTGATAGAACTCGCGCGAGTTATAACGGTTGAGACCCCGGAATGTGCCTATCCATATCTGCCCGGTAGAGTCTTCGGCTATGTCATAGACAAACTGGTTCGAGATATTGTCGCTCTTTATCGGCGACGTCCCGGCCGGCCTGTCGTCATACCGGCGCGAGCAAGCGCAAAGTATCACGACAAAGATTATGGTTATTGACGATAGTTTTGATTTCATGGTCGTATATCGGTATTTTTCCGCTACACAAAAGTATTCAATTTTATTATCTCTGTACAGAGTCAACATTGCGATTTTTAGCAGTTTGAACATACGCGCAAACATTTGAACAAATATGCAAGCGTCTGTGACAACACTTGCAAAAATTTTGAAAAAGTTGTCAAATCGCTCTACGGCCGAGGCTATAATTTTGCACTGGATAAAATAACCTTCATAACCATGAAAAAAGTAATTTTAAATCTTATGATTCTGGCTACCGCACTCAGCGCGGCGGCCGCCGAGCCGAGATCCCAGATTTCGACCGCCGACGCAAAGGCTGTCGTCACCGAGGGGCAGATCGCCGGCTACACAGAGAACGGTATAAATATCTATAAAGGTATCCCGTATGCCAAAGCCGCCCGTTTCATGGCACCCGAGAAAGCCGACTCATGGCAGGGTGTGCGCAGTTGCCGCAATTATGGCCCAACATGTCCTCAAGACAAACGTCAGGGATGGCAGAACGACGAGATCGCATTCGCGTTCAACTGGGACGACGGCTACCCCGGCGAAGACTGCCTCCGCGCCAACGTCTGGACTCCGGCAAAGACAGCCGACGGCCGCAAGCGTCCCGTGATGGTATGGCTTCACGGCGGCGGATTCTCAGCCGGCAGCGGTCAGGAACTCCCGGGTTATGACGGCGCCAACCTCGCCCGCAAAGGCGATGTCGTTGTCGTCACTCTAAACCATCGTCTCAATGTGCTCGGCTTTCTCGATCTGGCCGATTTCGGACCCGAATATGCATCATCGGGCAATGCCGGCCTTCTCGATATGGTAGCCGCTCTACGGTGGGTGCGCGACAACGCCGAGGCTTTTGGCGGAGACCCCGACAATGTCACAATATTCGGCCAAAGCGGTGGCGGTGGCAAAGTTTCTACCCTTTGCGCCACCCCCGGTGCCAAAAATCTGTTCCACAAAGCAATCGTGCAGTCGGGTTCGACTCTCAGCACCATGACTTCAGAGATGTCTCGCCGCATCGGCCGCGAGACTGTCAGACAGCTCGGTCTCGAGAACGACATCAAAAAAATAGCCGAAGTGCCCTATGAACAGCTTCTTGCAGCCGGCAATGCCGCCGTGGCCGCCGTGCGCAAGCAGGTCGAGGCTGAAGGCGGCACAGGCGGCGCATTCATCTTCGGCTGGGCCCCGACTGTCGACGGCATTGTGCTTCCACGCCAGCCATTTGCCGAAGGCGCTCCGGAGCAAAGCCGCGAGATACCTATGATGATAGGCTCGACACGCTGCGAATTTTCGGCCACAACCTATGTGCCTATGCTCCGCAATGCCGATACGGCGATGGCCCGCAATTTTATCAACATGCGCTACGGCGCCGACAATGCCGACAAGATCATCGACGCCTTCGGCAAAGCTTATCCCGGCTATCAGCCCAAAGACCTGATCGACTTCGACTTCACGTTCCGCCCGACAGCCGTGCGCCAGGCCGACATAAAAACCCGCCAGGGCGGTGCACCCGTCTATATGTATCTCTTCACCTGGGAGTCGCCAGTACTCGACGGGGCACTACGCAGCACCCACTGCATGGAGATACCCTTTGTCTTCAACAATGCCAAGATACATGCCTCGATGACCGGCGGCGGTGCCGATGCCGACACTCTCGCTGACAGAATGTCTGACGCATGGCTCGCTTTTGCCCGCACCGGCAACCCCAATACGCCGTCACTGCCGCAGTGGCCGGCTTACACTACCGAACGCCGTCAGACGATGTTCTTCGACAACGAATGCTCGGTTCATGAAAACCACGACCGCGAGCTTCTCGACCTGATGTCGACCATATCTAGCCCGAAAAGTTTCTAATATAATTCTAATAACAATAACCAATTCAGTCTAATAACCAATCAATACCTATCATGAAAGCTAAAATCGCATTGCTCGTGCTGATGTTCGCGACGACACTGATGTCGTTCGGACAATCGACGGTCAAAGTGACCGGCACAGTGACTGACGACAACGGTGAGGCCCTCATCGGCGTCAGCATCACGGCAAAAGGAGAAAACCACGGAGTCACCACCGACTTCGACGGCAACTATCAGATCGACACAAAACCGGGAACAACTCTGGTCTATTCCTATATAGGCTATGATCCTACCGAACGCAAAGTCACACAGGCCGGCGTCATCAACGTAACACTCCGCGAATCGTCGACAGCACTCAACGACGTAGTCGTTGTCGGCTATGGCGTTCAGAAAAAAAGCTCGGTCACCGGCGCCATTTCGCAAGTGAAGCCCGAAGACATACAGAACCGCACGATCGTCAACCCGCAAAGCGCACTTATGGGCAAGACTGCCGGCGTGCAGGTAGTCACGACATCAAACGCACCCGGCTCGTCGCCTACTATCCGCGTCCGAGGCTATTCGTCAAATGTCTCGTCTGACCCGCTCTATGTCGTCGACGGTGTGCGTCTGAGCGACATCAGCGGTATCGACCCCAATGACATCGCTTCGATGGAAGTGCTCAAAGACGCTGCGTCGGCTGCAATCTACGGTGCCGAGGCAGGTAACGGCGTGGTGCTCATCACTACAAAACGCGGCAGCGCGGGCAACGGCAAGATTTCTTACGACTTCCAGTATACATGGGAGCGTCCGGCAAAAGTGCCCCACATGCTCAACTCAGAGCAATATATCAAATATATGTCTGAAGGGAATGTCTTCACCGAAGACTATATGCTCAAAAACTGGGACGGCGTCACCAACACATCATGGATTGACGAAGCCTTCGAGACCGGCCACATGCAACGCCACAATATCTCGTTTACAAACGGCACAGACCGTGGCAACTACTACCTGTCACTGTCATATCTCGACAACAACGGCATCGTCGGAGGCAACAAAGATTACTATCAGCGTCTGACAGCCGCCATCAACGCCGAGTATGACATCAAGACCTGGCTAAAGGTCGGCACAACAAATCAGATCGAGAAATACAACGTGCGTCAGGTGTCGTCTAACAACGAGTACGGCAGCCTTATCACGGCAACCCTTCTGATGGATCCCCTCACGCCCTTCGTCTACGCTCCCGACAAGCTTCCTCTCCACATGATCAACGCCCGTAACCAGGGACGCCATCTGCTGACTGACGAAAACGGCAACTACTATGCCGTCTCCAAATTTCTCAACTCAGAGAACTATCATCCGTTTGTGATGCGCGACAACGGTGTCAGCCGCAACAACGGCTTCAATGTCACCGGCAGCATCTTCGCCGACTTCAAGCCTTTCGCCGGCTTCACATTCACATCACGTCTGGGCTACCGCCTCTCGTCGGGCCACCAGTCTACCGTCAACCTGCCTTTCTATGGCAACGCCACACAGAGCGGCGACTACGTAGGCATGAACGCCCAGAACTCTCAGACCGTCTACTGGCAGTGGGAAAACTTCGCCAACTATTTCAGACAGTTCGGCGCCAACACCATTTCAGCTATGGTGGGTATGTCTTACTCAGAAACCGTCAACTCCTTCACTTATGGCAGTCTCACCGGCAAAGATGAGGACGCACTTAAGAAAAACGATCCGCTCTTCTGGTATCTCAACTACGGCACGGCATCCGCCACCAAAGGCGTGGGCGGCGAGAAGACACGAAACTCAAAGATGTCATATTTCGGCCGCGCAAGCTATGAGTATGACAACCGCTACCATCTCCAGGCTTCGCTTCGTGCCGATGCCGCCGACCTGTCGAAACTGCCGCTTGAAAACCGCTGGGGTTATTTCCCCGCAGTTTCTGCCGGCTGGACACTCTCTAACGAAAGTTTCTTTGAAAACATCCGCTGCTATGCCGACAATATCAAGCTCCGCGCAAGCTGGGGTCAGAACGGCTCACTCGCAGCTCTCGGCGGCTATCCCTACAGCACCGACATGGCCGCCGGCGCTATTTATCCTCTTGTTCCAGGCAACAGCTACATAACATCGGTAGCCCCCTCGACCATGGGTAACAAGAAACTCAAATGGGAAACATCCGAGCAGTTTGACATCGGTCTCGACATGCGATTCCTGCGCAACCGTCTCGGTGTCAATATCGACTGGTATACCAAGAAAACCAAAGACCTTCTGGTCAACGGCACAATACCCTCACTTATCATCGGCGGCGCAACTTCGCCCATGAATGCCGGCAATGTCAGCAACAAGGGCTGGGAGTTTGAGCTTTCATGGCGCGACTTCGCAGGCGATTTCCGCTATGCCGCCACATTCAACCTGTCGACGCTCTCCAACAAAGTTACCTATCTCGACCCGTCAATCACACGCATCGGGGGCACAAACTTCCATACATCGACTATCACATACTTCGAGAAAGGATACCCCGTCTACTACTTCCGCGGCTATCTTTTTGACGGCCTTGACGACAAGGGCAACCCCCAATTCAAAGACCTCGACAACAGCGGCACACTCAACGACGGCGACATCACCGACATCGGCGACGCCATTCCCGACATCACCTACGGTCTCACACTCAACCTAGGCTGGAAGAATTTCGATCTCACAGTCTTCGGCACAGGCGCCGCAGGCAACAAGGTGTTCAACTGCATCAACCGCTCAGACTTCCCGCAGTGTAACAAACTCAAAGAGGTCTTCTATGACAACCGTTGGACCGTCGACAATCCCACGGGCACAGTGCCACGCGCCGGAGCGGCAAATATGGATAAATATCAGATCTCTGACGCTCTTGTCTATGACGGCTCATTCTTCAAGATCAAACAGATACAGTTAGGCTATATCGTGCCTCAGAAATGGACGAGCAAGGCCTATATCAGCAATCTGCGTATCTACGCCTCTCTCGACGACTTCTTCTGTTTCACCAAATATCCGGGCTTCGACCCCGAAGTAGCCGTCAACGCCACATCGGGTATGGGCATCGACAAGGGCGCATATCCCTCGGCCAAGAAAGTCGTACTCGGTTTCAATATAACATTCTAATACAATAACGTGATGAAACTAAAATATATATTACCGGCAATAATCGCCACAGCGGCCATGCTCTTCACGTCGTGCGAAGACGGTCTTGACATACCGAAGCACGGCAACATGGGCGGTCAGGATGATTTCTACAAAACCGACGCCGAAACCGAACAGGCTGTCGCCTCAATGTATGTCAGCTGGGGCAACAACTACTTCAACTGGTTTTTCTTGAAGAATCTGCTTTCTGACGACGTCTGGACAGGCGGCGGCTCGCGCGGCGACAACTCAGATATGGAACGCCTCAACGAATATACCTTCGACACCGACCACGGCATCATCGCAGGTGTATACCAGGGACTCTATGGTGTCATTTACAAAGCCAACCTTATAATCGAGAAAGTAACGCCCGACACCCCCGTCAAATCACAGGCTGTTGCAGAAGCCCGCTTCTTCCGCGGCTGGGCTCACTTCGAGCTCGCCAGCCTCTGGGGCACCGCTCCCGTTGTTGACCATCTGCTCGAACCGGGCGAATACCATAAAGGCAACAGTACGACCGAAGAACTTTGGGATCAAGCCGAAAACGACTTCCGCGCAGCCATTGACAGTAAAGCCCTGCCAAGCAAGAGCAACCCCAATGACGAGACGGGCGCAATCAGAGTGACGCTTGAGACCGCCCGGGCAATGCTCGGCAAAACTTTGGTGTTCAGAGGTAAATATGCCGATGCCGCCACAGAGTTAGACAAAGTCATCGCTTCGGGCAAATATGATCTTTACCGCGGCGACTACGACAAATTACACCACGCTATCGCCAACAACTGCTGCGAAGCCATGCTCGAAGTGCAGAAACGCAATGACCCCGAACAGATCTGGAACATGTTTACTATGACATATTTGATGATGGGCTGGCGCACATCGCTCATCAATATCGGATCAATGGCGGAGATAGCCAACGGCACATATGGTTTCGTCAACCCGACCGGCAGCCTATATGATGCTTTTGTCGCAATGGAAGGCAAAAACGGTTATCGTCTCAACTCGACTATCCGCACCTATGACGAACTCAACAGCGAATATGGACTCACAGTCAACGCAGGCGAACGCCTCGTTGGTCACGAAGGTCTGTTCAACTGGAAAAATCGCGCGCTCAAAGAAGACAACGTCATGGATAACCAGATGTTCCAGGGCACCCAATATATCAACCTCCGCGTGATGCGCTACGCCGAAGTTCTGCTTCTCGCTGCCGAGGCCCATATCAAATCGGGTGGTTCTAAAGCCGACGATTATATTAACGCCATACGTGAACGCGTTAAACTTGCGCCTGTCTCGGGGGCTACTCTCGAAGATCTCAAGAAAGAGAAACGCCTCGAGATGTGCATGGAGTGTGTCCGCTTCCAGGATCTCGTACGCTGGGGCGATGCTGCCAAATATCTTGGCAACAGAGGCGCGTCGATTCCGGCCTTCTCTGCCAAAGGCGTCGAAGCAAAAGCCTATACAAACTCCTCATTCGGCTTCAAAGACAAACACAATCTGCTGCCGATACCGCGCAAAGAGATAGAACTCAACCGCAACATGACTCAGAATACCGGATGGTAAAACCCTTAAATCAAGATCAAGATGAAAAAAATATATAATCTGCTGCTGATGCCTCTTGCCGCGATGCTCTGGGCCTGCAGCGACAACGTGATAGACGACCTGTCGGGCTCGTACGACGACATACAGCGCTATAACTATACCACCGAGACTACCGGCGAGACCGATAAACTCAAAAAAGGCCTCAAGTATCTCCACATGGAATTCTCAGACGGCAAAGACAACACCCTGAATCTCGACGTAGTCTCGCGCGAATGGACTCTGCAGCCCGGTGTCTACAAGCCGATGAAGAATCTCGAGGCCCCCGAGAACATGCAGTTTTTCGGTTATGTGGCAAAGGGATCTGCGACTGCCGGCATCTTCACCGAGGGCGACCTCGAAGTAAACATGGTCGGGAGCGACTATGACATCAGCGGCCTGCTGACAGCCGGTGACGGCAAACGCTATGTCGTAAACTACCGCGGCCCGATCGATTTCGTCATCGGCATTGACGATCCCGAACCCAGCGGCTACACCATGTCGCTCAAGGTCGAGCCCGTGACAATCACTGACTATACCACCTGGCAGACTGTCGTAGTGCCCGGCGTCAGCAAATATACAATCGCCGTCAGCGATCCTTCGGGCAACGCAGCCGCATTCTTCGAGGCCATAAACAAAGAGGGCCTGGCTACAGAAGATCTCTGCGGCACATATACCATAGCCGGCTCGCCCGCCGAACCCTGGCTGATCGACAACGGTTGGCTCGTTCCCGACTACGGCATGGCCGGAGGCGCGTTTGTCGTGGCTCCCGACGGCGAGAAGCAGTATATAACCCAAGGCAAGATCAACATAGATAAAGTCACCGGCATCAACGGCGAAACCCTCTATAACTTCACCGGCGAAGGTCTCTCGTATATCACCGTCGCCGGAGGCAACGGCTCGACCAACCTCGGCATAAAGTTTGTCTCTTTTCTTGAGAAACACGGCACCGAGATGCTCGATCTCTCCTTCCAAAGCAATACACTCGGGCGTGAGGTGAAATATTCCGTACTGCTGCCAAAGAGTTTCGACGGCAACAAGCAGTTCCCCGTACTATATATGCTCCACGGAGCCGCCGGCAACAACAACGACTGGTTTACCCAGGGCGGCGTAGCCTACCACACGGGCGACCTCGACAACGAAATGGTTATCGTCTCTGTCCAGGCAACCATCGGCGGCTTCGATACTTTCTACTCTGACAATTACAAAGGCGGCGGCGTCAAATACGAGTCATTCTTCATCAACGAGTTCGTGCCGGCTATTGACGCAATGTTCAAATGCAACGGCAAACGCGGCATCTCGGGTCTCTCGATGGGCGGCTTCGGCACTATGTACTACGGCATCAAATACACCGATATGTTTGTAGGCATGTATGCCTGCTCGCCCGCTCTCCACAACGGCGAGAGCATCAATATCGGCGACATGCTCGGCACCCCCGGCATCAAGCCTTTCGTCGTCGAGATCGGCACCGAAGACTTCCTCTACGAAAGCGTCAAATGGCTCGCCAACATGGGCCAGTATCTGCCGATGATGACCTATATCGAACGCCCTGGCGCTCACGACTGGCCATTCTGGAGCGCATGTGCTCCCAAGATTGTCAAGTTCTTCGACGGTTTATTCTCCAAATAAGCCATACCGTTTGTCCTAATGCGAAGTTTCCGGCCTAAGATCTTGCATATTACAAGATTTCTGACTTATTTTGCGCAAGGTTTATCCCTCGCGGACTGACGTCAGTCGGCTGCCGGTTTTGTGGTTACTGCCGATAGGCCGGAGACTACGCTTGATTCACTTAAATCCTTAAATTGTAACTATTGATTCATTTTCATAACTAATAAACCATCTTACAATGAAAAAATATATTATTCTTGCCGCAGTGGCATTGGCAACTCTGTGTGCCGACGCCCAGCAGGCTCTCTGGGGCGGCTCACAGATCGTGTCGCCCGAAATCAACCCCGACAATACAGTGACATTCCGCATCTCGGCACCCAAAGCCGTCAAAGTGCAGGTTACGGGTGACTTCCTGCCCACACAGAAAATGCAGACCCCTTACGGCGAATTTGACGCTCCCGGCGTCGCCGACATGGTCGAGAAAGACGGCGTCTGGCAATACACCACCGAAGCTCCCCTCGCCCCCGAACTCTACAGCTATACCATGCTCGTCGACGGTCTCAAGATCAATGACCCCTCTAACGTCCACCGCATCCGCGACGTCCAGTCGGTGACCGACGTCTTCATCATACCCGGCGAACGCGCCGATCTCTACAAAATCAACGACGTGCCCCACGGCACTGTCTCGAAAGTGTGGTACAACAGCCCCACACTCGGCATGGACCGCCGTCTGACCGTCTACACTCCCGCAGGATATGAGTCGGGCAGCAAACGCTACCCTGTCTTCTATCTGCTCCACGGCATGGGCGGCGACGAGAACGCATGGACCGAGCTTGGCCGCGCCTCTCAGATTCTCGACAACTTGATCGCCCGGGGCAAAGCCGAGCCGATGATAGTCGTCATGACCAACGGCAACGCCGCCCTGCAGGCCGCTCCGGGCGAGTCAAGCCTCGGCTTTGCAGCCCCGACAATGGCTCTTCCCAAAACAATGGAGGGCAGCTTCGAGACTCACTTCCCCGAGGTCGTCAAATTTATCGACAAAAACTACCGCACCATCAAAAACAAAAAATCACGCGCTATCGCAGGCCTCTCGATGGGAGGTTTCCATTCGATGCACATCTCGAAACAGTATCCCGACATGTTTGACTATGTCGGCCTTTTCTCAGCCGCCATCGAACCCAATAAAGACGTAAAGAGCCCTATCTATGACGATCTCGACAAAAAGCTCAAGACTCAGTTTGCAAAAAAACCGGCGCTCTACTGGATCGGTATCGGCAACACCGACTTCCTCTATCAGGCCAATAAAGCCTACCGCAAAAAACTCGACGACAACGGTTATGCCTATACCTACTTCGAGACTCCGCAGGGTCACATCTGGAAAAACTGGCGCATATACCTCACCGAATTCACCCCGTTACTCTTCAAATAATGATAAAGCGATTCATCACATTATCGGCTGTGGCGGCTCTGACCGTCACAGCCTTCGCCTCACCTGTCATACCGCGTGACGAGGCAATAGAAAAGAAAGTCGAAGCCACGCTTTCGAAAATGACCCTCGACGAGAAGATAGGGCAGATGACCGAGCTCGCCATAGATCTCATAGCCCACCGAGGTCCCGACGGCAAGCTGGTATACCATCCGGGCATGCTCGACAGCATCATCGGCAAATACAAGGTCGGCTCGATACTCAACGCTCCCCAGCACGCTCTCACAGCCGAAGAGTGGAATGAGTTTATCGGTAAGATCCAGGATGCGTCTATGAAGGAGATCGGCATCCCCTGCATCTATGGCCTCGACCAGAACCACGGTGTGACCTACACCCAGGGAGGCACCCTCTTCCCCCAGAACATCAATGTCGCGGCAACGTTCAACCCGGCGCTCGCCGAAGAGGCTGCCGCAATCACAGCCTACGAGACACGCGCCACAGCATGTCCCTGGACCTATTCGCCCACCGTCGATCTCGTCCGTCAGGCCGCATGGCCACGCGTATGGGAGAATTTCGGCGAAGATCCATATCTCAGCGGGGTCATGGGCGCTGCGCAGATACGGGGATTCCAGGGCACAGATCCCAACCACCTCGGCAAAGACAAGATCGCCACGTCGGTAAAACATTATATGGGATATAGTGTCCCCTTCAGCGGCCAGGACCGTACCCCCGCCGTCATCAGCGAGGCCGACCTCCGCGAGAAACACTTCGCTCCCTTCCTCGAATGTCTTAAAAACGGCGCTCTGACCATCATGGTCAACTCGTCGAGCATAAACGGCATCCCCACCCACATCAATAAACGGCTCCTCACCGGATGGCTCAAAGACGAACTCGGCTGGGATGGCATGATCGTCACCGACTGGGCCGATATCAACAACCTCTGGCAGCGCGAGAAAGTCGCCAAAGACAAAAAAGAAGCTATCGCCATGGCCATCAACGCCGGCATAGATATGGCCATGGAGCCTTATCAGTGGGATTACTGCACCTTGCTCAAAGAACTTGTCAACGAAGGCACTGTGCCCATGAGCCGCATCGACGACGCAACCCGCCGCGTGCTCCGTCTCAAATACCGTCTCGGTCTCTTCGACAACCCGATGACGCGCCTTGGCGACTACCCCGACTTTGCCTCGGAGAAACACGACGCTGCCGCCCGACGCGCAGCCGTCGAGTCAATGATACTCCTTAAGAACAACGACGGCGTTCTTCCTCTCAAAAAAGGCGGCAAGATACTCCTTACCGGTCCGAACGCCAACTCCATGCGTTCGTTAAACGGCGGCTGGAGCGTGACATGGCAGGGCAAACTCGAAGCCGGCGACCTCGCCGACAAAAACACCGTGCTCAAAGCCATGCAGAACCGTTTCGGCAAAGACAACATCATCTATGTCCCCTCTGTCGAATATGATGAAAACGGTGCATACTATGACGAGAAAACACCCGATTTCAGCGGTCTCGAAGCCAACGCATCAAAAGCCGACGTCATTGTGCTCTGCATCGGCGAGAATTCTTACTGCGAGACACCGGGCAACACAACCGACCTCAATCTCTCGGCAAACCAGAAAGAGCTTGTGCGCCGCGCAGCCGCGACAGGCAAACCGGTCGTGCTCGTGCTCAACGGCGGCCGTGCCCGCATCATAGCCGACGTCGAACCCCTCGCCGCAGCCGTCGTCGACATACTCTTACCCGGCAACGAAGGCGGTAACGCTCTGGCCGACCTGCTCGCTGGCGACGAAAACTTCTCGGGCCGTCTGCCATACACCTACCCGCGACACGTCAACTCGCTCTCTACTTATGATTACAAAGCCTCACAGAAAGTCGGCACAATGGCCGGCGCATACGACTACAATGCCGACGTCTCGAGCCAATGGCCCTTCGGCTACGGTCTGAGCTACACCACCTTTGCCTACGGTCCGCTCAAATCATCGGCCACCCGGTTCAAGAACGGCGACAACCTCACATTCACTATCGATGTCACCAATACCGGCGACCGCGAAGGCAAAGAGACCGTCATGCTCTACTCGAGCGACCTCGTGGCATCGCAGTGTGTGCCCGACAACCGCCGCCTGCGCGCGTTTGACAAAATAAACCTCAAACCCGGCGAGACCAAGACCGTCACCCTCACCATTCCCGCCTCTGACCTCGCTTATGTAGGAGCCGACGGCAAATGGATTCTCGAGAAAGGCGACTTCAGGATTCAGATAGGCGACAAAGTAGCCGACATCACATGTACAGAGACTTATAACTGGACCACACCAAACAGATAACCGACCATGAAATATATAACTTATCTTGGCGCGGGAGCCGCAATAGCTCTCGGCATTGCCTCTTGTGACTCAACCCTCAGGCTTAACGAAAATAACATCGACGAGGTCGTGGCCGCCATGACTCTCGAAGAAAAAGCCCATCTCATCGTCGGCACAGGCATGACCGGCATCGACAGCGGCGACAGTGCCGTTGTCGGCGAGACCCGCTCTATCGTTCCCGGCGCCGCAGGCACGACATATCCCATACCCCGGCTTGGCATCCCCGCCGTAGTCCTTGCCGACGGCCCTGCCGGCCTGCGCATCAGCCCCACCCGCGACAATGACAGCGCGACATATTACTGCACCCACTTCCCTATCGGCACAATGCTGGCGTCGACATGGAATCCCGAACTGGTCGAACAGGTCGGTGAAGCCATCGGCGACGAAGTGCTCGAGTATGGCGTCGACGTCCTCCTCGCACCCGCGCTCAACATCCACCGCAATCCGCTATGCGGCCGCAACTTCGAGTATTACTCTGAAGATCCGCTCGTGAGCGGCAAAATAGCTGCCGCATATGTCCGCGGCGTCCAGAACAAAGGTGTCGGCACAAGCATAAAGCACTTTGCTGTCAACAATCAGGAGACAAACCGCATGGCCAACGATGCCCAGGTGAGCACACGCGCTCTCCGCGAAATATATCTCAAAGGCTTCGAAACCGCCGTCAAAGAAAGCCGGCCATGGACTGTGATGTCATCATACAACTACCTCAACGGCGTCTACACATCAGAAAATCCCGACCTGCTGACTGAGCTGCTCCGCGACGAATGGGGCTTCGACGGCATGGTCATGACCGACTGGTTCGGCGGTTCTGACGCCGTAGCCCAGATGAAGGCCGGCAACGATATGCTCCAACCGGGTTACAACGCCCAGTATGAAGCCATCGTCGAAGGCGTCAGAAACGGGTCGCTCGACGAGACAGTGCTTGACAAAAATGTCAGCCGCATTCTTGCCATGATCGTACGCACACCCCGCTTCAAAGGCTACCGTTTCTCAAACAAGCCCGATCTCGACGCTCACGCCGCTCTCACACGCTCTGCCGCAAGCGAGGGCATGGTGCTTCTCAAAAACGACCGTCAGACACTGCCGCTGAAGCCTGAGACAAAAAAGGTCGCACTCTTCGGCTGCACATCTTACGACTTCATCCCCGGCGGCACAGGCTCGGGCAACGTCAACCGGGCATACACAGTCTCGCTGCTCGACGGACTCAACAACGCCGGTATCTCGTCTGACGAGAAACTCCGTGCAGCCTACGCAAACCACGTCGACAGATGGCGCAAATCGCTCGAGGCCGACACCTCGCGCTTCGCCGCATTCATGCCCGTTGTGCTTCCTCCCGAAATCAACTTCACTGCCGCCCGGCTCGCTTCCGCCGCAAAAGACAATGACGCCGCAATCATCACAATAGGCCGCGGCTCAGGCGAATTCCTCGACCGCGAATCTTCAAACTTCAACCTGAGTGCTGAAAATAAGGCCATGATTGCCGACGTGAGCCGCGCATTCCGTGCCGCCGGCAAGCCCGTAGTTGTCGTAATGAACGTAGGCGGCGCCGTCGAAACTTCCTGGAGCGGCAACGCCGACGCCATACTCTGCGCCTGGCAGGGCGGACAGGAAGGAGGCAACAGCGTCACTGACGTCCTTACCGGCAAGACCAATCCTTCGGGAAAACTTACAATGACTATGCCCGTCAAGTTTGAAGACCACGCCTCGACGGCGAACTTCCCCGTCAATCTCAAAAGCGACAAAAACATTGTAATCGCCAACCAAGGACCGAAACAAGACACGAAACTCATCGACTACACGCCCTATGAAGAAGACATCTATGTCGGCTACCGCTACTTCGACAGCTTCGACAAAAACGTTGCCTATCCATTCGGTTTCGGTCTGAGTTACACGACTTTCGACTATGACAATGCCGAAGTATCGCAGGACGGCGACAAAGTCTGCGTCAAAGTCAGAGTCACCAACACGGGCGACCGCGCCGGCAAAGAAATCGTCCAGCTCTATGCCGCCGACCCCCTGGCTAAAGACCGCAACAAACCCGCCAAAGAGCTCCGCGGCTTCACAAAGACAGCCGAACTTGCTCCGGGTCAGTCTGAGACCGTCAGCATCAGCTTTGACGTCAACGACCTCGCGTCGTTCGACGCCGAAAAATCGGTCTGGCGTCGCGATGCCGGCACATATGACCTCCTGGTAGGCGCATCTTCTCGCGACATACGCTCGACGCTGCCTCTCGAAGTCAGCGCCGCCGAGACCGCCGTCCCCGATATCCTCGTCCCCAAAGCCACAATCAATACCCTCAAACGTTAAACCGATAGGACTAATTATACACAGAGAGGCTGCGCCGTAAAATATTACGGTGCAGCCTCTTTTAATACTAACTTAAACTATTGATGCGCAGCTCTCAGAATCGATAGCCGACACTGATGCGGAGCTCACCCGGCTTGCCGGTGGTAAACGTGCCAAGGTCCATCATATCGCCGAGGTGTATCTTGTAGTTGACGCCAACACGTACCATCTTGATATCGGCAAGCACCCCTATGTTCCAGCCCCATTGCACTTTTTTTTCATTACGTCGATCTGTATGTACTTGTGGATTATCTTTAGGTGTAAATCTAAACTTGTGGCTCTGAGCGAATATCCAGTCCATCTCCGGTCCGGTTGTAAGACCGAGGCTCCAATCACTTTCGTTTACAATGTTAACGCCAAAGTTTGGGCGCAGAGCAAAGACAGAACTTATAGAACGTACATCATCAGGCAATAAAGATGAAAAGACTTTATCGCCATAAAGATTGCTTCGATGCCAACGTTGAGCGATTGCAACTTCGGGCAAAATGAATAATCGAGAGCCGAATTTATATTTATAATTGGCAAACAGCTCCACACCACCGTATGCCATGATATTATTTTCACCCTTTAACAACTCACTTGACATTTCACCGGTCACACCGACAGCAAAATCACCATCCCTGGCCTTGGCATATTGTGTGCAGCCTATCAATCCAACACCCGCAAGTAAAAATATAAATAATCGTTTCATTTTAATAAGATTTAAAGGTAAGTTGTAAGAAAGGGTTAATTTTTTGGTTCAGCGAATATTACTTCGCTTGCTTCCCATGTTTCTGTTTTACCCGACTCATTAGTTGTTATATTGTCCAATTTATAAAATCCATCGTTAACACCATTTCTTCCCCAATTTAAATAAAATGTCACGTGTTTGGCCGAGTAAGCGCGCTCTGAAGCTACAATTTCATATCTCGTTGCAGTAGAAAATGACCAAATGTCATCCGTAACATAGATTTCCTGAATATGCATTCCTCCTACAACAACAAGATAGTAAATTCCCTCCCCCAAACTCAAAAGAACCGGCTTTTTTGCCAACATATTCTGCTTCATTTTGTCAACTACAGATTGACCGAGACTTTTCTCTTCACGGCAAATATATCCAATTTGTTCCATATAGCTTATGAAATCATTAAGTCTTATATTGGTATAATAGAAACCATATGAAGCGCGCATACCTTCTCCAAGTTCGGCAATTAGTATAGCCGAGGCATCTGTTGCAACTTCAAGTTCCATATTATCCCAATTGTATCTGGAAGGAAACTTATAATGATACATTAATTGTCCGCATGCAACTGGGACATGTCCTGCCACAGTTTTTTTTCCATTGAATGCCGGGCAATAATAATTGAATCCGTCCGACTCCCCCCATTTTGTTTTGATGAATTCTGTCTTACGTGTAACCATCGAGTCTCTTTGGGTCACATATGCACAATCTTCCCAATTAAAATTGCGATAAGTTTTTTCGAGACCGTAATGCTGTAAACGAGGTTCCCAATCTTTCAAGGGGTAAACGTCCACGCCATCATTTTTCCATTCCATTAGTTTTTCACGTAGAATCCCCTGTGCGACAGTCCATTCGTCTGAAGAATTTGCAGACATCGGTGCTATAGCCTCGGGGACGTTTTCGTTAGTCATCGAGGCCCAGATGCGTTGATTGATATGCTTTACAGAATCCTCTTGATTGTCGGCGTTTTGTATAGCCTTGACCATATGGTCTTGCCAAATCTTTACACCGCTGTTTTCGGTAACGGCATACTGACCTTTAGTGTTCCAGGCAAGTACGGGATTGATTTCTCTTTTCGCACTGACCACAACAAAGCCGCCGTTGTTGTCAAAATTGACAATGTAGAGGGCCGGCTCGCCGGTTTCGTCATCGACCGTTGAAATGCTGTAATTTGATGCGGAACGACCTTTTAGCATGTCGCGGCCAAGTTGCTTCAAGGCTACTGTAGCCGCGTCATCCACAGTAACAGCATTTTCATCGGGAGTGTCGATTTTAATTTCTTCGATTAAGTTTTTTTCGCTTTGGCTTGCCAAAGGAGTGTCTTCATCCTGACAGGCGCAGATGAGCAATAATTGCGCTATACAAAGCGTCATTGCCAACATTTTGGTTTGCTTTTTCATGGTTAATAGGTTTCAAATAAGTTAATTATGAAATTGTTTGTCTACAATAACAGGGAGAACTGTTCAAGTCGGGATGATAAAGTTTCGCAATATAAGCAACTTTTGTTAAATTTCAAAATATTTAACGATATTTAGCGGCAATATATAAACTGATCCCACGATTAACACTTGCAAAAATTGCGAACCATCGGATTTTAACATCCCTAAAATTGCACTCACATGCAATTTTAGATACGCAACCGCCGCCCTCGGCCCTTACCTTTGCAGCGGAGATGAAAACCGCCGTCTACACATACCACTTCCGACGCTACCTCGGCCGCAACCTCACCC